>NZ_JAOQKG010000001.1:401113-601691 GCF_025567605.1 Oscillibacter acetigenes | reverse complement strand
AGCTACGATGAATTGCCGCTGTTCCTCAATGCGGAACTGGTGGCAAAGGTGCTGGGCGTGTCCATCTCCAGTGCCTACGAGCTGATGCACGAAGAAGTATTTCCGTCTGTGCGCGTCGGCAGTCGGTTCGTGGTACCCAAGGATAAATTCCAACAGTGGGTGGAGCAGCAGACTGGAAGTGCCAGATGAGAACTTGGACAAAGCGCGACCCGGTCAAGAACTATTTTCCTCTGCCCAATGAGATCTATCAGCTGGGTCTGTCTCACGGCGCGATCGCTGTCTACGGTTACCTGCTCCGCATCGAAGACCGCAGAACCTATCAGTGCCATCCCAGCTACGCCACCATCGGCAAGGCGGTGGGTATGAGCAACAACACCGTGCGAAAATATGTGCAGGAGTTGGAGGAACGCGGGCTCATCCGCACAGAGCGCACCAGCATCATCACGCGGGACGGGCGCAAGCAAAACGGAAGTCTGCTCTACACGATCCTGCCGATCCAGTTTTCCATCGACCAGTTTTATCGGCGGCAGATGGATGCTGTGGACAGAGCAAAGGAACGGCAGCGAGTGGCAAGACGCATGGAGCAGACCAGCGTGTGAAACCGGCGAGTATCTTTCCCTGTGTGCTGTTATCATGGACAACCAAAACCGTGAAGCCCATCAATGCGGCAAGAGAAACAGCAATGGGATCACGCAGCCCAGCGGGGCCGCGACGCCTCGGAACAGCGACGCGTATAAGCGCATCGCTGTCCCGCAGGCTCAGCGTGTCGAAAAAGTCTTTTCGCCCCGCTGAGCAAGTTTTCAGAACTTTATAAAAGTTCTGAAAACTAATGATTTCAATGGCGCAGGACACCCTTCTTGGGTTTCCCGCGCACACTCTTCCTTTCCGTCGCGGAGAATTTACCACTTTATTAACAGTCTGCACCTTCAGGAGCGCTCCCGACCAAGACCCAAAAGCGGCAAAGTATGCCGTTCTGACACCCGGCCGCGCAGGGTTTCCGAACCGCGCAAAACGGTCCGAGGGTAGTGATACCACCCCCTCCCGAAACACCCCGTGTTTCGCCCTGTGAGCCGCTGTGTGCGCGGTTAGGAGATGGGGTGGCGTGTGTATACCCGCTTTCACCTGTGAAAACGAACGTGAGCCGTTTGTGCGAGTGTGATTTGAAACCGCGCTGGAGAGGAATTTCCCACGCCGTATGGGACGCACACCTTCAGCGTATTTCGGGCAGATCAGGCGGTTATCGGAGGGTTTTATTTATAGCAGGATAATATTATCCGTTACATCGATTTGTGTCCTATGGCGTATTTGCGTGGAGTATCATTTCCTTGCTTTTCCTGACTAAATATGCTACCATAATATACAACGCTGTCATGTGTTGGATGGGCCTTGGCAGTATGGCTGCAATAGATCAAATGCTCTGCCAGGTGGCAGAGCATTTTTGGCATATTTGATGCATTATGCACAGAGCGCATTATTCAAATAACTGGCGGAGTGCGCTTTTAAAGTGTTTTTTATGTAAGCCTACCAAGTAAGCTTTTGTGTAGATGGGAAAACACTATTTGACTGCTTTAGCGAAGAAACAGTATTTGAATATGTTGTGATATTCTAAAATCGTGTGATGTCGCTCACTTATCTCTCTGCGTTTAAAACCAGAGATTTGTTGATAGAATAACACAAAGAAAGGATCGAAATATTTATATGGGGATTTCAATTTTCAAAGTCAGAATTGAAAACTTCCGTTCAATTAAAAACCTTGAGTTGACATTATCAATGACAAATGTAGTAATTGGAGCTAATAATTGTGGAAAATCGAATTTCCTCAAAGCTATGAATGTTGCATTAGGCCAAAATAGAACGATTTCTTCGGACGATATATATGTTGATAAGGATGAAGTCTTAGATAATACTAAATGTGCAACTATTGATATTATGCTCCGTCCTGTAGATGCTGCTAACAACGCCGTGAGTAACTTCTCGGATTTTTGGATCGGAGTTTTTACAGAAGAGTGGATTACAACCGGAGATCCCCTTGGAGACTACGTCGGTATCCGTACTATATTGCAATATGATGCTTTAAAAAATGATTACATAGTTGTTCGCAAGCAAATAACTGACTGGGGAGACAGCATTTCTTCTGCAAGCGTTAGCCGTCGTAAAGCATTTACTGGCGATATGAATACTTACATTTCTGCTTTCTATATGGATGCTCAAAGAGATGTGGTAGATGATATTAAAGACAGAAAGTCATATTTTGGGCGTGCTACGTCAAGAGTGGATTTACCTCAAGAAAAAGTTCTGGAAATTGAGAGACAACTAAATAATGTCAACTCTCAAATTGTGGAAAGTATACCTGCTTTAAGTCAGACGGCAACAAGAATCTCGGCAATTGCAGCAACAGTTGGAGCGGTCGATGGCACCATCCAAATTGAACCTCTGGCACGTAAAATGACGGATCTGCACAAGGGAATGGATGTCGTTTTTAGGGATGGTAATGCAGCCAGATTGTCGGTATCACAACACGGAATGGGGACACGTAGTTGGATCTCTTTCCTTACTTTAGGTGCATATGTTGATTGGGAAAAACAACGTTTAATTGAAGACGATCCTGAGTCCGAATCATATATTATGCTAACGATGGAAGAGCCAGAGGCGCATTTGCATCCACAA
This sequence comes from Oscillibacter acetigenes, assembly GCF_025567605.1. Taxonomy (NCBI): domain Bacteria; kingdom Bacillati; phylum Bacillota; class Clostridia; order Eubacteriales; family Oscillospiraceae; genus Oscillibacter; species Oscillibacter acetigenes. Next base: position 599,024 of record NZ_JAOQKG010000001.1, on the reverse strand, counting down.
GCACAACAAAAGTTATATTCTCAATTGTGTAATTTTTCTGGTCAAAAGATTATAAGCACGCACTCGCCAAGCGTTGTTTCACAAGCCGATTTGGAAAACTTAATTCATTTTGAAAAGATCAATGGAAGAACAACGGCACACAACTTTGATGCTGGGAATTATACTCAGGAGGAGAAAAACCGAATAAAGCGTGAAGTAATCTCTTCGCGAGGTGAGCTTTTATTCTCCAAAGCTATCGTGCTATGTGAGGGAGTCACAGAAGAACAGGCACTGCCTATATTTTTCAGGGAGAAATTTGATATTGAGCCTGCTTTTTGCGGTATCAGCATTATAGGCATTGGTGGGCAGAACTATAAAACGTTTCTTAGCTTAATAAAAGATTTCAATATCAACTGGTTCATTTTTAGTGACGGAGAAACTCAAACTATTAAGACTGTCACAAAAGCGATTAGAGATGTTTTCAACGCAGACATACAAACATTTCCAAATATAATTATTCTCGATAATGGTGAAGACTATGAACGACATTTGCTAAATAGTGGATATGAAGCAGAAATAGTTAGTGCTATTTGTGAGTATGAAGGTGACCCTGAGTTCGTAAACAACTATATTCGTAAGCGCGACCACACATCTGCTGGTAGAGAAAAAACAGATCAACCAGAATGCCCGACTTGCCATCAACCAATATATAGGGATATAATACGAAATTACTCTGGCGATGAAGGATACCGTCAGGCTATCTACGATTGCTGTACAGCAAAACAAGCTAAGGCTAAGTACGCTACGGAAGTTGCTGAAAAGATTGTATCTATTTCAGATGAAAACCGTCGGATTCCTCCCAAAATAAAGTCCTTACTGGATGCAATGAATTTTATCGTGAGTAATGAAGGAGAACCACGTGATGCAGCTATCACAGAAACAACTACAAATAGTCAATCATAAAGATGGTGCGCTTTTGGTTGAAGCAGGTCCCGGTAGCGGAAAAACCAGAGTCTTGATTGAGCGAATTAAACGCTTGTTATCTTCGAGCAAACGAGGAAAGGTTTTGGCTCTGACCTTTAGCAATTTGGCTGCTGATGAAATGAAGGATCGCTTGTCTGAAGATCGTGCCTTTGAGGAACAACTTGATAGAGTCACCGCAGGGACAATACACTCTTTTTGTTTGGATCTAGTTCAATCCAGGGGGAACTTGATTGGATTAAATTCGGATATGGTTTTGTTTGAGAGCGAAGACGATCGAAAAACTGTCCTCAAAGATGTTTTTTTGGAAAACCAACAGTTAAAAGACTTTCTTGCAAAGCAACAAGATAAAAATCAGATTATGCAACGCATATTGCAGTTAATCAGCGAACAAAAAAAAAGGTTTGTTTTACCTGAAAATTGTAATATTAATGCTCCGTTTCCGTTGATATATTCAGAGTACGATCGAAAGCTCATTGATCAAAATGCTATGGATTTTGACGATATTCTGTTTTTTGCATATCGGATATTGACTGAAAATCCGAGTGTTGTTCGTGTATATAACTCACTTTATCGTTATATTTGTATCGACGAAGCACAAGATCTTAATTTTGCCCAATACCAAGTAATCAAGGCATTATGTGGTGATAGCTTCAACAATGTGATGATGGTGGGCGATGCTAATCAATCCATATATGGTTTTAATGGTTCTGATAGTGATTTCATGACGAAATTTTTTGTTTCGGATTTTTCACCTGTTATTTATAAGTTAAACGATAACTATCGTTCTGCCAAACGGATAGTAGAATTTGCTAATCACTTGGAACATTATGATAGTGTTACAAATTATGTATACGAAGGCGAACTATTAGCTATAAAATTAGCAGACGAGAGTGCTGAAGCAAGTTTCGTAGCAGATAAGATTGAAGAACTAATTCAAAATGGGCATTCCGATGTCGAAGGTCAACTTTCTTTGAACAGAATGGCCGTTATTGCCAGAAACAAATATGTTTTTTCTTATTTGGAAAAAGAGTTATCTGCTCGTAATATTCCATTTTCTTTTAAGAAGAATTCAACAGGAATTGATAATGAATCCGATTATATGAGAGTATTTGGACTCGCTATCCGAATACTTATCAACAGAAGAGACTATATTCATCTTACGCAGCTTAAGAACATGGTTGGATTTTCTTACAATATTACAGAAAATAAAGATGGAATATCTATCCTAAGAGAAGTGCTAACAAAAACGGCTTATGAGAGTATGATTCCTGCATTGGAAATATTAAATAAAGAGGTTTTGAATTTTAGCACAGCTTTGAATTGCATAGAGAACATTTTGCCCTCATTCGATGATGATGAACGTTACCTTATTTCTATGGATATTCAACAATGGCGTAACCATTGGAGTAGGTATTGCATGTTTGTTCCTAAGGAGAATCGCACACTAACGTCTTTTAGAAATCAGATTTCTTTGGGTAAGACAAGAGAGATTGAAGATAACAACGGTGTTGCCCTTTTGACAGCTCACATGTCAAAAGGTTTACAATTCGATGTTGTTTTTATTATTGGCTTGAGCGAGGGAACTTTTCCGGACTACAGAGCGGTAAAAACTGGTGGTTCTCAGCTTTCGCAAGAAATGAATAATATGTATGTTGCCGTCACAAGAGCAAAAAGACTATGTTATATGACATATCCGGTGAGAAAACGTATGCCTTGGGGAGATATAAAAACTCAATATCCTTCCAGATATATCAAGGAAATTGTTACAGAGAAATCTATCTGAACGGGCTTAATGTTGTGGCAACGCTATGGCAACAAAAAATTAAATAGCCTATACGATCGGAATAATGAAAGTAAAATAAATAATCTGTGCTAAATTCCGTGAGTAAACCTGTTTAGAACAGACTTGACGGAGCAAATTTGTGCTAAATATGTTGGTGGAAGCAACCACTACGGAAATTTCAAAACAGAGGATACCGACAACCCTTTCAGAGAACATCAATGTGGACCGTGCCGGAGGCAAGGTGGCTGGCGATGCACGGAAGGCTATTAAGGCACAGACTGGCCTTCCTGTTATTACTTTCAAGAACGCCGCGCAGCTCAGTGAAGTGGTTACAAATCTGCTGGAAGACGCTGCGGATATGGATAAATAGCGTTTGCGCATAATGAAGTTGCAATTATTCGAACTATCATCAGAAATAATTTGTGGAGTAGCATAGGAGGATGGCGGTGTGTCCAGAAATGATCAATACAGGCAGTTGATTGCTGATGTGCGCACAGCCTATCGATCTGCGCAGCGTGAATTGAAGTGGTGCGATGAATGCCAAGAGATCAATCTGTGGACTTATTGGCAGGGACGCGGACATTTAGATGCCCGGATCATGCTGGTGGGTCAGGATTGGGGTTGCCCACGGGATGCAGGGGCTGCGGAGGTTATGCGGAATGTGCAGGCCATGAATCGTGGGCAATCCATCGGCTATATGCGTGAAAATGAAAACCCAACAGATAGAAATCTCATTGAACTCTTTCGCTCGATTGGATTCGACATTCTAACGGACGATTCACGCCTATTTTTTACGAACTTCGTGATGGGCTATCGAGTCAAGGGAACCAGCGGAAATTTTAAGAAAAGCTGGGCAATGGCAGATGCAGAATATTTCCGTCGGTTGGTTGAGATCATCCGTCCGCGCATCCTTTTGTGCTTGGGCAAGGATACATTGAAAAGTGTGCTCGGTTGCTTTGACAGCACCGTATCAAATAAGGTGAGCTACAATTGCGTTATCGAAAGCGAGAAAAATCCGGTGGTGGTAAGCCTCTCAGATGGAGTGCCAGTCTATGTGTTTGCCTTGGCGCACTGCGGTGTAATGGGTACGCTCAATCGAAATCGGGGCAGTGGTGATAAACTCTCGCTGAATCGGCAGAAGAATGACTGGGCAAAAGTGCTTCCGGTATTTTGGAGCGATCCGCAGCTCATGAATACATATTGGAAACCAGCTATTGAACTGTTACGGGAGATTGAAACATCAGAGGAAAAGCGAGATTGGTGTAAAAAATATTCTGCCTATGCGCCACAGGCGGACAAGCATGGGTTGATGCGAGACATTGAGCGGTTTATAGAGGAAACATATAAAAATGGCGTGGTGATTGGAAATTACCATGAAATAATGAAAAGCCTAAATCTTAATGAGCGGCAGATTGTTAAGGCAGAAAAAGTATGGATAGATACACTACCGCTGTATGGTGCGGCAGCTGGTCTTGCTTATCATTTTCGCCGGGATCATTTCTGTGAGGGCAGTCTCATAAGTGATAGCATTGCGAATGGATGCGTGCTGCGACTAATGGAACGGCTCTATAAGCTGCTTACAGCAACACCGTGATTAAATGCGGGTGGTTTAAAATCTGCCTCGCTATAGACAAAGAGAACCGTGTGCTGACCGCAAGGTCAGCACACGGTTTTTCATTTGGATTCCTTCAGCCAAGTCTCCAGTTCCTTCTGAGAGATCAGGCTCTGCTCACATTTATCCTTTTCCGCTCTGGCCCGCTCGCTCCAATCGTAAAACTGCTGGTCGGTGATCCGTCCGGCCTTGATCCACGCAAAGCGCCGTTTGTATTCCTTGCGGTAAGCCTTGAAAGCGTCATTGTTTGCCTGCCGGAGCGTCCACTGCTTCAGAGCGCCGATGTCGCGGCAGCGCTGCTGACCTTTCGGAACAGGCCGCTCGCAATATTCCGCGCTGACCCGCCCGGTCTGCGGAAACCATCGTCCGCAGTTCTTGCAGCGCCGCACGGTGATATTCCGCTCCACGCAGCTCCGCAGAGAGTAGTCGATCATGTCCCGGATGCTGGAGGAATACAGCACCGGCGAACACCGCCCCGGCTCCACCGGTTCAAAGCTGAGCGGGATGGGGTGAAAACAAAACAGGTCGGGATCTTTCGGAGAGTCGTGAAAGTAATTTTTTGCCGCCTGTGCCTGCGGCTCCCGTCCCGCGCTGTCTACATCCAGCACCAACTCAAAAAAGCGTTGGATCTGCTGCTGATACAGCGGAAGCTGTTCAGGGAGCTGGCGCAGTTCGTCCAGTATCTGCGCATCCTCCGCACTGCCTCGGTCATTTTGAATGTACATCGCTGACTGGCGGTAGCGGCAGTGAACATAGAGAAGTCGAAAATAAATGTGTATGGAGGCTAACCTCCCCAGTTTTCTCTTGAAATTCTCAAGTGCGTCCCTGTCATCCTCTGCGATAAACCGGCTCCAGTTATCAGTGATGCTTTGCAGTATCGGCGTCACTTCCGCACAGTCCAGTTCCTGAAAGGCAAGCAGGCTTTCCAGAAAGGGGAACTCCTTTTGGACGTCCGGAACGCCTTGCATACCAAGGGAATCATACTGGAAAATCTCTCTGCCCTCAGAGAAATACATTTTGGCATACCACATGGCAGATCACCTCAAAATAGACAATTGTAATATGGAAATACAGACAGTCTTGACAAGGGGTGAAAAGTATGTTACCATACGATTACGGAAAGGCTGTCAAAAGTAATTTACAGTTAGTCTAACACGAGGACTGCGGATTGTCAATGAAAAAGACGGTCACAAATCCGAAAAAGCACCTCGACAACTGAATACCCATCACCGGAGATGATACACGCCGGAGAAGTAACGCCAGGACGCCGCAGCAAAGCGGTCGAGCGTACCAAGGCAGTGAAAACGCCGTGCAGGTCAAACAAGGCCGCAGGGCAGGAACGGGTACGGTGCGTGGCAGAGAACAAAGAAAGGAGGGAGAAACATCGATCGTTCCTACAAAAAGGAAAACCGCTGAACTGTTGCAGCAGTCCAGCGGCGCGCCGCGTTTCGGAAAACGCAGACTCCATCTGCAAACAGTCTAACAGAGGGACCTCCGAAACGCAAGTAATTTTTCTCTGAATTCTATTGGAGGTAACAATTTTGAAAATATCAATCTATCACAGCTACGATGAATTGCCGCTGTTCCTCAACGCGGAACTGGTGGCAAACGTGCTGGGCGTGTCCATCTCCAGTGCCTACGAGCTGATGCACGAAGAAGTATTTCCGTCTGTGCGCATCGGCAGTCGGTTCGTGGTGCCCAAGGATAAATTCCAACAGTGGGTGGAGCGGCAGACTGGAGGTGCCAGATGAGAACTTGGACAAAGCGCGACCCGGTCAAGAACTATTTTCCTCTGCCCAATGAGATCTATCAGCTGGGTCTGTCTCACGGTGCAATCGCTGTCTACGGTTACCTGCTCCGCATCGAAGACCGCAGAACCTATCAATGCCATCTCAGCTATGCCACCATCGGCAAGGCGGTGGGCATGAGCAACAACACCGTGCGGAAGTATGTGCAGGAGTTGGAGGAACGCGGGCTCATCGTCACGGAGCGTACCAGCATTATCACGCGGGACGGGCGCAAGCAAAACGGAAGTCTGCTCTACACGATCCTGCCGATCCAGTTTTCCATCGACCAGTTTTATCAGCGGCAGATGGATGCTGCGGACAGGGCAAAGGAACGGCAGCGAGCGGCAAGACGCATGGAACAGTCTGGCATGTAAAACAGCAGATATGTTTCTTTGCGTTCTGTTGCTGTGACCGAAAAGAACCGTGGAACCCATCGGTGCGAAGATAGGTATAGCAACGGGGCTGCGCGTGCCTGCGGGCCCGCGGCGCCGCCAAACTGCGTCAACCCGCCCTTGGCGGGCAGCCGCAGTTCGTCGGCTGTTATTCTGCTCCTGCGATTTTTCTCCGTCCCGAATTTGAAAGCGTTTTGCACAGTTCTTTTGCTTTCAAATGTGCCGCACAGAGAGGCTCTTCGTTTCCCCGCACCGTTCGCCCTGTGTGCCGCTGTGTGCGCTTTTAGGGGCTGGGGTGGAGTGTGTACCCGCCAAAGCCCGTTGAAGCAAGTGTTGCGGCGTTTGTGGGCGATGTTTGAGAGAGCCTTGTGAATACTGCTCTGACGATGGAGAAATGAGTCCTTTGGGAGGAAGTTTTTCCTCCCGACCATGCCCCGTTTCGGAGGTTTTCGCCCCTTATTTACCCGTTCGATAAAAGCACAAGATAAAGGGCCGCAGTCGCTTATGCGTGCGGCCCGCCCACAAAGCCCCGCAGTGCGGGGCTTTTCAGGGAAACGCAAACCGCAGTCGGTTTGGCGGTTTTGCAAAACAATCGCAGTCGGTCATCCGGCAAAGTCCCGTGTTTGCAGGGCTTTGCGGCGATTTTGACCGACGTCACAGAAAGGAAAGAAGAAAAATGGATGATAACAAGAAAAGTACCACGATCTGGCTGCGCCCCAGCGTGATCAGCCGCATGGACGGCTGGCTGGAAGCAGATAACTGTCAAAGCCGCAGTGAATTTGTGGATAAGGCCCTGCGGTTTTACATGGGCTATCTCGGCACGGAGGACAACACGACCTACATCTCTCAGGCCATCCTCACCGCCATTCAGGGCACCATGGATCTTAACAACCACCGGCTTCAAACGATCCTCTTCAAGTGCGCGGTGGAGTTGAATATGCTCTGCCACACCATCGCCGCGCACTTCCGTACCGATCCCATCCACACGCGGGAGCTGCGGGCCTACGCCGTGGATGAGGTGAAGCGCACCAACGGTCAGGTGAGTTTTGAAAACGCGGTGCGGAGCCAGCGACGCATAGAGCCGGATGACACATGGCCCGAATCGTACTGATCTCCCCCTACCTCAAGGGCGGGCAGAACGCCGCAAAGCTGGCGCAGCGTACCCGCTACTTCGCTACACGTCCCAGCGTGGATTTGTTGTCAGATGAACGCGGTTCACTTCCCACTGCAAAAAAGCGGCAGGATTTTATGTCGGTCATGCTTGCGCAAAAGTTTTCATAGACCGTATCGACCGCGGCGAGCATCGCCCGCCCTCGGTCATCCTTGTGGCCACACGGTTGCTCTATCACATGGGCAATATCTTCCGGGACAATGCGTCTGCTATGCCGACAGTTGGCGGCATCCACATTGACTGCAAGCGTTGGGCGGAGCTGCAGGAACAGCATATTGCGCTGGGGCATGCCCCCGATGACCATGAGGAGGAACTGAACTACAAATACATGATGCCCAGCATGTGAGACAGTTTAAAATCTGCGTGGCAATAGACAAAGAAAACCGAAAATTATTTGTGTATTCGGATAGCTTTCTGCGCCGGGTTGTGGTATGTATGTTGGCTACCAAAGGAGGTACCTCAATGTACGACTACATGAAGGCTTTGCAAGACCGCTTCGACCATCAGGAGCATACCGGGCTGGATGAGCAGGTCAAATGCGCCCAAGAGGAACTGCGGCGTGACATGGATGCCACAGGACGCAGAAGGCTGCTCCGGCTGATCGACACGCAAAACTCACTGCTGGCGGAGTCCATGCTGATGAGCTTCACCGCCGGCTTCAAACTGGCGTGGGGTATGACAAAAGAGCTGGAGGCAGGCGGACTCTATTCCTTCGAGCGGGAGGATGAGGAAAACGCCTGCCGCCTGACAGAACAGGAGGACTGAATGGCAAAACGAAGACCGTCCGGCGACGGGATGGTGCGTAAGCGCGAGGATGGACGCTGGGAAGGTCGCATCGTGGTGGGACATAAGAAAAACGGTGCGCCCATCTTCCAGCACGCTTATGCTCGTACACAAAAGGAACTGACGGAAAAACTCCATCAGAACATCGAACGCTATCAGGATGTGGAGTTGACCGAGGACAGTCGGATGACCTTGGGCGAGTGGCTCGACCGCTGGTTGACGGACTATAAAGAGAACACCGTCCGTCCCGGCACCTTCACAGGTTATCGAAGCTGTATTGAAAATTACATCAAGCCGCAGCTGGGCGGCAAACAGGTGTCTCTGGTGACATCGCAGGATGTGCAGAAGCTCTATCGGAAGCTGAAAGAGAACGGACGGATCAAGGAGCATCCACGGTTTGGCTATGCGCTGTCGGATACCACCATCAACCGTCTCCACGCCATCTTCCACCAAGCAATGGAGGATGCCCTCCACGCACATATCATCGTCAAGAACCCCACCGTGGGCGCAACGGTGCCAAAGGTGTCCCATGCACCGAAGCGTGTCCTGACCGACAAGGAATTGGACACCTTTCTGGACGCCGTGCGTGAGGATGCGGTCTGGGGTGACTTCTTCTACGTGGAGCTGACCACGGGTCTGCGGCGGGGCGAGATCTGCGGACTCATGTGGCAGGACTTTGATGGACGGTCCGGCGTTCTGCAAGTGCGGCGGACTCTCCATAGCCGAAAGCTGGGTGTCGATATGCTGGGCAAGACCAAGACCCGCAGCGGTGAGCGCACCATCGTCCTGCCCCATAGTGCGGCGGATATTCTGCGCAGACGAAAAGAGAAGTCGATCACGCAATGGATATTTCCGGACCCTGTCCGACCGGAGCTGCCGTTATCTCCGGACTGTGCCTATACGCACATGAAGGCAATTTTGCACAAGGCGGGTCTGCCGGACATTCGCTTCCATGATCTGCGGCATACCTTCGCCACACATGCTATCGCCAGCGGCGTGGATGCCAAAACGCTGTCGGGGATTCTGGGACATACCAATGCCAGCTTCACGCTGGACACTTATACCCACGTCACACCGGATATGCAAAAAGCCGCCAGCGGCATCGTTGGCGGTTTCATGGAGGATTTGCTGGGAAAGGGGCTGAGACCTTGGCAAAGCGACGGAAAAGCGGAACCGGCACGGTAAGACAGCGCGGCGACGGACGCTGGGAGGGGCGCGTTGTCATCGGTTACGATGACAACGGCCTTCCTAAGACGAAAAATGTTCTCGCCAAAACAAAGCGGGAGTGTCAGGAGAAGCTGAAAACACTTACCGAAAGCATGGTGGGACGGGATGACCGAAAGGTCAAACCGGACATGCTGTTCGGGAACTGGCTGTGCTACTGGTACGAAAACCACTGCAAGCCGACGCTCCGAGCCAGCACACAGAGTAACTACGAAAATATCATCCACAACCATGTCCTGCCGGAAATCGGGAAGATCCCGCTGAACGAGTTGTCGCAGAATGATTTGCAGCAATTCTATGGGCGACTGAAAAAGAATGGCCGCAAGCGCCTAACGGAGCAATACGGACCGGGAGTTTCCGACCGCATGGTGCGGATGTGTCACGCGGTCTGCCGCTCCGCCTTGCAGCGGGCCGTGCAGGATGACTTGCTCCGTACAAACCTGGCTATCGGCTGCAAGCTGCCGCCGAAAAAGGCACGGGAGATGCAAATACTGGACCGGGAAGAATTGCAGAAATTTCTCATTCAGGCACAGGCGGACGGATACTATGAACTATTCCTGCTGGACCTCTGCACCGGCCTGCGGCGGGGCGAACTGATGGCGCTCCAATGGGATGATTTGAATTTCGAGACAGGTGTGCTGACCGTCAACAAACAGGCGTACACAGTAAACGGTGAATTGCAGATCATCCCGCCCAAAACCAAGGCATCTGTCCGAAAGCTGGTGCTGCCGCCTGCGGTGCTGGCCGTGCTGTGGGAATACCGCAAAAAGGTGGACTCCCGCTGGATGTTTCCGTCCCCGGTGAAGGCGGACCGACCGATCACGCCCGGCGTGGCACGAAGGCGGCTTCAGACGATACTGGAGCGGGCAGACTGCAAGCGTGTCAGATTTCATGATCTGCGGCACACCTTCGCAACGCTGGCGCTGGAGAACGGCATGGACGTAAAGACCCTCTCCGCCATGCTGGGGCATGTGTCGGCGGTGACAACGCTGGACATCTACACCCACATCACCGGTGATATGCAACGCGCGGCCGCCGCCAGTATTGACCGAAGTATCGGCAAGATGGAGCCGCAGGAAGAAGCGGAGCCGGAGCAGAAAGGCATCGTGGACTTCCAGCCCTATGTGGGGAAGAAAAGGAAACCGGGCACCGGCTGCATCAGCGAACTCAATGACCACCTGTTTGAGGGACGCTATTCTCCCGTGTGGCCGGACGGGACGCAACATTCCCGCAACGTCTACGCCCACACCCGCGAGGAGTGCGAGGAAAAGCTCAAGACGCTGATCGCGGAGATGAACGAGGAACGCAAAAATCTCAAGGAGCAGCTTGCGGGCATCGCCCCGCCAGAAAAGCTGACCAAAACACAACGCAAGCTGTGGGACTATATGCGTCTCCACCCGGAGGTCACAGAATTCTCGACCATCGCCAAACGAACCGGCCTGGCAAGAAATACGGTGAAGAAGCATTATGAGATGGTGGCGGCGATGCTGGGAAGAGTGTAAACATTCCTCTGTACAAAATGATTGGGCAACTGGACAAGGCTAAAAGGAACAAGGCATGAGGGGTATACGGTTCTGTGGACCGTTACTTTTCATGTGTAGGGAAAAATCCGTCATTTTTTGCGTAGGAGAGTTATTTGATATCAATTATTATCGAGCCTTTTTTTCCTCAGTATTTCCATAATAGGGGAATTCTCTTTGCCTTTAGGAATAATAGGATCATCGCCTGGGATAATAGCACACATCGACAAAAAATCATTTTCCAATATATCACTGGCGTTACAGATGATAATACTCTCCGGATTCATTTTGATTGCTAATTCCGTGTAGACGGATGGTTCTGATGTTCTATCTGGCATATAGGCAGGGCACAAAAAGAATTCCTGATATTTTTCAAATTCGCTCTCGAACATTTTCAGATTTGCATTAGTGGATGGCTGCATTGTGTGGAGTCGCACAGGTAAGGAAGCGATAAACAAATCCTCTCCAGAGTCACTCGAAAAGCTATTTGGCCCAATGGCAACACGATACCAATTGGGATGCTTGCGCTCAATGCCCTTGATGATACGAATCCCAAGCCGATTATTGACATCATGATTGCCCATTAGTTTGCGCCAATCCCCCCAAATTGTTTTGCCATGGTTTGTTTCAAAAACAAAGGACAGTACAGGAGGCACGCAATGTCCTTTATATGCCATGAACATAACACCTTTCCATTGCGCTTGATTCCAAACGTGGATATTTATGATTGAGGAAGTGTACATATTGGCATTGCTTATTTTGGCGAAGTCTGCGTCGGGAGGCATATCAAAAACCACATTTTTAGGCAGTTCTGCAGGTTTTGTAGATTCCCAACTTGGAGTACTTGTTATCGGAGATTTTTGTGTTCTTGTCATCTCCAGACAAGGATAATCGTGTACTAACGCAGTATAAGAGAAAGCTTCTTTTCCGAGAACTTCCATACCTAAAAATATGCTATTTGCAAAGACTCCTGAACGCTCAAGTGCAGCATCATTCTGTACCATTTTCTTAATTTTTGCTAATTCTGAAGAAATCGGGAACATAATAGAAATGGCTACAGCTAACAAACTGTTCATGAAATCTGAAAAAAGCTCCTGTTCATGAATAATATTTTGAGAATCATAGTCTCTAAAAACAACCTCAATACTTGAAGACTTTTCGGCAGGATGTAAGATCCGAACCAATTCTTGGGTCGAGTTGTCGTAGCGAAGAGTTATTTCTATCGCTCCGTGTAAGGAAATAAGATTATTAGGCAAACCGGATCCAAGGAAGCTTTCGATGGTGGCAAGTATGGTTGCTGCAAACTCAAATTCTCCATGATTATAAGGGGCAGAAAAATTCACACAAATTGAGCATCCAAGAACTCTGGAGTGAAGTGAACAGGTGTCTTCAGAACCATACCAAGGAATGTTGACCATTTGCTTCAGTACAGGTTGATCTTTCCACTTACCAATTACATCATCAAATACCTCAGTATTGCCCCCTAATTCAGCAAGCATTTCCTCATCGTAGTGACCAAGCTCATATTTCATCGCAGCCCTTGAAAAACTCAAACCTTGCTTGTCTAAAAAGGCCGGAAATTCTCCAAGTCTTTTTGCAGTTTCATATGGTGTGCGAAGTAATTGAAGTGCCAACACGTAATCAAAACTATCGCCCTTATCATCGTTTGAGCGAATCTCGCCAGGGTATATGTGTTCAGCGATAAGTGAAAATCTATGAAATACAATTGCATTAAGAACATGCCCGAGCCTTAATTCGATGTTTTTTAGAGAATATGCACTCATGAAAAGTACAGGTGAGACATCGCCATATTTGAAGTACTGATTTAAGCAGAGAATAAAATCATAGTAATAAAAATTCCTGCCAGCCCAATATAGGCCGATGCTTTGGAAAATGTCTGCCATATCCAAAACCACAAAAGTTAGAAGTTCTTTGCTTTCTTCGTTATAGAGTTTATTTAATGTGCGGCTGAAATAAATCAATGCCTCGTATGGCTTTTCATCTTTTAACTTGTGACCGCGGTTCATAAGAAGTTTAGCGGCCTCAATATTTCTCTTCTGTTCGCTCATGATATCAACGGAACGCTCAAACATCTCGGAAAAGCGTTTCGTATTTTCGAATATAGGAAACTCTTGAATAGCACGACAAAGAGGGCGAATGTCTAAATCAAGATGTCCAGAACTTGCCTCTAAAATCAGGATGATATCATCAACTATCGTATCTGGGTCATCCCCCAGGAAGAAGCGTATTAACTGAAATGCAGCTTTAGCCTCAATAGCTGTATTTGGCTTAGAAGGGTCACTAGTATAGCGAGCATACTCTTCTTTTAGAATCTGAGTGTGTTCGTTTATAGAAAATGTGTTGTCATTTAAGGACAGTGAGAACAAATTAATCCAAAGAGTGATTAAATCTATAAAGAGATGTACATTTTGACTTTCTACCACAATTTTTTCATAATCCTTATAAAAACGATAGTAGTGACCTCTATCTTCATACCACCAATACACGGTCCAGGCTGCATCGCGTATAGCATTGGCGTGGTCAATAATACTACCCTTTTCTGCTGAAAGCCGAATACTGCGATCAATAAGCCCTAATAGCTGATGCAAAGGATATTCGAGTTCTCTTGCTAAAATAACATTTCTTTGCGCAAGAGACACGAGTTCCGATTGCTTGGTTTGCTGGGAAGCGAGTTTTTGTTCATTTTCTTCAAATTCTTGTTTCCGATTAAAGTCCTGCGATCCCATTCTCACCTCATCGCGAAAGTTGTCAGAAAAACCAAAAATAGATATTGTCATATCAATGTTTTGAGGTGAGGAAAAAACCTTATCGAGGATCCAGCTTCGGTCTAAAATCCGGATATCCAGACCGTGCAAGTTTCGCAATTCATCTTCCACCTGGGCTCTTTTTTTGTCTGGGACATACTGGTTAGACATAAAGAAAATCTTAGTGTATCCACGCCCCTCATGTTGATTTACTGAGACAATTTTGACAACATCGGATTTCACCTTTGACTTCCAGTCCTTCTTTGCGCTTATAGCGAAGGCCCATCGTTCTGAAGCAGCGGTGTTTCCGAAGTACCATCGATCCGATATTTTTTTTGAAACAGGATATGTTTCGCTGTCCACTTTGCTATCACCACCTCCGGTTGGGCCGGTTTGTGGTAGTAAATTTGGACATACTTCCGATTCAGCAAGTTTTCTACAAAATTCCTCAAAGGTTTTCTCGAGATTCTTGCTTGTAAGAGACTCGAGGTAATAATCGAACATATCTCGGTCCAAGTTGCCTTTTTTTACTAACAGCGAATCTGAGAATTGTTCAGGATGCATCTTTTTGTAAAATTCATTCTGACGTCCCATTTGAATCCCTCATTGTTCGAACATTATTTTGAATATATTACAGATTAAGAAAAGCCGCATGGGAACATACCCAAACGGCTGACCTGGTGGCGCAAAGACCTACCGTAAAATTATTATAGTAGATAATGCCGGAAAATTCAAGTTCCCATCGTATCTACGTCGAAAGTCCTGATTATACCTGTTGGGAATGAGGAGAAATTTTGAGCTTTCCAGGGTCTCCCTACATCAATACCACAGTTGCCATATTGCCTCTCTGACCACAGGGGCAATATGGTTAAGTATATTTCGACAAACTGGGCTTCTGATGCAGAAAAGCCGCCTTTTTAGGCGGCTTTTCAATGAAAGGTGGTCCGAGATGGGAGACTCGAACTCCCGACATCTTGCACCCAAAGAGTTGAAGAAAAGTTTTTTGTATAATTTCGGTTTATTTTCTGACGTTTCTGCTCTGGTTTATTTGCTTTCCGTCACTCTTTAGAGGTGCTGTTTCCATGTGTTCCACACCACACTGTGGCTAAAACTGTGGTCAAAACACCCCCCATGCCTTTTACAAGTACCGCATGGAAACGATAAAGGGCAGGGATGTTTGCGTTTTCAGATGTCCACATTGGCGCCTCATATTCAGAGCACTCGGCTCCATTTTGCCTCAACCCACGAATCAGAATTTGCGGAACATAAAACAAAAACGATCGGAACTGCCTCAAGTATGAAAAAGACGTCCCACATAGCTGGTCATGGGGAAACAGGCATGGTATAATGACGGTGAAAATCCACATACCCAGAGGTGAGCTCATGTACCGCATCGCCGTTTGCGAAGATGACCCGCGCACCGCGGAGCAAAATAAAACAGCCGCCTGTCATGTGCTGGAGGGAAAAGGACGTTCCCAGGGACGGGACTATGACGTGGAGGTATTCCACACCGCCGCGCCGCTGATGAAGCGGCTGACCGCGGACCCGGACGCCTATCAGCTCCTGCTGCTGGACATTCAGCTGGACGGGGATAATGGTGTGGAGCTGGCCCGCTTCCTGCGGGAACATAAGGTCAGCGCCTCCATCATCTACATCACAGACCACCCCGGTTTCGCGCTGGACAGCTTCCCCACCTACCCGCTGGAATACCTGCTCAAGCCGGTGGACGAGGGGCGGCTGGCTGCTGCCCTGGACTGGGACTGGCAGCGGCGGCAGGACCGGAAAAAGCGCCCGGTGCTGCGTGTGGGCGGTCGGACCGTCCCCCTGGACGAGATCGCCTATCTGGAGACCGCCGGGCGAAAGACCGCGGTCCATACCAGAGAGGAGCGGATCGAATACACCGTTCCTCTCTCCAAATTAAAAGAGGAATTCCAGAAGCAGGGCTTTTGCCTGAGCCATTTCAGCTATCTGGTCAATCTGGCCCATGTGGCGCGGGTAGAGCGGGACGCCCTTACCCTGGACACAGGGGAAGCCATCCCCGTCAGCCGCCGGTATTACCAAGACTTCATGGCCCGCTATGTGGAATCCCTGAAATAGAAACTCCGCTGCTTCCTGTTGGAAACAGCGGAGTTTTTCTATGCTTCCGTTTTGGGGAGCAGCAGAGCGGTGCTGGCGGAAAAGGAGTCTTCGATGGCTTTCAGGACCAACTCACTGTGATACTTCCGGGCGGTGGCCCGTGCGGACTTGAGTCCCATACCGTGGAGTGTGCCGGGCTTGGTTGAGTTATATAGCCCCTCTTCCGGGTCGAAGTTCACCGGGGCGAACCGGGCGTTTTCTACTCCCACATACAGGTATTCACCCCGGAGGTGCATGGTCACCCGGAGCCACTTCTCCGCCCCCTCGGGGGCTTTTTCGTTGGCTTCCAGCGCGTTTTCCAGCAGGTTCATCAGCAGGGGGCAAAGGTCGCTGTTGGGTATGTGGAGTTCAGGCGGCAGCTCCACCCGTACCTCGGCGCGGACGCCTGTCTCCGCGCCCCGGGCCAGCATGGCTGTCAGAACGGTGTCCACCGCCGGGTGGACGGTGTAGCCATTGCTTCGGTTCAGCTCGGGCCGCTGGGACAGGGACTCCAGATACTTCTGGATCTCCCCCATATCTCCCTCCCGGCACAGGCCCTGGAGGGCGGTGACATGATGCCGCAGGTCGTGGCGAAGAGTCTGGATCTCCTCATTGTGCTTCCGAAGATTTTCATAGTTTTCCCGAATCAGTTCCCCACGTTGAAGGAGAAGCCGCTCCTCGGTGCGGCGCTGGGATTCCCGCCGGAACAGGTCAATGAAGGCGGCCAGGATGCCGGCAGCCATGGTCAGTGCGGACCACGACCACAGCAGGAAGCGGGGCAGGCCATTTTGGAAGCCGGTCCGGAGATGAATCATCAGCTCACGCCCCCATGTGGGATCGGCCGCAGCATGGACACCGCATACAGCCAGCCCCATTCCCAGGACCGCCAGGAGCAACGGGGAGAACAGCCAGTAGAAGCCGTTCCCCCGCTTTCTCCAAACCAGGGAGAGGACCGCAGCGGCCAGCAGGCCCAGAAGCCCCAGATACTCCGATACCACTGTCAGCAGAGAAGTGGCAGAGGCCCGGCCCAGCAGTGCGGTCAGACCGTGGAGAGCCGCTGTCCCCCACAGAATCCAGCGCAGCCGCCCGTTGCCCCGGCTCCCCAGAAAGAGCAGCAGAGAGGTCAGGCACAGGGCGCGGCTCAGAGCGTTCAGATCCACTTCCGGGTATGGGAGATAGTGACCGAAAAAGCTGGCGGCCCCCAGAGGGACCAGCATGAGGAAAAAGGCGGCCAAAGAGAATATGAAAAGGCCAATGTCCCAACGACCCCGGAAGCTCTGCCACAAAAACGCAGTGGAGAGCAGAAGCCCCAGCACAAAGCAGAGGGCCGCAGGGATGGCAGTCCGGAAGCTCTCTGCCACGATGCCGCTCTCATAGGCATATCCGCAGCTCAGCGTCACCGTGCAGGGGTAAACGGTAGGCTCCATCTCCG
Source organism: Oscillibacter acetigenes (assembly GCF_025567605.1). Classification (NCBI taxonomy): domain Bacteria; kingdom Bacillati; phylum Bacillota; class Clostridia; order Eubacteriales; family Oscillospiraceae; genus Oscillibacter; species Oscillibacter acetigenes. The sequence continues at coordinate 581,477 of NZ_JAOQKG010000001.1, read as the reverse complement.
GGATCTGCTTTTCCCCCAGGCCGGTGGACTGGGCAATGGTCAGGGTTTTACCCAGATAGTCCGGGGGCAGGGTGATCTCCACCGGCTCCAGCCGGTCCCAGCCCAGCATGGGCAGCGTCAGCTCTCCCACCCCGCCGGATTGCTCCGGACAGTCCGTGTAGAGGCGCTCCCCATCCAGGAACACCGCCACGCTGCGGTTGACCGTGTCCAGATATAAAACGGGGCTTTCCACCTCCTCGGTCAAAATCCGGGAAAAGTAAAAGGTCTGCCCCGGCGCGGAAAGACCCGTGTAGCCGATGTCCCCATCGGGCAGCAGGTCTGTTCGCTGTTGCCCCTCCTGGATATAGACCTCCCACTGGACGGTTTCTACGGACAGGTCAAAGGTCTGTTCCGTCATGGGCTGGGTAAAGAACAGCAGCGCCGCAGCGAAAAATCCGCACAGGAGCAGAACCATAAACGCCGCCGCGCCCCGTATGATCCAACGTCTCATTCAGCCCGCCCTCCCATCTAACGTGTTTCCTATTCTAAGAGTAACGGGGAATCTTCCTTCCGTCAAGGGTACGGGCTTACCAAGTTTGCAGGAAAATTGACCATGTTTGCAATCCCTATTGAAACAGCAAAATGTTTCGGTATAGTGATAGGCGTAAGGAACTGTGCACCGGACTAAAGGACTGGCGTACAGAGAAGAATTGCAAGGGGGTCACCCCCTTGCACGGGATGAGGACCATCCCGTGCAAAGATCCTCCTGCAAAGCGAAGGGAGAGTTTCTATGAGAAAGAACTGGAAACGATGGATCGCGGGGCTGCTCACTGCCGTGATGCTGGTCACCATGCTGCCCACGGTGGCCTATGCCGCAGTTGGCGACCTGCTGGACATGAGCGGTGTGCAGCGCACCGCCCTGCTGGCTGCGCTGGAGGAGGTCTACGGCGACGACGCCGAGGCGTATCTGGCCATTTTGAAGCAGTATGGCCTGATCGACGAGGACGGCAACATCGTCACCGACGAGAAGATCATCATGGACGGGCAGGCATACACCCTGGATGAGATCGAGGCTATCCTGGACGACCCGGCCACCGACCTTACCAAAGTGGTGGAGGTGGACGGCGACTATCTCACCCTGGCCGACCTCAAGACCGTCGTGGAGATCGAGCGGTATCTGGCCTATCTCAAGGCCACCTACTTCACCGAGCAGGACCTGACCGACGAGCAGATCGACAACTTCTACGACTTGGCGGAGGCCTGGGCCAACGGGGATATGGTGATGCTGGCCGCCGATGCCCTGGAGGGCGTGGGCCCCGCCGGGGTGGACCACGACGTGCGGCTGACCGTCACTGGGGCGGCCACCGCCGAAGAAAACGGCGAGTATACCGTCACCGTGGAGGCCTCCCGGTCCGCCGCAGATCAGGAGATCACCTTCTCCTGGCGGACAGTGGACGGCAGCGTGACCGCCGACATTGACGGCGAGGAGACCGTTACCATGTACCCCGGCGAGAGCAAGACCCTGACCGTCCATGTGGGCGAGACCCCAGAGCGCGTCCAGGGCACGGGAACCTTCCTGGTGCAGCTCTATGACCTGAAAAACGCCCTTCTCTCTGACGGCTCCACCCGCTGGGAGCAGACCGTGACGGTAGATAGCGACGACTATTTCAAATACTATTCCCGTGTCTCGAAAACGCTCAGCTATGAGAGACGAGAGCATGGTGTTGAGACTGATTGGGTCGTCGCAGGCGGAGATGAGGAAATGCGGGACCGGATCCGGGATGGCGGCAACCCCATGTTTCTTGCGGATAAAGAAACGCTTTCTCTTGAAGGGATGTCCTCCGGAAACTATTTACGCATATTTGAAAGCGGCGGCGGTAGTTTGATTGCCGGCAATTTTCAGTACACAGTTGGTGCTTTAGGGTGGTTTTTTGACCCCGGTTCCTCGCGCCCGATCGCCGAGGAGCGGCCATTCTCCTATGAATTAAAGATCGATGATGAAGTGCTCCAGGCGGACGACAACTTTACTGATTGGGTCGTAGAAGAGACTTACTTGCTTCCTTCTATCGGGTTAGAGGCTTTCCCCACACAAAGCGAAAATCTGGATTATGAGGAGGGTGATGAGATCCCCGAGCACACGATGGAAATGAATATGTCCGGATATTACCGCCGGTATCAGACCAGCAGTGGCAGCGAAACCTCATTCGCTTTTGATCCATACCTCGAATATCGCGCATCCTACTACATGCAGGAGACCACCAAGGAGACCACCGTCTCTTTCTCCGCCCCGGCGGGCACCTACTACGCCGGACAGCAGGTGCCCATCGTGGCTACCTTCGATTACCCCGTGAAGATCACCGAGGACATGACCATCACGGTGAACGACGATCAAACACTGACCCCAGAGGAGGTGGAAACCACCGGCGAGAGCTGCACCTTCCTCTATCCCGTGACCGAGACCAGCGGCGGGGCCATCTCCGTCACTGCCGCCAACTTCGTGGGGGATGAACCCACCTGCCAGCTGGAGGGCGCCAACAAGCTGGAGTTGACCATCTCCCGGGGGACCGACGACCTGACCGGCGTGACACTGGAATCTCTGGACCGGGAACTGGCCTTTGGGGCGCCCACGCTGGCGGTGCGCCAGGAGCAGCAGGGGCAGAAGCCCGTGCTGACCATCACCCTGCCCCTGACTGGAAAGCCCTATGACAACTGGGTGTTGAATGAGGTGACGGACCTGACCACCGGCATCCTGCCCGCCCTCAAGGCAGTGCTCAGCCAGACGGGGGACACCCAGTATGACTTCCGGGTGAACGACCCCCAAAACCCCACGGCGCTGGTGGCGGAGATCACCCTGCCCTATAATACCTCTGTGGAGGAGTTCACCGGTCAGGTGGACTTCCTGCTGGACGGCTATGTGATGATCGGCTGGGGTCGGGAGTACACCCTGGACGGCTCCAAGCCGGTGGGTGCCTTTGACGGCGGCATCAAGCTTACCCGCACGAACAGCAAGACTGGAGAGCGCGAGGAACAGACAAGCGGCACAGTCTATTTTGACTTGGCGGAAATGGCGGATTGGGAGATGACGCTGTCCTTCACCCTGAAGGAAGGCGACTTCACCTGGGGCGACGTCACTAAGGTCACCGCGTACCCGGAGGACAACAAGCCGGAGGGGATCGACAATCAATTTCACTTTGCATGGGAATACTCCGGCCCCGTCACGGTAGTACTCAACGAGGACGGCAGCACCAGCTTTATGCTCACCGGGGAAACAGGATATGCCAATGCCAGACTGGTGGCCCTCAACGGCGATATGGAGGATGCGCTGCTTGGAAGCGTCACCCTCCATTGTGAAAACTGGGGAGGCGGGACAGGGAACGCTTTTCTCCAGATTCCCGAAAGCGGCAGAAACATCTCCGTCCGTGAGGGGAATGACGCCCGGATCTACTGGAGCAGCAACATTTGCGCCCTGAACCAGAACGCTGGGGAGGACGGAGCCTTTGTTCCCACCACCTTCACAGTGCAGCTGGGTACGCTCAATTTAGAGGATGCAGATCCAACGGTAGCGGTTGTCAAGGAGTGGACGGTGACGACCGATGAGAAGAACCCCATCCTCTCCGCCTTTACCATTCCGTGGGATGAAGGGCTGGATACATTCTACAATGAGGAAAGAACGGGGCTGATCGTTGCCTGTATCTCTGCGGAATATCAGGAAAAGCGGCTCGGCACCTATATCAACGAGAATGGTGTACCGGAGATGGGGGAGGGCGAGGAGCCTGCCATTGCCTACATCACGCTGCTCTCACCGCCCGCGTCCGTCAAACTGGACCAGCCCGCAGGCGGCCTGTACCAGACCGATGGCGGCGGGAACGGCAAGGACATCACTCTCAGCTGGACGGCAGACAACCTGGATGTAAAGAACGGCGGCGGACAGTTTGAACTGTACATCGCCGGTGGCGAAAAGACCATCTCGGAAACCGACCTGACGGGCGGGGTGACGCAGGATGGAAATACCTATTCCTACACCCTGAATGTCCCTGCTGTGACGCCGGAGACCGGCGACCCCGCCAGCTACCGGGACGCCTATACCGTCACCGTTAAGGTCCAGAACGCCGCCGACGCCGCCTGGGCCTATGACAGCTATGTGCTCTATGTCTACTCGGAGGACATCCTGGAGATCCTGCTGGACCACGACGAGAACACCGGCGGCAGCTACACCATGTCCAACGTGGAAAAAATCAAGACCCTGTGGGGCGACGGCGGAGAGAACGGCTCCAACGCCATCGTGGCCCTCCAGCGGGACATCGCCCTGAGAAACGTCATCTCCATCAACTACGGCCAGTATGCCTGGGCGGAGCTGGCTGACCAGATCGCCTGGGCCTCCAACGACAGCTCGGTGGCCTCCGTCAACTACCGGCAGGGCACTCTGTATGAGAACATCGAGAACTTCTCCTACACCACCTACCGCCCCTCCACCGACTTCGTCCTCTCCGGCCTGAAGGACGGCGAAACCACCGTCACCGCCACCCACGGCAAGCTGCCGGAGATCTCGGACAGCCTGACGGTGGATGTGGAAACCTTGCGGGATCAGCTCTACCTGTTCCAGTGCTACCCCAAGACGGAGACCACCCTGACCTATCAGGTGTACACCAGCGCCGCCAAAACCGCCACCGAGGAATACACCCTGACCACCAACGACAAAGGCGAGGCTGCCATCTATGCGCCCCACGGCATCGCCGGGGACATCTACTGCAATTCCGTGGCGGATGATGGGGATGACGAGGACGTTATCTTCCTGGGCGTCATCCGCAGCCAGAGCCTGGTGTCCTCCGAGGCCGACTCCACCAAGCTGCAGCTCTACCCGGTGAACACCCTCCAGCTGCGCCGGGCGGCCCAGGCGGAAATTTATCTAAAAAACTCGGACGGCACGCCCTATGAGGGGCAGGTCACCTTCCGGGGCGGCGTGTACCGGGGCGGCGAGTACTGCACGGGCGACAGAAATTCTGCGGTGCAGTTTGGCCTGCAGGGTGAGAAGGATCCAAGCCAGTGGAAGCCCGGCAACACACCTCAAACGGTCAGCACCAATGACGAGGGCCGCCTGCTGGTGAACATGGATCTTGGAAAGTTCAAGACCGCTGACAACCAGAAGGAGGTCCAGGCGGGCGAGGCGCTCTACTACCTGTTCCAGCTGGAGTACGGCGACGGGACTGGTGCGGAATATTATCCAATCATGCTGCGGGTGGACGCCAACCTGAACCTGGACGATGTGGCGATCTCCGGCGACAGCATCGTGGCCTGGGAGAAGAATGAGAGCGGGCAGAAGCAGCCCTATATCGCCCAGCAGACCCTGAGCTACAGCCCCAAGAAATACGCCAGCGTGGCCGACATCCGCGGGAACACCGGCAACGTGGGCCCCAGTGATACCTTCCCCACCGCCTATGTCACCACCTCCATCATGTGGTGGGGCGACGAGCACGCCAAGGACCTGGGGCGGGCTAACACCGTGATGCTCCAGGACGCCACCGGCAAGACCCCGGAATGTCAGACCAGCGAGACAACCACATATCCCTTCACGGATCTGGCCTTCACCGAGAACCGGATGACCATGGACAAGGATAGCATGGAGGAGTGGGGCATGGCCGCGGGCGAGAGCCGCGGGATGCGGGCCGTCCTCAGCGAGGACGGGACCACCGCCAGCCGCACCATCAGCCTGCCCTTCCAGATGGTCAATATGATCGGCGTACCGGAGGCGGAGGCCTCCAATGCCCTGACCGGAGCCCTGGCCGACGTCAAGAGCGGAATGACCGTGGATGCCAGCGGAGACGTTGGTGATATGGGTGACGGCGATATCATGATCGAGGGCGGCATGGATCTGCTCAGTGACGATGCCGGCTACGACCCCGAGAAGGACAAGTTCGCCGTGCGCCTGTACGCCACCAGCGACCCCACCGTGTTCCGCGCCCTGTTCGGCGTGAACATGGGCGATCTGGAGCCCGGCGTCTATCCCGAGTATGACGACCCGGACAACATGACCTTCGTCCACGGGGACGCCTCCACCGGCAAGAACCAGGAGCTGGAAGCCCTTCCCGGCCCCATGGACGTCTACAGCATGGTCAAGGGCAAATACCTGAGCGCCGCCAAGGAGGAGGCCCAGCAGGCCGCCGCCGGAAAGGGCCTCATGGGGACCAGCATGGCGCTGGGCGGCTACATGGAGGCGAATATCTCCTACAACAGCAGCAGCGGCAAGTGGGAGTGCCAGCCCATCAGCGGCGGCTTTAACGTAGGCGCTGGCCTGAACTTCAACTGGAACTTCAACGCCGTCGTGGGCATCGTTCCCATCACCGCCAGCGTCAACCTGGGCGGCGCGCTGGAGGTCCGCATGGACATGCAGCAGGGTAACTATTACGAGGTGACCTCCGGCATGGACGGTCTGAAGAACGCCGGCGACCAGAGCGCCTTCAACACCGCCCTGGCCAGTGCCAGTTATACCGACGCCACCGGTAGCGATTATCTTACCAACCTGCGGATGTACTTCTATATCAGAGCCTTCGCGGGCGTGGGCTTCGACGTCTCAGTGGTGGCCTTTAAGATCGGTGTGTTCGGCCAGCTGAATTTGGATATGCAGTACAAATGGCTCAACCGCGGTTATCTGGAGGAAAGCTCGAATATCAGCGCCGTGGGGCCGGTCAGCAGCCGGACGGACGACGTTATACAGGGCTCCAACCTGTCTGTCAGCGGCTCCACCGGCATTGAGTTCGTATTCAAATTCCTGTTCATCAGCTATGAAAAGATCTTCTGCTCCATCGGCTTTGAGTCGGAGTCCGATGATCCGGGGTGGAGGACCATCGAGGAGATCTGGAAAGCCAATAAGACCATCAACGGCAAGCCCGTCACCCGTATGGCCATGCCCAACGGCCAGGTGATATACGCCGTGGACCTGGGGGCGCAACTGGAACGCCGGGACTATGTGGACACCGCCGAGCAGGAGTGGCTGGGCGGACGGCCCTCCATCGGGCTGTTCAGCCTGGACAAGGATCAGAACGCCACACTGGCGGAGACCCTCCAGATCGGGGCCTACTCCTACGCCAACCCGGTGCTGTCCGACGACGGTGAAGTCATGTTCTATCTCAGCGACCGGGAGGACAACGACCCGGAGAGTGCGTTGGACATCCGCAACACTCGTGTGGCCGTGTCCACTAAGAGCAATGGTCAATTCCAGCAGGGAGAGCGCTTCGACAGCAATGATGAAGTGTCCACCGGCTACGGCGACAGCAATGTGAAGGTGGCCGGCTCTGACGGCAGTTACGCCGCCGTGTGGGTCCGGCAGACAGAGGACATCACCGAAAATGTGGTCCCCGGAACTGCCCTGGACGATGGTCAGCAGATGCTCCAGATAAATTCCACCGAGATCATGGCCGCCACTTCCACGGGCGGCAGCGACTGGACGCTGGAGCAGCTCACCGACAACAGCACCCCCGACCTGGCCCCCGTGGTGGCCGCCAGCGGCAATCGCATCATTGTGGCATGGCGTGAGGTCAAATCCTCCGACGCCTCCAATCTGACCAACTTTGACCAGCAGGACGCCATCCGGTATGCCGTCTGCGAGAACGGCCAGTGGATACGGGATGAAGATGTGTTCGGGAATGAATACGTCGCCGCCCAGACCCTGTATGACGGCACCGGCTCCACGGCCTCTGTCAAGGGCCTGGAGATGGCCATGCTGGAGGACGGTACCGCCGCTGTGGTCTATACCCTGGATACCAATTCCACCACCGAGAACACCACCGACTGGGAGACCGTTGTGGCCATTATCCCCGCCGTGGACGGAACATACGGTGCGGATGATACCCAGAGCGAAGACCTGGTGCGCACCTTCCGCCTGACTTCTGACAACAATCTGGACGAAAATCCCCAGATCACTACTGCGGAGTTTGGGGACGGCGAGGAGCGGTTCGTGGTGGCCTGGCACACTGAGCGAGCCATCACCGACGACCCGAACGGCGAGACTGAGTCCGATATCCGGCTGTCCGTTATGGACACGGACGGCAAACTTTATGAGAATATGCCCGAGTCCCTGAGCGTGGCTGCCGGCGGTGCCGGCGACACAATCGGCTCCAACTTCCGCTTCGCAAAGAACACCCAGGACATCGGCGACCTCGCCATCCTGTGGGTGGACTCTGTCAGCGGCGAGACCGACGAGACCACTTACGACTCCCTTGCAGGTGCGGTATCTGCCAGCTCCACTAACGTGGGCCACGATGTGCTCAAGGCGGTCAAGTTCGTGGAGGACGGCGATTCCTACACCCTGTCCGGCACTGTGGAAGTTGCGGAGATGCAGGAGGGCACCCTCATCGACCACTTCGACGCTTATGTCAACGATACGAGCACGTACGAGATCAGGTCAGTCATCCTGGGTACTAATTACAGTGAGACTACAGAGCGTGAGGTGACTATTTCCGACGGTGAGAACGATGAGACTGCGACCATCACTGTGGCCAACCCCGTCAGCGGAATGTATACCGCCACGGAGAAGTTCACCAACCAGATCCAGGAGTCGGCGGTGATGCTGGCATATGAGGAGCTCTACACCAACAGCGACATCGACGTCCAGTTCACCATCCGCAACACCGGCATGGACGCCATTACCAAGCTGGAGATCATCTCGGAAAATGAGAGCGTCTATACCAGCGGCGACACTTCTCTGAACCTGATGCCCAACCGGGACGTCACCGTGACGGCCAAGTTCCCCACGGGGGAGGCCATTGAGAACGCGAATTACACCATCAAGGCAACCTTCAAGAATGGTGTGACCGTGGAACTGCCCGGCACTCTCTATCTGGACATCCCCGACGTGGGTATCTCCAAAGTGGAGACCGTCAAACAGGCCGACGGCGTACGCACCCTGCGCTATGCCCTGCACAACCGCCTGGCCGCCAGCCTTGCAGACGAGAAGGATAACTGGCAGGTCAAGGTGGGCTTCTACGCCGACCAGAGCTGCACCACGATTCTGAAGGGCACCGATGGGCAGGATCTGATCGATACCATCACGGAGACGGCAGATCTGTCCCTCATCGACGCCGGCGGTTACAGCGCGGAGGTCACGCTGCCTGTAGCAGAGTACATGAAGGAGGAAAGCGGCGCACAGGCGGAGATCCCCAGCACCGGTATCCCGGTCTATGTCAAGGCCTGGATCGAAGCCCCTGTGGAGGATCAGGCCATGCGGGCCCGAACCGGTTCCTACAACAGCGTCAGCGAGTATTTCACCGCCAACAACACCACCTCTCTGACTCTGAGAAGCCTGGCTGAGGAGCGGGATGAGCCGGTCACCGTCATCTACGACATGAGCGTTGCCAACGGCAAGACCATTGTGAATACAAAGGTGCAGTACAATTACCTCGGCGGCACCACCAGCGGCAACCTGATCGTCACGCTACTGGACGCCCAGGGCCAGCCCATCGCCAAGCAGCAGAGCTACACCAAGGCAGACGGTTTGCTGACGCTGGAAAAAGAGGGTGCCGCAACCCAGACCTTTGAGTTCGCGGGCATCACCGGTGCTGCCGGCGTCCGGGTGGAGTTCTCCGACCTGATTCTGACGGACAGTAGCGTGGAACTGGACCATATCTCCATCGGCGGCCACACCGCTGTCTTCGACTCGAGCACAAACACCTATACGGTCGATGCTGTCGGCCTGACCAACAGTATCCTGGAGATCGCGCCCAAGGACCCCCAGAACGCAACGATCAAGCTGGACGGTCAGGATTATGATGTGGATGCCTCGCATGCCACCCAGCTTGCCTCCGGTACTACCACATGGAACATTACAGTCTCCAACGGCGGCAACTCCGCAAGCTACACGCTGAAGCTGACCAACAATGCCGATTTTGTTTCTGTCACCGGAGTGAGCCTGAACAAGACCAGCCTGACCCTGACGGAGGGCAGCACGAGCCAGCTGACAGCAACTGTTGAGCCAAACAATGCCACGAACAGGAATGTTACTTGGTCTTCCAGCAATTCCAAGGTAGCTACGGTGGACGGAAACGGAAAAGTCACTGCCCACAAAGCGGGCACCGCGACCATCACCGTCACCACCGCAGACGGCGATAAAACCGCTGAGTGTAAGGTCACGGTCGAGGCCGGAGGTGCGCCGGCTGTCAAAGTCGACAGCGTGAGTCTGAACCAAACCAGCATGAACCTGACGGCAGGCAGCACGGGCCAGCTGAAAGCCACTATTAGCCCCAGCAACGCCACCAATCAGAACGTTACCTGGTCTTCCGGCAATACCTCCGTAGCCACAGTGGATGCCAGCGGCAATGTCAAAGCCATCCAGGCAGGCACCACGACCATCACCGTCACCACAGAGGATGGCAACAAGACCGCCACCTGTGCGGTCACAGTTACTGCAGCACCTATCAATCCTGACCACGGCGGATCTGGGAGCGGCAGCAGTGGTTTGCCCAGCTATGTAGTGGATACCGCTGCTGATATCGACCATGGCACGATCACAGTAAAGCCAAGTCGTGCGGAAAAGGGCGACACGGTCACCATCACCGCCAAGCCCGACAAGGGCTATCAGGTGGACAAGGTCACCGTCACCGACAAGAACGGCGACACGGTCAAGGTCACCGACAGGGGCGATGGCAAGTACACCTTCACCATGCCCAACAGCAAGGTGAGCGTGGATGTGACCTTTGTACCCGAAAAGCAGTGGACAAATCCCTTTGTGGATGTGGCGGAGGACGCCTGGTACTATGACGCGGTGCGGTATGTCAACGAGAACAGCCTCATGGCCGGCACCAGTGCCAGCACCTTCGAACCGGATCTGACCACCACCCGCGGCATGATCGTGACGATCCTCTACCGGCTGGAGGGCTCCCCCAATATCGAAAATGAGATCTGGGGCTATCCCTTCAAGGACGTGGATGTCAATGCTTACTACGCCACGGCGGTCTACTGGGCGAGGATGAACGGTATCGTGGCTGGATACAGCGACGAGCTGTTCGGCCCCAATGACACCATCACCCGTGAACAGATGGCGGCCATCCTGTACCGCTACGCCCAGTACAAGGGCTGCGACACCACAGCCAAGGCGGACCTGAGCAAGTTCGCAGACGCCGCACAGGTCGGCTCCTACGCGGTGGAGGCCATCCGCTGGGCCAACGCAGAGGGCCTGGTCTCCGGCACCAGCGATACCACTTTGACGCCCGGCGGCTCCGCCACCCGGGCGCAGGCGGCGGTGATCCTGACCCGGTTCTGCCAGAATATCGTAAAGTAACCCGCGCAGGAATTGCGCCGTATAAACAATGAAAAGGCAGGCAGGAGAGCGAGCTCTCCTGCCTGCCTTTTTTCTGAGGGTGATAGTTTGAAATCCCCTAAACTGTCCGCATGCCTTATCACCACTGATCCCTCTGAACCCCGCTTAGATCCGGCTGTGCATTTTACGATTCACAGGAATAGTGAATCGGCAAAATCACTCACTCAAGGTATGTTCTTCTGTGCAGAACTCTAAATTTTGTTTTCGAGCCTGCTCACTCCTCTGTTTTGTTGCCTGTATATTATGAGGGCGTATTATTTGTTCCTATTTTCATTTGTGAAGTGGCCTACTTATTGCCTGTATATAGTGAGAGGCTTTTTGCTTCTCACACTTAAGGAGGTGTTGGCCATGAAAGAATCAGGCTACAAAAGCTATGAGGACTTGCCGCTGTTCCTGAACGCGGCAACAGTGGCAAAGGTGCTGGGGGTGTCTCCCTCATCCGGCTACGAGCTGATGCTCGTCGTCGCAAAGTCCACTCCGCTCCACCCGGCATATATGCCGGGTATACGCTCTGCTCCCTTGCTCCTCCTCTCCCCATGAAAACGCATTGCGTTTTCATGGGGGCCTCTTATGGTTTCCCGGTGCTGAAGATCGGCAGCCGGATGGTGGTGCCGAAAGAACAGTTCATCTGCTGGGTGGAGGAGCATACGGGAGGCGGCACATGAAGTATGGGATCGGAAACTATTTCTCTCTTCCAAACGAGATCTTCCTGCTGGGTCTGAGCAGCGGCGAGCTGGCGGTCTACAGTTTCCTGAAACGGTGCGAAAATCGAAAGACGCATCAATGCTGGCCCAGCTACAGGACCATCGGGCAGGCAGTGCGTATGAGCGAGAACACGGTACGCAAGTACACACTGTGCCTTGAGGAGCGCGGGCTCATCTCCACCGAGCCAACTGAAATCACCACCAGGGCTGGTCAGAAACGCAATGGGAACCTGCTGTACACGCTCCGTCCGATCCAGGAGGTGATAGATGAACACTACGACCGGCAACTGGATCAGCTGGAGCTCGTTGCGGCGCGTCAGCGGACGACAGCGGCCCAGGCCGGCACGTGACCGCCTGTGGGCCGCTGTGTGCGGCGATTGCGGCATGGGCAGGAACAGACACTCCCGCACCACAAAGCGCGGTGTGGGGGGCTGTGTGCCGCAGGTACCGGGATCGCCCGGAAGCCAAAATGAGCGGGTGAACCGAGGGGACGAAAATCGTGCAGGATAAAGGCCGGGGGTCGCAAGCGCCCTCCGGCCGGGTCACACCGCCCCGCAACGCGGGACGGGACAGTGGTTTGCGGGGAGTTGCCTGCGGGGGTCATAGGTGGTCGGTTTGGCTCACTTCGGGGGTCACAGGTGGCCGGAATCAGAGGATTGCGCCCTCAAATCCGCATGAAATCAGGGTTGTAAGGGTGAACCCGCGGGGGGCACCTTGGGGATATCGGTTGGTTTTATCGCAAATCCAAGAAGTGAATATTCGGACTATTGCCCCTTCAAAAATTGCGCTGCAAAACAAAGAGAAAAGCCTCCCGCTGCTACGGGAGGCCAGGCATTTACAGCATATGAAATTCGATTCCTTGATGTTTCGGCGTATCATTTGGGGAGAGTTTCATGACGCGCGCCCAAGTCTTGACCGTCTGCGCTTCCAAGAAACGGACCAAAGCATCCAGAGACTCCTGTTCATCATACTGCTGGAGCGCCTCATAGTATGCCTTTTTATCTTCCTCATAAATGATCATGGGGGGATAGTCGTTGATCATCAGCCAGTAGTTCAATAATGTCCGCCCAACGCGGCCGTTCCCGTCGGCGAAGGGGTGAATATTCTCAAAACGCGCATGGAGATACGCTCCGGCCTTCAGCGGGGCTTTCGGACCTACAGAGTTGACTTCACCGATCAGTTCTGCCAAGTCACCTTCCACTTCTTCAGGGTAGGAGCCGACCTCATGGATGCCAGTCACATAGTCATGTTTTTTGAATGTCCCGGGCCGCTCTCCATTGACCAGATAACGGCGCGCATCGTAAGTTCCCTCCGTCAGCGCGCGATGGATCTCCAGGATCAGTGGGAGGGAAAGCGGCTCCTTAACAGGAATCTTCTCCCGGAGGAAGTCATAGCAGACCTTCTGATTTTGAAGTTCAAACAGCGTGCGGGGATCGCCGGTATAGCCGACCACCCGGCCGTTCTCAAAAATCTCCCGGGTGTCGTGGTAAGAAATCGCTGCGTTTTCGATCTTCCCGGAGTTGTACGCGAAGAGAATGCGGAAGTTGTCCAGGCGCAGGTCCAAGTCTTCGCCTGAACGGACAGCCCACATTTGCCACTGTTTTTTCACCTGATCGTATAGATCCATGCGGCCACCTCCGCTACTTTATGAAGACAGTATACCATATATTTTGGTTTATCACAAAAAAATTTTTGATTGCCACTGTGTTCGCTACCCCAAATGATAACTTTTTGATAACAGTTCGCCGTACCCCTGGATAGTTTTCTCTTTCTGCGGTATGTTGTGTCGTTACAAAGGAGGTGTATCATCGTGGCAAAGCGCAGGCCATCCGGCGACGGCATGGTTCGGAAGAAGGAAGACGGCCGTTGGGAGGGCCGCATCGTGGTAGGCCACAAGGCCAACGGCGCCCCCATCTTCCGGTATGTGTATGGCCGCACGCAGAAGGAGTTACTGAGCAAACTCCACCAGAGCATCGAAACCTATCAGGATGTAGAACTGACCGAGGACAGCCGCATGACATTGGGAGAGTGGCTGGACCGCTGGCTGGATGAATACAAAGCGGGGACGATCCGCCACAGCACCATGTACGGCTACCGGCAGTATGCCAGACTTTACATCAAGCCCATCCTGGGAGACAAGGTGATCTCCCGCATCACCTCGACGGACATCCAGCGGATGTACACAAAACTGAAACGGGAGGGTCGCATCCATGAGCATCCAGAATACGGGTATCAACTCTCAGACGCCATGCTCTCCCGCATCCATGCCATGCTCCACCAAGCGATGAAAGACGCGGTGGGCGCACACTTAATCGCCAAGAATCCCACCGAGGGCACGGTGGTCCCCAAGCCCAACTACCGTCCAAAGCAGATTCTGAATGAGGAACAATTGGACACTTTCATGGCCGCAATCGAGCAGGACGAGGTGTGGCGGGACTTCTTCTTCACCGAGTTGACCACTGGCTTGCGCCGGGGCGAGATCTGCGGCCTTCGATGGGAGGACTTCGACGAGGCGGAGGGAACTCTCAAAGTCAACCGCTCCGTCAGCACCCGCAAGGCAGGCAGCCTGGAGGTCGGAGAAACCAAAACCAACAAGGGCCACCGGAGCATATCCCTGCCGGACAGCACGGCCCAGCGGCTACGGGAGCGGAAGAAAACTGCCATCAGCGATTGGATATTTCCCAATCCCTTGCATCCGGAGGAAGCAGTCAATCCTGGTTATGCCTACAATCGGATGAAAACGATCCTGAAAAATACCGGCCTACCAAGTATTAGGTTTCATGATTTAAGGCACCCGTATGTCAAGCACACGACAAAAATTTTTAGCTTGCGCTCGATGGCTTTTCAAGCGCAGGCTTATCCTGATGCTCGGCGAAAAACTCGCGGAGCTTGTCAGCTTCATCGGGGAGGACAAAGCCAAAGCCCTGTCCGTCCACTCTGCAATAGAAAGCGATTTTCATGACTGCCACCTCAATCAAAAATGTCCTGGATTTTGTATGCGATCTCGATGCGCTTATCGGGATATACCAGCACCCGGTCGATCAACAGCTCGGCCAGCTCGGTGGTCAGCGTGTCCGCATCGAAAATCGCCTTGGACGCTTCCTTGCGGCTGTCCTGCCGTGCCTGTTCGTCCTGCTTCTGTTTCGCCTGTGCCAATACTGCGGCATAGGCGTTTTTTGTTTTCAGCAGCAGCTCGTTACACGCGGCCTTTTCCGCCTTGTAGGTGTTAAGGTCAATCTCGCCCATAAGATAGTGTTCGTAAAGTGTGCGCTTGCCGTCTTGCAGCGTCTCGATCTGCTGCTCATATTCGGCGCGTTCCGGTACGGAGGCATCCACCCGGAGCGAACCGTCCGGGGCAAACGGTGCGGCGGCTTCCATCTGCTTTTTCAGCGTCAGGAATACCGCTTGTTCCAGCTCTGCGGCGTTCAGACGCATCTTGTGACAGCGGCTTTCTACGTCCGCCTCGGAATGGCGGCAGTAATAATACGAGGTTTTCTGCATGGTGCGGGACAGCGCATGACCGCAGCAGCCACAGAAGGCTTTGCCTTTCAGCGGGTAGTCCCGCTTTTTCTTGTTTGGCTGGGAAAAGCGGAGCTGGCTGGCCTGCACGGTATCAAACACGGCTTTCTCTACGATGGCCGGGTGATGGTCAGGGATGATGTACCATGATTCTCTGTCCTTCAGGTGGCTTCTGGTGCCGCCTACTTCGAGAACCGCCCGCTTGCCGATCACATACACGCCGGTGTAGCGTTCATCCTCCAAAATGCGGAGAATAGTGGATGTACTCCAAATCCCGTGACAGCGGGAAATATCATGGGTGTGATTGCCGTGCGCGGCTTTGTACTGGCCGGGAGTGGGGATGCTTCTGCGAAACAGCTCCCGCGTGATGGCGGTGGCGTTGATGCCCTCGGCGGCAAGCTGGAAGATGAGCTGCACAACGGCAGCGGCCTCCGGGTCAGGCTCCATTCTGCCATCGGCGCTTTTGCGGTAGCCGTAAGGACAAATCTTGCTCTGATACTCGCCTCGCTGCATCTTGGCGTACTTTGCGCTCTTGGTCTTGATGGACATATCGCGGCTGTAATACTCACTGATGAGATACTTGAACGCCACATCCATGCCGCCGGTGTCGCCCTTGAATTTGCTGCTGTCAAAATCGTCGCTGATGGAAATGAAGCGGGTATGGAACAGTGGGAACACACGCTCGATGAAGTATCCAGTTTCAATGCTGTTGCGCCCGAAACGGGAAAAATCCTTGACAATGATGCAGTCGATCTGATTGGCCCGCACCAGCTCAATGAGCTTCTGCACCTGCGGACGCTCAAAATTTGTACCGCTATATCCGTTGTCGATGAACTCCATGATCTCCGCGTTCAGAGCTTCCGGCATGGAAGCTGCGTACTCATGGAGGACAAGGCTCTGATTTTCAATACTCAGACTGTCGTACTTGTAGTCCTCAATGGAGAGGCGTATGTAGAGGGCAATCACATATTTCTGCATTGTTCCAGCACCTCCGCATAGGTTTCAAACTCGCTCTGGAAGCGATAGCGCACCGTGATCTGCTTATTGTGGGATACCTCAATGCGGTCGATCAGCCGCTCAATGAGCGCACCGGTCAGCGCACGGTCGGTCTTGATCTGTGCAGCATCCTGTTTCAGCGCCCGGTGCTGCTTGGTTTGGGCATCCATTGTCCGCAGACCGTCCTCCAACTGTTCCATTTCCACGGCAAGATCGGCAATGCGGCTTTCGTACTTTTCCTTGTAGTCGAAATATTCATCCTTGGTGAGAACGCCTTGAACAAGGTTTTCATACAGGCTCCGCACGATACCGCGAAGCCGCTGGATTTCCTGTTTGCGGCTGGTGATCTTCTCCCGCAGCTCAGCGCGGTCAGCGGCCTGCCGGGGCAGTTCTGCAAGGGAGAGGGTGTATTGCCCCAGCGCCGTATCAAGCGCGTCCTGAAGCATATCTGCCAACATATCCAGCAACGCATCCTCGCGGATGGTCACGCCGGGGCAGGCATCCTTGCTGATTCGGCTCTGGCTCAGACAATGGTAGAAGTACACATCGTCAGACTTCTTGAGGATATTTCTCTGCCGGTGCAGGCTGCCGCCGCAATGGGCGCAGAACACCTTGCCTTTGAGCAAATTCGGCGTGTAGGCTTTGACCTCCCGTGCCTTGGCGCGGCTGGCGGTCTGATTGAGAATTTCCTGCACCGCTGCGAACTGTTCCCGGCTGATGATAGCCTCATGGGTGTCCCGCACGACCGTCCATTCCTCGGCATCGGCCTTGACCTGCCGGTGATCCACGGTTTTGGTCTGCCCCTGAACGAGATCTCCAGTGTAGACCTCGGAGCGGAGAATAACGCCGACCGTTCGGGTCTGCCACTTGCCGCTGCCGAGCAAATTTTCGTGGGTGATCTTGCCCTGCATCTTCTTGTAGTGGCTGGGGGTGAGAACGCCCGCCTCATTCAGCCGCACGGCGATGGTATTCAGGCCAGCACCCTCGGAAGCCCAACGGAACATCCGCTGCACCACAACGGCAGCAACGGGGTCAATGATAAGCTGGTGGCAATCGTCCTCGGCTTTCAGATAGCCGTAGGGAGTGCGCGCGCCGATGAACTTGCCGTCTTTCATGGCCTGCCGCTGCTGCGCCCTGATCTTGCGCCCGATGTCCAAAGCGTAGGCTTCGTTTATCATGTTCCGCAGCGGGATGATGATACCGGAATGGGCATCCTCTGGGTTGGCGGTGTCGAAGTTTTCATTGACCGCAATAAAGCGGATGCTGCGGATGCGGAAATACTGCTCGATGTAGTAGCCGGTGTCGATGGTGTTTCGTCCCAAACGGGAAAGGTCTTTGACAATCACGCAGTTTACATGACCGGCCTCAATATCCGAGAGCATCTGCTGAAAGCCCGGACGGTGGAAGTTTGTCCCGGTCGCGCCGTTGTCGATATAGGTATCGTATACGCTGATCTCCGGGTACTGCTCCAGATAGCGGGCAATAATCATCTGCTGGGTTTCAATGGATACGCTGTGCGTGTGGGTATCCTCCACCGAAAGGCGGACGTAGATCGCGGCGCGGCAAGCGGCGTCGGCCTCCTGCACGACTACCGCAGCCGTTTCTTTCCTGCTTTTTCTCGCCATGCTCAGCCCACCTTTCTCTGTTCGTAATCTTTCTGCTGCACTGCCAGCGCCAGAAGCTGCAACGCCTTTTTGTATTCGTCCTCATGGGTAAAGGTAATATCCAGCTCCTTCTTCCCACGGACGCGGATGCTCTGTACCATGTGAATGAGCGCCCTGCGGTCTAAGGTTTCCAGCGTGGAGAACTGCGTAAACTGTGAAATCCAGCGGTTGCGCTCACTCCGGTTTTCCAGCACCTCCGTGAGTTTTTCCTTGAGAACGCGGACGCTCTCGCGGATGTCCTCAGCCTGCTTGGTGTACTTTGCCTTATAGGAAGCGTATTCTTCCTTGGTAAGCATACCCCCCACAAGACTCTCATAAAGCCGTGCCTTGAACTCCAGCACCTGCTCCAACCGGCGCTCGTTGTCGGTGATGTGGTCGCTGTATTCCTTGGCAAGCGCCTGATTGATGCTGGTCTGGTCAATGCCGGTCAGCAGCGCCTCCAGAGAAGCAATATTGCCGATATAGGCTTTCAGGCTGTCCCGCACACAGTCGATCAGGCTGCTTTCTTTCAGCATGACCGGATGGGCGCAGCCCTTTTTCTTGCCGGTAGGACAATAATAGTAGTGGTACTCCTTGCCGTTCGCACGGTTGGTCTTGCGGGTCATGCGGCTTCCGCAGCACCCGCAGATCAGAATACCGGAGAACAGGTACACCGTATCCTCGTTGGGAGAAGTCCGGGTATCCAGTCCCTTAATGCGCTGCACCAGCTCAAAATCCTGACGGGCAATCAGCGCTTCATGGGCATCCGGAACACGCACCCACTCGGAGGCGGGGCGCTGCTCCATCTGCTTGATCTTGTAATGCGGCGTACCCTGTTTGCCCTGCACCAGCGTTCCGGTGTAGGTTTCGTCCTGCAAGATGCGGATAATGGTGGTAGCCGACCACTTGCAGTCAGCCTTGTCCGCGTATCCCTTTTTCGCGTAGGGCAGACCGTTGTTCTTCTTGTATGCCAGCGGAGAGAGAATGCCCAGCCGGTTCAGCTCTGATGCGATCTTGGAGGCGCTTGCGCCCTCCAGCCGCATACGGAAGATGTCGCAGACAACGCGGGCGGCGTAGGGGTCAGGGACGAGCAAATTCTTGTTGTCCTCGGTTTTCATGTAGCCGTACACCGGGAACGCGCCGACGAAATCGCCGTTGCGCCGCTTCACGTCCAGAGAGGTGCGGGTCTTGATGGAAATGTCCCGGCAGTAGGCTTCGTTCATAATGTTCTTGACCGATACGGTCAGATCATCGCCGCTGTCGTGGGCGGTGTCGATGCTGTCGGTGATGGCAATGAAGCGCACCCCATAGGCCGGGAATACCCGGCGCAGATACCGGCCTGTTTCGATGTACTCACGCCCCAGCCGGGAGAGGTCTTTTACGATGACGCAGTTGATGTTGCCGTCGGTGACATCCTGCATCATTTCCTTGAATGCGGGGCGGTCGAAGATGATGCCGCTGTATCCATCGTCGATCTTTTCGGAAACGACCTCAATATCCGGGTTGTGCTCCACAAAGTTTTCAATGAGCTTGCGCTGATTGGAAACGCTGTCGCTTTCGCTGGAATGATCGTCGGTGTAGGACAGGCGGATATAAGCGGCGGCTTTGTATTTGGGCATGAAAAAGCACTCCTTTCTCCCGGACTGCTCCCGCATGAAAAGAGTGGTTATCTGGCTATTTGGTTTTCATCCTTTTCCACACCAATCATAGCACTCTCTGCGGAAAAAAGCGAGGATGCCGCTCAGCGCAAAATGCCTTGCAGACATTCCTCTAACGTAACACCGTTCCCGGCAAAGCAGGCGTTTACCACGAAATCGCCGCAGCGGAAGCGGTAAGGATTTTTGATCTGGCGGATAAAGGCGGCAATGCGTTCTTCCTTGGGAAGATTTTTGTCTACGGATACTTCCCGGATGTCCACCAGTTCATCCGTGTGGGTTCGGGTTTCGTTTGGCGTTGGCTGCATCATGGCGATCTCCTTTCTCGGTTTGGTGGGTTTCCTCAAGGTCACATGAATGCGCTGACGGGAAAGGCCGTCAGCGCATGGTATCTGACTTTGAGAGGCGGCTGCGCGGGCAGAATTGGAGCCACATAACATAATGGCGAATACCGGCGCAGCCGCTCTGCTTGTCCATTTGAGAAGATCCATCCTATTTGCCACGCGCCCCGGATAGTGGGCATGATGCAGGCCGCCCTTGGCAGGGCTGTCATAACTCCACGTTACCGCTGCCTCAAAGAGCTGGCGCATACCGCAGGGTTCCCCCTCAAGTCTGTGGGAGGGCGTGAGCAAGTTTCATTATCCGCCGCGCTGTCATCGCGCCCAATTTGCCGAATCGGGTCTAAGGCTGCGTAGATCGCTCGGATGGCTTTTCCGGAATCACCTCCTTGAAGCCATCGTCGTGGCGGCGCACCTTATGCCGCTATCACGCGGGTTTTGTGCCTGCATCATGGTCTATTCAGTTTTCAACGTTCGGTGAAAGGCTTCGTGGAGAATGTCCCTTCACCTATCGCCGATTTTGGGCCACTTTTGCACCCTGTTTTCAGCAATCAGGGAAAAGTTTTTTCATTTTCTTCATCGCCGCGCCGATGCTCTTGGAAATATTCTGATGGCTGACACCCTCGGCTGCGCCAATCTCATCAACCGTCATCCCATCCACGAAATACATCCACACCCTGCGGAACTGCGTATCCGTCAGGTGCTTCCGAATCTGCGTGACCTTTCTGACGCTGCGGTGGATTGCCTCTGCCCGGTCATGCGCCTGCTCCATGCAGACATCCACGGCAGGAATGGAGGCCGCTTCCTCGGATAGCTCATCCAACGCAAGCGTGTGATTGGCATAGACGTGAGCTTCCTTTTCGGAGGCGTGATAGTCCTCGTCCGACAGGGCTTTCCATTTCAGAAATTCTTTCTCGCTGGCAAAGTCCTCGCGGGTCAGGCGGACGATGACTTCATTGGCGTCCATATAAACGATGGCATCGGGGTCTTTCTTATTCAGCGCATAGATGCTTTTTCTATTAAACATTTTGTTCCTCCGTTCAGATCCGAGTGGGTAAAAAGGTCTGAACGAAGGGCGGCGGGGAGCGGCAGCCCACGGCGAAAAAGTGCCGGGAACGACAAAAAGCGCCCACACAGGCATAAAAGCCTGCATGGGCGCTTCGGTGCGGTTCAGTATGGAAATTGTCGGCGGCTGTCGGAGGGCATAGGTATCCTACGGTGTCCGGGTATCGTCCGGCTATGCTCCCGGCGCGGCTTGTTGCCGCAGCATTAGCGGCACCTCCTGTGCTCTCCTGTCATACGCATAGGTCCCTTTCATCTGAAAAATGTTGGGACAGCAAAAACAACGGCCGCCCCGTACAGAGCAGCCGCCGTTTTCCCTATACCATACGCTGCTTTTCAGTACCGCAAGGATGGGTGTCCTGTTATCGTCGTATTCTGATTTCTTTTAGGGCATTTCAGGACTATCCACAAGGGATACGCTGAACTCCTGCGCGGTTGCCCCCTCCGGCAGCAGCTTTGCCATGACCACCAGCCGCTGATTGCCGCTGTTGGCCTTGTCATACTTCCGGCAGCAGGTGGAGAGGGTCAGAACGGTATCTTCCTCGGAGAAGGTCACGCCATCAAAGTCAAGCCAGTTTTTCCGCGCAATCGTCTCAAAGAAGCTGGTCAGATCATCTCCCGTGGGATCAGGCGCAATATAGTCAAAGCCAATATCCGTGACGAATAGCGCGGTGATCTGGAAAATCATGTCCTCGCCATCCACAGAGAGATAGATATACGGATGCTCCTTTACAAAGTCTGCGTCCATATAACGGTAGAGCTTGGTGAACCGCACACCGTCCGGGTCGCAGTTGCTGGCGGAGTGACCGAAAACAGTGGTGTTTTTGTCCAGCTTATCCCTGCCGCCGATTTCGTTTTCACAATGGGCATAATAGCAGCCCCACATGGCATACTCACCGTTTTCATCCAGCTTCAGGTAATAGCCGTTGTCCTCCGCCTGCATCACGGGATCGTCTACCTCCGCACCGGGGATATACAGCCATGCCACGGTGTCGGGATTCTTCGCTCTGGCTTCCGCCAACTCTGCCTGCCTGTCCACCGAGGGGATAACTTCGCCCGCGGGAGTCGCTGATGGCTGAGACGCAGATGTGCCGGAAGGCGTTCTGTCGGGAATGTCGATAGGCTCCGTCCCTTTCTGATAGCAGCCCATGACTGCCGTGGTCATGGCAAAGAGAAGGA
The DNA here is from genome assembly GCF_025567605.1 of Oscillibacter acetigenes. NCBI lineage: Bacteria > Bacillati > Bacillota > Clostridia > Eubacteriales > Oscillospiraceae > Oscillibacter > Oscillibacter acetigenes. The sequence goes on along the minus strand of NZ_JAOQKG010000001.1, from coordinate 559,094 downwards.
CGGCCATGCAGATGATCGGACGAATGATTCTTGTGATTCTTTTCATAATGCTGTCTCCTTGCCGCGCTGGGATAGCGGCGCAGCTCAAAATGTCATTGATTTGTTTCTTGTAGCGAAAAGAGAACAGCGCAGCTTCAGGGCGAGATGCCCGTCCGCTGCGCTGTCCGATGTTCGCTTATGGGGTCATGCCAGCGGCTTTGATGTTTAGCCGTATGTCAGCCGGTCACTTCTTGCAGCGCCAGAGGAAGGTCACGATCTGCGCTCTGGTGCAATCCGCATTGGGGCTGAATGTCGTGCTGGTGGTTCCCTTGGTGATGTTCTCCTTGACCGCCCACAATACCGCATCAGCATAGTAGGCGGTGGACTTCACATCAGCAAAGGGATTGGCTGTACCCGCTGTCGGGGACTTCTCAGAACGCCACAGGAATGTGACGATCTGGGCACGGGAGCAGGTCATGTTGGGGCTGAACGTGGTGTCGCTGGTGCCCTTGGTGATGCCGTTTTCTACTGCCCACAGCACAGCGTCGTAGTAGTAGCTGCCCACAGGAACGTCGGTGAAGGGCATGGTGCTGGTTTTAGAGGCGGGGCTTCCAGCGGTGCGCCACAGGAAGGTCACGGCCTGCGCACGGGTGCAGATGCCGTCCGGGGAGAAATGGGTATCATCGGTTCCCTTGGTAATGCCGTTCTCCACTGCCCAATCCACAGCATCCTCATAATAGCTGCCGGTGGCTACATCCACAAACACGCCGGTCTGGGGGTTGCCGTTGGCTTTCATAAAGATGACCTCGATGGTATGGGTTCTGCTGACATTCTCAAAGGTGTAGGACTTCACCGCGCCGATGCTCTTGCCGTCGATCTTGACGTTGGCGACAGCATAGCCCTTATCCGGGGTGATGGTGAAGGTCTGATCCCGGCCCTCACGGACGCTGACATTGCCGGAGGGAGAAATGGAGCCGCCAGCCCCGGCAGTTGCCTTGATGGTGTAATAGCTGTAAGAATGGCCGCTGCCATTATAACGCCAGTGTGCCGTATAGGTTCGGTTGCCAGTGCTGCCCGTTGGGATGGTGACGGTCATATTGTTCTCGCCGTCAAGCCCCGTGCCGCTCCAGCCGGTGAAGGTATAGCCGGATTTGGTAGGATTCTTGAGGGTGAAAGTCCTCGTCTCGATGGTGTAGGTGTCGGGATTGCCCTCCGCAGTGCCGCCGGCCAGATCATAGGTGATCGTGTACTCGGTGGGTGCAGGCGCGTCCTTTTCGAAGATGGCCTTGACCTCCACGTTGTCGTTCGGCATGAGGAACTTGTTGTTCTTGATGGTCACGCCGCCGCTGATGACTTGCCACTCCTTGAAGTGGTAGCCCTCTTTGGGCATGGCGGTCAGGGTGATCTCCGTGCCGGTCGCAGCGGTGGAAGGAGTTGCGGTGCCGGTGCCGTTTCCGTCATTGCTGACGGTGACGGTGTAGGTGGTGGGGGTAATAACGCTGTTTTCCCACAGCGCCTTGATCTCTGTGTCCCCGCTCACGGTATAGGTATCGCCTACCTTGTACTCCGTGCCGCTAATCTCCCAAGCCTTGAACTCCTGATCGGTGGGAGCGGTGAAGCCGCAGACGGGCAGGATGTAATTTGTCTCTGCCTTGACGATCACGGGACCCATGCTGCCGCTGCCGCCGTTGCCGCTGAAGGTGATTGTGCAATCCGCAAGCGGCGTACCCTCACCCACAGTGACTTCCGCATCGGTGCTGGCAAAGTGGTTGTTATCCTCCGCATAGCGGACGAAGTAATTGCCAGCGGACAAGTTATCAATCTCCGTGCCGCTGCACGCCGTATAGCTTCTTTCGCCTGCCATACGGTATTCCATCTTATCAGTCACGCCGCTGATTTTGCCGTCGCTGCCGCCCACGGTGATGGGCGCGACACCGATCAAGCCGTCAGGAGCTTCCCGCGTGGCTTTGCCGATGCTCCACGCTGCGGTCACGGCATCGGTGCTGCCGTCCACCCATTTGCCGGTCTTGGATGTGACGCTAACGGTGTAATCGCCCGCGTCCGTGCCGGTGTTGCCGGAGATGTCCATAGTAGCGAGATCATAGCCGTTCACGGTCGCGGTATGCACAGAGCCGTTATAGGTATATGTTCCCGTTACGCTGATGTTGGGCTTTGCGGGATCGGTGGGCACGGGAGGTGCGTCCTCCTCGAAGATAGCCTTGACCTCCACGTTGTCGTTCGGCATGAGGAACTTGTCGTCCTTGATGGTCACGCCGCCGCTGATGACTTGCCACTCCTTGAAGCGGTAGCCCTCGTTGGGCGTGGCGGTCAGGGTGATTTCCGTGCCGGCCACGGCTTTTGCATGAGATGCGGAAGCCGTTCCGTTCCCGTCCGTTCTCACGGTGATGGTAAATTCGGTGGGCGCGGGAGGTGCATCTTTCTCGAAGATGGCTTTAACCTCCACGTTGGCACTCGGCATAGTGAACTTATCGTCCTTGATGGTCACGCCGCCGCTCATGACCTCCCACTCCTTGAAGTGGTAGCCCTCGTTGGGCGTAGCGGTCAGGGTGATCTCCGTGCCGGCCGCGGCTTTTGCATAAGATGCGGAAGCCGTTCCGTTTCCATCCGTTCTCACGGTGACGGTGTGCTCGGCTGCGGGGGCCTCTGTGCTGATGGTGAAGTAGTGCTCCGCCTTGCCGCAGTAGTTTCCCGTGCCGTACAGCGTCACCTTGGGAGCCTTTTTGCTGTCAAAGCCCTCGTCGCCCGGTGTGAGGGTGTAGGGATGGACGTTGTTGGAATAGATGGCGGTGTAGTCCGTGTTCTCCGTAAGCTGCTTCGTTTTGTTCTCGCCCGTCTGATGGGAAAGCCCCGTCAGCTTCTTTTCGCTGCCGTCATGGGCGCAGTCCGTCAGCCCCTCGAGCGTCAAAAGCCCATGCTCATAGCAGTATCCAAGATCATACTTGTCGCAGAGCGCGCATTTGCCGTACTCGTCAGGGCTATGGTCAATGGTCTTTCCGTTGACGGTGCTGCCGCAGATGGTGATGTTTTCCGCCGGAATACCGGGCAGCTCCTTTGTGTGCAGCTTGTCATAGACATAGTTTGTGCCGTCCTTTTCCTCAAGCCGGAAGGATTCCACCGTGCTGTTCAGAATTTGAATCTTTCCAATCTCTGAAGCTCTGCCAGACGAGTTTTTCCCGATGCCGGGAATATAGTCGGTACCAGACCTCAAATTGCCGCCCTTTGCGGTCACGGTGCTGTTTTCAATAAGAATATTTATCTGGCCTCCACTTGAGCCATACGCCGCGCCGATGGCGGGGCCGAACAATTCATTGCGAACGGACACCTGGCTGTTCGCAATGCGGATACGGCTCTCACCATAGGATTGGGATTGTGTACCGTTGCCGATAACCGCGTTGACTGAAGACCTACTATCGATTTGGCTGTCCTGAATGTCGATGCTGCCAAAGGAAGCCTTTTCGCCGCCGCCAATCGTGCAGCGATTATAGGTGTACTCATCGTTCAGGCGGATGCTGCTGCCGCGGATCACGATCTCTTCAACGGAAGAATATTCTCCACGTGCGCCGATGATATCGCCCGTCAACACGATGCTGTCCGTGATCTCCAGCTTTTTCAGCGTCTTTGCATCATTCGGTGATTGCACGGTTTCGTCCATGAAAATACCGTAGGTGTGCAGATCGGAATCCCGGATGGCGATGCTCCCATTGCCGCCGACGCGAATGCCTCTCAAATGCGGCAGCCTGATCTCGCCGTTTTCAATAACGATCTCGCTATTGCTGCCCACGCGGATCCCGTCGGTATGAGTGGTGGGTATGTCCGTGGATTCAACGCGGCAGTTTCGGATGGTGAGCTTCCCACCCGGCGAGTCTGCGTCCCAGCCGATCAGGACCTTTTCGCTGCTGAGAAGCGGAAGCTCTGCGTCCGAAATGGTGATGCTTCCGACGCTTCCGCCGGCAGCTCCGCCGATGCAGGCGCCGTCCTTACTGGAAATGGATTTGATCGCATTGCCGTTGATGGTGATGCTTTTGCAATCCACACGCTCGGAATAGCTGTCCGTAAAGCCGCCGATGGCTGCGCCGCTGCCCTCGGCGGAAACGGTGAGCTCACCGCCAGTGATGCGAATGTCGCCCTTACTGCCGATGCCTGCCGCACCGCCTTTTCCGACCGCATGGATGACGCCGCCGTTGATGGTAACGCCGCTCTTGCCGTTGCCTTTATCGCCAATGGCGGCGTTATTGTGATTGGCCGTGGCTTCTATCTCTCCGCCATTGATGGTAACGGTCATTGCCCCGGTGTTATAAATTCTGGCTCCGCCGATGCCGAAGCCCTCTCCCTTGGCAGTTGCCTTGACCGTGCCGCCGTTGATGATGACGCTGCCGCTCTCATACGGCCCGATTCCGTTTCCGGAGAGCACCCTGTGCGAATTTTCTCCAAAGTTGTTGACGCCCCCAATGGCGGTTACATCGCCGCCGTTGATGGTGATCGTGCCGCCATATCCTGTGGTGATCGCATCGCAGGTAGCCTCGGCGATGACCGTTCCGCCGTTGATGGTGACGCTGCCGCCATATCCCATTTGGCATGTGCCGATCCCTACGCTGTCCACAGCAAGAGGATTGCCTTCCGGCAAGGCAAAGGGTTCGGTACGGACAACGCCGCCATTGATGGTGATGCTGCCGCCTTGCCTGAGATTGCCAGGCGTATCTCCGTCGGAGGAAACGTTGCGATCATAATCCGATCCGCCGATGGCGGAGGAGCCCTGCTGTCCTTTGGCGTGGATATTGCCGCCGTTGATGATGATCGTACCCTCGTTTTCATAGTAGTTGTCGTTGGCAGCCCACACGCGCACACCGGCGCCGATGCCGGACAGTCCAGCCACAGGCCACACACTCTTTTCATGATCAGACAGCTCCGGGAGGCACGCCGTCAGCTTGCCCATGGATGCCTCAGCGGTGCTCTGGGCGTATATGGTGAAGGTGTCGCCCTCCTTCACGTTGATGCCCCACGGTACCGTGAGGTGGCAGTCGTCCTTCAAAATCAGATTGACCGCGCCGTGGGTGTCCAAGCGGGGCGTGATGGTCACGTCGCCCTCCACCACGTACCAGCCTGCGGGCATATCGTACCACTTGTTGTCGCTATTGAAAAAATCCTCGATAATAACTCTTTCCAGCACCGTGTATTCGGTGCAGAAGCGCTCCTTGCCGTCCGCGTCCAGATAGCGCACGGGGGTTTGCTCGACAGCGTTGTTCACGGTAATGCTCAGCGCCCTTGTGTCGCTGCCCTCGCTGTTTTCTGCCTTGACGGTGAAGGTGGCGGTTCCCGCCGCAGTGAGTATGCCGCTGATTTCTCCGGTTTTTTCGTTCAGACGTAAACCGGCAGGCAGAGCGCCTTCATCAATGCTCCATGTGATGGGCGCTGCGCCGATGGCGGTCAGGGTATGGCTGTAAGCCTTGCCTGTCTTGCCGTCCGGCAGACTGTCCGTGGTCACGATGACGGTATAGGTGTCTGGCACAAACCGCGCCGTGAGCGTGGTTACATCCTCCGGAACGCTATCACCGGGCGCGTAGAGCTTGCCGTCGCTGCCAAGCCACTTAAAGTAATTGCCTGTAGCTCCCTCCGGGCGGGTCAGACCGTCGGACGCAGGCGCGGTAAATTCGCTGCCGTTTTTCACGATGATCCGAATGCTGCTTTCATCGCCCAGCTTGCCGCCGCCAAGGTCAAGAGTAACGGTTTTCAGCCCGTCAGGACCTATCGTGTCACGGTTCAAAACCTCGAGGACGGGGCGGAAACCGACCTGCGGGTTTTGGCCCGCAGCGTCGCGGTGGCCACAGAAGCGGCTCGAATAGTGCCCGCGAACCGTACGGCGCCACGGCAATCTGATCACAGTATCTTGTCCACACGAAAAAATCCCGTTCCAGTTTTTGATATATCCGTCGTCCTTGTCCAGCAGCCTGTCCCATTCGTTGCTTTGGGGCGTGCCGCGTTCTGAATCACCTGAGCCTGTATAATCACTTCCCTCGGATGGCGCACGCATCGTATAGTCCACACCGCCGGCGGTGTAGTCTTTGCCAAAAATCAACCCTGCGGTGTTCAGGTCATTCCAGCTTATCGTATGCGTTACGGTATAGTCCGCCACAAACAGGCTGTGGGCATATTTGTTCTGCTCTGCATACTCCTCGGTGGTTGCCATCTCCGATGTGAGCTTGTAGGCGTCCACTGTCCCGGCGTAGGTAAAGGGGACATAATGCATTGTTTTGTCCGGCAGAGAGCCGTTCGCCGTGCCGGGAATGCTCACGCCGGAGAGGTCAAAGTAATAGGTGCCGTCGGGAGCGAGGTTGAACTGCTCTGGGGGAACAAACTGCGCCGTCAGCTTGGTTACGTCCGCCGGAACATTATCGTCCGGAGCGTAGAGCTCGCCATCGCTGCCAAGCCACTCGAAGTAGCTGCCGGTATTTCCGTCGGGGCGGGTCAGACCTTCGGACGCAGGCGCGGTAAAGCTCTCGCCGGTTTTCACAATGATCTGGATAGTATCCGAGCTTCCTCCCAATTTTCCGCCGCCAAGGTCAAGGGTAACGGCTTTCAGCCCGTCAGAGCCCAGCGTGCCGGGGTTCAGGACTTCAAGGACGGGGCGGAAACCGAGGAACGGGAAGGAGAGCGTAGTATTGGCGCCGGCATATTTGCGGGGCAAATCGTACCGGCCGCGAATCACACGGTTCGATAGCGTATTGGGTAAAGTATCTTGTCCCCAGGAACCTATATTTCTCCAGTTTTTGATATATCCGTCGTCCTTGTCCAGTATCCTGTCCCATTCGTTGCTTTGGGGCGTGCCGCGTTCTGAATCACCCGAGCCTGTACCACCACTTCCCCCGGACGGCGCACGCAGCGTATAGTCCACGCTGCCGGTGGCGTAGCCTTTGCCAAAAATCAGCCCTTCGGCATTCAGGTTATCCCAGCTTACCGCATGCGTTACGGCATAGTCCGCCACGAACAGGCTATGGGCATATTTTTTCTGCTCTGCATACTCCTCGGTGGTGGCCATCTCTGATGTGAGCTTGTAGGCGTCCACTGTCCCGGCATAGGTAAAGGGGACATAATGCATTGTTTTGTCCGGCAGAGAGCCGTTTGCCGTGCCGGGAATGCTCACGCCGGAGAGGTCAAAGTAATAGACGCCGCCGGGAGTGAGGGTAAACTGCTCATCAAACTGTGCCGTCAGCTTGATTACATCCGCCGGAACGCTATCGCCGGGCGCGTACAGTTTCCCATCGCTGCCAAGCCACTGAAAATAACTGTCGGTATTTCCCTCCGGGCGGGTCAGACCGTCGGACGCAGGCGCGGTAAATTCGCTGCCCTTTTTCACAATGATTTGAATATCCTCAGAGCTGCCGCCCAGCTTGCCGCCGCCAAGGTCAAGGGTAACGGCCTTCAGTCCGTCAGAGCCCAGTGTGCCGGGGTTCAGGATTTCAAGGACGGGGCGGAAACCGACGTACGGACTGGAGCGCGTAGCACGGTTGTAGCCCCAGAAGCGGGCCGAACTGTACCCGCGAACCGCACGGCTCGTCCACGAAGAGCGCGAAATATCCTGCCCCCACGAATGCATCCTGCTCCAGTTTTTGATATATCCGTCGTTCTTATCCAGTATTCTGTCCCATTCGTTGCTTTGGGGCGTGCCGTGTTGGGAATCGCCCGAGCCTGCACTATCGCTTCCCACGGACGGCGCACGCAGCGTATAGCTCACACCGCCGGCGGTGTAGTTCTTGCCGAAAATCAGCCCTTTGGCATTCAGGTTATCCCAGCTTACCTCATGCGTTACGGCAAAATCCGCAATGAATAGGCTGTGGGCATATTTGCTCTGCTGTGCATACTCCTCTGTGGTTGCCATCTCCGACGTGAGCTTGTAGGAGTCCACTGTCCCAGCATAGGTAAAGGGGACATAGCGCATTGTTTTGTCCGGCAGAGCATCGTTCACCGTGCCGGGGATGCCCATTGCCGAGAGGTCAAAGTAATAGGTGCCGCCGGGGGCAAGGATGAACTGCTCGTCGATTTCACCCGCCGCGAAGGCCGTTGTCGGCAGCAGCGTCAGCACCATGCAGCACAGCAGCAGGATGCTGAGGATTCGTTTCTTCATGTCCTTTTTCCCTCCTGTTCGTGTCGGTTCGGCTTATCCGCCCCGTCTTTTTTCTGATTTTCTCTTTTTCTGAGCCGGAAGCACAGCGCGGTGATCGCCGCCGCCGCGGCAAAGGAGACGACAGCCACCAGCACATAGCCGCCCGCATCCTCCCGCAGCAGCATCGCGCCGAACACGCCCCATACGGCTGTCTGTCCCGGCCCGACGACCGTGCCCGCTGTCTGCATCAGCGCCGCACACAGCAGCATACACGCGGCGCTCAGTCCATAGATGCCGCGCCGTTGCCTCCGGCGGTTGTTTTCCCGCACCCGCTGCTTGACGAGTGCGACCCGTCTTGCGGTATCGTACATTTCGTTTGAACCTCCTCTCTGGATTTTTTGAAATGCGGCTTAAAAACCCCTTCACTTATATAGGTACAAAAAATCGAAAAAACTCTCACCCAAAACGCAAAATTTTTCAAAAAAATTTGAGAGCCGCCAAAAAGCAGCTCTCAGGGAGTGGCTATTCGGTTATTTCCTCTGCCCGAGGCGGAAAGCGGACAGCTCTCCCGCCGCCACCAGCAGCGCCGGCAGGGCGTAGGCCACATACTGCGCCGCGCCGCCGTAGGCGATGAGCAGATTATAGATGGCGTGGAGGGTGATGGCCGCGCCCAAGAGGCCGCAGGTGCCTGCGATCTTCAGCCACGTCCGCTGCCACGTGTATGCAAGGCCACCGCCGACGATCAAGCCGCAGATCACATGCATGGCCCCCGTGCCGAAGCCCCGGAAGAAAATGAAGGAGAAGCGGTCTGCGCCGTTCTGGATCAGATAGCAGACGTTTTCAAAGGTGGCGAAGCTCAGGGCAACCGTGATGGCGGCGGGCTTGATCTTATCGCCCTCCGGCTCGAATACCAGAAGATAGAACACCAGCGGCAGCAGCTTCATCATTTCCTCCACCACCGGCGCGATCTCCGCCGTGGCGGCAAGGGCGTCCGCCTGACACACCGCCGCGAGGAAGGTGTTGATATAGGCCGAAAGCAGACACACCCCCATTCCGGCAATGCAGAACAGGAAGAAGCGGAGCTGCCGCCTGCCCATGCACAGGGCGGCTACCAGCAGCGGGGATACCATGCAGAGGAAGATGTTTTCGATGTAGGTCATGCGTCCACCGCCTTTCTCGTGGCGGGCAGCAGCCCCAGAATCGCAAGCGTCAGTAGCATATCACACCAGAAGGTGGGACTTGCCGGTGAGGTATCCGGCCAGAAGCAGCCCGCCGTCCACAGCAGATATTCCGAACCGGCAAAGCACAGCACGCCGATGTGGAAGCACCGCATATTCCGCGCCGCGCCCGTCTGTCCGTTGGCGTAGACCAGCCCCCGAATGGCGCAGAAGGAGAGCCATATCATCATGCCGCACCAGATCAGGTTGGAGAGAATGTCCCCAAAGGTGCAGTAGAACGCCAGCAGCGGCACGCCGAACGCAGGCGCGAGCCATGCCCTGCGGCAGCGGAAGCTGCGCTCGTCCTGACTGGCGAGCGTGGCCTGCAAAATGCGCAGGAAAATGACGCTGGCCACCCAGCCGAACTCCGAGACATAGAAAACCCGCGGCGTGGTATCGAACAGCAGCAGATACAGCGTCCAGTAGAGCGCGCCGAGGGCAAAGCAGCCGTAGAAGCACAGCAGCAGAAAATACGCCTGTCGCCCACTTTTCCGGTAGGAGATACCCGAGAGCAGCGCGCCCACGAACGTGACCAGCAGTTGCAGCAGGTTCTCAATCAGCTCCATGCGCATCCTCGCTTTCCTCGTTCTGCCCGTCCTCCCGGTTCATCTGCCGCAGCCGGAAGCACAGAACGGTCACGCACACGCCGAGTAAAAACGCCAGCAGCCCGATGACGATGTATCCCAAGGCAGCGCCGCCGCCGTACATACTGGCCGCCGTTTCAAAGCCGGAGTAGTCGCCTGTCTGGATGCTTGCGGCAATGCCGGGCATGGCAAGGGACGCGCCGATGAGCAGTACAAGGCACGCCGCCACGGCAGAAGCCATGGTGATCGTATTGCGCCGCAGCCGTTTTTCCCGCTCAATTTGGGCGATGCGCCGCTTCGTCTCCGCGACGCGCTCCTCATGACTCCGCATTTGTGATTCCCTCCCGTTCCAGCAGCCTTCGCAGGCTTTCTTTTCCGCGATACACCATGTTGGTGATCTGTTTTACCGTTTTCCCCGTGACCTCCGCCGCCTGTGCGTAGCTCATATCCTCGAAATAGGTGAGGTACAAAACCTCCCGGTAGTCCGGGTTCATTTCATCCATGCAGAAGTGCAGGATGCGGTTTCGCTCCTCCGTCCGTATGACCTCCTCCGCCAGCAGCCGTCCGTCCGGCTCACCGGTCAGCGCATCGAGGCTGAATAGCGGTTTTCGCTTGCTCTTGTGGCGCAGTGCCATGTGCCGCGCCGCCTTATAGAGATACGCCTTGAAGCCGCCGTCCCGTACTTTTGGCTTTTTCGTGAACAGATAGGCGAAAACATCCAGCATCAGCTCCTCCGCCTCGTGAACGTCGTGCAGATAGCCGTCGATATACAGGGTCAGGGGGTCGCCGTATTTTTTCATCAGGGCATTAAGCCCTTCGTCGTCACCGCTCAGATATTGGCGGTACAAGCTCTCGTCGCAAGTCATAGCGTTCACTTCCTTTTTGCGGATGCTTCCAATTCCAATGCGGAGGGGATTCGTCAGGTGCTTGTCCTGCCGGAATCGCGGTGCTGCCCCTTGAAGCGCGGGTCGGAGGGCTTTTCCGCGTTTTCCGGGATCGCCCATGAGCGCCCGAACCGGGACGCGCCGGGGATCCGCCCCTCGGCGCAATATTGGTTGACCCGCCGCTCCGACACGCCCCAACGGTAAGACGCCTCCCGAATGGAGATATAGCCCTTGATCCCGTTCATACCGCACCTCCGCATGGATAATACTCAACACGATACATTATATACGAATATCCGAAGAAACACAAGACATCCGGCGAAGTGTTCAGAGAAAAGTTACGGATAGGAGCGACATTTTTTGAAAAAGTCCTCCGAAACTGGCCAAAACGCCCCTTTCGGATTGTAGTATGGGTAGAGGGGAAAACGGGGGTACGAACGGGGGCAAGAAAGCGGCAAGCAATGCAAAGCGGTACCCACTTTGCAAAAACAGGCGGATTCCGTTTACACGGAGCCCGCCTGTTTCATGCTTGTTGGGGCGCTGCCCCAATCCCCGCAGAACACAAAAACTGTGTTCTGGAACGATGGATAAATCCATCGGCTGCGCGATTTTGCAAATCGCTTATGGGCAGGCAGCTCAGCGCTGCTCTGCCTCTTTTTCCCGTCGTTCATTCGCTTCCTCCTGCTCCTTATCCAGCTCCAGAATACGGTCGATATTGGCCTTGGCCGTCAGCAGCTCTTTCATTTCCTCACGGGCTTTTCGGTAGTCGGCATAGGCGGCTTTCTTCTCCGCCAGCAGCTCGGCGTACTCGGTATTCAGCGCCTTGATGGTGGGCAGCTTCTTGAAGCCCAGTCCATCAAAATAGTTCTTTGCGGCCTTGTGGATCGTGATCTCGCTTTCATGCTCTGCAAGAAATTTCTTGGAGTACCCGGCCTTGCGATAGGCAACGTAGGTATCGCGGGTCTTGGCGTAATTGGCAATATGCTCCCGCAGCACCGCAATCTCAGCCATGCGCTTTTCCGCAGCCTTAATCCTTGCGGAAAGCTCATTGAAGTGAGCGGACGCTGCCGCCGCTTTCTCTGAGAGAACGGCGTAATCTAAAAGCTCATGGTCTTGCAGATAGGCCACCGTCTGTGCCATCTGCTTCAAATTGAACAACGTCGCCCAACGCGCATAACCGGCACCTTTGCCAGCGCGTAATTTTGTCTGAATGTCCACCAGCAGATTCCCGCTGCGCTTTTCCGGTTTGACCGGTGCGGCGGCGCTCTTTCGCGGCGTATGCGCCTTTTCACCTGCAATCACCGCACGAAGATCTGCGGGAGTATAACCGTCGCCGAGGGTATCCATGCGAATGGATTTTTTCTGTTCGCCGCCTAACAGGGACGGGACTTTCTTGCCCTTGACCTCATACCCGGCCTGCCGCAGCAGCTCCAGCAGCGTTTCAAAGCTGTCGGGCTTTTGCGCCAGCGCATCGTCAATGGCCGCGCATATCCGCTCCCGGTGGGAGGGCTTCTTTTTGTCGCCCAGCCACTTGTTGTAGCTCTTGCCGTGGCGCTTCGGATTCTCCACGATGGAGTAGCCGTTCTCGATGCAGATGGTATCGTTGAGCCGCCGCACGGCGCGGCTGCTGCCCCAAAAGTTTCTGAATTTCCGGGTCTGGCTGAGTGCGGTGGAGTTCCAGATCACATGATTGTGAATATGGGCTTTGTCGATATGGGTGCAGACGATATAGGCGTGATTGCCTTTGGTGAATCGCTTGGCCAGCTCACAGCCCAAACGGTTCGCTTCCTCCGGTGTGATCTCTCCGGGAACGAAGGACTGCCGCAGATGGTAGGCGATCACATCATCCTCGCCGCGCACTCTGCCGGTCTTGTGGGTGTATTGATTTTTGGCGAAAAGGAACTCGGCATCGGCGATCCTGCTGTCGCACTGCCAGCTTGTTATCAGCCTGCCGCCGTCCGTCTTTTGCGGATTTTCGGTGTAGTCGATGATAGCGCTGATGGCCTGTCCCACCGTGCGGCCTTTGCCGGTGTGGAGAGGCATCAGGCGTGTGGTTGCCATGTTGGACACCTCCTTGAAAAGTCAAACGGCCTGCCGTAGCAGACCGTTTGAAATGTGTTAATTTGCAAGAGGTAAAAGCAAACTGATAGTTCGACAAACTGGAATTTTCAAATTAGTCTTTGCAAATAACCTTTGAACCTTCACCATCAATTACAATTCCCTGACGGTTGTTAATTGGGCATAGATTCAAATCCGAAAACTCAGTCATTATTTTCTCGGTAACTTTCTTAAATGGTGCTGTAAGATAATGCGGAAGAACATAGAAATCAATCAAATCAAGCCCTGCATCATCTTCTTGTGAGTAGTCCTCCGGCTTTTCATCCATTTGCTCGATATATTGGATGCTTGGAGCGCATATAATCGCACCTGCCGATTCACCAATCATCAGTTTTCCCTTTGCCAATTCTTTCTTCAACAGCTCATCCGTTCCCGTTTTACGGAGCTGGTCTATAAGGAAAAAAGAATTTCCGCCGGTAAAATATATCACATCCGCATCTTCAAAAACAGACTGTATCGTTGAATAAGCCTCCGTTGAAATATCAATTTCAGTTACGATTGCTCCCAACTTTTTGAATAATTTTCGAGCCGAGCCGACATAACCGGTGTAGCCTTCACGCAGCGAAGCTGTTGGAATAAATGCGACTTTTTTATTTTCAATTTCTTCCTTTATCAGACTTCCTACACTTGAAAAGTGCGAACATAAAAACAGTTTCATCAATATTCTCCTTTATATATAAATTCCGATTTGCTGCTCTCTATTACTCCCGTGCCAGTTCATATAGGCTGCGGATGGATTCCATGACCGTATGCCACGACAGGTCGGCGGCATAGGAAAACTTCTTCTGATAAGCCCGCCACAGCTTTTCCATGTTTGGGTCGGCCTCAACTTCATCAAAGGCCGCAGGCGCGTCGGCAAGATACTTCTCTGTACCGCGTTTCCTGGCCGTTGCAATGAGCGCCGCACGGAGATCGGCTGGGACGATGCTCTGGCCGTGGAGCTGGCTCAGAATGTGCAGATCATAGAAATCTCTCATGCGGGTGTTGGTGGTGGCGCGGGACACGACAGTTTCCAGCTTCTCAGCCAGAACAGTTTCCAGATTGTACGCCAAAATTTCAATGGAACGATCCTCCAGCATCAGCTTGAAGCTGTAACGCACTTCGCGGGGCGTGATGGCGTCGCCGGTGGAAATGTCGATCTTGAGCGGCGTTATCACGCCGTCAAACTCCGTTTCCATGCTGACACGGATGCCCGGATACTCGGCCTCGTCCATGATCTCGGAAATGCGCTTCACCCGGAACCCCACGCCATCGTCCACCGGTACGGAGATGATGGAGGCAATCATGTTCTCCACGTCCTCGATGCCGACCGTCGCACCCTTTACGGTCGCGTCAATGTCCATCGTGGAGCGGGCGTCAAGGCCGACCATTGCAGCCACCAGCATCCCGCCTTTAAGGATGAACTTGTCCCGATATTCCGAAAGAGAAATGCGCTCCAGAAAGCGCTCCATCATGTAATTGCGCATCAGGATTTGCGCATCTGCGGATTTGTCCTTGGAGAGATTGCGTATCAGGTCTTTGAGCTGCCGTGCAGTCTTAATCATAAGAGTACCTCCAAATACTGCCGAAGCAGTTTTTCAACACGGAACATCTGCGCATAGCGCATCAGCTTCCGCAAGTCCTTGTCTTTTCGTTTTGCGTATTGCTTGAGTGCATCCTGAAAGGTCTGCATCTCGATTCCACTACGGCTGCGGATCAGATCGCAGATGGTACGCTCCATATCATAGACGGGAACCGAGTTGCCAAAGGGCGTGTTCATCGTGACGATCCCCACATCATGCAATTCTTTCTTGATGGTGTAGACCTTGATGCCGTCTGCTTGCAGGCTGGCAGGATTGTAGCCGGTCTTGACCGTGATGGAATACGGATTCGGCTCCCGGTCGGTCAGGTCATGGAAAAACAGCGCGCTCTCATGGGAGAATACAGCCTGCGCACAACGAAGGTGCAGCAGGTACATGGCGTCCGTCCATGCATCTGGCGAAACATAAACGCCATGCGCGGCCTGCTCTACGCCGCGCTGCTTGGCGTAGGCGTAAAACGTGGACTTGGCAATACCGATTTCCAAAACCTGCGCGGTTTTGACGATCCCATTGTTTTGCTGAAAAAGCAGATCAAGCCGGTCGTAGGCGGTCATGTTATCACTTCCTTCTTGCTAATATTATATCCGAGATTAGCAAGAAAGTAAACAACGATTTTAGAAAAGCAAGCCGAGGCATCGCCCCGGCTTGCGCTTTAACTATGGATGAAGTTTTTCATGGCAGCGTTCACGTCTTGCAGCTTGCCAAGTCCCTGCACCGCCAGCAGCGGAAGTCCCATCGGGCTGATTAGAAACGCCAGCACAAGGAGGATAATGCCATTTTTTACAGAGTAGGTAATCATCACGGCGATGGCCAACAGGGAGAGCAGGCCGCTTGCCAGCTTGAACGCGAAGCCGGAGCAAGACAGCAGCCCCGCGCACAGCCAGACGAACAGGGACAGGATAAGCGATAGCGGCACAAGGATAATTTTCAGAATGGACATTTGACGGCCTCCTTTTCAAAGACGTTATGCTTTTCTAATATCAGAATACCATGACAGCGCGCGCTTTGCAACAATGCGAGGCTTTTGCTTTGTGTGAACAGGGGCGGCGGAGTGACCGCCGCCCCTGCGACTTATTTCAGCGCCGCCAGCGAGGAAACGATTTTCTCTGCCGCCGTCCATATCCGTTCCTGACTTTGCTGAATGTCCTCCAAATCGGCCTCATAGATGCGGCCTGTTTCGTGAGCGCGGCGGGTAAGCTGGTTGAGGTTGTTGCTGGAATACCGAAGCAGGGACACCAGCTCCCGCAGCTCCGGAAGGTCGAGCTTCACCACATATCCGTCAATCGCCATCTTGCGGAGATACGCCGCCATGTTGGTGGTGCCGAACTGCGCCATCTTCGTTTCAATCATTTCCCGCTCCTGCGGCGTGACGCGGAATTTGAGCTGAATATCCCGTTTGCGCTTTGCCATCGCTCAGCGCTCCGGGGCTTTGGACTTCGCCGAAATTTTCGGCGAAGTTGTTTCAGGCGGCTTTTTCAGCTTATCCCGGACAGAGGTTTTCTGCCGCTCCTGTGCGTAGGCTTTGCGGGTCTGGCTGAGAAACAGATCCACCAGACCGGGATGGCTGTTGACGGCCAGATAGCAGTTGCGGTCAGTACCCCATGTGTCGGGATTGGCGGGGATGGACATGGCGTTTGTCCATGCCCGGTTGTCGGGTGAATACCGTCTGTCCCAATCCGCTTGACAGACGGTAATGGCGAGGATATAAAATGCGCGGTCATAGCCGAACTGCTGCACCACCTGATCGACTGCCGCTGCATCCAACCGGTTATCCCGGTAGTGGTCACGGATGGCGGTTTCAATCGCTTCCTTGCAGGCCGTGTTCGCTTGATTGGAAGCGCGGTAGGCCGCAAGCTCGTCATGCTCTCTGGCATAGGATGCCGGGTGTTTGTAAACGGGGAGATTTTTCATTATCGTGCCTCCATTTCTTTTTTGTGGGGCTTTTCCGGTGTGCCATGAACGGGCGGCGCTTTCAGCCTGTCCAGAACGGAAGGCCGCGTCGATTTTGCAATCGCCTGCTCAGGCTGCGGCTGTCCCTTGCCGTCCAGATTCAGTTCCATATCCAACTCAATCAGCCGCGCAGTTTTCGCGGCCAGCTCCTGCTCCTGCGGGAATGGCTTACCGACCTCAGCCTTTGCCGCTGCCTGCTGGTTATAGAGGTTTTCAAGCTGCTCCTGAACGCTGCGCAGACGCTCCGGCATTTTATCCAGCGCGTTCTCGATGCGGACAAGGTTGCCTCTGGCATCCGAACCGAGTTCAACGCGATGGGTCATCTGGCCTTTCAGCGTCAGCGTGTACGTTTTCCAAATGGAATCAAAAGCAACGGACATGGTAAAGCCGCGATAGCTGCCGATCTGTACCGGGTCTTTGCCCTTGACCTCCTTGCAGGTGTCCAGCAGTGCGGCACCGGCGTTTTCCTTATCGGTGAGCCGGTCGCCGCGAATCTCCATGCCGACAAAGCCCTCTGCCGGGAGCGGATGCGCTGCGAGGGTCTGCATATCCGCCTCCAGTCCACGAACAAAGCCCTTGTGTTCTTCTATCTTTTCCGGGAAGTATTTCAGCAGACTGTCCTCCAAGCGGAATTGCTTGCTGTTGTGGTCTGCCTTCATAATTTTGAGCTTGGACACCTCGATGTCCAAATCCATACGCTCTTTGATGCGGGGATCACCGGCACAGAGCGCCTTGATCTCCGCAAAGGACAGCGCCGTGGCGTCCACATCCTCACAGGAGCGAACCGGGGATTTTGAGGTCATGATCTGAGAGATGAATTTCTGCTTATTTTCCACCGTTTGCCAGAGGTAGGCATCAAACGTCCCCTCGGTCACATAGCGGCATACATGAACGAGCTTGTTCTGATTGCCCTGACGCTCGATGCGGCCTTTTCGCTGCGTGAGATCACGGGGACGCCACGGGCAATCCAAATCGTGAAGTGCGACCAAACGATCCTGCACGTTGGTTCCTGCGCCCATTTTGGCCGTGCTGCCCATCAGGACGCGCACCTGACCGCTGCGTACTTTTGCGAACAGCTCCCGCTTTTTGACCTCCGTATTGGCGTCGTGGATGAACGCGATTTGTTCCGGGGGCATACCGGCGTCAATGAGCTTTTGGCGCACATCCTCATAGACCGTGAACGGCGTTTCCGCGCTTTCCTCCAATGAAATCGCACTCTCCAGCGCATGGATTTCCGGGCTGTCCAGCGTACCGGGGGAAGCCTTTGCCGCCCGCTGTGAGGGCGTGGTCTTTGGCGTAGAAATGTCGCAAAACACAAGCTGTGTCAGTTTTTCCTCCTCGCCGTCACGCCAGTATTGGAGAATGTTCGCCACGCACTGATTGACCTTGGTGGTTTCCTCGTCGGGGAGCATGGGATTGATGATGCGCTGGTCAAGCCCCAGCTTGCGTCCGTCCGAGGTAATTTTGAGCATATTGTCCACATCCGGGCTGACCGCACCGCTGTGTACCTTGGACGCTCGTTCCGAGAGGGCTTTCACCATGTCCTGCTGGATCTGCGTGGGTTTGGTGGCGATGGTGTGGTACGCAACCTCCGGCGTGGGCAAGTGGAGCTGATCCGCCGTTTTGATGTCGGCGACCTCTTTGAACAGGTTCATCAATTCGGGCAAGTTGAAAAACTTTGCAAAGCGCGTCCTTGCCCGGTAGCCGGTGCCCTCCGGGGCAAGCTCCAGCGCGGTGGTGGTTTCACCAAAGCGGCTTGCCCAGCAATCAAAGTGGCCCATACCCATCTCTTGCAGCCGGTCATGCTGCAAATAGCGCTGGATGGTGTAAAGCTCTGTCATGGAGTTGGAAACCGGGGTGCCGGTGGCAAACACCACGCCGCGCCCACCGGTCAGCTCATCCATGTAGCGGCACTTGGAGAACATATCCGAGGATTTCTGCGCATCGGTGGTAGAAAGCCCTGCCACGTTGCGCATCTTCGTATAGAGGAAAAGATTTTTATAATTGTCCGACTCGTCCACAAACATCCTGTCTACGCCGAGCTGTTCAAAGTAAATCACATCATCCTTGCGGTCGCTGGCTTGCAGCTTTTTCAGCCGCGCCTCCAGCCCCTTTTTCGTGCGCTCCAAGCTCTTGATGGTAAAGCTGTTGCCGCCTGCGAGCTTGGTATCCTGAATACCATCGGTGATTTCCTCAATCTGCTGGTGAAGGAGCTGTTCCTGCCGCTCCGGACTGATGGGGATACGCTCAAACTGGCTGTGGCCGATGATAACGGCGTCATAGTCGCCGGTGGCGATACGGGCGCAGAATTTCTTGCGGTTGTGGGTTTCAAAGTCTTTCTTGGTAGTGACAAGGATGTTGGCCGAAGGGTAGAGCCGCAGAAACTCAGACGCCCACTGTTCCGTCAGATGGTTCGGCACGACAAAAATGGATTTCTGGCACAGGCCCAATCTCTTGGATTCCATCGCAGAGGCTACCATTTCAAAGGTTTTTCCCGCGCCAACTTCGTGTGCCAGCAGCGTATTCCCGCCGTACAGCACATGGGCGATGGCGTTTTTCTGATGCTCCCGGAGGGTGATTTCCGGGTTCATCCCAGAGAAAACGATGTGGCTGCCGTCATACTCGCGGGGACGAGTGCTGTTCATTTCCTCGTTGTATTGCCGTACCAGCGTTTCGCGCCGCTCCGGGTCTTTCCAAATCCAGTCCTTGAACGCATCCCGGATAAGCTGCTGTTTCTGCGCGGCAAGGGTGGTTTCCTTGGCGTTGAGGACACGGCGCTCCCGTCCGTCTGCATCCTCAATGGTATCGTAGATACGAATGTCGCGGAGATTCAGCGCATCCTCCAGCAGCCGGTAGGCGCTGGCGCGGTCTGTGCCGTAGGTGGTGAACGCCGCCACATCGTTGTAGCGCACCATGCTCTTGCGGGAAACCTGCCATTCTGCGGTGTACGGGACATAGCTGATCTCGATCTGTCCGCGCAGATAGCGGGGCGTTTCAAAGGTTTCATACATGAATTGCTCGATGTACTTCTTATCAAGCCATGTCACACCCAGCCGCACCTCAATCTCGCTGGCTTCAAGGTCTTTCGGCTGTGCGGCGATCAGGGCATCCACATTCCCGGCGAAGAATGGGTCGCGCGCTGCCACGCGCTGCGCGGTGCGGAGCTTCTGCCGGACGTTGCCGGAGAGATATTCGTCCGCCGTTTGCCAGCCCTTCGCCCAATGCTCGCCGCCGTCCTGCAAGTCAAACGGGCCGCTGTTGGGTTCCTTGTAAATGACACCCTTCAAATCCTCAACGATCTGCGGGATTTTCTCGCTGCCGCCCATGAGGGAGGCCATAAAGTCGAGATCGACGCAGGCTTTTTCTCCGATGCAGACAGCAAGGGCTTCACTGGCGGTATCCACAGAATCTACGCTGCGCTGCTGCTTGATAGTGCGCTTGTGGAACATATCCGCCTTGCGCTCCAGCTTTCCGTCGTCGTCCAGCACTTCCAGTGAACACAGGAGGTAGTAAGAGGAATCGTCAGAGAACGCAAGACGGTTCGCACGGTCATTGATTAGGCCATGTTTTGCGGAGAACGCATCATAGAGGCGGTTTAGCTCGGCCTGTGCTTCCTGAATCCGGCTTTCTGCGCTGTACTCGTCCATTTGCAGGGCAATCAGCTCATTCACGCAATCCCGCAGCGCGACCATGCCCTTGACACGCTCGGCGGCGGTGGCGTTCAGCTCCGGTTTGACCATGCGGCTGTTTTCCCGGTAATACACCTCGCCGCCCACCACGGTGTAGGAGTAGTTTTTCACATTGGGGTCTGCGGGGATAGACGTGTCGATCTGTTCGCCCTCACCCAGCTCTGGCAGTTCCGCCTCCTGATAGGTGCCGCGAATGTTTTTCACGGCATCATGGAGCTGATCTGCAAGTTTCAGCCCCTCAATGGGGACAACGGTGAAGTCCTGCTTGCCGTATTGGGTGCTTTCGGAGGTCTGCCTGCCTAAAATCATCTCCGGGTGGTCAACAAAATAGCGGTTGATGGCAAAGCCATCCTCGTTCTGGCCGAGGTATACCCAATCCGGTTCGATCTCAATGGGACGGTCACGCTTTTGGAGAAAGAGAATGTCCGAAACCACATCCGTACCGGCGTTGGCGCGGAACGCATTGTTGGGCAGACGAATGGCACCCAGCAGCTCCGCCCGCTGCGCGATGTACCTGCGGACTTCGGGCGATTGCTTGTCCATCGTGTAGCGGGAGGTCACAAACGCAATCACGCCGCCCGGACGCACTTGGTCGAGGGTTTTGGCAAAGAAGTAGTCGTGAATGGAAAAACCGAGCTTGTTATAAGCCCGGTCATCTACCTGATATTGTCCGAACGGGACGTTGCCCACGGCAAGGTCGTAAAAGTCTTTCCTGTCCGTTGTTTCAAAGCCCGCGATGGTAATGTCCGCCTTGGGATAAAGCTGCTTGGCAATACGTCCGGTGATGCTGTCCAGCTCCACGCCGTAGAGCTTGCTGCCCTGCATCTGCTCCGGCAGCAGGCCAAAAAAGTTGCCAACGCCCATAGACGGCTCCAGAATGTTGCCGGTCTGAAAGCCCATATTGCCGACCGCTTCATAGATTGCCTTGATGACGGTGGGGCTGGTGTAGTGGGCGTTCAGCGTGGACGCTCTGGCCGCAGCGTATTCCTCCGGGGAAAGTGTGGCGTAAAGCTCTGCAAACTCGTCCGACCAGTTTGGCTTATTCTCGTCGAAGGCATCCGCAAGACCGCCCCAGCCCACATAGCGGGAGAGGATTTCCTGCTGCTCCGGGCTGGCCTGTAAGCCCTCAAACTCCAGCTCTTGCAGGAGGCGAATCGCCGCCATATTTGCCCGAAACTTTGCTTTTGCGCCGCCGACGCCGAGGGCATCATCGGTGATGTGGAAATTCTGCGCGTCGCGGTGGCTTGCCGCCTTGAAGTCAGCGTAAGCGGCCTGCTCCGCAGCGGCAACGCTGTGAAATTCCTGCCACTCGCCGTCAACGGGGATGGATACCGCAGGACGGTGTGCGGGAGGCTCGTCGATCTCGGCCTGTGAGATGGCATCATCAAAATCAGGCACAAACTCGCCCATTTCCGAGAGTGCCGCTCGACCTTCATGCTCCAGAATCAGCCTTTCTTCCTCGTTCATAGCAGGAGGTTCAGGCTTGGCGGGTTCCGCAGAGGGCGGGTCATGCTCCGGCTCGTCAAAGCGCAGGGTGCGAATCTCCACATCATAGGGGAGGTTGTTTTTGTCAGCGGGATACACCGCCACGGTCTGCTCGGTGTAGGCGGGTGCCTGTTCCGGCTGCGGATACCGCTCCATGAGCCGTGCGAAGCTCTCCCTGCTCTCCGCACGGGAAACGGGATAGCGAAGCGACGGATCGCGGAGAGAAATATCAAAAAGACCGATGCTCTCAATAATAAACGGCTTGCCGTCCTCCAAATATACCGTATCGCCTACGGAATACGGGAACGGTTCTCTCTGCGGGACAGGAGCTGTTTCGGGAACGTCTGTAACTGCTTCCTCTGGCTCATGCCAGCGGTATTGTTCCACATCCTCATCCGAAACATGAATGAGGTCGCTGAAATCGAGGTTTTCCAGCTCGTTGGTAATAATCTCTTGCAAAGAGCCGTACTGCCGGGTTTCCAGATGCTCGTCATCCAGATAGCGCTCCAGCCGGTAATTCACAAGGTCAATGTTCACCTGAATGGGAATCTCATCGTCGGTGACGGTGGTGTAAGCGACGCCAATCTTGGTGGGGTCGCTGAAATCCGCCTCTGAGCCGTATTCACTCCGGCAGAAGTCGGAGATCAGTCCCTTTGCACGTTCCATGAGCGCCTGCTCCGCAACACGCTCCGCATCCTGCATCACACGCTGGATAAATGGATCGCTGTTCAGCTTTTCGGGGTCAACTACTTTGCCGCCCACGATGCCGCGCTCGGCGAGGGTTTCCCGAATGACAACAGGGTCAATATCATCGAAATTGTCGCGTTCCGCCTCGGTGTAGAATTTATCCTCGCGGATGAGCTGCGCCAGTCGCCGCTGCACCTTCGGCCATGTCAGTTCGGCGGTTTCCGGGCTTCCAGCGCGGACGATAAAGAGATTGTTGCCCTCCTTGCCGCCGTACTCGTGAGCAAGCCATGCAGCAGTTTCTTTTTCACGTCCGTGCTGCTGCATATACCGCACTACGGCGTGTTTGCTCTCGATATTTCTGTTCCATGCACGGAGCGCATCGTCTATATCGTCCTGCGAGAGCGGTCGCAGCAGATCGTGAAGCCGCTCATAGGTTCCCTCAAAAACCTCCTGATGTAAGCGGCTGCGGAATTCTGGAACATCCGAAAATAGCCGGATAAGCTCCATATCTTTTGAATTGAGAACGGCACGGCGCACAGCGGCATTACACTCGATTTCCGCATTTTCCCGGTCAGAGTGACCGCAGGCGTTGCGATAGGCCGTATCCTCCGAAACCGCTGCCATCACCACCGGCCTGTAATGCTCCAAACGTTCCTGCACCGTGGGCTGAACTTGCTCTGCGGCGGGGTCGCGGAACACCCTCGTGCCGTCCGCGCCGAACTCTGCTTCATAAGCATTGATGGCGGCTTCTGCTTCATGGTCAATAGAGCGCAGCGTGTAAATGTGGCGCTCACCCCTAAAGTCTGACGCTTCGGCAATCGTCACGTCGTACTTATCGCGCAATTTCTCCACATACATCTCTAAATTGTTCGACGGAAGGCCACACATTTCCACACGGCCAGCGCCGGGGATATTGCGGGTGGTCAGGTTCATATCCAGCAGCTCCGCCGCCTGTTTTGCGTCCTCGCCATACATTTCAAAGAAATCCCCCACCTGAAACAGCACGATGTTGTCCGGGTGGGATTCCTTGATGGCGTTATAGCTGTCGTAGGCGGTGTTTCGCGCCACATCCTGTGCCTGCGCCTTATCATAAAGCGCCTGTTCGTCTGGTGTAAAATAGCGGTTCATCCGAATCAGCTCAGAGATACGCGAAGCGACCTTGTTCCAATTCATCTGAACATCTGCACAGCCCGCTTTTTTCAACGTGATGCCTTTGCTGCCGTGATCTTCATAGCTGCCGCTTTCTCTGGATACGGCATGGGTATGCCCGCCGATGCCGTACTCCTTTTTCAGAAAATCGGCATTCTCCTTGGGGGTGTGCGAAGTCTGGAAAAACGCATAGATGCGGGCCTTTCCACCCTCAAAGCTGCTTCCGTTTGCAAGAGAAGCCGAAATTTCATCTTCGGTGATAAACCTGCCGGTTGCTGGAATAGCCTCCATATCGGAACGGAATTCCTTTCGTGGAAGGGACAGATCTTCTAAACGTGTGAGAAGTGCCTGCGGCCGGTGGTAATGGAAGCGCAGCAGCGCACGGTTTTCGCGGTAGGCGTCCATGAATACCTTGTATTCTGACAGGAGCCTATCCCGGAACGCCGGATTCAGCAGATCGTCCGTCAGACGCTCCGTTTCCTCTGGAAAGCTGGTGCTATGGATATTACCCAAGCAGGACAGATACCCCAGCGACTTTGCTTCATCCGAGAAATCGTGATAAAGGTTCCAGACATCCGCAGCAATACCCAGCCGCTCATAGCGCGGGGCTTCCGTGACCTCAAGATTGGTGGCAAATGCGCCGCCGTCCAGAAGTTCCTCAATATGCTCCGCCGCATCTGCCCAGCCTATCACTTGGGCAGAACGAAGATAGCGAGAGGTATCTCCGGTTGCAATATGGATACCATCGTCTCCGTACCATGCGGAAAACCTGCCGTTATCCGTAATCAGGCCGTTGCCGCCGTAGTAGAGCTTTTTGAGAAATACCGCGCGATCCTCTAAAGGCTTTTGCTTGGAGAATTCCGCAGCAATTTTCATCCGCGCTGCATCCGCATTACCGCTCGTGCGCAGGATGTGGTCAATATCATCCTGAGAAATGAACATAGAAAAAGCGGAGGGTGTTACACTCTCCGCTTCTGCGATGGATTGAATTTGTTCTGCCTCTGAGGGGAAGAAGGACATCTGTGCCCCAGCAGGGGCATCGAACATATTTAGCTGAACACCAGTTCCGTGAGGATCGTTTCCTCGGCCTGCGCTTTCAGCGTGTTCATCAGCCCTACCCACTTCATCGGGTCGCTGGCTTTCAGCGCTTCCGTCACGCCCGCTGACTTCATCAGCTCCGGCATCATCTGTTCCAGTCGGTTGTTCGCTGCCTCGTCGATCTCCCGCAGATGGGGGTACAGCTTCTCGGACAGCAGCAGGCTGTTCCACAGCACCGGACGATGCTCCTTCAGGTAATCCTTCCGCATCCTGCCGTACTTGCCCAGCGGGGCTTGCGGCTGCTCGGTCAGGCTCAGATCGGGAATCAGATAATCCCCGCTGCGGGTGTAGGTCAGTTCGCTCATGGCTTTCGCTCCTTTCCGCGATTTTCTCGCGCTCGTAATTCTTGATGGTGACTTCGATCTGCCGCAGCACCAGCTCGCTGGACTGGCTGATGGCCGTTCCAAGGGCGGCGACGGTCTGCGGGGTGTTGAAATCAAAGACGTTCAGAAAATCCTCATGCTCGAAGTAATCTCCCGGCTGCATCCCGCAGCGGGACAGCAGCGTATAGGTGGTGCTGACAACGGCGGCGTTCCGAAAAGCGGCTCCGATGTTGAACTCATCATAGTCCTCCAAAAAGGAGCCGTCAACGATGCCGACAATATCGCGCCGATTGTCGTGCCAGTATTCATCTACAAGCTGCGCCGCCACACGCTCCAACTGATCAGCAAGTCCGTTTTCACCGGAAACATCGAAGCGCTGTTCCAGCGCCGCAGATACCACCTCACGATGCTCTTGCCGGTATTCCCAAAGATAAGGGCGGCGAGAGTTCTCGCCGCCGCTGGTGTCGGAAACATCAAATACATATCGGAGTTTGGGTTGGTCGCTGCTGGTATCCACAAGGGCGATGCCCTTGCTGCCTCGCCGCACATAGCGGCGCATCTGCTTATTCCAAAGGTCGTATTCCGCGCAGGCCGTGGCTTCCGGGCGCTGGGCGAAAATCATGAGCTGTTCATTGTAGGGGTACTTATACAGCCTTGCGGCGGTGGTCAGAAATGCCGTCCACTTCTGGTAGCTTCCCGTGATCTGCTCCGCCGTGCGGTCTGCCATCTGCGCATAGAGCTGTACTTTACTCGGCATCCATATCCTCCTTTTCAAAATCGGGGAACAGGTCAAGCGCGTCATATTCCGCGTCGCTCATCCTGCGCAGCTTTGCGATGGCGCTGTCCGTCAGCTCCCGCAGCTCCGTTTCATCCGCAGCGAGGTAGCCGCGCATTTCCTCCAGCGCCGCGATCAAGCCCGTGCGGGTGCCGGTGTTGTAGAGGCTCATAAGTTGGCGTTCTTCAAAGGTGATGTTCATATCAAAGCTCCTTTTCCGCGCTCTTTTTGAGCGCTGTTTTGTGTGGACGTTCTTGGGCCGGTTGGCTTTTGAGCTGCTCCAGTACAGATTTCTTCTTTTCCCGGTGTGCCGCCTCTGCCAAATCCATCAAGGAGATGGACATACCGGCCTTGACCTGTGCTTCAAGGTCGGCGACGGTGGGCTGTTTGGGGCCGTTGTTGATAATGCCGTCGATCATGCCGTAATCGTCCTCCATCGACATCTCGGCGGCTTTCAGATAATTCTCCGGTTTCTGAAAGGCGGGCAGCTCCTGAAATCCCGTGCTGTCACAGTAGTGATAGGATACCTTGCCGTCCTGTTTCAGCGCAACGATGTCGCTGACGGAGAGGCTGTGTCCCACAAAATCGCCGGGGCGCTCGTCGTTGAAAATGTAGTAGAAGTTTTCAAGGATTCTGCCGGTATCATCGTCCGGGTACACCTCACGGGTATAGACGGCTTCATAGTTGGCCGGGTCAGGCGGCGCGGCCAGACTGCCGAGGTTGGCAAAACGCAGCTCCACCGGCGCATCCCGGCGCAGTTGGTAGATCGCCATAGAATCGGTGGGACTGTTCAAAAAACGCTGCTCCACATCGCGGGGTGGGATATGGCCCTTGACCGCATCCCAATCCGGTCTTGTGACGCCGAACATTCCGTCGTGCTTGATGATGTCCTCGGCTTCAAAGACCATTTCCTCGGTGTTGCCGGGATGGAGCATATAAACCGTGATGTCATGTTCCAGAAGCTCCACTGCCCGATCCTTGGAAAGCGGGAGCATATCGCTATCCAGATACCCATAGCTGCGCATATCATCCACCGTCAGCGTGGGGTCAGGCATCGGGACGGCCTGTTCCAGCTCCGGGAGCATATTATCTGCCGCATCGGTGGGAACAGCGACTGCGCCGGTGATCTGTTCACCGGCACCGAGGGGCAGCTCGTTTGCCTCCTGCAAGTCTTTCAACAGCTCCAGCGGCGCAAGGCGGATCGGTGCGGCATTGCCAATATTGTGGAGCTTGCAAATTCCAAGCGCCGCTGTGGACAGTTGCTGTTCGGTGCCATCGAGTACGCCGCCATCCAGCACTTTTGCGGAACCGGCGTCATAGATGGTGTAATCAATGCCTGTGTCGCTGCGCTGAACGTGAATGTATTTGTCGTTGTCCACCATGTAGAGCTTTTCCGCCTCTGGCGCTTCCACACTTGGCTGTTCCGCAGCGGCCAAATTCTCCCGGTCTATGCCGCGCTCCTTGCAAATCTCCGCAAAGTGCCGGTCAATGTCCGTAATCAGCTCGGATGCCGTCTTATTGATAGTTTCCAGACTGGCTCGAAGCTCTTTCAGCTCCTTGCCCTTTGACCATGTGGCGATATAGCCGAAGCTGTTCTCTCCCGTTTCAATGCCGTAATACTGGCAGACCGCATAGGAAATGCTTTCGGCCTCGACCTCCTCGGTGTTGCGGCTCTTTTCACCGGGGACAAGGATCGTCTCACCATCGTCCGCAAGCTCCGTCATGTGTTCATAGTCGTGGAGCTTGGCGTGGGCAATCTCATGGACGGCGGCGCATACCGTCTGCACCTCACTCATACCGGCGCGGATGGTGATGCTCTGCGCCTTAATGCTGAAAAAGCCGTCCGTATCCCGCGCAACGGGCTTTATCTCCATCGGAACGGGAGAAGCACGGCGCAGCGCCTCCATGAAAACCTCATACTGCTGCACATTGCCGCTCAGATCGGCGGCAAGCTGGGGCAAGGGCTTTCCCGCAGTCTGCGACACGTCAAAGACGGATACCACCTTGAACATAGGGATACGGATTTCCTTTTCCTCAATGACGGCCTTACCGTCTGCGTCCAGTATCGGCGCGTTGGTTTCGGGGTCGGTCTTGATTTCCTCGACCTTTTTCTTATAGGGAGTAGGAGCGATGATGCGGATACCTTTTTCGCCTTTCAGGACGTTCCTGCCGAACTGATCGCGCCACTTGTTGAAGCCCGCCACATGGGTTGCGTCGGGGCGCTGCATATAGATGAGCATGGTATTATTGACCGAGTAGCGGTGAAAGCGGCTCATGGTGGCAAGGTACTTCCGGTATTTATCGCTCTCGAACAGCTCCTTGATGCCATTTTCGATGCTGTCAACGATCTCCCGCATCCGGTCTTTGTTGGTTTGTTTTTCAGCCATGATGATCTCCTTTCAGAAAAAATAGCGCCCCTGCGCAGAAGAAAACACATCCTGCACAGGGGCAATTCTCCGCAGATAGAGGCCGTTTTTGCGCTTGCGGATAGAATGACGCAGCCACTTGCAATCCGGCATGGAAAAAGCCTTGCGGCACGGGGCTTTCCCAGTCTCTATTTGCGGAGGTTCCAGTATTGTTTACGCTTCCGTTTGGCGTCCTGCTTTCGACGCTCCTGCTTGGCGCAGGCGGGGCAATATTTGGTGCGATTGGAGGAAGAATAGACCGGCTTACCGCAGACGGCGCAGCGCTTTCCCGGCCTTTCCCGCATCACGTCGGCCAGCAACTCATGGTCGGCGGGAAGTACCGCGTTTCGGAACCAGTTGCACAGCAGCGAGTAGGAAATACCCTGTACGCAGACGCAAGGCTCTCCATCATCCAGCGCGAGGCAGTTGCCGTGATCGTAATTACAGCAGAGCTTCCGAATGAGCTTCTTGGCGCGGCGGAGCTGCTTGTGATCCATACGCGGCGCATCAGCCATTGTCGAACACCAGCTTATAGCCCGTGTGCTGCCCATCATCCTCCAGAAGAACGACGGCATCATAGGTTTTCCCGGTTTTTTCCGAGTAGCAGCCTTTCAGCGGGGCGCGGCCATTTTTCAAAAGCGCAGCGGCAAGAGATTTCGTCAGCGCCTTTTTCTTGGCGGTGAAAAAGCGGCTGTTTTTCCAGAGAACAAAGGAACAGGTGCGGTTCTCACAGAAAAAACCCTTCGGAGATCCCGTCACCTCGGCTCCGCAGCGGGGACACTGGCCGACCGCTTCACGCCCGGAGGGGAACAGGACTTCCGTACCGGGGATGGGTTTGTAGGTCTGCACCAGCTCATGTAGCATGGCGGCAATCCCATCCATGAAGCTGTCCGGGGCGATTTCGCCGCGCTCGATCTCTTTCAGGCGGTGTTCCCATTCAGCGGTGAGCTGCGGAGACTGGAGCTGTTCGGGCAGAACGGTGATAAGCGCCGTGCCGGTGGAGGTGGGCAGCAGATTTGTGATCTTCTTGGACTTCCTGCGCTCCACAAAACCGGAGGACACCAGCTTTTCAATGATACCGGAACGGGTCGCCGGGGTGCCAATGCCCTTGCGCTCGGCATCATCTGGCATATCCTCCTTGCCCGCGTTCTCCATCGCAGCCAGCAGCGTATCCTCGGTGAAATGCTTGGGCGGCGTGGTTTTTCCGGTCTTGACCGATGCGGCAGATACGGAAAGCGTCTGTTGCTCCGTCACCACCGGCAGCGCGGGCGCTGCCTCTGCCTGCTCCTGCTCATAGCGCTTCCAGCCGGGTGCAAGGACGGTTTTGCCCTTGGCGGTGAAGCTCTGACCGGCACAGTCCACCGTAATGACCGTTTCTGCGTAGCGATGTGGTTCATCCACCGCACGAAGCAAGCCCCTTGCCGCCAGCTTCAGCACCTCGCGTTCGCCCAGCGGCAGAGAGGCTATATCTACCTTTTCCGCGCTGATGGTGGGAACAATGGCGTGGTGATCGGTGACTTTTTTACTGCTGCATACCTGCTTGGCGCAGATGGTCGGCGGCTTCTCCATGCCGCAGACAGCGGCAGCGGCGGCGACAAGGCCGGGGACGCTGCCCTCCATATCGTCGGTCAGGAAGCGGCTGTCGGTGCGCGGGTAGGTACAGAGCTTCTTTTCATAGAGCGCTTGGAGATAGTCGAGGGTCTGCTGAGAGGTGTAGCCGAGAACGCGGTTGGCGTCGCGCTGGAGGGAGGTCAAATCGTAGAGCGCGGGCGCTTTCTCAGACTTTTCCTTGCGCTCCACGCTTTTGACGGTTACTGCCTTGCCCTTGCAGGCGTTGGCGATGGCGTCGGCATCCTTTCTGTCCTTCATTCGGCCTGTCGTGGCGGGAAAGCCGCAATCGAGCTGGACGGTGTAGAACGGCTCTGCCACAAATGCGGAGATCTCCGCCTCGCGCTGTACCAGCAGCGCCAGCGTGGGCGACATGACGCGCCCGATGTTCAATGTGCGGCCATACGTCAGGGAGAAATACCGCGTGGCGTTGATACCAACCAGCCAATCAGCCTTGGCGCGGCACAGGGCAGATTGATGCAGGCCGTCATAGTCGCGCCCAGACCTAAGCTGCTGGAAGCCGCTGCGGATGGCATCATCCTCCATTGAAGAAATCCAAAGCCGCAGAATCGGCTTGGAGCATCCCGCAAGGCAGTAAACCGTGCGGAAGATCAGCTCACCCTCGCGCCCAGCGTCGCAGGCGTTGACCACCTCTGCCACATCCTCCCGGCGCATCAGCTCCCGCAGAATGTCAAACTGCTTCTGCTTTTCAGAGCGGACGATGAAGCGGAACGAGGTAGGAATGATGGGCAGCGCCGCCAGCGTCCATTTGGCATCATCGGCATTGTAAACGGCGGCGTCGGCCAGCTCTGCCAGATGCCCGAAGCACCACGACACGATGTACCCGCCGCCCTCCAGATACCCGTCATACCGTGATTTTGCACCCAGCACGGCGGCGATGCTCTGCGCCACGGATGGCTTTTCGGCAATCACAAGGCGCATGGTGCAGCCTCCATTCTCTTTACGTCACGGTAGCAGGGGCGAACGCAGCTCTGCCCGAAGCGCTTACAGCCATAGCAGAAGTGTTCCTTGGCAGCGGCGGGAGGGCTGTCCTCCCGCGCTGCTTTCGGCTTCTGCATCATCAGGCGTTCCAGCGGATTGTTGGTGAAATATCTCATGCGTCTGTATCCTCCGTAGTATCCTGTTCCGGTTCGTCCTCATACGGCTCAAACTCGTATTCGTCCTCATCCTCACCGTAGTCATAATCGTCCAGATCGGCGCTGCCCTTGGTCTGCGGCTTGGCCTTTTTCTGCTTGAAGATGTAGAACGCGGCACCGCCGCCCAGCGCGACGATCAGCAGAACGACAAGGATGCCGCCCACGCCGCTCTTTTTCTCCGGTTCCTCGGCGGCGGGTTCTGTCGGCTCAGCGGGGACTTCTGGCTTTGCCTCCTTGCCCACGCACTCGGTCATGTTGACCGCGCAGACGGGGCAGGATGTATTGACCGTACCGGCCACGCATTTGGTGGTGCAGGAGCAAGTGGCGGGCGTTTCTTCCTCGCCGGTCAGCACCATCAGGTCAGCCTCATCCACCTGATTTAAGAAGTGGACGGTTTCTTCGCCCTCATCGTCACGGTCAATAATCATGTAAAACACATTGCCGTTCTTGCTTTCCAGCGTAATGAACTGTTTTCCTGCCTTGGTGCTGGAGCCAATATCGTCGATCAGCGTCAGATTGCCGTCCGGTGTCAGCGCGTCGCTGCCGCCCGTCATGCTGCCGACAAGGAGCTGCCAGAGGTCGGCCAGCTCTTTTTCATCAAACGGAAGCGTAATGCCGCCGATACTCACGGTACTGTCGGCGGCGTCGGTGACGGTCAGATAGCTGCCGTACACATAGCCCACACGGGCGGGCAGCAGGATTTTTACCCAATCGCCGTCCCTGCCAATCACATCGACCACCGTGCCGTTGGGGAGCTGCGTAAACGCGGTGTTGTCCAGTCCCGCGCCGGTGCGGACGTTCAGGTTGCCGCCGTTGGTCGTGACCGTGCCGATCTGTTTTGTTTCCTGTGTGTCTGCGGCGCTGCTTTCGGCGGTGGGCAGCGCATCATCAGGATAATCACCGCCGCTGGCAAAGGCAGAAACGGGGAGAATCCCGATACACAGGAGCATCAGCAGCAGACTGATAAAAATGCGCGGTGTGTTCTTAGTCATGGTTCAACGCCTCCTTTTCCGAAGTGGCCGGTGCAGGCGCGGCCTGCATACGGCGGAACAGCTCGGCAAACTGCTCCATCGTCATGCCGTTCTCACGCACCATGCCGATGATGTCGGTGTCCTCCAACTCACGAATCTGCTTTTCCAGCTCGCGGTTGCGGCCTTGCAGATCGGAAATTTTGCCTTTGTTCTTCTCCAGCTCTCCACGGAGCTTCATAATTTTCGGATTCATATTGTTCACTCTCCTTTACGGCAAGCGCCCATAGCGGTAGAAATGGGACTGCCAATAGCTTGAATTTAAGTTCGCATAAGAGATCGGGTCGCCACAGTGGATCATCATATTGTTGCCAACATAGATACCCACATGGCTGACACCTGGGGTATCATACGTTCCGGTGAAAAACACCAGATCGCCCGGCTTGACGTTGGCAGAGGATACGGGCGTACAGATATTGCAAAGCCCCTGCGCGCCCAGTCTGCCCACATCCCAACCGGAATGATTGATGACCCAACTGACGAAGCCCGAACAGTCAAACGAGGTGGAGGGGCTGCTGCCGCCCCAAACGTAGGGGTAGCCGAGATACTTTTCCGCTTCCTTGATGATAGCGGCGAATACCTCATCGTCCAGCGCCTCCGGGGGAATGTCGTAGTCGGTATAGCTGCCCTCCACATACTTGCCGATGTAGCCTGAACCGGGGAACAGGTCGGGACGGTTGCCGAGGGTGGCCATATAGGTGGCGTACATTCCGAGCTGTTCTTCGCTCATAATGTAGACGGGAACATGGGAGAGATTGAAGTTTTCCAGCGTGACCGTGCAGATGTAGTAGTCATACGGCACCTGATAGGTGTCCGTATGGGTGTTGCCGTCCGCGTCTGTCCATGTGTCGGTTTCTGTGCGGTAGCGGGTTTCCACCACCACATCCTCGGTCAAAATGTACTGGCGGTCAAAGAGCATCTGGAGCGTACCCTGCACCTCATCCAGCGTCCATTCCCCTTGATGCAGCGCCGTAATCATGGAAATGAGTACATAGGGGTCATGCTCGATGGTGTCTAGATCAAAGTGGTACTCATCGTAGTCATGGGTGCTTTCGTAGGTGTCGAGGTAGCGCTGAAGCTCTGCCTCCATTTCGCAATACTGCGCTTCCGCACCCAGCATATCGGTGTCCTGCGACGGATAGGTACTGGCCGCGATCCCGGAGCCGACGCCATCCATTATCACCGAGCAGGAGGACAGGCCGTTGAGCAGAAATGCCAGCATCAGCAGAATTGCGGCGGCAATGGCAAAGCCGCGCCGGTGTTCCCACACATATTTGCCCGCTTTCTCAGCCTTTTCAGCGGCTTTTTTCGCGGCCTTGGCGGTATTCTCTGCCGCCTTTGCCGTAGTCTGCGCCGCCTGATTGTGCTTGGCAGCGGCATACTGCTTTTTGATGGCCTGCTTCTGCTGCCACTTGGAAACGGGATTGCTGGTGGGGCTGTCGATCTCTGCTTTCTTCTGGAGCGCGTCAAGATTGGCTCGTTCCAGCTTTTTCTCTGCACGGATGGCAGCACGATAAGGCTTGAGCTGATGGGCGCGGTGGGCAGACTGCACCAGCCGCCCGCCGCTCTCCACGGCTTGCTCTACCTTGTGCGCGGCCTCTACGCCTACATTGTCATCCTCGCTCTGCCGCACCTCCCGGTGAACCTGAGAGAGAACAAAGTTGGCGGGGGCATCCCGCACGGCATGGGTCAGCTTTGAGGGCGGCTTTTTCTTATCCACTTCCTCAAAACGGAGCTGCGTTTTGACCTTGCCGGTGGCCGGATCAAAGCCGCGTTCCCTTTTGACCACGGTTTTCTTGGGGATTTTCGCCTGCGCCTTATCCGCCTTGGCCTCCGCTTTTTTCACCCGCTTGATGGGCTTTTCCAGCTTCGGCTCGGCAAGATCGGCGTCGGAAAACTGCAAACGCGGTTCTCTTTTCATGCCGACGCCACCTCTTGCGGTTTGGTGGTCATGACGCGGTACAGCTCGGTGTCCTTCGGGAAGTGGTCAATGAAGGGCAGGATCGTGTTGCCGTAGAACAGCAGCCCCTCGCCCTCGCCGGAGTGGGTCACATAAGAAAGCTGATGCGGCGAAATGTTGAGCTGCTTTGCGAGAATCTGCCGGTCGCCAGCGGCCTGATTGAGCATATAGATGAAATCGCTGTTCTCAAAAATGTTCTCAACCTCGCGGCTGGATAACAGGTCTTTGACATTTTGCGTGATCCCGGTGGGGATGCCGCCCCATTTGCGATAGCGCTTCCAAATCTCGACACTGTACGAGGCCGTCTGTTCCTCCTTCAAGAGAAGATGGAACTCGTCAAGATAGTAGCGGGTCGTTTTATGGGCGGCGCGGTTGATGGTCACACGGTTCCACACCTGATCCTGCACCACCAGCATCCCGATTTTTTTGAGCTGCTTGCCCAGTTCCTTGATGTCGTAGCAGACGATGCGGCTATTCACATCCACGTTCGTGTGATGGTTGAACACATTCAGCGAGCCGGTGACGTAGATTTCCAAAGCAGTGGCGATGTACTGCGCTTCTTTTTCATCCTGCGCACGGAGGGCGTTATACAAGTCCTCCAGCAGCGGCATATTCTCCGGCTTCGGGTCATTGAGGTAGTCCCGGTAGACGATGCGAACGCAGCGGTCGATGATGGTCTTTTCCACAGGGGCAAGCCCATCCTTGCCTCCGACGATCAACTCGCACAGCGACAGAATGAAGTCGGATTTCAGGCTCAGCGGGTTATCATCGTCGCTGTAATCCAGATTCAAGTCCATCGGATTGATGTAGCAGGGCGAACCGTCGTAGCCCTTGCCGGTGGGCGACAGCTTAATGACCTGACCGTGCAGACGCTCCACCAGCGGCGTATATTCGCCCTCCGGGTCACAGATGATGATGTCATCCTTGGGGCAGATGAGAAACGCATTGGTGATCTCACGTTTTGCCGAAAACGACTTGCCGCTGCCGGGAGTGCCTAAAATCAGACCGTTGGGATTTTTCAGCAGCTTCCGGTCTACCATGATGAGGTTGTTGGAAAGGGCGTTGATGCCGTAGTACAGCGCCTCCGAACCGTTCTGGAACAGCTCCTGCGTGGTGAAGGGGACGAAGATCGCTACGCTGGAGGTGGTCAAGCCCCGCTGAATCTCGATCTGATTCAGCCCCAGCGGGAGACTGCTCATCAGTCCTTCCTCCTGCTGGAAGTCCAGCCGGGTCAGCGCGCAGTTATATTTCTGCGCGATGCTGGAGGTCTGGAAGATGTTGTTGTCGAGCTGCCGGGGCGTGTCCGCTGTGTTGAGAATGAGGAAGGTCAGCAGGAACATTCGCTCGTTGCGGGACTGCAAATCCTGCAACAGCTTTTTGGCCTCTGCGCCGTAGGTAGCAAGGTCGCTTGGAATGATGTCCATGTCGTACCCGGCGCGGACGGCTTTTTTCTGTTCTTCGATTTTGGATTTGTCGAGATCGGTGATCTTGCGCTTGACGGTCTTGATGGCGTTGACCTGATCCACAGACTGCACATGGAGATTGACGAGGACGCTGCTCTCCATATCCAGAAAATCCGCCAGCATCCGGTCGTTCAGCTCCGGTGCCAGAATCTGCACGAAGCTGACCGCGCCCAGCTTTTTGCCCATACGAAACTGCCTGCCGGTCTTGAACTCAAAGGAGCTGGGCGCGATAAAGTCCTTAGTGGACAGCCCAGAGGGAGCCAGCCAGTCCCACGAAAAGCGGAACGGTTCCTGCTCGTCCATCCGCAGAATGTCGTGCATGACGTGCAGGCGCTCAAAGCCGTTCAGCGGCGCAGCCACAACGCCCAGCCGCTTGAAGTTGTTCAGGAGGTCGGTTTCGATGCGCTCCAAACGGGGCTTGGCAGCGCGGAGGTTGTCGGCCTCAACGCCGAACGTGAGATACTTGGTCTTAATGAGGCCGTTGTTGCCGCGGGCAAGCTGATTTTGCAGCATACCGGCGTACTCGGTGCGGATGCCGTCAAACTCGTCCCCGCAGGGCGGAATGGAAATGCTCCGTGCAAAGGTTTCCTGCGAAGCCGAGAGGTTCACAAAGGAAAGCTGGAATTGCACGGAGCTGTCAAAGTAGTTCAGGAAATCGCACCACGCCTCAAAGATGGCGGTCTTGTCCTCGTTCTGCGAGAGCTGGTAGTTGATGTCCTGATACTGGATCGTTTTGGTGTAGCGCGTGTCGGTCACACGGCAAATACCGTCCGGCCACATACGCTGATACGGGATGCTGTCCTGCGCCGATTTTTCTTTCTTATCCGTTCGGTTCGCTCTTGCGATGGCGGCTTCGATCTGTTTTCGTTCGGCGCGGGTCAGCTTTTTCTTTTCGGACAATTTGATACACCTCCCGGTCTAACTGGTTTTGCCGCTCCAAAACGGCATAGAAATTGTTGGTCTTATACGGGCGCTGCTTCGGCCTCTGGAAACACACGCGGTAGATGTTGCGGATGACGACCTCCAACGGCTGACCGTTCTTTTCATACATGGCGAACAGCATAGCCGGGATCATCACCACCATCATCACCATGGCGGCGGGGCTGGTGCCGATGCTGCCCTTGAGCAAGAAGAAAAGCGGTACGCCGATGAGCGCGCCGCTTCCGAAGCAGATGAGCTGTCGTTTCGTGAGGTTGAATAATACCTTGGTCTTAACTTTGGTTAAGTCCTTTGGGACGTTGACATAGGCCATAGAAATCCCCCTTTACAAGAGCTTTTCATATCGAAGTTTCATCTGCGCCGGGTACAAAGCGGAGGCGGGCTTACGGCTGCCTGTCCAGCATTTGCCGCCTGCCAAGCCTGCGCAGCTCCAACCAGCGGCGCGGAGACTGCTGCCGCTCTCGCTATCCAGCGTATAGGTGATGATCTTGCGGTATCCCATTGCCTTTGCCGCCCGCGCGGATGCGGCATAAAGGATGCTACAAGCGTTCTTCTCACCGGTGGTGCAAAGACGATTGACCTCCAATGTCCAGCCATCATCCAGATACCGGCTCACAGGACGGCCTACGATTGCAACACCGACAAGCTCTCCATCCTTGGCACAGCCGATGGAAAACTTATGTCCAGCAGTTGCCTTATGGTGCCGGTGATGCGCATTGACAAATGCGTTCGCTGTTGCAAGCGCGACGGGCGTGAGTGTCAGCATGGTATCACCCCCGTTAATGTGCATTGAACACGGACTTGGCAAGGCTGCTCGTTTTGAACAGGCAGAAGCACAGCAGCACCGTGTAGCCCATGCAAGTCCAGATGGCGTAGATGATGTCATCCACAAGCGCGATATTCTGCACCAGAACCGCGTAAATGGCAACGCAGACGATAATCAAAAACGCTTGGAAGCCCAGCGCCAGCAGGGAACGGATGTAATTCTGCCCCATGCCGCCCCATTCCTTGCCCATCATGGTCGCCATTGGGATGGGGGCAACAGAGGTGACGAGATATATTTCAATCATTCTTCCGAATGTGATAATGAAAATGCAGATGGTCAGCGCCCACATGGTAATGCCAACGAACAGTGACTGGAACCACAGGCCGAACAGTGGCCCCAGCTCCATTTCCATCAGCCGATCCTCAATGCCCACCATGACGCTTGAAATGTTGATGCTGGTGTCGCCGATAATCAGCCCGGAGGCGCTGGCAACGACGCTTTGGGCGGCATCGAACACGCCCATCACAATCGTCCATGTGTTTGTTACAATCAGGACAGCGGCAGCGGACTTGAACGCCCACTTGAAGAATATCCATGTGTCCATGTCGTTGAGGTTATTTTTGTCGGTAATGAGCTGGATCAGTTCCAGCGTCATCACAAAGGCGAGAATTGCGCCTGCGATGGGGACGATCACGGTTTCCGACAGGTTTTGTATCATGCTGAAAATGCTGCCGTTCCATGCCTGCGGCGATAAGCCCACCTGACCGGAGATCTCGGCAACCTTTTGATTGGTTGCATCGAACATCCCGGACAGATTGCTCACGATACCGCCGATGAGCATTTCTTTCAGCCATTCCGTGATCTTATCCCATAAGAAATCCATAGGGTTGCCCTCCTTTCGGGAGGATGCCGCCAGAAAGCGGCACCCTCCGTGGATTTATGGGAAGCAAACGAGCTGCCGATTAGCCGAACAGACCGGACAGCAGCGGCACGAGGGTAATGCCGATTAGCGCCACGCCGCCGCCCGCCATAAGCTGCTTCATGCCCTGAGATTTTGCTAATGTGTGATAAAGAAGCATTAGAAGTGTAAAAAATTTTGCCGTTCCTATCCGGCACTTGGCCATTGTGTCGGATAGGTCGGGCGGTTATTCGGGCAAGTCAATCTTGCCGACAAAGCTGTAATAAATCTCAATGTCCTGCCTGCGGGTGCCGTTCTCGTCGTAACTGCACTCATGCACCACGATTTTCTCTACCATTTCCCGCAACAGGGTGGGGGTCAGTTCTTCAAAGGCAAGGTGCTTGCGGACAATGCCCATGAATTTCTCGGCGTTGACGGTGGCGGCCTGCGACTTGTCCAGTTCAGCTTGCAGGGCTGCGGCTCTCTTTTTCAGTTCAGCTTGCTCGGCTTCATAATCAGCCGACAGTTCCATGAAACGCTCGTCGCTGATTTTGCCGTTTACATTGTCCTCATACAGCCGCTTGATAATCCGGCTCACTTCGGCAATGCGTTCCTGTGCCTGTTCAAGCTGCTTGGTGGCTGCGGCGGTCTTTCGCTTGCCGCCGATCTCGTTCTGCTGGACAAGCAGTTTCACAAACCGGCTCTCATGCTTGGCTGCGTATTCGGTCACTTGCCGAAGATTTGCCAGGACACCGGCGGTCAACAGGTCGGTGCGGATAAAGTGCGCCGTACAGTCGCGGGTGCGCTTCTTGTAGCTGCCGCAGATGTAACAGTCCTGCTTGCGGTCTTTGTTCTGATACCGCTGCTGATACAGCACATGGCCGCAGTCGGCGCAGAATAAAATCCCAGAGAACAGCCCCACTTCATCATAGCGGTTCGGGCGTTTGCGCTGCTTGCGTAACTCCTGCACACGCTCCCATGTTTCCATGTCGATCAGCGGCTCATGGTGGTTCTCAAAAATGGCCTGCTTCTCAATGGGGTTCTCTACGCTGTGCTTGACCTTGTAAGAGGGCTTTTCCGTCTTGAAGTTTACCAGACAGCCGGTGTACTCCCGATTTTCAAGGATATGCACGACGGTGTTTGTCGCCCACTTGCACTCATAGCCGGGGTGGTAACGGCGGGTGCTGCCTGTCCGCTGATATTCCAGCGTCCCCGGCGTGGGGATTTGCTGCTCCGTCAGCATACGGGCAATCTTGGTCGGGCCGTTCCCGGCAAGGCAAAGCTGGTAAATCTGCTGTACCACCGGGGCGGCTTCCTCGTCTATGATGAAGTTTTCGTCCTCGTCCATCACATAGCCGTAAACCGGCTTGCTGGTAACGGGCTTGCCGCTCATGCCTTTTGACCTTTTTACTGCCTTGATTTTCTTGCTCGTATCTCTCACCAGCCATTCGTTGAACAGATTTCGCAGCGGGGTAAAATCGTTGTCCATGCCGCCGTTTGCGCTGTCCACATTATCGTTGACAGCGATAAAACGCACACCCTTTTGAGGGAACAGCATTTCCGTGTAAAACCCCACTTGCAGGTAGTTTCGCCCCAGCCTTGACATATCCTTGACGATAACGGTTCCCACTTTTCCGGCTTCAATGTCTGCAAGCATAGACTGAAAGCCCGGTCTTTGGAAATTTGCCCCGGAATAACCGTCGTCGGTGTACCAGCGCAGATTGGTAAAGCCGTTCTGTTTTGCGTAGGCTTCGAGTATCCTTTTTTGGTTCGATATGGAATTGCTCTCTCCTTGCAGTTCATCGTCTTTGGATAATCTCGGATAAAGGGCGGTAATCAGGTTTTGGGTGGCTTGTCTTAACATAAAATCCTCCGTTTCCGACAGCCAGCCCCACTATTCCGTATTTTTATCATACCACATGGGGCGGCTGTCTGTATAGCGGCAAAAGTGTAAAATCTGCTTCTTTATAGTTTATAAAAAAGAGCGTTCTTTTCATAGGGATTATCATGAAAAACGGTAATTGAAAATCCCTTTACTTCATGCTATAATACGAAAAGCGTTACCAGCGACGATAATGCGGGATTTTGTCTGCAATTCATTGAAGGAGGTACAGGCATGAAGTTTGAAAAAATTGATTGTGGCAACGGAATTGCGGTTGCCGTATCAAGTGACAGCATGATTATTACTGATGTCGATTCTGCGCTTGATTTGCTTATGTCTGCCAAATACGAAGCAGGCACAAAGTATATTGTCGTGGATAAAAAGAACATCATTGAAGATTTCTTCATTTTGAGCAGCGGCTTGGCGGGAGAAATTCTTCAAAAGTTTATCAATTACGGTGGAAAAATCGCTATATACGGGGATTTTTCACATTACACCAGCAAGCCGCTGAAAGACTTTATCTTTGAAAGCAATAAAGGGAAAGATGTGTTCTTTGTTGCAACAAAGGAAGAAGCAATTCAAAAAATAAGTCAAAGCATTTAGTGGATAAAATCCCCATATCGGATAGTTGTGTATTAACCCAACGCGAAAGCGGCCATGTCAAAGCATGGCCGCTTTTTCCATGCCCCCGGCTCATGCCGGATAAGTCGGCTTCTGTGTAGCAGCGGCTTCGGCTTGCAGCACTTTTTCCATTTTGTCGATGGCAGTTTCGGTGCTGTCCTGCTTGAAATAGCCGGACACCACAAGGACAGAGTTGCCCATGCGGATTTTCGTCACGCAGTCGGGGCGGCGGGGATTGGTTTTTGTGGTCTGTTCGTAATCTGCCATAGGCTACTCCTTTCACTCATTCATCAGATTTTTCAGCCGTTCCAGCTTGGCTTGTGCGGTTTCCCTGCGGAAGTTGCCGCCCGTAAAACGGACAGGGGCGCACATTTCCAGCAGCCGGTCATAGATACGGGCATAGGCGGTGTCGGTTGGGTTCTGGATTTGCTGCAAGGTCAGGTTGGT
Organism: Oscillibacter acetigenes; assembly: GCF_025567605.1. NCBI lineage: Bacteria > Bacillati > Bacillota > Clostridia > Eubacteriales > Oscillospiraceae > Oscillibacter > Oscillibacter acetigenes. Next base: position 518,283 of record NZ_JAOQKG010000001.1, on the reverse strand, counting down.
GGTGACGATCAGCGGCCTGCGGCTGCGGTATCGGCTGTCTATCACGCTGTAAACCTGTTCCAGCCCGTAGGCGGTGTCACGCTCCATGCCAAAATCATCAAGGATAAGCAGCGGATAGCGGCAAAGCCGGGAAATGTATTCGTTCCTGCCCTCGAAGCTGGCGGCAAGGTCATTGAGGATAGCGGCAAAGTTCGTCATGCGGACAGGGATTTTCTGCTCCATCAGGGCGTTTGCGATACAGCCCGCAAGGTAGCTTTTGCCGGTTCCCACACCGCCCCAAAAGAGATAACCGATGTTCTCGGCCTGCATGGTGTCCCAATGCTCCGCATAGAACCGGGCAACGGCGGTCTGGGGGTTCCTGCCGTTGTCGTTTTCAAAAGTCCAGTCCCGCATGGCGGTATCGGAAAATCCCCGGCGTTTCAAGTCCTCTACGGTGTCAAGGTGTCTGCGCTGCTGTTCGGCGGCTTCACGCTCAATCCGCTGCGCCCTCTGGCAGTCGCACTCTGCCGGGTGGCGGTCAAGCCCGAAAAGCGTCTTGCCCTCTGGGAAATAGGCTTCTTTGGGCTTGCGGCATTTTCCGCAGTACAGCAAACCGTCCTCGCCTGTGTAGTCGCCGCTGTCCGGCTCGGTATCCGGCAGCAGATTGATATTCTCGATTTTGTTCATAAACTTTCTCCCTCCTTGCAGGTGTAGTCCGGGACACCCTGTTTCGGGGCGTCCTTTTTGTCATTCTCTGCCCATATCCGCAGGGCGGCGGCATAGTTCTGGTAGGTTCTCCCGTTGGCGGCAAGGTAGCGGCTCATTTCCTCAATGAGCCGTTCCAGTCTGTCCGGGAACTCGGCTTTCAGTTCTGCATACTCGGCTTCGGTCAGAAAAACATTCTCATATCTGCCAAACGGTTTGTGCGGCTCTCCACTCACTCCCATTGTTTGGTTTTCTATCAGGTTGTTTATAGTAAGGTTGTTAGGGGTCGGTTTTCCGACCGTCATAAGGTCGCTTTTCCGACCATCAGTAGGTCGGTTTTCCGCACTTATGAGGGTCGCTTTTCCGACTGTCATAGGGTCGGAAATCCGAACTAATGGCGGCAGCTTCACATACAGGCGGTTGGCTGCGGAAAATCCCGCCCGTTTCCGTTCCAGAAGTCCGGCTGCGTCCAGTTCGTTCAAGGCGGCTTTGATGGCGGTCTGCCCCTTATCCAGCATTTCGGCAATCTCCGCTATGGGATAGACAATGAATGTCCTGCCCTGATCGTCCTGCCAGCCGTTCCGCTGTGACAGGGTGGTGCGGTCTAACAGCAGCGCATAGAGCAGCTTGGCGGTCTGGGAAATGTCCATTTTCAGCAGGAACCGGGGATATGGCAGGTAGGGCGGCAAGCCTGTGTCCAGCCCTACATAAATGGTTTCCTGCGTGTTGTCCGGCTTCATGGCTTCGCCCGCTTGGAGCGAAACGGCGGGCACTCGATGATCATAGCCCGGAAACTCTGCTTGCAGGTGCGGCGGCACTTGCGGCAAAGAGGATTGTAGGTGATACGGTTGCGCTCATTGAGGAAGAACGCCCATTCTTCCTTGCGCTTCTTGCTCATTCTCGGCATGGCGGCTCCTTTCTGCCGTTTCTATCGATGTAACCGGATAGGCGGCGTTTGGTGTATGATTTCGGTGTCATTTTCGGGGATTTTCCTCTCTGTATGCCCCTTGAAAAAGGCAGGTGGTATTGCGGATAGGGTCAGATATAGGGAACGCTTTTGTGCGGTTTCGGTATCATTTCGGGGTGGAGTTCAGTGGTCAATTTCCCATAGCAAAGGGGTGTCCAAAATGGAACCCCCTTTCCGGGTAGGGGTGGAACAAAACGGAACACCCTTACCGCTCCCAATCCCGACGCACCTCTTTTGTCCGTTCCTGCCGGAGCATGGCGGCAAGGTTGGATTTGACCTTTTGCAGCTCGGCGGCTCTGGCTTTCTGCTCCCGGTACTCGGTGTAAATCCCGTTTTTCTCGGAAATCAGGGCTTCATTTTCCGCTTGCAGCTTGGAAACGGCGGGCAGCTTCTTTAAGCCCTGTTGCCGAAAATACCGCACCGCCGCTTCATACAGCGTCAGGTCTGCATGAAACGCTTCCCGGTATCGTTCCGGCTTCTTGGCAGTTTTCAGCCCGTCATGGGCGGGCTTGGTTCTGCGGTAAACGCTGATCTGGTGCATGAGTTCCTTGTTGGCGGTGATTCTGGATTCCAGTTCTTTCAGCTTTTCTCCGGCGGCGTGCTGCCCGGAAATGGCGGCTTCCAAAGCTGTGTCCACTTCTTCGGGGCTGGCAAAACCATGCTCGGAAAGGAAATTCATGGTCTTTGCCATCTGTTTGAGGTTAAAGGTTTTTGCCCAACGCTCATAACCGATACCTTTTCCCTCGGCTCGCTTGGCGGCTATATCTACAAGCCGCTGCGGGCTGTCAGGGTTCGGGGTGATTTGGGCGGGTTTTGTCCGCTGTATGCCCTTAGTAAGCTGCGGCTGGTGTTCCTGTCTGTCCTGCATCTTTGCGGCTGCTCTATGGGCGTTCTGCTGGAAAACAGCAAGGACAGCGGCCTTGTCGAAGTCCGTCCCCAGCTTCCGGGCGGTGATGGGCTTTGTTCTGTCCGGCGTGAGATAGGACAGCCGCCCCCGGCTCTCCTTAACGGTCACGCCCTCCCGCAACAGGAGAGCGGAAAACTCGTCAAAGCTGGCGGCGGTGGCAAGGGCTTGGCGTATGGTCTGCCGCAAACGGCCTTTGTCGGTTTCAAACTTGGTCTGTCGGGGTGCGATACCCTCGGCAAGCAGCACAGCGTTTTCCTTGTCCAGCTTGGCTTGCCCCTTGCGCTTCGCCCAGTATTCACGCTCGGTCACTTTGTTTCGGCTGCCGTTCAAGAGGTCGATCTGGTAAAGCCCCTCCCGGTGGCACATCTCCATGACTTCGCTGCGGAAATACCGCATGGCGGCTGCGGTACAGCGGTGCTTGTTCCCGGCTCTGGTGTCGCTTGCCCTGTCCATGTAGGGCTTGCGCTCCACCTCGGCAATCCGCAGACTGTTGATGACAATATGCACATGGATATTGCCGCTATGGTTGTGCCCGTCCGGGTGGGTACAGACAAGGGCTTGGTGTCCGGGAAAATGCTCTTTGCAGTAGGCCAGCCCCAACGCCTGCGCCCGGTCTACGGTCAGGCCATTGTCGGCTGCGTCCCGTGGGTCAAAGCTGATGATATAGTGGTGGCTCTTGATGTCCTCCCGTTTGCTGTTCTTGCCGTACCGCAGATTTGCCCGGATACATGACAGGGCAAAATCTTCCTCCCCGCAGTTCAGCGTGTCCAGCCGGTAGTCCTGCCGGGGAATGAGCCGCCCGGCTTCATCAAGGGTGGGTTTCATGGTAAACTCGTCATGCTCAAAGGTGAGATAGGCTTCGGCGGCTCCGTAGTCGGCATTTTTAGAGCTGATATGCTTGATCGTTGCCATAGGCTTCACCTATCACTTTCAGCACCTCGAATTTGAGGGCGGCAAGGTCGGAAACAGCGGCTCTCACCTCACTGGACAGGGCGTTGTAGGGTGCGCCGTATTCGTTGAGATACCGGGCGATCTGGTTCAGGTTGCTGCCGATTTTCCCGTACTGCGCCACAAGGGAAGATATGGCGGTGAGCATTTCTTCGCTGTGGGCAGTCACCCGGATAACAGGAGAAATCCGGCTGTAAAAAACGGCTTGCCGGATATACTCGGACTGGCTCATGGAGAGGGCGGCGCATTTGTCCTCAAAGGCTCTGCGCTCGTCCTCGGTCAGACGGGTCTTGACAACACATTTCCGCTTGGGGGTGTTGTAGGTTTTGTGTGGCATGGTGGCTCAACTCCTTTCAAACTGCAACGGACAATTTTTATCTAAAACACAAGTATTGGGGCAAGTTTTTTCAGCGGCGCAAGCCGCAAAAGGCGGGTTTGGGGTGGCAACCCCAACAAGTATCTGACCGGGGGACAAATGAGCGAAAAGCGAAATTTGGTACACTGGTCGATACTTGCTCTCCGTGACTGCAAACTTTCTCTCACTTCCGTCCGCCACTTTTTTGGAAAACTGCAACCACAAAAGTTTGTTTCTCTTTTTCTGCTACTACTAATCCTGTAAAGGGCATTCCTGCCCGCTTTCGCTAAAATGACACCGGACGCAGTGGTTTCTACCCGGTGTTGGAGAAATCCTTTCTCTTTGCCCTCTACTACGGGTAAATGCTCCAAATGCCAAACACCAGGGCAGAAAAATTCCCTCCTCGCTTACTACTACAACCGGCAGGGGGCAAAATGGCCGGGAGCGGAGCCGGACAACAAAAAAAGCAGTAAATCTTTTTCAAGACTTACTGCTTTCGCTGGCCGCGTCGGTGGCGGCTGGTATTCAGTTTTTATGACTTGTCCGGTGGTTCGTCAAGCCGGAACTTGAATTGACAGTCAATTAACCGCTGCTTTACATAGTCCTCCACCTCGGCGTTGACCTGCCCGTTCACTTTTGAGAAATAGCGGATATATCCGGCGTAGTGGAGCAGGACAGCGTTCACGGCTTCTGGGTCGCCCTCACGGGCTTTGAGGATTGTTTCATAGGGGAGAAGTCTACTCATACCGGCTCACCCCCATTTCTTCGCGTAGCCGCTGCAAGGCAAGCTGGATATGCCGCCCCGCTGTGCTGCGTGACCGGCCAATACACGCGCCGATCACGCGCTGCGGCTGGCGCAGAAAGTAATAGCGCAGGATTTCTTCCCGCGTCTGCTCCGGCAAAACAGAGATCGCGTCGGCAAGGGCGGCGTTGCAGAGCAGGACGGTCTGACCGCAGACGGTAAATGGGTATTCCTCGTCCGGCTCCGACGCGGCAAACTGGACAAACTTCTCGTTCATCAGATAGTCAAGGGAAACTTGCCGTTCCCATTGCCGTTTAAGCTTCAAAATCTTGTCCAAGGCGGCACAGCGGATAACAGTCTTGCAAAAGGCGTTGTACCTGCGCTGGATATATTCTTGATAGGCTATCTGGTCGGTCATGGAAATTCCCCTTTCTGAATAATAGTGCGGGGCGGTGGCACTTCTTGCTGTCGCCCCTTGATTGCCTACCAGCAAAGGCGGGCGGGGCTGTCAACGGCTGCGCATATGCGCCGTTCATCTTGACCGTTGACTGGCTCGGCTGGGTTTGCTATTTACCCGACAAACTTGAATTTGAATACTACGATTTTATGAGCGATTATCGCTCACCGTGGGTTTTCAATAAAATCCTCCAAAAGCCTTGAAAACAAAGGGTTTTTCGCAGCGTGTTCGCCTTATCCCTTTATTCGGTTTCACACAAGTTTACCCTTGCCCTGGCCACTCATAAGGGCAAAAGCAAGGGCAAGAAAATCTCGCAACAGGATATGGCAACGTGTGGCAATCGGGGAACTGTGACGTATGTGCGAATATATTATAGCGGAGGATTTTATTATGGACAAGTACATTTTTGACAAGAACAACGGCCTTTGGTATGAACTGATTGGCGACTACTATCTTCCCTGTCTGACCGTACCCGCTGAAGAAGGACAGCCTGTTGGCGTATGGGGTCAGCGGCACAAGCGGTATCTCAAAGAATACCGCCCAGCCTTTTATAATGCTTTGCTGTTAAGCGGCAAACTGAATGGCTACCTTGCCGATATTGACCGGCAGGCACAGGAGCAAATGGTCACCGTCATTCGGCAAATGTCGAAGGCCCAAGGAATTACTGAAGTGTTGAAAGCTACCAACCAAGCGGAGTGGGTAGGAATGATGAATAATATCTGTTTTGCGGCAGTAGAAATGATTCATGATGAAATCATATACGCATAAGTACGAAAGCGGCTGGGGATATACCCTGCCGCTTTCATGCTCGTCAAAACAGTTATCTGCCAGTGAAGATGCAGCCCTCTATATCAGTAATTGAAAATAAGACAAGGCAGACTAAAAGGAGAGGGAACAATACTTTGCAACTTTCAACCCCATTTTGTTGCATTTCACGCCAGGCAAAAGGATGTTTTGCAAAGAAAATCAAGCAATGCGAAATTAAAATATACCCTCTTGACAAACGAACTATAATTCTATATACTCAGTTCTGTCAATTGAATAAAATCTTCAGGGCAGGGTGTAAGTCCCTACCGGCGGTACAGCCCGCGAGCCGAAAGGCATGATTCGGTGAAACTCCGAAGCCGACAGTATAGTCTGGATGAAAGAAGATTTGCAGTACACAGGGATGAAGTTTATCACCCTGTGCGTGTAAGTTGCTCTGGATTGTTTTCAATCCAGAGTTTTATTTTATGCCGGCGCTATGTCTGTGTCTATCTGCGTCGCCCTGAACGATTTGTTCAGGGCGATTTTTGCTTTTGAGGTGATGGTATGAGTGACGAGGATTATATGTCTTTGGCTTTGCATTTTGCAAAGAAGGGAGTTGGCTGGACGGCCCCGAATCCAATGGTGGGCGCAGTTATCGTGAAAGAGGGCCGGGTGATCGGGCGGGGCTGGCATGAAAAATGTGGACAGCCACACGCCGAGAGGAACGCCCTTGCCTCTTGTACCGAGCCCTCGGAGGGAGCGACTATGTATGTCACACTGGAACCCTGCTGCCACTACGGGCATCAGCCACCATGCACGGAGGCCATCTTAAACGTCGGCATCAAGCGGGTGGTGGTAGGTTCCGGCGATCCAAATCCCCTTGTCAGCGGGAGAGGTATTCAAATACTCCGAGAACACGGAATAGAGGTGACGGAACATATCCTGGAGGACGAATGTACCCGGCTGAATGAGGTGTTCTTCCACTACATCCAGACAAAGCGCCCCTTTGTGGTGATGAAATACGCCATGACGCTGGACGGAAAAATCGCAACCTATACAGGGGCCTCCAAATGGGTCACGGGAGAGCAGGCAAGAAATCATGTGCAGGAGCAGCGCCACCGCTACACCGGCATCATGGTGGGAGTTGGAACGGTACTGGCCGACGATCCCTTGTTGACCTGCCGGAAAGCCGGGTGCAAAAACCCCATTCGCATTATCTGTGATACCGATTTACGCACTCCTCTAACCGCCCAAGTAGTCACTACGGCAAAACAGGCTCCTACTATCCTCGTTACCTGCTGCGCTGACCGTGAAAAATGGACGGGCTACGAAGAAGCCGGCTGCCGTATTCTGCCGGCGGAACGGAAGAATGGCCGCATTGATTTGGAGCGGTTGATGGAACGGCTGGGGCAGGAGGGCCTTGACAGCATTTTGTTGGAGGGCGGCGGCACGCTGAACTGGGCCGCGCTGGAAAGCGGCATCGTTCAGAAAGTGCAGGCATATATCGCGCCCAAGCTGTTCGGAGGGCAGACGGCAAAAACGCCGGTAGAGGGCGCTGGTGTACCGTTGCCCGACTGTGCGTTCCAGTTGAAAAACATGGTTATCACGCAGTTGGGGGAGGACATTCTGCTGGAAAGTGAGGTGGCAAGTCATGTTCACCGGGATTGTTGAAGAAATTGGAACGGTGACACAAATCCGGCACGGCCCGCACTCCGCAATCCTCACCATAGCGGCTGAAACCGTTTTGGAAACTACGAAAATCGGAGACAGCATCGCCGTCAACGGTATCTGTCTCACCGTTACCGCTTTATCGGACACCTCTTTTTCGGCGGATGTCATGCACGAAACGCTGAACCGCTCTGCTCTGTCCCGGCTGGGTACGGGAAGTCATGTGAATTTGGAGCGGGCCATGCCCGCGGACGGGCGTTTTGGCGGACATATCGTGGCCGGTCATGTGGATGGCGTTGGAACGGTGGCAAATGTGCGGCGGGACGATACGGCAGTCTGGTTCACCGTGCGGGCGGCGCCGGATATTCTGCGCTATATCGTGGAGAAAGGCTCTGTGGCGATAGACGGGATTAGCTTGACCGTGGCGGCAGTCACACAGACGGATTTTTCCATTTCCGCCATTCCCCACACCGTGGCGAATACGGTTTTGCGGGAACGGAAAAGGGGCGACCCGGTCAACCTGGAAACAGATGTGATTGGGAAGTATGTAGAAAAGCTGCTGTTCCCCACCATGGGCAGGCGGCAGGATACCACAATCACCAAAGAATTTTTATCTCAACACGGATTTTAGGAGGGCAGGCAATGATACAGTTCAGCACTATTGACGAAGCTCTTTGCGACCTTCGAGCGGGCAAAATCATTCTGGTTACGGATGACCCCACACGGGAAAATGAGGGGGACTTCATCTGTGCGGCGGAATTTGCCACAACGGAAAACATCAATTTCATGGCGACCTATGGCAAAGGGCTGATTTGTATGCCCATGTCGCAGGCTTATGTGGAAAAGCTGAAAATCCCGCAGATGGTACAGCAAAATACGGATAATCACGAAACGGCTTTTACCGTGTCCATTGACCATGTGACCACCTCTACCGGCATTTCCGCCGCTGAACGCTCTGTGACGGCCCTGGCCTGCGTGTCAGAGGACAGCAGGCCGGAGGATTTTCGACGACCTGGGCATATGTTCCCCTTGCTGGCAAAGCGAAACGGCGTGCTGGAGCGTGACGGACATACCGAAGCAACGGTAGACCTGTGCCGTTTGGCCGGTCTGAAAGAATGTGGCCTTTGCTGCGAGATCATGCGCGAGGACGGGACAATGATGCGTACCCCGGAGCTTTCGGAACTGGCAAAACGATGGGGAATCAAGTTTATCACCATCCGGGATTTGCAGGCTTACCGCAAATGCCACGAAAGGCTGGTTGACCAGGTAGCGGAGGTCAACTTGCCCACAAAATACGGGGAATTTACCGCTTATGGTTTTGTAAACAGATTAAACGGTGAGCATCATGTGGCACTGGTAAAGGGTCAGATTGGTGACGGCGAAAATGTGTTGTGCCGTGTCCATTCAGAATGTCTGACCGGGGACACGTTTGGTTCCCTCCGCTGTGACTGCGGTGAACAGCTTGCCGCCGCTCTTACCCAGATTGAGAAAGAGGGGCGAGGAATTTTACTCTATATGCGGCAGGAGGGGCGGGGCATTGGCCTGATGAACAAACTGCGGGCGTATGAGCTTCAGGAGCGCGGATTGGATACATTGGAGGCCAATCTGAAACTGGGCTTTGCCGGGGACGAGCGGGAGTATTATATTGGCGCACAGATTTTGAGGGAGTTAGGCGTAAAGAGTATGCGGCTGCTGACGAATAACCCGGATAAGCTCTATCAGCTTTCGGAGTTTGGTTTGAAAATTACACAGCGTGTTCCCATTCAGATGAAGCCTACCCCCTACGACCTGTTCTATCTGAAAACAAAACAGACGCGCATGGGACACATCTTAACCTATGAAAGAGAGGAAGATCGCCGTGAAAACATTTGAGGGAAAACTGGTAGCAAAAGAGGTCAAGGTTGGCATCGTGGCCGCACGGTTCAATGAGTTTATTACATCTAAGCTGTTAGATGGAGCATTAGACGGCCTAAAGCGGCATGATGTGTGTGAGGAAGATATTCATGTCGCGTGGGTTCCCGGCGCGTTTGAAATTCCGCTGATTGCATCCAAGATGGCAAAAAGCGGAAAGTATGACGCTGTGATCTGCCTGGGGGCAGTAATCCGAGGCTCTACCAGCCATTACGATTATGTTTGCAATGAAGTGTCCAAGGGGATTGCCGCCGTTTCCCTGGAAAGCGGTGTCCCGGTGATGTTTGGCGTTCTCACTACGGAGAACATTGAACAGGCGATTGAGCGGGCCGGGACAAAGGCTGGGAATAAGGGCTATGATTGCGCTGTTGGTGCGATTGAGATGGTAAACCTGATTCGCCAACTCTAAGTAAAAGGGCCTTGCAGTTTTATGATGCCAACCGTTTATGTACGCACCGCATGGCCTTCTGGCTGTGCGGTGCTTTTTGCCGTCAGTCCTTTGTGTAGGCGTCCACGATACGTACTTCCAACTCCCGGTTCCGCTCCATCGCCCTGCGGAGTTCCGGCACTTCCAGCAGGCCCTTGGCGTTGGCAATGATGAGGATACGATTGAGGCTGGCCCCCACCCTGCGGACTTCGTAGATCAGCTTCGGCACGTCAACGGAGGGGGCCTCCCGGATGGCAGCGCCGCTGATACACTGCCGGATAAACCGCTCACGGGAACCCCGTACCCTGCTGACCTTTTCGTTGAGGTCGGCCAGTTCCTCATCAGACAGACGGATGATGATTTGGTTGGTTCTGCTTCGCATAGATTCTCCTTCCTCCGGGGTCATAGGGGTGGAACCCCTGTCAAGCGGTATTGTGATATCACAATACGTTGCTTGCTAAGACTGTACCACTTCCCCCATGGCGTATTTTGCGGGTGCGTCCCCGCCGCCCCGGTTGCTCTTTTCAGCCGGTAAAAAACCGTCACTCGACCCTGCGGACATCGCCCTCCCGGAGCAGATTCCGCCCCTGATTGACGGCCATGAACCGTTCCAGCGTGTCCCGACGGATGATGGCTTTCCGGCCTACTTTCAGCACCGGCAGCTTGCCCCAGTCCACCAGCTTCCGCATGGTGTTCCGCCCAATGCCCGTACACTCGGCGGCTTCCTCAATGGTCAGCCCCATTTTAACTGCGCTCATTCTGCACGCCCCTTTCTATTGCGCTTGTTTTGCAACCGCAACACCGATATTATACTTAAAGCGCCGTCATCTGTCAACTCGTTTTAAGGCGTATTAAAAAATATTTTTGAAAATATACGTAAAATTGGGTTGCAAATCAAACCCAGTTGTGCTATACTCATACTCGATAGGAGGTGAACTTCTTGGACAACGCAGAAATGCTCACTCCAAAAGAAGTGGGAAAACGTATCAAAGAGCGCCGGAACGAGATCGGTATCTCTATGCCGGAGCTTGGACGGCGGGTAGGGGTCAACAAGTCCACCATCCAGCGGTATGAAACAGATGGGGTCAATCCCAGCCGCAGCATGATCATCAACGGCTTGGCGGACGCCCTGCAAACCACCTCGGAATGGCTCGTAGGGCTGTCCGAGGAAAAGGAAATCACGGCGGCGGACGATGATAGCCGCACCATCTGCGAGGGCGAGGTCTTAGACCACCTCAACAGCTTCCTTGACGCTGTGACCAAAACGGTACAGCCAGAAGTCCAGCAGCGGTTTCTGACCTCTACGCTGTGCCTGCTGATCGACCTGTTCTCCATTACTGCCCAGCACTATGGCAGGACGCTGAACGAGATCGACCGGCTGGCCGGGGATGAAGCCCTCAAAAAATCCATCCAGCAGTACACCATCCACGTTGACGACATCATCGTGCCGGTCTATTGCCGGGAGATGGAAGCTCCTATTGAGGATATGAAGCGGTTCCTGGACGGGCTGCTACATATCTTCGACAAAGGGCGTACCAGGGTAGATACAGTTTATCTGTATAACATCCTGCATGACGCCCAAGTGCGGCTGAACGCCGCCAACGATTCCGTGGCACCTTGACAACATAATATGCCGGGAAAACCCGGCAGAAATGATGCAACGCACATCATACGTCACAGGCCCGATTGCCACGGATAGAAAGGAGCATTTCATCAATGGCAAAAGGTTCTGTACGCAAAAAGGGCAAAAAGTGGTACTACCGCTTCTATGTGGAGGACGAGAGCGGGCGGCAGGTACAGCGGGAGTTCGCCGGGACAGAGAGCAAATCCGAGACGGAGACCCTGCTCCGCAAGGCGATGGAGGATTACGAGGCGAAGAAGTTCGTGGCGAAGTCTGAAAACGCCACCGTGGGGCAGTTATTGGATATGTGGGTAGAAGAAGAACTGAAGCCCGGAAACCTCAGCAACGGCACCGTGATGGCCTACCAAGGGACGGTCAACCGCATCAAGCAGCACCCTATTGGAAACCGCAGGCTGAAAAGTGTCACCCCTGACCACCTGCAAGCTTACATCGACCTGCTCAGCTTCGGCGGGACAAACCCGGACGGCACAGCGGCAAAAGCGCTCAGCAAAGGGTACTTACGGCAGTATTCGGCAGTCCTGCAAGGGGCGTTCCGCTTTGCGGTGTTCCCCAAGCGGCTCATCAGCTTCAACCCCATGCAATATGTAGTATGGCGGGGGAAGAAAGAGGAATACGAGCTGTTCTCCCAGGAGAACGGGGATGCCCCGGCGGTGCCCACCCTCACCCATGAACAGTTCCGGGCGTTGGAGGACTTTCTGAAAAAGAAAGACAATCCGGCCCTGTTGCCCATTCAGATTGCCTACTACACCGGGCTTCGGATTGGGGAGGTCTGCGCCCTCACCTGGCAGGACATCAACCTGGACGAGCAGTATCTCACAGTGCGGCGGAGCATCCGCTACAACGGGGCGAGGCACAAGACGGAGATCGGGGCCACCAAGCGGAAGAAAGTCCGTACCGTGGATTTCTGCGACACGCTGGCGGCAATCCTTCGGAGGGCCAAAAAGGAGCAGATTGGGAACCGCCTGCGCTATGGGGAGCTTTACAGCCTGAACTACTGCACCGAGGTCAGGGAGAAAGACCGGGCCTATTACGAGGTCTACACCCTGCCCAGGACGGTGGAAGTGCCGGAGGGGTATAGGGAGCTGTTCTTTGTCTGTCTACGCCCTGACGGGGCCATTGAGACGCCGGGGACGGTAAGCATCATGTGCCGTCAGGCGAAGAAGAAAGTGCCGGGGCTGGAGGATTTCCATTTCCATATGCTCAGGCACACCTTCACGAGCAATCTACTGTCCAACGGGGCGGCTCCCAAGGACGTGCAGGAGCTGCTGGGTCACGCCGATGTCAGTACCACGATGAACATTTATGCCCACGCCACGAGGGAAGCCAAGCGTACCTCCGCACGTCTGCTGGATAAGGTGGTCTGCGGGGAGTAAAAAGTTTCCCTTGTTCCAGCCCGTGAGGGCAAAAACAAGGGAAAGTACATAAGGCTTGAACATTTAATCTGTGGGAAGCCTTGACATATTAGGGTTTCAAGGGGATTTAACAAATAAACTTGAATTTATTTTAAGCTATCACGTTTTACCTTCTTAAGCCTTACTATCATTACCATAGGAATTTCTTTGTTGGTTTTAAAACATTCTTCATAAAATCCATCAATGACAAATCCAGCTCTAAAACAAAGGTTAAAAATATCTTGTATGGAACGATGATAATAAATCTGCTCTTTCGGTTGCCCTTCAATCGCTATATCATAGTAACTGTGCGGTGTCATATATTTTTCAGTCAACGTGACAAAACAAGGGTGTTGCGTTGCAAAGACAAAAATTCCGCTTTCCTGCAACAGTTCATAAACAGCCATAAGAAGTGGTTCAATATCCGTAATATCCATAATTGCCATATTAGAAACTGCTTTCGTAAAGGCTCGATTTCTTTTTAATTCTAATATACTTTTTCTATCGGTCGCATCCGCCACACAAAATTCAATTTGTTTTGCATATTGTGATTGCCGTCTTTTAGCCAATTCTATCATTTTTTTGCTGTAATCAAAAGCGACAACCGAAGCGCCTCTTTGTGCAAGATACGAAGAATAATTTCCATTGCCACACGCAATATCCAAAATGTAATCCGCAGGATTAGGAGATAGAAGTTCCGTTACTTTGGGACGCACTACCTCTCTGTGAAATTCATTAGATTCGTCACCCATTGCATTATCCCAAAATTGTGCGTTCTCCTCCCAGATTTTTTTACTTTCCTCTGTTCCCATGTTCTCTCCCACTCCCCAAATTTGCTTTTTTGCTTCCATTAAATCTTCCTTACTATATTCCATTGTTACCCTCCATAACTTCTGATTGTTGCCGTCTTGACGATTATGTATCTTTACATTACCTTCTGAAACATATGGCGCACCTTGTCCAGGCGGCTGTTTGGACGGCGGGGCTGGATGACCGGCTGACCGACAGCGGCCTGATATCCTTTCAGCTCTGTAAGGCATACGCTCCGCCCGTTGGTGTAAAAGGCCAGATCAGTACGGTATGCCTGTATACAGCGGGCGGGAATCTCGCCAGTAAAGACAACTTCATCCTTTTTTACCTGGGCCGTTTCGATGGTGGCACAGTATTTCGGTGCATCATGATAAGCCCTGGAAAGGTATTCCTGGGGCGCATAGAGGATGAAGGAGAGATAAGGTTCCAGCAGCTGCGTCCCCGATTCCTTCAATGCCTGTTCCAATACAATCGGGGCCAATGAGCGGAAGTCCGCCGGCGTGCTGACCGGACTGTAATAAAGCCCGTATTCAAAGCAAATCTTACAGTCCGTTACGTTCCAGCCGAACAAGCCCTGCTCCAGCCCGTAACGGATACCATCCCTGACAGCGTTTTGAAAACTCTGGTTCAAGTATCCCAGCGAAACCCGGCTCTCGTATTGTACACCGGAGCCAAGCGAGAGTGGTGTAACAGACAGTCCTATGGATGCCCAAAACGGGTTGGGCGGCACCTCGATATGGATGGTGTGGCTGGCTGCTTTGAGCGGCCGCTCCATATAAATGACGGAGGGTTCCTTTACCACTGTTTCAAGCTTGTATTTTTCCGACAGCAAAGCGGAAACAACCTCCAACTGCACCCGGCCCAAAAAAGAAAGAATGATCTCATGGGTGATGGAATCCACTTCGCAACGCAAAAGCGGGTCAGTATCCGCAAGTTGCGTAAGAGCGTCCAGCAGCCGTTCTCTTTGCGCTGCCGTTTTCGGCGCAATCGTCGTCCGCAGCATGGGGAGGGGGTCCTCGCGCCACCTTTTACGAGGGAGCCGGGTTTGGTCCCCTAATACATCGTTTAACCTCACGCTGTCGCTGGGAAGGATAACAATTTCACCCTGATAAGCGGTGTCTGTCCGAACAATTTCCCCTTTGGATGGAATACGCATCTCTGTGATTTTCAGCTTTTCTCTCCCGGCCAGGGCCACCGTATCCCGCAGGCGCAGCGTTCCGCTGTATAACCGTAGATAGACACGCCGCTGGCCGCAATCGGTGTACTCAACCTTGAAAACGCTGCCGCATAGGGCGGCGCCCCCCTGTTCCCCAATCGGTTGGAACAGCCCTGTCACCGCATCCATCAACGGTTGAATGCCAAGGCCATTTTTGGCGCTGCCATGATAGACTGGGAACAGGGAGGCGTCTTGAACCCGCTGCTGTTCCTCCCGCGCAAGTTTTTCCCGGCTGATTGGTTCTCCTGCGATATACTTTTCCAATAATTCATCGTTATTTTCGATGACCGCATCCCATGCTTCTATGTCGGTATTTTCCTCCAGGACTATTTCCGGGGACAGCGACACCGTCTGCTTGATGATAATATCGGCGGAGAGCTTATCCCGAACAGACTGAACCACGCTCTGCAAATCAACGCCAGCCTGGTCGATCTTGTTGATAAAGATAACGGTGGGAATGTTCATTTTCCGCAGGGCATGGAACAGAATACGGGTCTGGGCCTGCACGCCATCTTTAGCGGAGATCACCAAGATGGCCCCATCTAAAACAGCCAAAGAGCGGTACACCTCCGCCAAAAAATCCATGTGGCCGGGCGTATCCACAATGTTAACTTTACATCTGTGCCACTGGAAGGAAGTGACTGCCGCTTGAATGGTAATCCCACGCTGCCGCTCCAAAAACATGGTGTCCGTCCTCGTTGTCCCTTTTTCGACGCTCCCCGGTTCTGAAATGGCTCCGCTGGCATATAGCAGGCTCTCCGTCAAGGTCGTCTTTCCAGCGTCTACATGGGCAAGAATTCCAATATTGATTATTTTCATGTGATTGTCCTCCCTTTACAGCCCCAAAGGGCATAAAAATCCCCAGCAGTAAAATACTTTTACCACTGGGGATTATAAGTTGCGGACATACACATATACAGCATACACCTGTTTGTGATTGCTGTTTTTGGGGATATGTCAAAATTGATAAGGCAAAAGTATTCTTAAATTGGGTACAAAAAACTAAGCCCCTACAAAAGGAGCTATCATAATCCTTTGTTCCCACTATTTGATTATAGTTTTATTTAAGAATACCTTGCCGCATATTTTTTACTCCTTTTCTGGATTAAATCATTGTATCACATCAGTTTTAGGAAAGCAAGTACCTAAAAGAAATTTTTCTTCCCCTTATATGTAACAATCATACCGGCTTCCTAGCGTTCAGAATGTTTTCTGCTGTCTGCTGTGGTGTTTGGTTGGAATTGTCCAACCAAAAGCCGATCCGTGGTGTTGTCTGCATTTTACTAAATACAAATTCAATGTATACAGAAAGATATAAGGAGTGGGAGGGATTCCGCCGTAGTTGGCATTGTAGGAAAATCCAAAAGTTTAGATTTTCCCACAATGCTTATCTTTTGGTCTTTGGTTCGGAATAGTGTAGTGCTGGCGGTCTATCTCTTGTTTTCGGTTGCTTGCTTCCTTACCGTACATGAGCATTGGCGCCGGGATTGTCATTACCATAACCTTCCAGCAGATTGATCGCACCCCAAATGCCGAGGCCAGCGCCCAGCGCCACAACGAGGGTCTGAAGAACACCAACAGCAGAATTAAAGAAAGCCATAAATAGTACCTCCGAAAAATATGTTTTTTAGATTTTGGAGGGTACATTTCTCCCACGAAGTTTCATCGAGTCGTTGTCAAATTAGACTGCCGCCGTCAGGCGACAGGTTCACCGGAAAGGTCTGCCTGATACACCTCAACTGCATCATCCGGCTTGAGCTTGAGGCGATGGGACAGAAAACGCTCTATGTCAAAGGCGTATTTCTTGTCATAATCCGCTGTGTAGCGGTAGAGGGGATGCTTTGTGAGATCATATTTGTTGGACAGAAACGGGCGGACGCCGCGAAGCTGCAAGATGCACTTGCCGCCATCCAGCACGGCAAGCTCATCCACGCTCATCAGCTCCTTGCCCAATTTCTGATAGTTCAGCGAATGGGAAACCTCGCGGCCACGGCTCTCGCCGGTGTTATAGCTGTCGATGGTTTCCTTACCCAGCGCCGCCGCCAGCTCTTTCAGCGTACCGGGTTCCTTACCACCCAAAAAGATGGAACAGTCCATGTTGCCGATGATCGTATCCGCGCTGTCTTTATACAGGGCTTTGAGCTGGCTCTGTGCCTGCAAGACAAGGCAGCAGGAGATTTCTCTGGAACGGATCGTCGCCACCAGCTTCTCAAGCCTCGGTATCTGCCCGATATTCGCGGCCTCGTCGATCAGGCAGCGGACATGAACCGGCAAGCGTCCGCCGTACACATCATCTGCCTTTTCGCAAAGCAGATTGAAAAGCTGGGTATAGCACATGGAAATGAGAAAGTTAAAGGTATCATCCGTGTCGGACATGATGATGAACAGGGCGGTTTTCCGGTCGCCCAGCGTGTCCAGTTGCAGCTCGTCATAGGCCGTCAGTTCCCGCAGCTCCTGAATGTCAAAGGGCGCAAGCCGTGCGCCGCAGGAAATCAAGATACTCTTAGCGGTCTTGCCGGCACTTAGCTTGAATTTGGCATATTGGCGGACGGCGAAGTGGTCTGGCTTGCGCTTTTTCAGCTCGTCGAACATCAAGTCTACCGGATTTTTGAAGTCCTCATCGTCCTCACGCACCTCCATCGCATTGATAAACTCAATGAGCGTGGAGAAATTCTGTTCCTCCACCGGCGCTTCATAGTGGATGTACCCGATAAGGGCGGTGTAGAGCAGCGTTTCCGCTTTCACCCAGAAATCGTCACCGGCTTTGCCCTCGCCCTTGGTGTTGGCGATCAGCGTCGTGACCAGCTTCAAAATGTCCTTTTCCGAGTGGATGTAGGCGAACGGGTTGTAGTGCATGGACTTCTTGAAGTTCAGGGAATTGAGAATCTTGATCTGATACCCGTTCTTTTGCAGCGCATGGCCGCAGGAAACCACGATGTCCCCTTTGGGATCGGTGACGACGAAGCTGGTGGGATAGGTTTTTGATGTGCATTGGAGCAGATTGGGCTTCAACCAAAAGCGGGTCTTGCCCGAACCGCTGCCGCCGACGATCAGGACATTTTTGTTCCGCGCCGTTTTCGGGTCTTTGGGGCGGCTATTCATCGTCAGCCGCTCCGTCTGCGTGAGAATGATGTTGTTCTCAAATGCGGGATCGACGTAGGGCTTGATGTCCTCGGCGGTTCCCCATGAAGCGTTTTGTCAAGTGCTTTTTTGAGTTATTGACGCAAATTATCGTGAAAGTGCGAAAGTGCAAAGTGCAAAGGGTCTGCGTTTTGCACTTTCAGCTTGCGGGTTCGGGTGGCTTCTTCTTGATGAAGTTGTACCATTGACCGCCGACACGCCTTGCGCCTAAAATGCCGCCCATGTTGCGCTTGGCATTCTGTACCGTCCTTTCGGATATTCCGGCTTCGGCTGCGGCTTTTACAATGTCCTCACTGGCAAGCTCTTTCCCGTCTGCCAACAGGTCAAGTATCAGCCGTTCCGCCTGTTCGGTCTTGGTGGCGGTGTTGCCGCCCGCGCCGGACAGCAGCTCGTCAGCGGTGATGTCGTATTCGCCTATCCACGAAAAGCCCGTTTCCGGGTCAAGGCAAAAGGCTACGGGCTTGCCCTCCGGCGCAAGGGAAGATTTGTCATGGACGATAACGCGCACATTCGGTTCTCGCTTCACGCGCCCGATCAGCAGGACGCTCCTTGCTGCGGCGCGGAAGTCGATAGAACCTAAGCCCCGGTATGCGCTCTGCCCTCCAGCAGCTTTGTTGAGATGTCCGATAAGGATAACGGCGCACCCGGTACGCTCGGCAACATCGGCAAGGCGGCGGAACATGGGGCGCACTTCGTTTGCCCGGTTCATGTCGGTTTTTTCGCCCATGTACGCCTGTATGGGGTCAAGGATAATCAGCCGCGCCCCGTTCTGCGTGATTGCCTTTTCTATGCGCTCATCGGACAGGGTAAGCTCCCGCTTGGCTTCATCAATCACAAGCACCCGGTCAAGGTCTGCGGCGGCTTCTATCAAGCGTGGCTTGACGGTATCGCCCAGCCCGTCCTCGGCGGTCTGGTAAATTACTTGGAATGGCGGCAATGACTTCATTCCCGGCAGCGTTCCCCCGGTGGTGCAGGCGGCGGCAAGGCGTAGGGCAAAAGTGGTCTTGCCCTCGCCGGGATTGCCCTGCACAATGGTTACTTTCCCAAAGGGGATATACGGCTCCCATAGCCATTCAACGGTCTGTGTGTCAACCTCGCTCATGCGGATAATCTCAACGGTTTCTTCCTGCGGCGGCTCTTTCAAGCCGTAGATTGCTTCCCGCAAATACTTCCCGTCTGTGATTTCTGCCCGGTGCTGCAATACCTCGTTCCAGTCCTTGAAAAGAGGGATAAGCCGATGGACGGTGTAGCCCTCCGGCACGAGCTTCACAAGGCGGCTGCAAGCGTCGTTTCCGGCTTCGTCGCTGTCAAGGCAGAGAAAAACGGTCTTGATGTTCGGACGGTCAGAGAGAAAGCGCAACAGGGCTTTCTCGCCCACGCCGCCCAGTGACAAATAGCTTTGCTTCTGCCAGCCCTTTTTGAACAGGCAGAGGAAAGATAACAGGTCAATCGGGGCTTCAAAGACAAATAACCGCTCGCCCGCGCCCCGATAGGAGAAATTAAAGGCTTTGTCGCTGCCTTTCACATCAAGCCGGAAGTTCCCGGCTGTGCCGCGCTGGTGGGCGTATCTCGGTATGCCGCTTTCATCTCTGCCGACGAATACGGCGTTGTGGTGGGCGGCTTCCTCGTAAATGTCGCCATTGGAAAGAAAAAAGCCCGTCACATCTTCATCAATGCGGCGGGCTTCGGTAAGGTAGCTTTTCACTTGTCCGGCGGTATCGCTGCGGGGCGGCAATCGAAAATCAGAGAGGGGTGCGGGGCTTGGTCTGTCCGGCGCGGCTGCTCCCTGTTCCCCTGTGAGAAGTTCAACGGCTTCGGTGAAGCTCTTGCCGAAAAACTCCATGACAAAATCAACGGGGCCGCCGCCTTTGCTCTGGCTGTGGCGATACCATTTGTTTCCCCGGACGGTCAAGCTGTCGTGCCGTTTCCAGCGGTATTCCTGTCCGGCGCGGGTAAGCTGCTCGCCCTGTGATTGCAGGAAAGAAACAATGTCGGCTTGGTTGGCGCGGTCTATTTGTTCTTGGGTGTAATACATGGTTGATACCTCGCTTTTTGTGGTTGAATTGTTCATAGTTATCAAGTACAATGAAATCGATAAATCGGAATTTGAGGAGGGAACTGCAAATGTTATACATTCAAATAATTACAATTATTGCATTATTGCTTACAGTGTTTTTTAGTTATGACGAATATAAAAAAGGGACAATGAAACTTCGCAATTTTAAGATTATTTGTGTATGCGAAGGTGTTGCCCTTCTGGGAATGATATACTTGATTTTAGCTTAATGTCGAACAAATTCCCATTTATCGGAGATTACATCGGACGGACAAGTAGAACAGCTTGCCCGTCCTTTTTCTTATCGCTCCTGTTCGTGTCGCTTGGTGCGAGTCTGCGTCTGTTCCGGCTGGTCGGCGCGGAGTGCAATATCCACGCACTTGCGTATCTTCTGAAGCTCGCCCACCTCGGCGCGGGCTTCTTTCAGTTTGCCATACTCGCCGTCCCTCTGCTCTTTGAGGGCAGCGTATTCCTGTTCCCATTCCACAATAGGCAAGGTCTTTGTTTCTTTCGGCAGCTTGGCATGGAGATAGCGGTTCGCCGCGTCCCATAGGGCAAGCTCGGCGCGGTGGGCTTCCTCGTACTTATCACGCTTGTTCGTCCAGCCGTTTTTCAGCTTTTTCAGTTGGTCGTGGACGGGCTTGTGCTTGGTGTAATTCTTCCCGTACTCTATCAGCTTTTGCAGTTCTTTCATGCGCTGCTCGGCGGCTTTCATGCCTACTCGGATAGCGTCAGTCTGTTCACTAACAGAGGAAAGGGCAGCGTCCAGCTCGTCAAGATTGGAAATACCATGCTCGGAAAGATAGTTGACCGTCTGTGCTATGGTTTTCAATTCAGCGGCGGCGTGCTGTTGCTGCCAGCTCTGGGAATATTTGCGGCTCTTTTCTCTCTGAACGCTCAAATACTTCATCAACAGATTTGCGAGGTTGGGAGATTGCGGCGGCTGTTCTGGGGCGGTTTCCCGCGCTTTGAACAGGTCGGCAATCCACTCTTTGAGCTTCCCAATCTGCGCCCGGATTTCCCGGATAAGGCGGTTTGCCTTTTGAATACTGCGGTTCAGTTCGCCTTTCTCGGTGGCGATACCTTTCTTCTCCATCTGGCAAGCCGCCACGCCCATGTGGACGGTGGGTATCTCGTCAATGCCGCGCTCGGCGTTGCTGCGGTGGTCGATACGCTCCGGGCTTCCGTTCCTCTCCAAAAAGTCGTTGGTATAGTCAGCCCATGCCTTGCGCCACAAGAGGGTGTTGTCCTTGTCGTTCCAGCCTGTAAGGTCAATTTTGTGCGTCTTGTATCTGCCGCTTGGCAAGCGGATACGCTCGCCGTTTTCGTCAAGGTCATATTCCTTTTTGGACTTCGCCGCCCATGCGCCGCGCTCGTCAAGTGGTCGCATGGTCAGCATGATATGACAATGGGGGTTGCCTCTGTCGGTGTCGTGAATGGCATAATCGACGCACATTCCTCTGGAAACAAATTGAGAGGAACAGTATTCCCGGACAAGCCGGATCTGTTCCTCTCTGGATAACTCTATGGGGAGCGCCGCGTCAATCTCTCTGGCAAGCTGGGCGTTCCCGGCTTTCTCGTAAAGCTCCACGCTGTTCCACAAGGCTGAACGGTCAGAGAATGAGGGCGGTGCGTGGGGCGGCAGCATGATTTCTGTATGGACAACACCGCCTTTGCGGGTGTAGTCGTGGGTCATTCCGTCCCATTCGTTTGTCAGCTTTTCGCCGCTTCGGTAGGCGGCTGCGGCAACGGCTGATTTGCCTTTTCCTCGGCTCACAATGCCGATGTTCCAATGGTAAATGGCTATGGGTATCACCTCCCGGATAGGATAATAAAACCCGCAAAAACAGTACAGACGCCAACGGCGGGTGTACTGTTTTTGTGGGTGTGCAGGGATAGCCGCAAAGCGGCGCAAGGGGTGCAGCCCCTTGTTGCGGCAAAGCCGCCATATCGGAGCGCGGGGTAAAATCCCTGTGCGGAGACAAGCCCTCGGCAGAGCGCACACGCCCGTAAGGGTGTATAAGTGCGCCCTTGTTGCCAAGGGATTATTTAGCTTGTCGTTTCCTCGGCTCGTTTTCTCAAAAACTCCCGCGCTGGTTCACTCGTCAGGGCAAGCCGGAGAAGCGCGGCGGCTTCCTCGTCGGTCATGTTCTTTGCTTCCGGCACAATGCTTTCAAAGACCGCGCCCCGGACAATAAGGCGGTGGCTGCGCGTTCTGCGTTCCTCTTTGGATAGCTTTTGACGCAACATCTTTTCCCGGTTCTCAAACTGCCGGATTTTCTTCTTTCCGTCCTCAATCTCGGCTTGCAGCTCCTCGCGGGTTTTCTCTCTCGGTTTTGTCATAGTTGGTCGCTCCTTTCTGCCTGTCGGCGTAGAAAAAGGACAGTCGATTTCTCGGCTGCCCTTTTGGATGGGTATTAAGTTTTATTGTGTGCTGTTTTATCTTACCCTTATTGTTTTGACACTTTACTTAAACGGGATATTTCATCATCATTATTCAATAATCGTGTTGATAGCAGACTGTACCGCTTTATATCTCCCCTCATTTGAGTGTGCCGCTAAACAGGTAATTAAATATGCTTTTCCATCTTTTTCATACAGAACAACAATGTTATAGGAAGATGCCATTGTTCCTGTTTTCATTCCTTTAACATTTGCATTATAGTACGGTGAATTTTCATCTAAAAATTCATTTGTATTTTTCCATGTAAATTCACCTTGCGGAGTTTGAATTGAAAATTCGCTTTTTCCAATACATTCTTTAACAAAATCGTAGTTAAGGAGCTTCAACGCTACGCGGTTAATGTCATCTAAATGAGAGTCAGCTTGCATAGACGCGCCACTTGGGTCATTATATAAATTTGTTTTGGAATAGCCTGCTTCGATTAAATACTCACTAAGTTCTGTCATGAAATAATCTATATATTCCGTTGCTGTATAACCTTCGCCTAATTCGTTTTTAGCGATATGATATGCCAACGCATAGGCTGCGTCATTTCCGGAAGGAACAAGCATAGCCTCCATGATTTGTTTAACTGTGTATTCCCCAGCATACAGATTTGCTAAAGATGAACCCGCCGGAACAAGTTCTAATACCTCTTGATTTACTTCAACAATATCTTCCAAATCTACTTTTCCCAAAGCATAATCAATGGCAAATAGTTTTGCCAAACTTGCTACTGTGGGAAGTTGGCTATCGCCCTCGTAAAATAAATATTCCTCCTGTTCAATATCATAAACAGAAAATGAAAGAGCGTCCTGCGGAATGTTAAGCTCGTTCGTACTTAGTTGAAAATCAATTTTTTTATAGATGTCCTTTAAGAAATCAAAACGATAAATCCCTGTTTTGTGTAGCCCAATTACTGCAACAAATGCTATAAACAACACTGTTACAAAAGCTATTATCTTTTTACATTTTCTATGCTTCTTCATATTTTTTCTCCCACGAATTTATATCTGCCATTCTGTGCCTTTGAGAAAAGTATAGCACAAGAATATGAACAAATCCACATTATTTCAACAAGTTTGTAGTGCTGTTTTCTCTGGCATATCGCCGCGTTGCTTCCCGTCGTTCCTCGCTGTATGGGGCGGTCAGACGGAAAGAGAAGCGCCCCTTGCGGATTTCAAACTCCATGCAGCCCGTTTCGGGGTCTGCGTCGGTCTGGCGGCACTGGTCGGGGTGCTGTCTGGCGTAGGCGGCAAGCCGTTTCTTCAAGTCGGTGTTGTGGGTGCGGATATGGATTAGCGGGTCTTTCTCGTCAAACCAAATATCGGTGGTCTTTTCCTGCTTCGTAAGCCCTGTTCTCATAAACTCTCCTTTCTGCGCCCCTGTTACGCAGTAGGGGCATTTTTCGGGTGTTTTTCCCGGCTCTTGACTTGGGGAAAATGAGGATTTTCAAATAGAAATCGCCCGGACAGGGAATGGTTCGTCGGGGCGGCTGTTATCGCAAGATTTCTGTTTTTTCCGGCTCTTGACCGTCAGACGCGGATAAACGCGAACTGTCGGCAAGCACCAGTTTGAGCAACTTGTCGCGGAATGTTTCTGTGCTGCTGTGATTGAAAAATAACTCCGCAACAATGGTCTGCCCGTTCCTCTGGGTCGTGATGATACTGTCGGGGGTCTGTTCTGCCATAGGCGGCTCCTTTCTCCGGGTGCAAAAGAGGGATTTCCCGTAGTTCGGAAAATCCCTCTTGGTTGACGGTTATTCTGTTTTACTGTGTGGGCTGTGCGGCGGCTGCCTGCGCCTTTTTCTTCGCCCGGTATTCCCGCGCCTTGATACGGTCATACTCCCGCTGCTTTTCAAGGTTTCGCGCCCGGTACTCCCTTGAATACTGCCGGTGGTATGCGCGGCTCTTTTCCTTTTTGGCTTCTTCGATTTCCTCCCGCATTTGCCGGATTTCCTGCTCGGTCGGTTCTGCAAGCTGTGTCACTTCATTCTCAAACTTGCCGATATAATTGAAATATATGCTGATGTGCTGGATTGCGTATCTCGCCCTTTTCTGGTCGCGCTCATGCACTTCAATCCGGCTGATAAACTCGTTGAGAATGGCGGGGGTAAGCTCGGTAAAGGCAGCATGGCGTTCCGTCAGCTTCAAAAACTTCTGCGCCCGTCCTCCCGCGTTCTCAAAAGCGGATAGCTGCTCTTGGAGCGTGGCAAGCTCCGCTTTCAGCGTGTAGTATTCTTCTGAATACTTCTGCGACATCTGCTCATAGCGGTCTTGCGGGATCGCGCCGAGGGCGTTGTCCTCGTAGAGCTTATTCAGCACCTTGTCAATCTGTTCAAGGCGCGTCGTGATTTGCGGAATACGCTTCTGCTGCTTTTTGGTCTGGTCGGTCTGCTGCATGGCAAGGTTCTTTTTCACTAAGGCTTCAAACTCCGCCCGGTTGCTGATAGAATAGTCCTCGATTTTCTTCAGCACTTCCGTGATGGTCTGCATGAGCAAGTCCGCGTCCATGATGTGCGGGGAATGGCATTTGGGGTTCTTGGCTTTTCCCTTGTGGTACTCGCTGCAATAGGCAACATGGCGCTTGCCGCCATTCCGACAATCTATGCGAATGTGCATTTTTGCGCCGCAGTCTTTACAGAAAAGCAAGCCGGACAGAGGGTGGATTTCCCCGTCCCCGTTGGGGCGTCTGACGGGTGCGTTTTCCAAAATCCTCTGTACGGTTTCAAAATCGCTGCGGCTGATAATCGGCTCATGCACATTTTCTGTGATGTGCCATTGGCTCCGGTCTACATAGTGGTTATGTTTATCCCGGAAATGCTTTGTAGTCTTGAAGTTGACTACATCTCCGCAATACTCCTGCCGTGTGAGAATATTGGTCAAGGTGGCTTTGTTCCACTTGCAGCGGTTATCCTCGTTGAGCGTCTTATTTTTACAGGTTCCCCGCCCTCGGTCTTTCATGTAGAAAGTGGGGGTTGGGATTTGCTCCTGTGTCAGATATACGGCGATTTGGTTGCGGTTTTTCCCGCCGATAAACAGATGGAAAATCAAACGGACAACCTCGGCGGCTTCCTCGTCGATTATCCAAAAATCCTTGTTGTCCGGGTCTTTGACATAGCCGTAAGGGGCTTCGGTGACAATCGGCTTTCCACTCATACCTTTGGTCTTAATGCCCGTTTTCACTTTCTTGCTGATGTCCTTTGCGTACCACTCCGACATGATATTGATAAAGGGCGCAAACTCCAATGTGTCGGGCTTCTCGCTGTCAATGCCGTTGTTGACCGCGATAAAGCGCACATTGTTCCGTCTGAATATCTCCATCGCGTTGCCGACTTGGAGATAGTCACGCCCCCAGCGGGTGAGGTCTTTCATAATGCAGACACCGATTTTCCCGTTTTCCACATCGTCCATCATGCGGGAGTAGGCGGAACGGTCAAAAAATCTGCCGCTTTCGTCATCGTCGATGTAGTGCCGGATATTGGTTAGGTGCTGCCCTCTGGCATAGTTCTCCAAAAATATTCTTTGGTTCTGTATGCTGTTGCTCTCGCCGCCGTCCCTGTCCTCGTCGCCCACGGAAAGGCGGGAGTAAAGGGCTGTAATTTTGCTATAATCAGTCATGTGCATAACCTCCTGTGCGTCCATGTATGTGTCATTTACACTTAAAATTATGCACTCCAACGGGCGCTGCCGTACTCCAGATTTTTGCGGAATTTCTTGGCATTTTTGCCCTTGATATAGACCGCCAGCCGAATAGCGATGGCGGCGGCAACGCCCACGCACAGGTCAATGGGATGAAAGCTGGGGACAAGGGAGTGAAACGCCGTGTTCAGACCGGTCATAATGTTCAGCAGCTTCGCGGAAGCGTCCGAACCGGGAGCCAGCCGCACCGCCTCGCTGACCTTGGTGGCCAGCAGCGCGATGAACACATACGGAATATTGGGAAGGATGAGCTTTTTGACGTTGACTTGCTTCATCGTTCCAGCTCCTTCCGCTTTGTCCTGTCCACCACAGCCGCCTGAATGAGCGACTTGAAGTGTTGCAGCTTTTCCAGCACCGAGGGGCGTTCCGCTTTCCTGACCTGCTTGGCGGTATATTCCTTGAACGCGGCGGTCATGGCGTCGGCGTCCGGCGCTTTGAAGAACACCATGTACCGCTTTTCGCCCTTGACCTTGAATGGAGCGAAGTCAATGCCATACTTCCGGGCGATCCGATTGAATGAGCCGATATTCTGATCGGTGACTTCAATGCTCTGCAATCCCTTATCCTTGGCGGCGAGCTGCTTGACGGTCATTTTTCCGTGGGGATTGGCCTTGCTGTACTGATGCTTCTGATGGCCGTTTTTTAGCTGCTCCAGCAGCTTGGCAACGGCCTTGCGAAATTCCTGTTCGCCCAGCTTTCCGCAGGAGATCATCAGGGATACGATTCTCTGTTCAACTTCTTCCTGCATGACTTATCACGCTCCTTTCCTCCGATTTGCAGGGAGAACGCCGGGACACTAAGGCGGTACCACCAGCCGGTGCAGAAGATGCTCATTCATTTCTGCGCCCCTGTCCCTTGACGGTCAGGATGCCGTCCAGCGTGGTGGCGGTGATCCGCAGGCGCTCGGCCACGGCGATGTCGTTTTTCACGCTTTCATTCACGGTGCCGCCGCAAACCACCAGCACACGAGCGCGGCGCAGATACTCCCGCGCCATGTCGATGCAGTCCTTGTGCTCCTGCGGAATCTCATCGCGTAGGAATAGCGGCAAAAACAGCGCGGGGCAGACGGGCGAAAAGCCCGCGTCATAGACCGCCCTGCAATACTTGGCGGCGTTTTCGGTGTTCTCAAACTCATTCTCGCTCCACGGAGCGGTGATGTAGGCAAGGGGGCGTTTCATCGGTATCAAATCCTTTCTCCCGGAATCGGGCATGAAAAATGACGGCCTTTAGGGGCCGCCGTGAAAATCGTGATTGACCAGCATGGCATAGTGATTGTCGATGGTGGAAACGGAATTGAACAGCGCCGCCATGAGATAGGCTTTCGTATTCCAAACGCGGGTGGTGTTCTCGCGGATACCGTCCATGACCTTTTCGATGTGCATGGAGGTGATCTTTTCAAAGCGCTGTTGGACGAAGCCGGTGGGATACTCCGCATCCCGCCCGATCTTGACTGTGGGGCTGCGGTTCATAGCAACCTCCAGCATAATCTCCACCAGCTCATCAAGCTGCATCCGGTCATACTGCTGACAGAGAATGTCGTATTCGATTTGCTCTCTGATCTCCGCTTTTTTCTCAAATCCGTCCGTCATTCCGTCCGCCGCAGGCAGAAAGAATGAATGAGTGCTTGATAGATCAGTATTTGATTTTTGAGTATTAGATTTCTTAGTATTTAATTGCGCGGGATTATCCGTATCCGGTGCCTCCGTATCCGGGTTGTCCAGATACGGGTTTTCCGTATCTGGTAAAGTCGTATCCGGTGGAGAGGGCTTTCGGGGCTTCTCGAAGATGGTGTACTCCGTGTCGGAAATGCGCCCGTCCTTGCCGCGAAGCTGACGGCGGATGATGTAGCCCGCCAGCTCCAGCTCCTTGAGCGTTTTCCCGATGGCGTCCACGCCCTCCTTGCAGATCGCAGCCAGCCCCCGCGTGGTGTAGTTCCACTCGTCGGGGAGGGAGAGCATCATGGAGAGCAGCCCCTTGGCTTTCAGGGAAAGATTGCTGTCTTTCAGGTGATGGTTGCACATCACCGTGTAATCCCGCGTCCGTTCAACGCGAAATACAGCCATATTGCTTCAATCCTTTCCGCAGGGCAGTCAACCTGTTTGGCCGTCCTCCTCGGCAAACCGCGTATCCAGCCGCTTTACGCTCCAGTTCTGCTTGAACTGTCCCAGCGGGCCGGTGCCGAACTGCGCCAGCGCACGGCGATCCAGCTCCAGCAGCTTTTCCCACAGCTCCGGGTGATGCTTTCGCAGCTTCCGCAGCTCGTCGATACGCTGGAACGGACAGCACCAGCAGGACGCGCGGTGGTAAATCTCATACAGCCCGCCGAAGTCAAAGCCACGGTCGTAACAGGCTTGGAGCGCCTGCGCCTCCGTGATGCCCCATTCCACGAGGGGATACCGCTCATCCTTGCAGCGCCACGCTTCATCGGCGGCGATACCGACATAGTGGATCGCGCCCAGCTCGCCTTTGAGCCGGTTGACCTCCTTGGTGATGAGGTGCGTTTTGAGCTGCCCGGTACACCAGCGGACGCGGATTCCCGGCCAGCCGTTGCCGTAGGGCGGGATGCCCAGCTTTGCACGGTTTTCCAGACTGCGGGGCTTCTGCTTGGGTTCGTCGAACATCAGGTATTCAAAGCCCTTGGGATGCCGCAGCGTAGTGATATGGATGCCGCGCTCCCGGAAAAGATGCTCGTCCAGTTTGGCAAGGTGTTCATACATTTCCGGGAACTCCATGCCGGTGTCCGCTGACAGCACCATATTGATGGGCATATCCCGTTCGATCATCAAAAGCAGCATGGCGGTACTGTCCTTGCCACCGGACAGGCTGACGGCGTGAAACTGCTTGCCGTTTGCGTTCTGAATGGTTTCCCGCATGGGGAAGCCGCTCCGTTTTCACTCCTTTCCCACATCACAGCTCATAGATGGGCTGCTCGTGTTCGTAGTAGGGATCGCACAGGGCGGCAAGCTCGGCCACCAAGTCCTCCAAATCCAGAGAAATCTCGCTGTCTGCCCAATCGCTGCCCTTGTAGACGCGATACTCGGTGACGTATTCGCCTTCTCCAGCGTTCACGCTGAATTTGGCAACGACGGCAAAGCCCATATCCTCTAACAGCCACAGCTCCATCGACCGGGCAGCAAACACCGCGCCGATATAGCTGTCGCCTACGTCCTCATAGAGAAGCGTCGCTCGCTGCTTGAACAGCTCCGAGCTGCGATAGTCCAAGCTCAGCGCATTTTTGCCGTCTGCGCGGTAGGCATAGACCGTTTCGGCCTTGTTCCAAACGGCTTGCAGCAGGGCGTGATAGTCAATGTTTTCCAGAAACTCGTCGATCTCCGTTTCCGTGTAGCCGACCTCCGTACCCTTGCGGAACAGCGTGGTCAGCGCTTTTTCCAGCTCAGTTACTCTGCTCATAGTAATTCCTCCAATCACTTTAGTGACGCCGCTTTTTCCGGTCAGGAAGGATATGCCCCTCAATGACGGCGGCGTGTTTGCGGATTTTGATTTCTCCGCGTTTCTCGGATGCCTGCGCCTTGGCATATCCCACGTCGGAGAGGAACAACCTCAGCCGTTCGCCCTTTTCACCCACAGGAGATTTCCATGACAGGACATCAAAAATAATCATGTGGCGGGTTTCGTCCATAAAGCGCTCCAGCGCAAGGATGCTGTGACCGCCGACAAAATCATCAGCATTCATATTCGGCACCTTGCGCTCTGATCTGAAAGGCGGCAAGCCCATAGCGGGCGATCAGAGTGGCGTTGACGATCAGGCGCAGCGCCTCCGGGTCGATCACCTCCGGTTCCGCCAAGTCCGCCATCGTGACAGCCTCCGTCTTGTCGCAGAGGTCACGCGCAGCCATGAACAGCGCGTAGTTGTGCGGCGAAGTGTTTTTCAGAACCGCATAGCCGAACTCAATCCAGTCCTTGCAGAAGCAATTTGCCGTGCGGCGGTAAATGTCGTCGTTAGAGGTCAGCAGGTACATGGCCGCATAATAGGCGTTAGTATCCCTGCGGCGGCGGTAGCCCTGCACGGCGCATTGATACTGCATCCTGCGCTCATGCTGCTCGTTGCTCCAAAGGCTTCCGTGATAGTGCTTGATCAGCAGGTTCAGGCGCTGGAACAGGCGGCGTTCATGGGGAAATGTCTCTAAGACTGCCTCGCGGTAGCCGACCACACCGGCCTCAATGCGCTCGGCCAGCCACGGGCAGCGCAGGGCGGTACAGCCCAGCTTTTTCACATATTCGGTGCAAAGCTGGCAGCTTACATCCTTGGGGGTGTATTTGAATGTGTTGATATACATGGCGTCCTCCTTTTGGCATGAAAATAGCGGACAAACAAACTGCTTGTCCGCTCAACGGCTCTGGTCGCGCTGGCGCTTTTTCTGCCATGCGTCCAGTAATTTGAAGATGGTGTTCTCGATCTGGAACGGGGTATAGGAACGCGGGAAGTATTTGCGGAGCTTTTCACCGGAAAGGGTAATGTCGTTTTTCTCCGGTTTCTTCTGCTCCATCATAATGGAGAGCATGGTGTCCTCGTTCAGCTCGCCGCTCTGACTGAGCTTTTTCATCCGCTGCGCCTGCGAGAGCGAGGGGGTGGCCTGTTCGCTGTCGATGGTTTCCAGAAGCAGCCCCTGCTCCTTGGGTGTCAGCGCCGCGATCTGATAAGCGGGACTGAGGGCGATTTTCTTTTCGTCCACCATTTGCTGAAGCTCCGGGACTAACTGCGTCAGGGCGATGTAGTTGCGGATGGTATCGCCGCTCACACCGGCATCCTGACCAACTTCATCATCGCTGCGGAACTTCGCCGAAATTTTCGGCGAAGTCAGATCCGTCCGTGCGCCCTGCCGCTTGATGGCCTCCATCTTCATCTTGTAGGCTTTGGCGCGTTCGGATGGAAGAATATTCTCGCGCTGGAGGTTGCTGTCCACCATGATGATGGTGGCAGTGTCCCGGTCAATGTCGCGGACAATGACGGGCATGGTGGCCAGTCCTGCCAGCTCGCAGGCGTGTTTGCGTCGGTGGCCTGCGATCAGCTCATAACCGCCGTCCTCCCGTGGCCGCGCCAGCGCGGGGACGAGGACGCCGTATTCCTTAACACTTTCGGCGGTTTCCTGCATGGACGCATCCTCCCGCACCTGAAAGGGGTGATCCGGGAACGGGTGCAGTTCGGAGAGTGGGATTTGGACGACTACTTCCTGCTGCGGTTTCGGCTTTTTGGATGGCACGGGCTTTTTGCCCGGTTCTTTCTGCGCTGCTTTTTCAGGCATTGTGTTCCTCCTGTCGGCATCTGATTTTGGGTACAAAAAAAGGACATTTCTTCTTTTCAGAGGAAATGTCCTGATTTCTTGGACGGGCTGACAGCCCGCCCAAACGGTATTTTATTTTTGTCGTTACTATAACACCCCCTACAATATAACTACTTCGCGGCTCGATTTTTCGGTTTGGAAAAGGATGAAAAACCTTGCCAGATAACCGAAAATCCTTGATATACGGGGCTTTTCCGGTTTGTCGTAATTATACCGTAAGGGCATACCTTTGCAACCATGGCACTGGGTAGCGGGATGGATGTGAAGACCCTCTCCTCGATGCTGGGCCATGTGTCGGCGGCCACTACACTGGACATCTACACCCACATCACCAATCCCATGCGGTCTGAGGCGGCGGCAAAGATCGACCAGAGGATCGCAAAGGTCGATCCCAAAGAGAAAGAGGTGGCCTCAGAGCGAGCACCGGAGACAGACCCGCAGTCATTCATCCCCTTCATTCCCTACAACGGCAAGATCCGAAAGGCCGGCACCGGCTGTATCACCCAGATCAGTGAACACTGCTGGGAGGGGCGCTACTCTCCGGTCTGGCCGGATGGCAAGAAGCACTCCCGCAATGTGTATGCTAAAACGCGGGAGGAATGTGAGGCACTCTTGCCTGGGCTGATCGAGCAGATGAAGGCGGAAATCAAAGCCATCAAGGAGAGCGGAAACCTGGAGGCTATCCCAGACGGGATCAGCGAGAAGAAGAAAGCCATCGCCGCCTATATGCGGGAGCATCCGGAAGTTACCAGCAAGAGCGCCATTGCTAAGGCAGTTGGGACAGACAGAAGCACGGTGCGAAAATACTATAATGAGATTTGAAATGAGGTGAGCCTGAAGTAAGATCAAGAGTTGTACCCCGGAAGATAAGGCAAAGAGTCTCTTGGTCTGGCTCCGGAGACTCTTTGTTCCATGTGAGCAGTTTATCATGAGGTGTCTATACGAGATTTGATTGATATCATTCAGGACATTTATAAAGGGGAACCAAATCTGTTAAAAGCGGTAGTCTGCCTTTAAAAACTATGGTATAATGACTAAAAACTACAAATTTAGTGGAGGTGGACTCCATGACACCAGAACAAAAAGCTCGTGAGGCAATCGATCAGCGGCTGATTCAAGCCGGGTGGATCTTGCAGGATATGCGCCAACTCAATCCAATGGCAGGCCCAGGTGTTGCAGTGCGGGAATTTCCCACCAGCACTGGGCCGGTGGACTATGCCCTTTTTGTGGATGGCATCCCGGTTGGCGTCGTGGAGGCCAAGGCGGACGAAAAGGGTGAGAACATCACCACTGTGGAAGGGCAGTCAAGCCGATATGCCGGAAGCACTTTTAAATGGGTCAAAGCGGGATACCGCATTCGGTTTGCCTATGAGGCCACTGGAAAGCTGACTCGTTTCACCGATTATAACGACCAGAAATATCGTTCCCGCCGCATCTTCAGTTTTCACCGTCCCGAAAGCCTTCGTGCCCTGCTAAAGTCTGAGGATACCATCCGCAACAACATGAAGCACTTCCCGCACTTCGACACCATGGGCTTCCGCAGTTGCCAGATCACAGCTATCGAAAGTCTGGAGCAGTCCTTTGCCCAAAATCGTCCCAGAGCGTTGATTCAGATGGCCACCGGCGCAGGCAAGACCTTTACAGCCATTACGGCGGTATATCGTCTGCTGAAATATGCCAAGATCAACCGAGTCCTTTTCCTGGTGGACACCAAGGGCCTGGGTGAACAGGCAGAACGGGAATTCCTGGCCTACCGCCCCAACGACGACAACCGTTCTTTTCCTGAAATCTATGGGGTGCGGCGGCTGAAAAGCTCTTACATCCCCCAGGATGTACAGGTGTGTATCAGCACCATCCAGCGGATGTACTCCATTCTGAAGGGGGAGGAACTGGATGAATCGGCGGAGGAGACTTCCTTCAATGAGCTGACCTCGGCAGACCGCCAGGCAGCCAAAGAAGTGGTCTACAACGAGAAGTACCCGCCGGAGTTTTTTGACTGCATCATCATCGACGAGTGTCACCGCTCCATCTACAATGTCTGGCAGCAGGTGCTGGATTACTTTGACGCCTTCCTCATCGGCCTCACTGCCACGCCGGACAAGCGTACCTTTGCATTTTTTAACGAGAATGTGGTCAGCGAATATTCCCGGGAGCAGGCCATCATCGACGGTGTCAATGTGGGTGAGGATATCTTTCTCATTGAGACCCAGGTGACCAAAAGCGGCGCCCACATCATGAAACAGGTCATCGAGTGCCGCAACCGGCTTTCGCGTGAAAAGCGATGGAAGCAGTTAGATGAGGATGTGGATTACCAGCCCACTCAGTTGGACCGGGACATTGTCAATCCCAGCCAGATCCGTATGGTGATCCGCACATTCCGGGACAACTTGTTTACCACGCTGTTCCCACGGCGTAAGGAAGTCCCTAAGACTCTGATTTTTGCCAAAACAGACAGCCACGCCGACGACATCATCCAGATTGTCCGGGAGGAATTCGGCGAGGGAAACGAGTTCTGTAAAAAGATTACCTACTCCGCCGAGAATCCGGAGGGTGTGCTCAGTGAGTTCCGCAATGGCTACAATCCCCGTATTGCGGTCACAGTGGACATGATTGCCACCGGCACCGATGTCAAACCCATCGAGTGCCTGATTTTCATGCGGGATGTACGCAGCAAGAACTATTTTGAGCAGATGAAGGGCCGGGGTACCCGTACCCTCAGCAAGGACAACCTGCAAAAGGTGACCCCCTCGGCCACCGAGAACAAGGACCACTTTATCATTGTGGATGCGGTGGGCGTTACCAAGTCCAAGAAGTCCGAGACCCGTACCTTGGAGCGCAAGCCCTCGGTCTCTTTGAAAGAGCTGATGATGACGGTAGCCCTGGGCGCTCGGGACGAGGACACCCTGACTTCCCTTGCCAACCGGGTGATTCGCCTCAACAGCCAGATGAGCTCCGGCGAGCGGAAGGAATTTGCCCAGGTGGTAGGCGTTCCGGCCAGTCAGCTGGCGGAAGATTTGCTTGATGCCTTTGACGAGGATATCCTCACCGCCCGAGCCCGGGAGCAGTTCCATACCCAGGAGCCTACGGAGGAGCAGCTGAAGTCGGTGCAGCGGGAGGCGGCGGCCCAAGCGGCCGCGCCCTTCTGCCGTCCGGAGGTACGGGACTTTATCGAGAATGTCCGCCGCAGCCATGAGCAAATCATCGACAATACCAATCCGGACACGCTGCTCTTTGCTGGGTTTGATGCCCAGAAGGAGGAAAACGCCGACCGGGTGATCCGGACCTTCCATGAGTTTATCGAGGAGAACAAGGACGAGATCATTGCCTTGCGTATTCTGTATAGCCAGACCTATCAGGACCGGCCCATGGCCATTGAGAAGCTGAAAGCCCTCTATGAGAAGCTGCGCAGCAAGGGCGTGACCATCGAGCGGCTGTGGGACTGCTATGCCATCAAGAAGCCGGAAAAGGTAAAGGGAACGGGGACGCTGCGCCAGCTGGCCGACCTGGTGTCCATCATCCGGTTTGAGATGGGAGAGGCGGAGGGTTTACAACCCTTCGCCGATAAGGTAAACTACAACTTCCAGCAGTGGACCTTCCGCCGCAACGCCGGTGCGGTACATTTCACCCCGGAACAGATGGAGTGGCTCCAGCTGGTGAAGGATCACATCGCCACCTCTCTGAGCATCCAACCGGATGACCTGGACCTGAGCCCCTTTGACCGCAAGGGCGGCCTTGGGCGGTTCTATGAGGTGTTCGGGGAGGAATATGAGGCTATTTTAATGGAAATGAATCGGAAATTGGTGGCGTAAATGGATAAGAAAACTGCATTGCCGTCGCACTGGGAAATTAAGAAAATGACAGAAGTTGTAACCTGGGGTTCCGGAGGAACACCAAAAGCGACGGAAAAGTCTTACTATGAAAACGGAACTATTCCTTGGCTGATTATCGGTGACTTAAACGATGGCATTGTCAATTCATCATTAAGTAAAATTACAGAATTAGGGCTGAAGAATAGCAGTGCCAAAATGATTCCGGTTGGAACATTATTAGTTGCTATGTATGGGAGTATTGGGAAATTAGGCATTACCGGGATAGAATGTTGTACGAATCAAGCCATTGCATTTGCAAAGGAATTGCATGGTGTAACAACAAAATATATGTTTTATTACATGTCCATGATCAAGCCAAAATTGATTTCCATGGGCAAGGGTGGCACACAAAAAAATATAAGCCAATCTGTACTAAAATCATTAGATGTTGTCGTTCCTCCAATCCCGGAACAGGAGTGCATTGTCTCCAAAATTGAGGAGCTATTTTCCAAGCTGGACGCCAGCGTGGCGGAACTGCAAACCGCAAAGGAAAAGCTGAAGGTCTACCGTCAGGCGGTGCTGAAAGAGGCGTTTGAGGGCAAGCTCTCCGAGCAATGGAGAGGGAGCCACAATATGTCCCCACAAGATGATTTTTTGAGTATCTGTAAGCAAAATCAATCTTTTAAAGATACATCTGGCGATGAAAATGAGATAGCACTCGACTTGCCGGCCACATGGTTAAAAGTGCGTATTGGTGATGTTTTTGATGTAGAGGTTGGAGCAACTCCTAAACGTTCAATCCCTGAATATTGGAACGGTGACATCAATTGGGTAAGTAGTGGTGAAGTACATTTCAATACAATTACCGAGACGAAAGAAAGAATTACTGAATCCGGATTGACTAACTCATCTACAAATTTGCACCCTGCTGGAACCGTTATGCTGGCTATGATAGGAGAAGGAAAAACGAGGGGCCAGGCAGCTATTTTGAATATCGTTGCAGCACATAACCAAAATACAGCAGCCATATTGGTATCTAAAACCCCTTGTGAGCCTAAATATATCTATTATTTTCTCCTCCTAAACTACGAAAATACCAGGCGAGTTGGCTCTGGAAATAATCAAAAGGCATTGAATAAAGAGCGAGTTCGCGCATTGCGTTTTCCATTTACATCGTTCGAGGAGCAGAGAGTAATTGTTGAGAGCATAGAGTCTCGGTTATCTATCTGTGACAGCATTGAGCAAACCATTGGTACCTCCTTACAGCAGGCAGAGGCCCTGCGGCAGAGCATCTTGAAACAGGCCTTTGAGGGGAGAATCTAAATGTCTGAACAAACCACAACCATCATCTCCAAGGTCTGGGGGATGTGCGGGCCGCTGCGGGATGACGGCGTGTCCTACGGCGACTATCTGGAGCAACTCACCTACCTGATCTTTTTGAAAATGTCCGACGAGTACGCAAAGCCCCCTTACAAGCGCCAGACTGGCATCCCGGAGGGCTGCGGCTGGGCGGATATGAGTGATCTGAAGGGTGCAGAGCTGGAGGGGAAGTATAAATCCATCCTGGAGACTCTGGGTGAACAGGGCGGTACCCTGGGCAAGATCTTCAGGGGCGCTACCAACAAGATCAACAACGCCGCCATCCTGTACCGCATTGTCCAGATGATCGACAAAGAAAAATGGGTGTCCATGTCCACCGACGTGAAGGGCGAGATCTATGAGGGCCTGCTGCAAAAGAACGCCGAGGACGTGAAAAGCGGCGCGGGCCAGTATTTTACTCCCCGCCCGCTGATCCAGGCCATGGTGGAGTGTATCCGCCCAGAGCCCATGAAGACCGTGGCTGATCCCTGCTGCGGCAGCGGCGGCTTTTTGCTGGCAGCCCAGAGCTATCTGGCTGACCCGAAGCACTACAACCTGGACCGGGAGAAAAAGGAGTTCTTGAAGAAAGAGGCCTTCCGGGGCTGGGAGATCGTGCCCACCACCTTCAAGATGAGCCTGATGAATCTATACCTCCACAATATCGGCGACCTCTATGGTCAGGTGCCCATTACCCTTGGGGACGCCCTGCTCACAGATCCCGGCGAGCGGTTCGACTATGTGCTCACCAACCCGCCATTTGGCAAAAAGTCCGCCCTTACCTTCACCAACGAGGAGGGAGAGCAGGAGGAAGAGGATCTGGTCTACAACCGGCAGGACTTCTGGACCACCAGCTCCAACAAGCAGCTCAACTTCCTCCAGCACATCAATACTCTGCTGAAAGCCACCGGTAAGGCGGCAGTGGTGGTGCCGGACAATGTGCTCTTTGAGGGTGGAGCCGGCGAGACCATCCGCAAGAAGCTACTGGAGACCTGTGACTTCCATACCATTCTCCGTCTGCCCACGGGCATCTTCTATAAGCCCGGCGTCAAGGCCAACGTGATCTTTTTTGACAAGCGCCCGGCCAGCCCGGAGTGGCAGACCAAAGAGGTCTGGGTCTACGATCTACGGACCAATATGCACTTCACCCTCAAGCAGCATCCCATGACCTTTAGGGATTTGCAGGACTTCATTCAGTGTTACAACCCCGAAAACCGGTATGAACGCCATGAGACTTGGAACGAGGAGAACCCGGAGGGCCGCTGGCGCCGCTTCACGGTGGAGGAGATCCTTGCCCGGGACAAGACCAGTTTGGATATCTTCTGGATCAAGGACAAGTCCTTGGCCGACTTGGACAACCTACCCGCCCCGGAGGAACTGGCCCAAGATATCATGGAGAACCTGCAATCAGCCATGGACGGATTCAGTGAGTTGTTGGCAGAACTGAAAAAATAGTTGCTTTTTTGGCTTTTTCAACCTGATGCAAACTCATAGTCCCATTTTTATATTTCAAAATTGAGAGATATAGTCAGCCGAGTTCCTCAATTTTTGATGGACTGTAAACAAAATTAAGGCCCTCTGGAATTTATTCCAGAGGGCCTTTGGTCCGAGTAGTGCGACTCGAACGCACGACATCCAGCTCCCAAAGCTGGCGCGCTACCAACTGCGCTATACCCGGATATTCGATTTTTCTGCATGATACCATGCGGAGAAGGAAAAAGCAAGTTTTTCGTGTCTGTGGGCAGTGCTGTGGTCAAGCCCGGTTTTGCGGGGGGATCTTCAGGCGGGGGATTTCCGCCGCAGGCTACTGTCCCAAGGACTTCCAGGCTTTCACTTTTTGGGGAATGGATAGGCTCTCTATCCTCCCAAATCACGCGTGCTGCCAACTACGCTACATTTGGTCATAGATATTTCTCCCGCCCGGGGGCGTTCTTCCCCACATACGTGCGGCAATATACTCTGCGATCCGCCGCGTTGGCACTCTGGCACCATCTTTTACTGGATCGGGGACAGCACGATGGGTTCATTTTATACCTCTCTATTTTACCTGTTTCTCCGCCAAAGTCAAGTCTATTCGCTTCCGGCCGGTATGTCGGAAAGGCCGTCCGGAGGCTATGGGGCCTCCGGACGGCTTGACCAGGTCTCTTCACTTGGAAACGCAGAGTCGATTGTTCTCCACGGTAAGCTTGGCGGTGTCACCGGCCTTGAGGGTGCCGTCCAGCATCTTCTCGGCCACGGCGTCTTCCACCTTGCTCTGGATGGCCCGGCGCAGGGGACGGGCCCCGTACTTGGGATCAAAGCCCTCCTTAGCCAGCTCTGCCACAGCCTCGTCGCTGGCATCCAGGTGGATGCCCATGGTCTCCATCCGGGCGGAGACGGTCTTCAGCATCCGCCGGGCCACTTCCCGGATGTCCTCCTCCGTCAGGGGGCGGAATACGATGATATCGTCGATCCGGTTTAGGAACTCCGGGCGGAAGGTCTGACGCAGCTCCGCCATCACCTGCTCCCGGGCGGTCTCGAACTTCTTTTCAGCGTCAGGATCGGAGTCCCGCTCCTCGGCGGAAAAGCCCAGCTTGCTGCCCATGGCAGTGAGGCTGCGGGCACCGATGTTGCTGGTCATGACGATGACGGTGTTCTTGAAGTCCACCGTCCTGCCCTGAGAGTCGGTGATCCGGCCGTCATCCAGAAGCTGCAGCAGGATGTTCCACACATCCTCGTGGGCCTTTTCGATCTCGTCAAACAGTACCACGGAGTAGGGCTTGCGCCGCACCTTCTCCGTCAGCTGACCGCCCTCCTCGTGGCCCACATAGCCCGGCGGGGAGCCAATCAGACGGGACACTGTGTGCCGCTCCATATACTCAGACATATCGATCCGGATCATGGCGTTCTCATCGCCGAACATGGCCTCTGCCAGGGACTTGCACAGCTCCGTCTTTCCCACGCCGGTGGGGCCCAGGAACAGGAAGGAGCCGATGGGGCGCTTCGGATCCTTCAGACCCACACGGCCCCGACGGATGGCCCGGGCCACGGCCTTTACGGCTTCGTCCTGACCCACTACCCGCTCGTGGAGGGTGTCCTCCATGTGCAGCAGGCGGGTGCCCTCATCCTCCGTCAGACGGGTGACGGGGATACCGGTCCAGCCGGCCACCACGGCGGCAATGTCGTCAGCGTTCACCGGGCGGTGCTGGGTGTTGTTCTTGCGGCGCTTCTCCCGCTCCATCTCCACCTGCTCCTGGTAGTCCTTCTCAATGTCCCGCAGCTTGGCGGCGGTCTCATAGTCCTGCTTCTCGATAGCAGCCTCCTTGTCCTTGGCCAGGGCGGCGATCTTCTCCTCCAGGCTCTTCAGCTCCGGGGAGATCTCCTCCGTCTCCATCCGCACCCGGCTGGCAGCCTCGTCCATCAGGTCGATGGCCTTGTCCGGCAGGAACCGGTCGTTGATATACCGGGCGGAGAGCTTCACGGCGGCCTCCAGGGCCTCGTCGGTGATCTGGAGGCTGTGGTGCTTCTCGTACTTCTCCCGCAGGCCCTTCAGGATCTCCAGAGACGCCTCCTGGCTGGGCTCACCCACCTGCACCGGCTGGAACCGTCGCTCCAGGGCGGCGTCCTTCTCGATATACTTCCGGTACTCGTTCAGGGTGGTGGCGCCGATCACCTGGATCTCGCCCCGGCCTAGAGCCGGCTTGATGATGTTGGCGGCGTCCACGGCGCCCTCGGCGCTGCCGGCGCCCACGATGGTATGGAGCTCGTCGATGAAGAGGATCACATTGCCGGACTTCCTGACCTCCTCCAGCAGCTTCTTAATCCGCTCCTCAAACTCGCCCCGGTACTTGGTGCCCGCCACCATGCCGCTGAGGTCCAGGGACAAAAGGCGCTTGTCCAGCATCTCGTCGGGTACGTCGCCCATAACGATCTTCCGGGCCAGACCCTCAGCGATGGCGGTTTTGCCCACACCGGGCTCACCGATCAGGCAGGGGTTGTTCTTGGTGCGGCGGGAGAGAATCTGGATCACCCGCTGGATCTCCCCGTCCCGGCCGATGACCGGGTCCAGCTTGCCGGCCCGAGCGTCGGCGGTCAGGTCCCGGGTGAACTCCTTCAGGGTCTTGTTCTTGCCGTTATCCTCCTTTGCGGGGCTGGTGCCGGAGCGGCCGGGATCGGCGGCCTGACTCCGGGGCATCTCACCCAGCTTCTGCATCAGGGCTGTGTACAGGTGACGGGCATCCACGCCAGCGGTGCGCAGGATGCGGACGGCCATATTGTTGCCTTCCCGCAGGATGCCCGCCAGCAGGTGCTCCGTGCCCACGTAGTTGTAGCCGCCCCGCATGGAGTCCTCCATGGCCAGCTCCACCACCCGCTTGGCGCGGGGGGTGAGGCCCTGGGCGGGATTGCTGCCGGGCAGACCGGCACCCACGCTCTTCTTGATGATCTCCACGATCATGTCATCGGTGAGGCCCGCCTCCGTCAGAACGGTGTGGGCCACGCCCTCCTCTTCCCGGATCAGGCCCAGCAGCAGGTGCTCCGTGCCCACGTAGCCGTGGCCCAGCTCACCGGCTGCCTCCTGGGAAAGCCGCAGGGCCTCCTCCGCCCTGGGCGAAAATTTGTTCTCATTCATAGTGTCTTACCTTCCTTTCCATGGGAAAGTCCCGTTTACTTGTTTTCCTTCTGCTCCTTGTGAGCGGCCTCCAGAGACCTGATCTGGTCCCGCAGCTCCGCCGCCCGCTCAAAGTTCTCCTGGTGCACAGCCTTCTTCATCTCCAGCTTCAGCGCGTTCATCTGGCGCAGATAGGCAAAGCGGCTCTGGTCCTCCTGGCCTACCAGGTCGTCCTTCTTTTCCTGCTTTGCCTCCTGCTGCTGGACAGGAGAGGCGCTCAGGGCCGGCATCTCGGCGAAGAAGTCGTCAAAGGGGTCCTCCAGCATCTTCATTCTCCGCCCCAGCAGGCTGGGCATGGGAGAGAAGAAATCGTCGAAGAAATCGTTTCCAAAGAGGCTGTTCCCGAAGAAGCTTTGCATCATCCGCTGGCTCTGGGCACCCAGCCGCTGGGTATAGCCCAGCTTTTCCGCGCAGTCGCTGCACAGGTGCTTCTCTTCCACATGGCCGTTCACGTTGCTCCGATACACAAAGGTAACTTCATTCTTACCACAATTTTCGCATTTCATAAATCAATTCCTCCTATCATCTGGAAACTGTGCGTGCTTATTGAAACATTTTTCCCCGCTGCCCGGGTCCCGGCTACACCTGCAGGATCAGCACCTGCTTCATGATGTCCGCCCGGACGGTGTCCCGGCTCTCCCGCGGGACCGCGGCCAGGGCCTTGTCGCCGACGGCGGCCAGAATGCTCCGACCTGCGTTCTCCTCCAGGGCGCCGGCCTGGACCAGATTGTTCAGGATGGCCCGAGCGGAGGCCAGGTCCACCTGGCTGCCCAGGGTGTTGATGACCTGCATCAGCAGCGTCTGGCGGTCCACCCGGACCCGGGTGATCCGGATGTAGCCATTGCCGCCCCGGCGGCTCTCCACGATATAACCCCGCTCCGGGGAAAAGCGGGTGGACATCACGTAGTTGATCTGGCTGGGTACGCAATTGAAGCGCTGGGCCAGGTCATTGCGCTGGACCTCCAGCACACCACCGTCCGTCTCCTCCAAACTCTCCTGCAGGAAGCTGGCAATCAAATCGGAAATCCCCACGGATGATTCCTCCCTTTCCAAAGAACGCCTTGTCTCTTTGACTTTGACTTTCTTTAACCTTTTGTTCTGTGTTTAGTATAACACGCCCGAGCAAAATGTCAAGAGCTGAATTTTGACTTTCTTTGACCTATTTGAAAACAATTTATGAACAGTTAGTCTTGACAAACGTCATTTTTGGACGCTTTCCCGTATTTTTTCGAAAATTTAACCATAGAATTTGAACGGCTGGTACTTGCTTTTTTTAATTTGTATGCTACAATAGGGGTACAATTCTGATGGAGGTGCTTCCCATGGCTTACAAAATCACTTCTGCCTGCGTGAGCTGTGGCTCCTGCGCGGACGCTTGCCCCGCCGGTGCTATCAGCCAGGGTGATGACCAGTACGTCATCGATGCTGCCGCTTGCCTGGACTGCGGTTCCTGCAGCGACACCTGCCCCAACGGCGCCATCGTCCCCGAGGAGTAATCGAGGATACATAAAAGGTCCGCGAGCCAAAGCTCGCGGACCTTTTTGTCGTTTCGGCAACTGTAAGAAATCTGTAAGAGATTTCTCCAT
This sequence comes from Oscillibacter acetigenes, assembly GCF_025567605.1. Taxonomy (NCBI): domain Bacteria; kingdom Bacillati; phylum Bacillota; class Clostridia; order Eubacteriales; family Oscillospiraceae; genus Oscillibacter; species Oscillibacter acetigenes. Next base: position 475,368 of record NZ_JAOQKG010000001.1, on the reverse strand, counting down.
AGAGTTGTAAGAAATTGGTGTTATCCTGCCGGTGTTCCCCGCTGGAGTGAAGAAAGAGGCCCTTTACTCCCGTAATATTGGGGACAGCCGATTTGAAAGGAGACACACGATGAAACACGCTTGGAAGAAGCTGCTGGCAGCAGCGGTGCTGCCCTGTCTGCTGGCGGGATGCGGTGCCCTGGGAGGGCCGGAATCTGAGGTCCCCTCCATGGACCACTTGCTTGGCTTGACCCAGGAACAGCGGCTGGAGGACTACGACTACCTGGTCCAGACACTGGGGGACAGCTATCTCTGCATGGGTGTCCGAGACCGGGACAACCCGGAGGACCCGTCGGCGGCCATCTTCCAGGCATACCGGGAGATGATCCAGGAAAGCGACAGCGACGAGGTATTCTATTCCGCTGTTTACAGCACACTGTTCCGCCTGGGGACGTACGGCCACCTCTGGATCGTGGAGCCGGATATGTACCGCGCCTACTGTGAGGCCTATGAGGACGGCGGCATCCAGGACCGGGAGCACTGGCGGGAGGTGCTGACGGACCCGGTGACCGTCCGGGGCTATGAAAGACTCCAGACGCTGCTGGATGCCTACGGCGAAGAGGACGGCACGGTCAATTCAGCCGATTCGGAGGAGCCTGCCGCGAACCTCCACACCCTGCTCCTGCCCGGCGGAGACGTGGGGTATGTGAAGATCGACAGCTTCCCGGCGGAATATGAGGACAGCTACGCCACAGACCGGGCGGCCCTGACGGACTTCTACCGCCAGGCGGCGGACTGCACGGATCTCATCATCGACCTGACGGACAACTCCGGCGGAAGCGAGGTCTACTGGCAGCAGCTGCTGGCGGCGCCCCTGACGGACCGTCCCCTCTCCTGCACCAACTATGCCCTGCTGGCGGAGAGCGGCAACAACCGCCCCTATATCCAGGAGGTGTTCTCCCCGGAGGAGCTGCACCCCATCGCGGACCTGCCGGATCTGCCCAAGCTGGAGCGGGACGGAATCCAGGCCGCCACCCACTTTGTGGAGAGCACCCTCTCTGTGGAGCCAGCGGCAGAGCGGGCCCCCTTCCACGGCCGCATCTGGGTGCTGGTGGGGCCAGCGGTCTACTCCGCCAGCGAGTCCTTCGCCGTGTTCTGCCAGGAGACAGGCTTCGCCACCCTGGTGGGCAGTCCCACCGGCGGCGACGGCATCGGGGCTCTGGATCCAGTCTTCCTGCAGCTGCCCAACAGCGGCATCCTGGTGCAGTTCACCATGATGTTCGGCCTGAACGGTGACGGCTCCAGCAGTGAGGAAACGGGCACCACGCCGGACATTCTCTCCCCTGCCGGGGAACCGGCTCTGGTGACGGCCCTGCGGGCCATGGAGGGAGTCGCATGACCGACCACTGTCTGGAGGAAAGCCGCGGCCTTTCCGGAGGAACGCCACAGGGGCTGCCCGCCTGCCCTCCCCCGTCCGCTGAATGCCTGGAGCGGTCCCGGGGCGGGCTCTCCCTCAATCATCTGAAGGCCGTGGCGGTGGCGGCCATGGTGATCGACCATATCGCCTTCGCCTTTGTCCCCGACGGCACCCTGTTGGCGATTCTCCTGCATTCCATCGGAAAAATCACCGGCCCCACCATGTTCTTTGCCGCCGTGGAGGGCTGTCACCACACCAGAAACCTCAACCGGTATCTGCTCCGCCTGGCTGTTTTCGCGCTGGTCAGCTGGTTTCCCTTTCTGTACTTCCACTTCGGCGGCGATCTGGCCGCCATCCAGCTGATGCGCCCCAATGTCATCTATACCATTTTTCTGGGCGTTCTGGCGGTCCGCATCCGCAGGAGCCCGCGCCTCTGCTCTGCCTGGAAGGTCCTGCTGATTTTGCTCCTGTTCATCCTGTCTGTCCCGGCGGACTGGGGCTACACAGGCGTGGTGATTATCCTGGTGTTCGACTATTATTATGGCAGTTGGAAGCACCAGGCGTTTGCCTACTGCATGGTGGTCATGCTGGACATGGGGGTGCTCTCCCTGCTGATCCACCCGTTTTTCGGACTGTTTTACGACCATGTCTTCCAGATCGACTGGGAGCTCTACGCCTACTCCGTCGAGTACGTGGGGGCGTTTCTGCCGCTGCTGCTCCTCTCCCGCTACACAGGCCGGCACGGAACCAGCGGCGGTTTTTCCAAGTGGTTCTTTTATATGTTCTACCCCCTCCACCTGCTGGTCCTGGGCTGGCTCCGGGCCGTGCTGTAAGTCTCGGCCCTCACGACCCGCAGGGGCCTGGACCGGCGGGCGATGAGAGCATCGGCCTGCTGCAGAAACTTCCATCACCCACCGGGCCAGCGGCAGCAAAAAGAGAAGGAGAGAACATGCAGTGGCCGCTCCGCGCCGTCCGCACGATCCGCCACGGGGCAGCAACTACAGGAATCGCAAAAGGCCCAAAGGCCAGACCAAATCGGCGCTTGCACCGATCGTCGCGCGGAGGGCCACTGCACCGGAGCGCGCCCAAGCGGCCTTTTCTTTTGAACCGTGCCCCCCATTGCAAGAATGATGATCTTCCATTATAATATGAATATAGACATCATCCAATGGGGGGATCGACTTGCAGCACTGGGAACTCCTCTGCCCCGGCGGACTCTCCTTCGTCTGCGATGACGGCCTGTTCCAGCCCAGTACCGACTCCTTTCTGCTGGGCAGCTTTCCCCGGCTGAAGCCGGGGCTTCGGGTGTGCGACCTGGGCAGCGGCACCGGACTGCTGGGCCTTCTGCTGTTCCAGCGCCAGCGGGCACTGTCCGTCACCGGTGTGGAGCTGCTGCTGGACGCCGTCCGCTTGGCGGAGCAGGCCGCCGCCCGGAACGGCCTGGCAGACCGCCTGATCTTCCGCCGGGGAGACCTACGAAAGATCCGCGGCCTGCTGCCCGCCGGTGGCTTTGACTTGGTGGTGTGCAACCCCCCCTACTATCCCGCCGGGTCCGGCAGGCTGCCGGAGACTGAGGCCCTCCGGGCTGCCCGGTCCGAGACTGGCTGCACCCTGGAGGATATCTGCACCGCAGCAGCCTGGCTGCTGCGGTGGGGCGGGAGCTTCTGCCTGGTCCACAAGCCGGAGCGGCTGGCGGACCTGTGCTGCGCCCTCCGGGCCCGGGGACTGGAGCCCAAGCGGCTGCGCCTCGTCTGCCGCCGGGCGGGGGACGCCCCTTCCCTGCTGCTGTTGGAGGCCCGCCGGGGCGGACGGCCCGGGCTGGACATCGCCGCCCCCCTCTGCCTGGAGGACGGGACCGGCCGCCCCACGGCGGAGCTGGACAACGCCTATTTCCGAACAAAGGAGACGAACGCATGAGCGGTACGCTGTATCTGGTGGCCACGCCCATCGGCAACCTGGGGGACTTCTCTCCCCGGGCAGCGGAGACGCTGGGAGCCGTGGACTTCATCGCCGCGGAGGACACCCGGGTCTCTGTGAAGCTGTTGAATCACTTTCAGATCAAAAAGCCCCTGGTGAGCTACCACGAACACAACCATGCCGCTGCGGGCCAGGCCATCCTGCAGCGGCTGCTGGCTGGGGAGTCCTGCGCTCTGGTGACGGACGCCGGTACACCGGCCATCTCCGATCCCGGAGAGGATCTGGTGCGGCTATGTGCCGAAAATGGGGTGGAGGTGCTCTCCATCCCCGGCTGCTGCGCGGCAGTGAATGCCCTGGCGGTCAGCGGCCTGCCCACGGGGCGGTTCACCTTTGAGGGCTTCATCACCGTCAACAAGAAAAGCCGCCGGGAACGGCTGGACTCTCTGAAAAACGAGGAGCGGACCATGATCTTCCACGAGGCGCCCCACAAGCTGCGCGCCACGCTGGAGGACCTGCGGGAGACCTTCGGCCCGGACCGGCGGGTGGCCCTGTGCCGGGAGCTGACGAAGCTCCACGAGGAGACTGTGCGCACCACCCTGGGAGAAGCGGCGGCCTATTACCAGGAAAACACCCCCAAGGGAGAATACGTGCTGGTGGTGGCGGGCAGCCCGCCCCGGGAGACCGCCGCCGTCACGCTGGAGGAGGGGACAGAGCAAGTCCTGCGGCTGGTGGCCCAGGGAATCCGGCTGAAAGATGCCGCCCGGGAGGTATCGGCCCACACGGGTCTTTCCAAAAACGAGCTGTACGCCGCGGCCCTGGAGCGGTCATGACCCGCGCAGGACATGCAGCGCAGAAGACGCCCATGCGGAGAACTCCGCATGGGCGTCATGTTTTCAGCGCACAGGGCGCTCACAGCTCTTTCAATTCTTTCAGGCACTTGGGGCAGATATTCTTCCCCTTGAATACCGTGATGTCTTTGGTGGCGTCGCAGAAAACGCAGCTGGGCTTGTATTTTTTCAGAATGACGGACGAGCCTTCCACATAGATTTCCAATGCATCCTTCTCGCCGATATCCAGCGTCCGGCGCATCTCGATAGGGAGCACGATCCGTCCCAGTTCATCCACCTTTCTGACAATTCCCGTTGATTTCACGATGTATCTCCTTTTTCAGCAATATGTCCTAACTATCCATTTATAAGAACATATCACAGACGGTCGCATTTTGTCAATTTGATTCCAAAAATAAAGTGAATTTACCAATTTGCTTTTTTGAAATCTCAGTTGTCCTCTCTATATTTTTTGTGAGGCAACTGGGTATCCGTCACAAACACAGGGGGAATGACAATGGCAATGACCTGGATCTGGACCGGGATGGTGGTGCTGTCCCTGGTCTTCGGCCTGTTCACCGGGAATCTGGACGCCGTGGCCGACGCAGCTATGGACGGCGCCGCCTCCGCCGTGGAGCTCAGTGTCTCCATGGCCGGCATTCTGTGCCTGTGGAGCGGCGTCATGGAAATCATGAATGTCTGCGGCCTCTCTGCCGGATTGGCCCGGGCCTTCCGGCCCATTCTGCGGCGACTGATGCCCCAGGCCAGCCGGGATGAAAAAACGTTGGCGGCACTCTCCGCCAACGTGTCCGCCAATCTGCTGGGACTGGGCAACGCCGCCACGCCCCTCGGGATCCAGGCGGCCCGACGGATGGCCCGCGGCTGCAGCGGCACCGCCAGCGACGAACTGTGCCTGCTGGTGGTGCTGAATACCGCTTCCATCCAGCTGCTGCCCGCCACCATCGCCTCCGTCCGCAGCGCCAGTGGAGCCCAGTCTCCCTTCGACATCCTGCCGGCGGTGTGGCTGGCCTCGGCCCTGTCGGTGGTGGTTGGCGTTCTGACGGCCAAATTCCTGGCCGCCGTGGGGAGGTGCCGGCGTTGAATCTCAGTTCTCTGGTGATCCCCGTACTGCTGGCCGGGGTGGCCCTCTACGGCATGGGGAAGCGGGTGGATGTCTACGGCGCCCTGACCCACGGGGCCGAAGAGGGGCTCACGGTCCTGCTGAAGGTCCTGCCTGCCCTGGTGGGACTGCTGACCGCCGTGGCCATGTTCCGGGCTTCCGGCGCCCTGGAGTGGCTCACGGGCCTCTGCGCCCCGGCGCTGGAGTTTCTGGGCATTCCGCCGGAGACCACGCCGCTGATGCTGGTGCGCCCCGTATCCGGCAGCGGCGCCCTGGCAGTCGGCTCGGACCTCATCGCCACCTACGGCCCCGACAGCTACATCGGCCGGGTGGCCGCCGTGATGCTGGGCAGCACGGAAACCACATTCTACACCATCGCCGTGTACTTCGGCTCTGCCGGGATCATCCGCACCCGGCACACGGTCCCGGCAGCCCTGGCCGCGGACCTGACGGGGTTTCTGGCCTCCGCCTTCGCGGTGCGGCTGTTCTTCGGCGCCTGATGGGGCGGCGTCCCGCGCCGTCAAGCTGCGCTGAGATAAGGCTCCAGCACAGCGGCGCCGCCGTAGGCGGAGGCGAACTCACCGTCCACCAGATACCGCACCTCTTCCACTGCCCGCAGGGACAGCAGGGAGTCCGCCAGTGCCCGGAGGGCCAGGGACAGATCCGCCTCCTCCGGCAGACCCGGCAGAGCCGCCGTGGGCAGGTCTACATAGCACGTGCTCTCTTCCAGCCGGACGGAAGTCACCTGGAATCCCTCCGGAATGGCGGAGAGCCAGTCCTTTTCCTCCGTCCCCTCCAGCAGGGCCTTGACCACGGCCCCGGCCTGCGTGTCCCCCTCGTACAGGTCCAGTGTCATCTCCACCGGCGTCAGGCCGCCGGTCTCATCCAGAAAGTACAGGGTGGCGTTCAGCGTGTCGATCACATCCTCGTTGCTGGAAAACAGGACATCCCTGGCTGTGAAGATCTGCCGGTCCCGGTAGGCCAGCGGCTGGCCCCGGACCGTCACGCTGACAGCGGAGATCTCCGGCAGCTGGGTCAGCGTCAGGGTGATGGCATAGTCTGCCAAGGCCAGCGCCACGCCGGAGAGCAGCCGGTAGCGGGAGGAGAGGTCCACCTTGGCCCGGGTACCATCCAGCTCCAGGGACAGCAGGGTAGTCTCCTCTGGAATGGCGCTGGTGAGGGCGGCGTCCTCCGGTCCCGCCAGCAGCTCCGTCACCAGATACTCCGCCAGCTCCCGGGTGTCCCGCACCTCGCCCGACTCGATGTACAGCGGCTCCGCCCGCAGGGCATCGCCGCCAGGGGCGTCGGACAGATCCGCCTCCAGGAAATAGAGGTCGTATGTCTCGCCCTCGCCGGAAATGCGGGGCTGTCCCCAGCCGAAGGCCGCCAGAAGGGCGGCGCACAGCAGCACGGCAATCCATCGCTTTTTCATGTCTGGCCGCCTCCTTCCCGCCAGGGCCAGCGGACGGTGAAAACTGCGCCGCCTCCAGGACGGTTGGCCGCCTCCACAGTGCCGCCCCGCTTTTCCACCGTGTCCCTGACGATGGCCAATCCCAGACCCGTGCCGCCGGCAGCGCGGGACCGTGCCTTGTCCACCCGATAGAACCGCTCAAAGATCCGGGGCAGGTCCTCTTCCGGGATGCCGGCGCCGTTGTCCTCCACCGTCAGCACCACCTGATCCCCCTCCCGAAACAGGGAGACCTGGACCGTGCTGCCCGGCGGCGTGTACTTCACGGCGTTGTCCGTCAGATTATAGATGATCTGGTGGATCTCATCCCGGGTGGCCAGCATCGTACAGGTCCCCTCCGCCCGATAGGTCAGTTCCGTTCCCTTCTCCTGGGCCACCAGGCTCATCATCCGCATCACCTGCTCCAGCACCGGCAGCGCGTCCACTACCACCGGCCGCTCCAGCACGTTGCTGTCCAGCCGGGTCAGGCGGAGCAGATCCTCTGTGATACGGGAGAGGCGCTCCGCCTCCTGCCCGATGTCTGTGACAAATTCCCGGGCCGTCTCCCGGTCGATGTTCTCCGTCTGGAGGATGGAGTCCGTCAGCAGCCGGATGGCCGCCAGGGGCGTTTTCAGCTCGTGGGAGGCGTCGGACACAAAGCGGCGGCGGGCGTTCTCCGTAGTCTGGAGGCGGTCCGTCAAGCTGTTGAACTCCTGGGCCAGCTGGGCGATCTCGTCGCGTCCGGGCACCTCCGCCCGGTGGCTGTAAGCGCCCTCCCGCACCTCCCGGATGGCGGTGAGCAGCTGGCCGATCTTCCGGGTCAGCGCCCGGGACAGCAGGCCGCTGAGACACAGCACCACCACCGCGATGCCGGCGGAGAGCCGCAATAGATTGCCCTGCAGCCCCTCCAGCAGAGCGGCCTGCTCCGTGTCATACTCGTATGCGTATACGGCGCCGATGATCTGGTTCTGGTACAGCACCGGCGAGGCCGCCCGGCTGCGGAAGGCCCCGTCCCGGTAGCTGCTGGAGAACACGTCGTTCCCCAGCAGGGCCTGGACGATCTCTGTGTAGAAGCTGTACTCCCCCAGGGCGTCGTTGGTCTCCCGGGTATCGTAGAGGACCTTGCCCGCACTGTCCGTCACCAGGATGCGGCTGAGGCCCGTCTCCTCCACCACCGCCATGGCCTGGGACACATTCTCCTCGGTCAGCCGGTCCAGGCCGGACAGGGAGTAGACCATCACGGACACGCTGCTCTGGAGCGTGGTTGCCTTGGAGCGGAACACCAGATCCTGCGATACCCGCAGCGGATAGGTGTTCAGCAGCAGCAGCACGCCCGCGATAATCAGGATATAGCTCAGGCCGAACTTGAACTGCAGGCTGTCCCAGATCCTGCCCTTATCCTTTGAAATAGTATCCAACTCCCCACTTGGTCATAATATACTCCGGCTCCGCCGGGTTCTTCTCCAGCTTCTCCCGCAGGCGGCGGATGTGGACATCCACCGTCCGGTAGTCCCCGGCGTAGGCATAGCCCCACACCACGTTCATCAGATTCTCCCGGCTGTACACCCGCCGGGGATTGCGCATCAGCAGCTCGATCAGATCGTACTCCTTGGCGGTCAGATCCACGGTCTTTCCATCCCGGATGGCCACCCGCTCCTCCGTGTTCAGGGACAAGTCCCCCGCGGTCAGGACGGCGCCCCGGTTCCGCTGCGTGCCGGCGGCCCGCCGCAGCAGCGCCCGAACCCGGGCCTTCAGCTCCAGAATGTTGAAGGGTTTTGTAACATAGTCATCCGCTCCGCACTCAAAGCCCATCAGCTTGTCCGCGTCCTCGCTCTTGGCGGTGAGCATGATGATGGGCACATTGGAGAACTCCCGGATCCGCATACATGCCTCCTGCCCGTCCAGCTCCGGCATCATCACATCCAGAATGATGAGATCGAAGCGGCCGTTGCGGGCCAGCTCCACGGCGGAGGCACCGTCATAGGCACACTCCACCTCGTACCCCTCGTTCTCCAGATTGAATTTCACGCCTTTGACCAGCAGCTTTTCGTCATCAACCACCAGAATCCTCATTTGTCACCTCTCCTTTGCCGTTGTCCACAGTGACGCGGTCCTCCAGCTCGGCGAATTTCGCCTCTCCGATCCCGCTCACCTCCATGATCTCCTCAATGCTCCCGAAGGGGCCGTTGGCCTCCCGGTACGCGATGATCCGGCGGGCCAGGCTCTCCCCGATGCCGGGCAGCGTGTCCAGCTCCTCCGCCGTGGCGGTGTTCAGATCCACCGGCGGGAAGTCCGGGGCGATCTCCTCCCGGGGGACCTCCGCCTCTGTCTCGATGACTACGCCCGGGACGCGATCCTGCCGATCCCGAAGAGACAGGCCCGCCAGGGCGCACAGGAACACCGCCGTCAACCCCAGCAGAATGATCTCACTTTTTGTCGGCCTTCCCCGTCCACTCACTGTTGAACTCCCACCCGTTTTTTGATATACTATGAATTGAAATGTCGAACCGCGGCGCTTTTCGCCGCCGCTGCCGCGCGATGCAAGTTGATTATACCACAGATGGTAGGAGTTTGATATGAAAACACACCGCTTTTTCTCTGTTTTTTTGCTGCTGATCCTGGCGGTCTCCCTGCTGACAGGTCCTGCCTCCGCCGCAGAGGTGCCTGACCCCGCCATCCAGGCCAAGGCTGCCCTGCTGGTGGACGCCAACACCGGCCGCATGGTCTATGGAAAGAACGAGCACGAGGAGCTCTATCCCGCCAGTCTCACCAAGATCATGACCGCTCTGCTGACGCTGGAGGCAGTGGACAGCGGGCAGCTGTCCATGGACCAGCCAATCACTGTTACGGAGAGCGCCCTGGAGGGGCTGGCGGCGGATGGCAGCACCGCCGGCATCCGGGCCGGGGAGGTGCTGACGGTGGAGCAGCTGCTGGAGTGTATGCTGATCGTCTCCGCCAACGAGGCGTGCAACATTCTGGCGGAGCAGGTCAGCGGCAGCGTGGACGCCTTCGTGGGCGCCATGAATGAAAAGGCTGCGGCTCTGGGGTGTGAGAACACCCACTTCGTCAACACCACCGGCCTGCATGACAGCCAGCACTACACCTCCGCCTGGGACTTGTACCTCATCACAGCGGAGGCCCTGAAGCATGACGACTTCCTGCGGATCTGCGATATGAAGAGCGCCACCATCCCCGCCACCAATCTCAGCGAGGAGCGGGTGCTCCACTCCACCAACTACCTGATCTCCAACTGGCGGGCCTTGGGATATCTGGACAGCCGGGCCCACGGCGTCAAGACCGGCTCCACCTCCGATGCCGGCCACTGCCTGGTATCCACTGCCGCGGAGGGCAGCCTCTCCTTCATCAGCGTGGTGCTGGGGGCCGAATCCGTGACCTTGCCCAGCGGCGGCACCCAGGTCCAGAGCTTTTCCGAGACCTCCCGTCTCTTCGACTGGGGTTTTGAGAACTTCTCCTATCAGACGGTGCTGGAGGAGGCTGAGCTGGTGAAGGAGGTCAGCGTGGCGCTGTCCAAGGTGGACCATGTGTCCGTCCATCCGGCGGCGGATGTGGAGCTGTTGCTGCCCAAGGGCACTGATCCCGCCTCTCTGGAGCGGACGCTGGACCTGGAGAGTCCTGTGGACGCTCCGGTCACCGAGGGGCAGGTGCTTGGCACTCTCTCCCTCTCTCTGGAGGGAGAGGTGTTGACCACGGTGGACCTGCTGGCCTCCCATGATGTGGAGGCCTCCGGCCTGCTGCTGTTTTGGCGGAACGTGCGGAACTTCTTCAGTTCCACCGCGGTGAAGGTGGTTGGCATCGCGTTGCTGGTGCTGGCGGCGGCGCTGATCGTCTGGAAGCTGACGGTAGGCCGCCGGCGCTACCGGTACGGCCGTAGCGTACCCCGCCGCCGCGGGGGCGGCTACCGGGGCCGGAGGCGGCATTGACACAAAAGGGCCCTGGGGCAGCATCCCCAGGGCCTTTTTACAGAGAGAGGCACAAAGCGCAGCTGTTGAGATACGGAATCCTCCCGCTCTGCTCTTCACTCTTTCCAGAAAATCCGGAATAGAATTCAGGGGCGCACGGCGTGCGCCCCTGATTCTAGATCCCTTATTGTCACAGATACCGCACCAGCTCTTCCAGGGGCTTGCGGTCCGTGTGCAGGCGGGAGGGATGGGCGCCCTCCGCCGGATAGCCCATAGGCAGCAGGGCGATGGGTGTCAGCCCCGCCAGCTCCGGGAATGCGGCGTGGAGCTTCTCCGGGTCGAACATGCCCACATAGGTGGTGCCGAGGCCCAGGTCCGCGGCCTGGAGCATCATCTGGGTGACGGCGATAGCCGCGTCAATCTCGCCGTGGTTCTTGCCGTCGTCCTCCCGCTTCCAGGCGGCCTCCGGGTCGTATGCCACCAGCAGCATCACCGGCGGATGGAAGTGAGCGCCGGTGCAGCCGTCCACCTTTTCCAGCGCCTCCGAGCTCTGGAGCACAAAGATGCGCTGGGGCTGGAGGTTATGGGCAGTGGGGGCATTGCGGCCGGCCTCCAGCACGGCGGAGAGCTTCTCCGCCTCCACGGGGCGGTCGCTGAATTTCCGCAGAGAATAGCGCTCCGCGGCCAGTTTCGCAAAATCCATGGGGATGCTTCCTTTCTGATGTAGAGATACCTGATTTTAGCACATCCCCGCGGCCGCCGCAACTGTTTTTCTCACATCCCCTGGTTGGGCATCCAGCCGCTGCGGAGGACCTCGTCGCAGATGTCCCGGCAGCGGGTGTCGTAGAACTCGATGAATTTCAGGGAATAAATGTCCGAGACGATGTAGCGGTCCCGGCCCTCCTGGTAGATGGTCATATAGTCGTTGCCCACATCGTACAGAATCCCCTCCCAGGAGGTGGTGCTCTGGGTGCCCACCAGGAAGGTGGCCACCACGTAGTTGCCCACGTTTTTCTTCAGCATGGCCTTCAAAGATCCCCGGTAGGCTTCCTCCATGGAGATGGGGTCCGTGATGACCTCGCTGGGCAGGTGGTTCCGCATGTCCAGGGACCCCATAGACTGGCCGCCCTGCTCCTCCGCGGCGTTCAGGCGGTCCATAGGGCGGCCGGCACTGGTGACGGTGCGGCCGGGCGCCTCCGGCATGGGCGGGTCGGCGGGCATGGGTGTGACTTCACCGGACCAGTCCGTCATTCTGGGCGCGACCTGCGCCACAGGAGGCGCCCCGTTTCCGCCGTTGTAGATATTCTGATAGTGTGCCATTTCCAACACCTCTCAAGTCTGATAATACGCGTCTGTGGGATTATAGAAGCAGTGGTCGCCGATCCGGGTCTGCCAGTATCCCACCTTCGAGGGAAAGAAGGACCGGCAGGTGGGGCCGAAGGGGTTGTAAAACCACAGGGAATCCGCCACATCCGGCAGGCGGTTGCCCGCGATGGCCCAGTCGGCGATGTCATAGTGGATCTGTTCGGGTCTCATGTTGTAGATATTCTGGGGGTTGTAGGCGCCGCCCTCCGTCTCGCTGGCGCAGACGAACTGATAGGGCTGAAAGATGATATTGCGGATGCTGCCCTGCCCGACCCGGGCATACTCCCCGCCCTTGGCGTGGACCCGGTTCATTACAACACCGGCCACCGCCTTCATGCCGTCTTCACCCTCTCCGCCCGCCTCGCACTGGATCAGGCGCGCCAGCAGCTCCCGGTCGGAATAAGCCATTGGTCGATCACTCCTCTGTCGGGGCCTGCCATACGTACCAAACGCCGGTCCGGCAGACCGCCTGGCCCGGACGTTTCACCCTCAGGATATGCACAGGGACTGCAGAAGGTGTCAGCGGCAGCCTCCCGGTCCCGTGAAGGGGGGAGTCTCCCAGCGAAAAAGTCGGTCTCGATTTTTTCCGGATGGACCGGTCCAGCCGGAATGTGGTATACTGGATTCTCAGCGAACGAGTCAGGCGGCCGCGGCATGGAAAATACGCCTCAAGATCCCGCACATCTGCGGAGGGAGTTCCAGCCGTGCCGGAACCGATTCACCGCCTTTGGCGGCAAGACGCGGCAGGACCTGCTGCGCGTCCTGTTGTCTCCCCCGCCTGCAGGTTCTGCGGGAGACAGGCGTGATAAAAGCCCGAAAAGAAGCGACTCGCGTCTTCTACTATCTGGCCCTGCAGGACAGTGGGATCGAAAACGTAGCGCGCCTGTTCGCGGACATTCTGCAGATCCTGAGAAACGCTCCGGACAAGAGCGGCGAGGATTGACTGCGGCTATCACAGGAGGAATACAGTTATGGATTTGTTCGAGGCCATGGAGCACCGGCATGCGGTCCGCTCCTACGAGGACCGGCCCATCGCGCCGGAGGCGAGAGAAGCACTGCTGGCGTGCATCGCCCAGTGCAACCGGGAGAGCGGGCTTCACATCCAGCTTGTTCTGGATGAGCCCAGGGGATTCGGAGGGCTTCCGGCCCACTACGGGAAGTTCTCCGGCGTAAAAAACTACATCGCGCTGATCGGAAAGAAGTCCCCGAACCTGGAGGAAGCCTGCGGGTACTACGGGGAGAAGATCGTACTGCGGGCCCAGCAGCTGGGTCTCAACACCTGCTGGGTCGCCATGACGTACAGCAAGGTCAAGACCGCCTTTCAGATCGCCCCGGGCGAGAAGCTCTGCCTGGTGATCGCGGTGGGCTACGGCACCACCCAGGGCGCCGGGCACCCGGTCAAGCAGCCGGAAGAGGTGTCCAAGGCGGATTCCCCTGTGCCGGACTGGTTCCAGCGGGGCGTGCGGGCGGCACTGCTAGCGCCCACAGCCATGAACCAGCAGAAATTTACCTTCACGCTTCAAGGCGGCAGCGTGGCCGCGAAAGCCGGAACCGGCTTTTACACCAAGGTGGACCTGGGCATTGCCAAATACCATTTTGAAATCGGGGCGGGGACCGCGCAGTTCCGCTGGGCTCCCTGACAGGACAGGGAGCCGGTCTTCCGGCAGCCTCCGGGCCTTCCGCCCCTGTCAGGAGGATTTTGATGAATATCGAAACCATACAAGCCCCGCGGGGCGCCATCGCAGTGCTCTCCGGCGGGAAGGTGCAGATCACGGACGCGGGTGCGGCCCTGGACCTGGCCATGTCCGTCCGGTATGAGACCGGCGCGTCCAGGCTGGCCATCGACAAGCGCCTGGTGTGCAGCGACTTTTTCATTCTCAGCACCGGCGTGGCGGGAGACATCCTGCAGAAGCTGATGAACTACCGGTTCAAGGCCGCCATTTACGGCGACTACTCCCACTACGCCAGCAAGCCGCTGCGGGACTTTATCCGCGAGTCCAATCATGGCAAAGACTTCTTTTTCGTGTCCACCATGAAGGAGGCCGTCCAGCGGCTGACGGACGCGGAGTGAGCAGCCCCGCGGCGGCGCAAAAGGGACGGCAGCGATTTCGCTGCCGTCCCTTTGGTTCTTCTGCGTGTTCGGTTTTCCGGGCGCTTAGGCTTTCGCCCCCCGCTGCTCCGCAATGGCCTGACGGAACATCTCCTCCGTCTGGCGGATGGACTCCTCCAGAGAGTACTGTCTGGCGTGTTCGGCATAGCGGCGCTCCATTGCCTGCCGCTCCTCCGGGTGCTCGATCCACCAGTCGATCCGCTGGGCCAGCGCGTCTGTGTCCCCGGCCGGGAACAGGCTCCGCTCATCCAGGGCGAACTGGGGCGTGGCGGACCGGGGGGAATCGGCGATCACCGGCACCAAGCCACAGGCAAATGCCTCCATACAGCTCATAGCCTCGATCTCCGCGTCGGAGGTGTGGACGTACAGATCCGCCATGTGGAGGATCTCCAGCAGGCGGGCAGGCTCATAGAACTCCATGACGATGGGATTGGGGAGCTTCTCCGCCAGACGGCGGTATTTTTTCTCCAGCGGACCCTTTCCCGCCAGGATCACCTGGATCTCCCGGGCGTGGCGGGACTTGGCGCAGGCGTCGATCAGCTCATCCTGACGCTTTTCCCCGGCGTAGCGGCCCACCATCAGCACATTGAAGAGGCCCTGCATCCAGGGTTCCTTTTCCCGCTTGCCGTAGATGTACTCCGGGCTGATGCCGTTGGAGATCACGTGGAGCCGGGCGGTGTAGCCATGTTGGCGGAGCTGGTTCGCGATCATATTGCTGGGGCAGTGGATGTGGGTGAACCGGTTGAAGAACGTATCCCGGAAGCGGTTGTATACAAAGTCGTTGACGCGCCTGCTGTTGCCCATGTGCAGGGTGAAGGTGATGTTCTCCGGCTGGCAGTGGAAGGCCGCCGTGTGAGGGATGCCCAGCTTTTCCACATGCTTCAGGCCCATGATGCCCAGGGGCGACGGCATCATGAAATGCACCACGTCCGCCCAGGCCGCCGCCTTTTCAAACACATGGCGGTTGGGGATGGCCAGCCGCATCCCCTGGCTGGTGATGAGATGCTCCACCACTGGAAAGAACCTCATCTGCCGCACGGCGTACTTGTAGTCCGCGGGCTTGCCGGTGGCGATGACCCGCACCTCGTTGCCGTGGTTCTTCAGCGCCTGGGCAAAACGCCGTGCGCTGATGGTGGTGCCGTTGTTCGCGTCGTCAAACTGGTCGATGACCAAAACGATCTTCATAAACGTCTGAACCGTCTTTCTTTGGTTTGGCGGCGCTTCCGCCGCTAACGGTTTAGTTTACCATGTTTTTTATCGCTTGTCCAGGGAATTTCGTCGTCTGCGGGATCTCTGAACGGACTCTGAACAACAGGCCCCGCGGCAGGTGCCGCAGGGCCTGTCTCAGGCTTATTTCTGTTTGGCCAGGGCGGACTCCAGCCCGCAGGCGAACTGGTCTGGGCAGGAGGTGCTCTTGGCACCGCAGCGGATGCCCTTCAAACGGTGGATCGCCTCCTGGGCAGGCATCCCCACCACCAGGGCGGAAATCCCCTGGAGGTTGCCGCTGCAGCCGCCCAGGACCTCCATCTTCTGGATGATGCCGGCGTCATCCACCTCCACGCGCATCTCCTGGGAGCAGACGCCCCGGGGACGGAACGTATACGTCATGGTCGAAATCTCCTCTTTTCATGATATTGCCCGTTTAGGATATCACATCCCGCCGGGAATGGCAAGAGGCGGCACAATTTGAAGAAGGGGGGGAATCCTCCGTCATTTCAGCGGAACATGCGGCGGTTCCTTTCCGTTCCCCAACTGTCAGGGTCCATTCCTGCCGTTTCGGATTTCAGGCAAAGCGCGATGCAAGCACAGCCATGATAGATACCAGCAGCAGGCCGCTGCACAAAGCCAGTATTACCAACATTGCTTTTCTGAGCTTTCTATTTGCCTTGACGGCTCTGTCTATCCGGTCCGAAAAGATCAGAAGGAAAAAAGCAGGAATCAGAAACCACCAGTATATCTGCATGTAATTTGCCTCCTCCCCAATCCGCCGAATGGGTCTTGCCCGTCCGGGAAACCTGTATTTTTTATCAGATCATCTGATCCGGATCAAGGCCGCCTGGCGAAGGTGGCAGCGTTTGCGTCATCATCAGTTATCTCGAAAAGAGACTGCAGGCGGGTTAAAGAATCCCGGCTTGACAATATCGATATTCGATGATATAGTGGTCTCAAAGCAATAACGATATTCGATAATAGGAGGCGGCAGCGCCATGGCCCGGGGAAAATTTCAGACCCTGACCGAGCAGATGTTCTACATTCTCCTGTGCCTGCGGCAGGAGCGGTGCGGCGCCGACGTGATGGCCTGGGTCGCAGAGGCCACGGGCAGCCGGGTGGCGGTGGGCCCGGGGACGCTGTACAACCTGCTGGAGCAGTTTTTGCAGGCTGGGTACATCCGGGAGACGAAGGTGGAGGGCCGGAAGCGGAGCTATGTGCTCACCCCCACTGGGCGGGAAGCCCTGGAGGCAGAGGCCCGGCGGCTGCGGCAGCTGACGGCGGATTATGAACGGCTGATGGAATCGGAAGGAGGCGCCCCATGAAGCACACAAAGCGGGAGTGGATGCCCCTGTACAGCTTTTTGGACCGGAAGCGGGTCACAGACCATCTGGCAGACATGGCCGCCAGGGGCTGGATGCTGGACCGGCTGGGGACCTGGTCCTGGCACTACCGGCGGACAGAGCCGAAGCAGCTCCGGTTCGCCGTCACCTTTTTCGCCGGGGCCGGGCGGTTCTCTCCCGCTCCGGCGGCGGGGCTGGACACCTTTCAGGACTACTGCGCCCAAGCCGGGTGGCACCGGGCGGCCAGCTCCGACCAGGTACAAGTGTTTTACAGCGAGGATCCGGCGGCCGTTCCCATCGACACCGACCCGGCGGCGGAGCTGGAGAACATCCGACGGAGCATTGGAAAGCCCATGATACGCAATTACCTGGCGCTGCTGCTCCTCTGTCTGCTGGAAGTGGCGTTTCAATGCTACCAGATTTGGACGGATCCCGTGGACACCCTGGCCAGTCCCACTGCCCTACTGGCGGCCACAGCCTACCTGCCCCTGCTGGTGCTGACGCTGGCAAGCCTGCTGCTCTACCGCCGCTGGCAGTGGCGGGCCGAGGCCGCCGTCGAGGCGGGGCTGCCCCTGCCGGACCTGCGGAGTGCCCGGGGACTTGGCATTCTGGTGTTGATGTGGTCCGGACTCCTGATTGCAGGCTTGTTTGCCTCCATAAGCCGGTCCACCGGGATGGTCATACTGACCATCGGGATGGTATTGTTTTTCGCACTGGTCTATTTTCTGGCCAACGCCGCCCGGAAGGCTCTCCAACGGCTGCGGTGCCCGCCCTGGGCCAACCTCCTGGTAATCGTAGGAATCTGCATCGCCATGTTTGCGGGCGGGACAACAGGTCTGTTCGCCCTCATGATACGCAATGCCGGTTCCGGCTGGTTGGAGGACCATCCGCCGGTGGAGACCTACACCGCCCACGGCATGACTTGGTCCGTCTACGCCGATCCCATCCCCCTGCGGGTGGAGGACCTGATCGATATCGACTATGACGGCTGGTCCACGGAGGCGGATGTGGAGTGGTCCCCCTTGGCCGCCCACGGGGAGTACCGGCAGGACGCCCGGCTGGGGGACGGAGACCTGCCGGAGCTGCGCTATGAGATCGTCACGGTGAAGCTTCCTTTCCTCTATGGCCTGTGCAAGCGTGATTTCATCCAGTGGGTGGAGCGGGACAACGATCAGCTGCCCATGGAGTATTGGGAGGAGTACCTCACCGTGACTGCCGCCCCCTGGGGTGCGGAGGAGGTTTTCCAGCGGTACTCCGGTGCAGAGCCGGTGAACCAATTCCTGCTGTGCTGGCCGGACCGGATGGCAGAGGTCAAGCTGCCCTGGGACTGGCGCTTGACGGCAGACCAGATGGCTGTCATCGGAGAAAAGCTCCTGTACGCCTGACAACAGCCGGGAGAGGATACCCTCTCCCGGCTGGTTTTCTGTCTGTTTTCTTACGCTCTCCGGTCCTTCCGCTGCTCCAGCACCAGGCGGTCGGCGATCATGGCGATGAACTCGCTGTTGGTGGGCTTGCCCTTGGCATTGGAGACGGTGTAGCCGAAATACTTCTGCAGCGTCTCCAGATCGCCCCGGTCCCAGGCCACCTCGATGGCGTGGCGGATGGCCCGCTCCACGCGGGAGGGCGTGGTGGAAAACCGCTTGGCCACCTCCGGATACAGCACCTTGGTGACGGCGTTGATCACATCCATGTCGTCCACGGCGATCATGATGGCCTCCCGCAGGTACTGATAGCCCTTGATGTGGGCGGGCACACCGATCTCATGGATAACAGAGGTCACCAGATTCTTCAGCTCCGCCGGGTGTTCCTCCACCGGGGCACCCCGGCTGAACAGCGCCCGCATCCGATCCAGCAGGGCGTTCTCCTCCACGGGCTTTGTCAAAAAGTAGCTGGCTCCCAGATCCACAGCCTCCGACACCACGCTGTCGCTGCAGAAGGCGGAGATTAGGATAACCTTGGGGACCTTCCCCTCCTGCTCCCGCAGCTGCTTGAGTACGCCGAAGCCGTCCAGCCCCGGCAGGACCACATCCATCAGAATCAGGTCCGGCGCTTCCTCACGCGCCAGGCGCAGGGCCTCCGTCCCGTCTCCCACAGACCCCACCACCGAAAACTCCTCTGTCTCGTCTATGATCTTCCGCACAAGGGTGCGGAATTCCTCATTGGCATCTGCCAGCAATACAGTTCTTCTGATGTCCATGTCTTCCCCTGTCCTCTTTCCACAATTTTCGTTTACCAGGCACAAATGCTTCAGAGCAGGCCCCCTCTCCCTGCCGGAAAAAAGTGGGCGCTCCTGTTTACGACGGATTCATGAAGCTTCAAATCGCGTTTTCTATAAAGTAGCATAAACGGACACGATTTGCAACAAGAAACTGTAAATAACTTCCAAGAATCATTCGACACTTTCTGCGCCGCGCCTCCTAACTCATTGTGCCGCAAGGGGTGCAGAGTCTCCCGGCAGCAGTGGCTTCCCTTTTGGACGGGGCCGTGGTACAATGGAGCCATCTCAAGAGAAAGGATGAGACATGTGACGCTGCTGGAGGAATTAGAAGCGTATCGCCCCTGGAATGACCAGGAGGAACGGGACCGGGCGGAACTGCTGCGGCGGCTGCGGAGCGGCGAGGCGCTTTACACCCGGGACAACGCTGCCGGGCACCTGACGGCCTCCGCCTGGGTGGTGAGCCCGGACCTGACACAGGTGCTGATGGCGTACCACAACCTCTACGACTCCTGGTCCTGGCTGGGCGGCCACGCGGACGGGGACCGGGATCTGCTGGCGGTATCCATGCGGGAAGTCCGGGAGGAGAGCGGACTCACGGCGGTGCGTCCGGTATCGCCCCACATTTACTCTCTGGAAATCCTCACTGTGGACGGCCACGAGAAGCGGGGCGCCTACGTCTCCTCCCACCTGCATCTGAATGTGACCTACCTGCTGGAGGCAGACCCGGCGGCCCCCGTGCGCCGGAAGCCGGATGAGAACAGCGCTGTGGCCTGGTTCGGTCTGGAGGAGGCGGTGGCCGCCTCGTCGGAGCCCTGGTTCCGGGAGCGCATTTACAGGAAGCTCAACGCCAAGCTGGCGCTGTTCTCCGGGGAACAGGGGATGTAACACCTCTGCAGCTCAGGGGCCATGTGCGTCTGCGTTGCTTGCCGCAACGGCGGTTCCCCTGGTAGAATGATCCCGGAAAGGAGGCAACGCAATGCTTGCAGAGAATTTGAAGGCCCTGCGGAAGGCCAAGGGCCTCTCCCAGGAGGAGCTGGCCGCCCGACTCCATGTGGTGCGGCAGACCGTCTCCAAATGGGAAAAAGGCCGGTCCGTGCCGGACGCGGACCTGCTGATCCGGCTGGCGGAGGAGCTGGACACCACCTCCGCGGCTCTGCTGGGGCCGGAGGTCCCGCCAGAGGCGGAGCGCGGCGGAACAGCGGAGCAGCTGGCCCGCATCGCCGAGCAGCTGGCGGTGAAAAACCGCCGGGCCCGGCGGATCTGGAGGATCGTGGCCGGGGTGCTGATCGCCTTTGTGATGGTCAATTTATTGTTGATTCTATTGAACTTTGCGGCGTTCCGCAGTTTCCAGGCGGAGGCCGAATCCACTGTCCAAGCGCAGGAACTCCCGCGCGGAGAGTCGTAAATCTGTATTGTAAAAAATTCCGGGGCGGCGGGAAGCAAAATGCTTCCCGCCGCCGCTGTCTGCCTGGGAGACCATGTCAGGCCACGGGTTCTTCTGAGAAATCTCCCGCTGCCAGCATAGTTTCCACCAAAATTCCATACCCTTTGCTTGGATCGTTCAGCAGGACGTGCGTCACCGCACCGGCGAATTTTCCGTCTTGCAGGATCGGGCTGCCGGACATACCTTGGACGATGCCGCCTGTGGCGGCCAGAAGCTCCGGGTCCGTCACAGAGATCACCAGGTCCCGGCCGTCTGCTGCATTCTCTACAACCTGTAAAATTTCCACATCATATTCCTGAACGGCATCACCCTCCACATTAGAGAGGATGGTGGCAGGACCGGCGTGGACTTCCCCGGCGGCCGCAACCGGCATGGGATCGCCCAGCCGCTCGGTGAATTCGCCGGGGTCCAGCGTGCCGAAGACGCCGCTGGTGGTGTTGGCGTACAGATCACCCAAATCTGTGGCCAGGTCGAAATCCCCCCGCAGCTCACCGGCCTCTCCGATGGCGCCCTTCTTCACCGCTTTCACGGTGGAGGGCAGAATGGATCCGGAGGCAAAGGGCATCAGGAGCGCCGTGTCGGCGTCCGTGATCCCGTGACCCAGAGCGCCGAAGGCGCCGCTTTCCGGGTCGTAATACGTCATGGTGCCGATGCCGGCCATGCTGTCCCGAATCCAGGCCCCAATGCAGTAGGCGCCCTTCTCGTTCTGTTCCGGGGAAACAGAGAGCGTCACGCTCCCGCCTTCCCGGCGGACCTGCAGGTCGGTGGCCGTCTCCCCATTCTCCTGGAGCAGGGATTGGAACTGCTCTGAGGAGGTTACGGAGACGCCGCCGCATTTGACGATGATGTCGCCGGTCTGCAGGCCGCAGTCATCCGCGGGCGTGCCGCTCTCCGGCGCCTTCACCACCATCACCCCGCGGGCAAAGAGCTTGATGCCCACCGTGTGGCCCACGGGGACCAGCATCCGGGCGGAGGTGTCCTGGTCCGCGCCGCCGGCCGTCACACCGGCAGCGCGCGCCGGCATGGCCGCGCACAGCAGCAATGCCAAGACCAGCGCCGCTCCGCCCCGCAGCACGTGTCTCGCTTTTTGAAATGGTCCATACATGAAATCACCCCTTTCCGAAACGCGGCCGGCAAATCCGCTGATCTGCCGGCGAGATTATCATCTGCCGCAGACGGAAAAACACGCCTTGCAAAATGCGGAAGCAGCCCCATGGCAGGCTTTGACTGTGCCGCCGCGGCGGCAAAAAAACAGGACCCGCAGGCAAATACCCGCAGGTCCTGGAAAAAATCGTTCAATCCCGCTTATTGAAAATTTTGAAAATATCCTCGAAGGGGTCGTCCTCCGGCTCCTCCGGCTTGGGCACGTCCTCTTCCTTCAGGGGCATGGGCTCCGCCGCGGCGCTCTGCTGGCCCGCGGCCCCCGCCTGGATGGGCGGCACCTTGGGCAGCTGCTCCGGCACCTTGTCAAAGCCGGTGGCGATGACGGTGACCCGGATCTCGTCGTCCAGCGTCTCGTCGAAGGTGGCGCCGAAGATGGTGAGCGCATCGGGATGGACCGCCGCCTGGACCAAGCTGGCGGCCTGTTCCACCTCCTCCAGACCGATGTCCATGGAGCCGGTGACATTGATGAGCACGCCCTTGGCCCCCTCGATGGAGGTCTCCAGCAGGGGGCTGGAAATGGCCATCTTGGCGGCCTCCTCGGCCTTGCCCTTGCCGGCGGCCCGACCCACGCCCATGTGGGCCATGCCGGCGTTCTTCATGATGGCGGTGACGTCCGCGAAGTCCAGGTTGATGAAGCCGGTATCCCGGATCAGGTCTGAGATGGACTGCACCGCCTGGCGCAGCACGTCGTCTGCGATCTCGAAGGCGTTTGCAAAGGTGATCTTCTGGTCCGTGGCGTGCTTCAGCCGCTCGTTGGGGATGATGACCAGGGAGTCCACCTTGTCCTTCAGCTCCGCGATGCCGGCCTCTGCCTGCTGCATCCGCCGGCGGCCCTCAAACCCGAAGGGCTTGGTGACCACCGCCACGGTGAGGATGTCCATCTCCTTGGCGATCTCCGCCACGATGGGGGCGCCGCCAGTGCCGGTACCGCCGCCCATGCCGGCAGTGATGAACACCATATCCGTGTCCTCCAGTGCCTTGGCGATCTGGTTGCGGCTCTCCTCCGCGCTCTTGCGGCCCACCTCGGGGTCGGATCCGGCGCCCTGACCGTGGGTCAGCTTTTCGCCGATCTGGATCTTATAGGTGGCGCTAGATACGTTCAGCGCCTGCTTGTCGGTATTGACCGCCACAAAGTCCACGCCCTTGGTGCCGCTGCGGACCATGCGGTTGACTACATTGTTGCCGCCGCCGCCCACGCCGATGACCTTGATATTGACAACGGTATCGGGACCGGTCTCCAATCCAAATGCCATATAGTGGTGCCTCCTACTATCGTTTGTGTAAAAAGGGAGGATCGTCCCTTTGGATTCACAATATCCTGTATCTCATAACATTTAGTTTATTGTATGACACTTTCGCCCTCTGGTCAAGAGTCCATCGGGCTTTTCCCTCAGATTTTTGTCCGGAAAAAGGAGGGGCGGCGGTCCGTCCCCCCTGTCTCGGCAATCTTCTGCCAAATCCGCCACTCTCAGTCCAGCGTGAGGATCGGCGGATTCAGGTCCAGGCGGATGCTGCCCGTCTGGTTACTCTCCAGCTTGCTGATTCCCGCCTCCAGGATCTGCAGCATCCGGTCATAGTCCGCGTTGTACTCCATCTCCACAGAAAAGCGGCCGGCGTAGTCCATAGTCAGCCGGGACAGATCGTCCAGGTGGATGGCATCCACCCGGTCCGTCAGGCCCGCGGCGTCCAGCGCCGCCAGCAGCGCCAGCAGACTGGTCTGCTGATTGGCGAACTCTGTGGACAGGGCGATGTCCGTGCCCACCGAGGGGGCCAGCAGCTCACAGCCGTCGATCACCGCATAGTCCCCAGCCTGAGACGCCGGCAGCTGCTCCACGATCTTGCCCTTGGGACTCAGCAGCCAGGCGCTGCCGTCCTGGATCACCGCCAGGGGTGTACCGCACTCCGCCACATCGATCAGCAGAGTGTCCGGCAGCTCCCGCCGGATGCGGATGTCCTCAATGTCGATGTAGGGCAGCTGCTCCGCGATGCTGCGGGCGGCCTCGTACTTGTTCAGCAGAAAGAGGTTGTCGCCCAGCTGGATACCGCTGGCCTCGATCACGTCCTTTTCGGTGTACCGCTCAGTCCCCGTGACCTCGATGGTGTCCACCCGGAAGAACAGCGTCAGGGCCATCACCATGGCCGCGCAGATCACCAGCACGGACAGCAGCTTATAGAGGAAGCCGAAGTTTCCCCTCCTGCGCCGCCGGTTGGAATGTCTGCGTCTGGCCATGTCGTCTCTCCTACCCGTTTTCTGTCTCTTCCACGCGCACCGCGTCCGCCCCCAGAGCCCGCAGGTCCCGGGCCAGGTCTTCGTAGCCCCGGTCGATGTGGCAGATCTGGGAGACACGGGTCTCCCCCTCCGCCGCCAGAGCCGCCACGCACAGGGCCGCCCCGCCCCGCAGATCCGTACACCGCACTGGCGCGCTGTGAAGCCGCTCCACACCCGTGACCACCGCCACCCGGCCAGATACCCGGATGCTGGCCCCCATGCGGATCAGTTCGTCCACATGGCGATAGCGGTTTTCAAAGATGTTCTCCTCAAATACCGTGGCGCCCCGGCTGCGCAGCAGTGCCGCCATCAGCACCGCCTGCGCGTCCGTTGGAAAGCCGGGGTAGGGCGCCGTCTGCACCGGCCCCACGGCCCGCAGCCGCTCCCGGCACAGAGCCCGGATGCCTCCGCTGTCTGCCGTGACCGTGCAGCCCGCCTCCCGCAGGGCGGCGGTGACTGTGGACAGGTGCCCCTCCTCCGCGCCCCGGAGATAGATGTCCCCGCCGGCAGAGGCCGCCGCGCAGAGGTAAGTAGCCGCCGCGATCCGATCCGGCATGACCCGGTACGTACAGCCGTGGAGGTCCTGCCCGCCCTCTATGGACACGGCGGAGCTCCCCGCCCCGGACACCCGAGCCCCGCAGGCGTTCAGGAAGTTCTGCAGGTCCACCACCTCCGGCTCCCGGGCGGCGTTGGAGATCACCGTGACGCCCTCCGCCCCGCAGGCGGCCAGCATCAGATTCTCCGTGGCCCCCACGGATGGCATCCGCAGCACCACTTCCCGGCCCCGCAGCCGGTCCGCCCGGCAGTGGAGGAAGCCGCCCTCCTCCCGGATCTCCGCCCCCAGGTCCCGCAGGCCCGCAAGGTGGAGGTCGATAGGCCGGGGGCCCAGCTCGCACCCGCCGGGGTAGCTCAGGTCCGCCTGCCCGCACCGGGCCAGGATCGCCCCCAGGAAAATGGCGGAGGAGCGCATCTCCCGCATGAGTACATCCGAAATCTCACAGCGGCGCAGGGCGGTGGTGTCCACCGCCAGGGCATCCGCCTCCCAATGGGCGTCGCAGCCCAGATGCCGCAGGATGCGGATGGAGGCGTCCACATCCCGCAGCCGGGGGCAGCCCAGCAGCGCCACCTGCCCCCTTGCCAACAGCGTGGCCGCCAGAATGGGCAGGACGCTGTTCTTGGCCCCCTGGATCGTGACCTCTCCCTCCAGGCGGCGGCCGCCTCGCACCGACAAAAGCTGGCTCATATCCGTTCCCCTCCGAATCCAGAATGGTTCAACAGTCCATCCTATGGCCGGCGGGGTTTCGTGGTTACTGGCAGATTTCCAGCACGGTTTGATAAATTCGCTCTGTGGCGTCCCGGATTCCCAGGGCGGACATGGCCCGCTCCATGGAGGCCCGGCGCGCTCCGTCATGAAGGATGCCGCAGGCCGCCTGGAACAGCGCCTGACCGGAGCAGTCCTTCTCCAGCAGCACCGCGGCACCGCCGGCGTTTTCCAGGACCCTCGCGTTTTTTTCCTGGTGGTTGTTGGTGACATAGGGGGACGGCACGATCAGCGCCGGGACCCCCAGTGCCGTCAGCTCGCTGATGGTGGAGGCCCCCGCCCGGCAGAGCACCAGATCCGCCGCCCGCATGACGGCGGCCATATCATAGATGTACTCCCGCACCTGCAGCGCCGGGTGGTCCGCCAGGTCCACTCCCTTCTCCCGCAGCAGCTTCAGCAGCACTGGATAGCCATCCTTTCCGGCGCCGTGGATGTGGTGGAAAGGTTCCTTGGCCGCCTCCAGCGCCAGGAAGTCCGCCATCTGCCGGTTCATGCCCGAGGCCCCCAGGGACCCCCAGAAGGACACAAGCAGGGGCCGGCCGTCTTCCACGCCCAGGCGGCGCTTGGCCTGTGCCTTCGTCAGATGGAAGAAGTCCCGCCGCACCGGCGTACCGGTGACGATCACCTTCTCCGGGTGGCGGTAGTGCTCCCGGCAGGCCTCAAACCCCACCATGATCCGGTCCGCGAAGGGCTCCAGCATCTCCGTGGTGAGGCCGGGCACCATGTTGGACTCGTGAACGGCCGTGGGGATCCCCGCCTTGGCAGCGGCCTTCACCATAGGGAAGCTGGCGTATCCCCCCGTTCCGATGACCACGTCCGGCCGGAACTGCCGCAGAATGGCCCGGGCCTCTCCGGGCGCCCGAAGGAGGTTCCCCACAGAGACCAGGTTGTGCCGGATCTCCCGAGGCTTGAAGGACCGGTGGAAGCTGGAGATGTGGACGGTGCGGAAGTCGTATCCCGCCTTGGGGATCAGGTCCTTCTCCAGTCCCCGCTCCGCTCCCACGAACAAAAATTCTGTCTCCGGGTCCTTTTCGCGCATCAGCTGGGCCAGCGCGATAGCCGGGTTCACGTGCCCAGCCGTGCCGCCGCAGGTGAAGATCACCTTCTTCAATGATGCTTCCACTTTGCTGCACTCCAATCGAAAGATATGAGATAAAAGTGAAGGGAGAAGAGATTCGGTGTCCGGCACAGCCGGACATTTTGAGATTCCGCCTTTATCTCTTATCTTTTATCTCTTAACTCCTCTGGGTCGTACTACCCCGCCTTTGTAGGCTTCATCTGCCGGGATACCGACAGGACGATGCCCATCTCCGCCAGCTGGATGGACAGCGCCGTGCCGCCATAGCTGAAAAACGGCAGGGAGATGCCGGTGGTGGGCAGCAGGCCCGTCACCACGCCGATGTTCAAAAAGGTCTGAAGGCCCACCAGGGTCATGACGCCCACCACCATCAGGCTGCCGAACCGGTCCCGGGCATGGAGGGCGATCCAGAAGCCCCGGAGAATCAGCGCCGCGAACAGCAGCATGATAACGGTGGCGCCAATCAGGCCCAGCTCCTCGCAGACGATGGCGAAGATGAAATCGTTGTGCTCCTCCGGCAGATAGAGAAACTTCTGGCGGCTCTTCCCCAGGCCCACGCCCCACAGCCCGCCGGAGCCGATGGTGATGAGGCTCTGGCGCAGCTGGTAACCGGCTCCCTGGGGATCCAGCCAGGGGTTGTGCCACATCTCGATGCGGGAGGCGTTGTAGCCGATCACGCCCAGCACCAGATACAGCAGCAGTCCGGCTGCACCCATAGCCAGCCCCACCCATCTCCAGTGGATGCCGCCCACCAGCATCATCACCGCGCCGGCGCCCATGATGAGGATGGCGCCGGAGAGGTGGGGCTCGATGCCCACCAGGGCTGCCAAGACAATCAGCAGCACCGCATAGGGGGCGATGCCGTAGCGGAACGTCTGCATACGGTCCTTTTTCTTGGAGATGCTGTCGGCAAAATAGATCACCACCGCCAGCTTTGCGATCTCCGAGGGCTGGAACTGCAGCGAAGTACCTGGAATGCCCAGCCAGCGGGTGGCGTTGTTCCGGGTAATGGCCAAGGGGTTGCCCGGAACAATCACCAGGATCAGCAGAATGACGGCCAGATACAGCAGCGGCTTTGCAAGACCGCGGAACCGCTGATAGTTGATCTTGCCAATGAAGAGCATGGCCGCCACGCCCATGATGGCGAACACGCCCTGGCGGATAAAGTAGGACATGGGGTTCTGGCCGTCCGTCTCGTAATAGGCGGAGGGGAAGCTGGCGGACAGCAGCATCACCAGGCCCACGCCGGTCAACAGCATCACCAGGATGAAGAAGGGCAGGTCAATGGGCCCCTTGGCCAATTCCCGGCTCTCCTGCTCCAGCTCCCGCCGGCGCTGCTGGCGCTCCTGCCGGGCCAGGGCCTCTTCCCGACTCATGGGTCGCCGGCGGGCCGCCGGGGCTTTTTTCTGCCGTACCATACTGCTTCCCTCCTCTCGGGGTCTGTGGATCTTGCCGCGCTCCGCAGCGGGCCGGCGCAGAGTGCTCAGAATCGTCCCTGGACGCCCAGATAGGCCAGGACGCAGCCCGCCAGCGTCACCAGGGAGAATACCGCCACCAGCTTCGCCTCACTCCAGCCGGAGAGCTCCAGGTGGTGGTGCAGGGGGGCCATCTTGAAGAACCGCTTGCCGTGGGTCAGCTTGAAGTAACCCACCTGGATAATATCGGACAGCGTCTCCAGAATGTAGATGATGCCTACGGGGATCAACACCAGGGGCATATCGAACACAAAGGCCAGGGCCGCCACCGCGCCGCCCAGAAACAGGCTGCCGGTGTCCCCCATGAACACCTTGGCAGGGTGGTGGTTATAGACGAAGAAGGCTGCCAGCCCTCCCGCCATAGCCGCCGGGAACAGAGCCTGGATGCCGTAGGTGCTCCAGAGGACGCCGGCTACGGTGAAGAACGCCATCACCACAAAGGTGACGCTGGCAGCCAGCCCGTCGATGCCGTCGGTCAGATTCACAGCGTTGACGCAGCCCACAATGACGAAGGCCGCGAAGATCAGATACACGATCCAGTTGATGGTAAAGCTCATGTTCAGGAAGGGGATATACAGGTCGTTGGTCAGCAGGCCCTCGTACCGCATCAGCACCAGGAACACCACCGCCGCCGCCAGCTGAAGGATGAACTTCTGCCGGGCCGTCAGTCCCTCGTTCTGGTGCTGGCGGACCTTGCGGTAGTCGTCCACAAAGCCGATCAGGCCGAAGATCAGGGCGAAGAGATACACGTAGAGGTGCCAGAACACCCCCTCCAGCATGAAGCTCCAACCCAGGATGAACACGGTGACGCCCGCACCCAGGATGAACATGATGCCGCCCATGGTGGGCGTGCCGGCCTTGGACTTGTGCCACGTGGGTCCGTCCTCCCGGATCTCCTGGCCGGCCTTCAGCTTGCGCAGCTCCGGGATGAGAAATCTGCCGATGAGCAGCGTCAGCACAAAGCTGACGGCCGCCGCGATCAAAGAAAGTGTCATATATCCGTCTCCCTCTCCTTCGCCGGGCACAGCCCCGGCCCTTTGGTACGTTCCTGATTCCAGCGGTTCTCCGGCGGCCGATCCTCCGCCGGATGTCCCGCCGTATCCCATTGTCCATGCGGCGCCGCCCACGGCTGACCGCCGCATTTCACGCGGACCGCCCGAAGTGAATTCAGCCGATTTCAAGGGTTTGCCTGCGGCAAACCGCTTGACGCCGGACGCCCGGCGGTCACTTCCCCGCCAAGTGCTCCGCCACGATCTCCCGTTCGTCCATGTGGTGCTTCTCGTGGTTCACGCCCCACAAAATCTCCGATTTTGTGGGGACCCCGCATTTGACTCAAATCGCCCGAAGTGAATTCAGCCGATTTCAAGGGTTTGCCTGCGGCAAACCGCTTGACGCCGGACGTCCGGCGGTTACTTCCCCGTCAAGTGCTCCGCCACGATCTCCCGTTCGTCCATGTGGTGCTTCTCGTGGTTCACTTCCTGGTAGGTCTCGTGGCCCTTGCCGCACAGGGCGATCACATCGCCGGGCTGCGCGTGGTCCATCGCCCAGTGGATGGCCTCCACCCGGTCGCAGATCACCTGGTAGGGGGTGCCGCTGCCCTCCAGGCCCGGCAGGATGTCGGCGATGATGGCCTCCGGGTCCTCGGTCCGGGGGTTGTCGGAGGTCACCACCACAAAGTCCGCCAGCTCCGCCGCCACGCTGCCCATAATAGGCCGCTTGGTCCGGTCCCGGTCGCCGCCGCAGCCGAACAGGGCCACGGTGCGTCCCTTGGCAAAGCCCTTCACGGTGCGAAGAATATTCTCCAGACTATCCGGCGTGTGGGAGTAGTCGATCAGGACCGTGTAGTCCTTTCCCGGTGTGGGGACCACTTCCACCCGCCCCTTCACATGGGGAACTGCAGCCAGCACCCGGGCGCTCTTTTCCAGAGGAACGCCCAGAGCCAGAGCCGCACCCAGCACATCCAGCGTATTATATACCATAAACCCGCCGGGAATGCCAACTTTGATGGGCGTGCGGCTATCCTTTGTCACCGCATCGAAGGCGATGTGGTCCGCCGCAAGGGTGATATGCTCCGCCCGCAGGTCTGCCGCGGCGTGCTCTGCATAGAAGTACTGCCGACATGCGGCGTTTTGCAGCAGCCGCTCTGTCCAGGGATCGTCGGCGTTGCAGACGCCCACGTCGCAGTTCTGGAACAGGATGGCCTTGGCGTCGCAGTAGGCTTCCATGGTCTTGTGGAAATCCAGGTGGTCCTGGGTCAGGTTGGTGAAAATGCCCACCGCGTAGTGGATACCGTACACCCGGTCCAGCGCCAGAGCGTGGGAGGATGCCTCCATCACCACATGGGTGCAGCCAGCGGAGCGCATCCGGGCAAACAGCTCCTGGAGCTCCAGGGACTCCGGCGTGGTGCGCTCAGTGGGCACCACCTCATCGCCGATCAGATCCTGGTTGGTGCCGATCAGGCCCACCTTGGCCCCCAGCTCCTGTTCCAGGATGGCCTTGAGCAGATAGGTGGTGGTGGTCTTGCCGTTGGTGCCGGTGACGGCCACCATGGTCATGCTGTCTGCCGGATGGCCGTAATAGTTGGCGGCCATCACCGCCAGGGCCCGGCGAGAGTTCTCCACCAGGACATAGGGCACGGAGCTGTCCTCCGGCGGTCGCTCACACACCACCGCGGCGGCTCCCGCCGCCACAGCCTTTCCGATATAGGCGTGGCCGTCGGTGGCAAAGCCGGTCATGGCCACGAAGACGTCCCCGGGTGCCGTGGTCCGGGAGTCATAGCTGATATGGGTGATCTCCGTCTCCATGTCCGCGGTAGCGGACCGCAGGGAGAGCCCTGCCAGCAGCGTTTTCAAATGCATTGTATGCACACCCCTTTTGTTCAGTCTGGCAGCAGTTTGCCGTCCCTCATTATAAACAAGGGGATTTGCAAAGTATACGGAGGAAGGTGCCAAAAACCATGCAGAACCTGCTTTCTCAATCCAGGACAGAGTTGTCGCCGAACTGGACGGTCACCACCGTGCCCGCCGCCACCTCCGTGCCCGCAGGGAGAGACTGGGTAATGGCGTAGACATTGCCGGAGCTGGCTGTGGTGGTACCGGTCACCTTCATGATAAGTCCGGCGTTGGTGATGGCCTTGTTGGCCTCTGAGGCGCTCTTCCCCACCACATTGGGCACGGTGCAGGGGGTGTCCGGCTTCTCCTGCCCCAGGTAGAGGATGATGGAGGCATTTCCCGGCACGATGGCGCCGCCGGCGGGGGTCTGGTCGGTGACCGTGTCCCCGTCCCCCACAGTGCGGAAGGTGAAGCCCAGGTCAGCCAGCCGATCTTCAGCGGCCTCCCTGGTCTGTCCCACCACATTGGGAACCGTGGTGTCAGCGCCCACCAGCTCCTCGGCGGTGTAATCCGGCTCAACGCCCAGCAGAGGCAGGATCTCGCTCATGATCTGGCTGGCCACCGGGGCCACCATGGTGCCGCCGAACACGGCAGTGCCGGTCGTGCGGCTGGGGGTGTCCATGGTCAGCAGCATGATGTACTGTGGGTCGTCCGCCGGGGCGAAGCACATAAAGGACACCACCACGTCCTTGGTGCCGGTTTTATCCGCAGTGCCGGTCTTGCCGCCGATGCGGTAGCCCGTCACCTGTCCGTTGCGGCCGCCGCCGTCGGACACCACCCACTCCAGGCACTCCCGCACCTTGGCGGAGGTCTCCTCACTGATGACCTGCCGCACCGCTGTGGTCTCGTGCTGACTGAGGATGTTGCCCTCGTCGTCCAGCACCTGTTCTACCAGATAGGGGGTATACAGATAGCCGCCGTTGATGGTGGCTGCCTGGGCCCGGATCAGCTCCAGGGGCGTGACGTTGAAGGTCTGTCCGAAGGAGTAGGCCGCCAGGGAAACCACGTTGGAGTTGAAGCTGTCCTCATTGGCAAAGATGCCTTCCGCCTCCGCAGGCAGGTCGATACCGGTGGTCTCCATGAGGCCGAAGGACTTCAGATAGCGGTAGTATGCCTCCGTGCCGATCTTCAGGCCCATGGTGACGAAGGCCGGGTTGCAGGAGTTGCCGGTAGCCACCTTCAGGGTCTGGGTGCCGTGGCCGGCCCGCTTGGAACAGTTGATGGCTTTTCCCCAGCCCTCCACGTGGATGGAGCCGGTGCAGGTGAAGGTGGTGTTCATGTTCACCACGCCCTCCTCCAGGGCCGTGGCCAGCGTGATGGGCTTGAAGGTGGAGCCGGGCTCGTAGGTGTCCTGATAGCACTTGTTCCGCCACTGCTTGAACTGGATGGTGGCCCGGGCATTCGCCAGCGCCTGATTGTACGCCTCCTCCGTCTCGTAGGTGCTGCGGTTCTGCTGGATCTCCGCCAGAGCGGCATCCAATTCCGCCTGAAGTCCCTCAGTATAGATGGTGGAAAAGTCTCCCGGATCATAGTTGGGATAGGAGGCCATGGCCACAATGCCGCCGGTGTTCACGTCCATGACGATGCCGGTGCCGCCGTTGGCCGCGTCGTACTTATCCAGCATACTCTCCAGGCCCTTTTCCAGGGCGTACTGGACGTTGGTGTCCAGAGTCAGCACCAAGCTGCTGCCATTCTCCGCATCAAACATCTGCTCGCCGCCGCTGAACAACAACGGCGTGCCGTTTACGTTGGTAGGCGTGATGGTCAGTCCAGTGCTGCCGCTGAGCACGTCATCATAGGACGC
Organism: Oscillibacter acetigenes; assembly: GCF_025567605.1. NCBI lineage: Bacteria > Bacillati > Bacillota > Clostridia > Eubacteriales > Oscillospiraceae > Oscillibacter > Oscillibacter acetigenes. The sequence goes on along the minus strand of NZ_JAOQKG010000001.1, from coordinate 443,050 downwards.
CTCCAGCCCGTAGGCGCCCATATTGTTGGCATTGACGAACCCTATCACATTGCCTGCCAGAGAGCCGAAGGGATACAGCCGCTTGGTGTCCGGCGTCAGGGAGATGCCTTGGAGCCGGGTGGGCCGCCCGCCGGTAGAGATGAGAACGGTGTTGCCGTCCTCGTCCACCGTGGTAAGCTGGTTCCCCTCATCGTCGATCTCTCCGTTGATGAACCGGCGGACCTCGTCGGCCACGTCCTGGTCTACCTTCTTTTTGACCTCCCAGTATCGGTTGGCGGTGTTCTCCAGGTGCTCCAGGATGGTCTCCTCCTCCACATCCAGAATGCGGCTGAGGCCCCGGGCGATATACGCCTGGTCCAGCACCTCCGGCGCCGTGTAAGGCGCTCCCTTCTCGGCAGCCTCCTCGGCCGCATCCTGGATCTTCTGCTCCTGGGACTCTACAAAGTCCTGGACGCCACCGGGATCCAGTAAGACTGTCTCCGTGGAGTAGGAGATGGCCATGATCTCGCCGTTTTTGTCGTAGATCGTCCCCCGGGAGGCGCTGATGACCATGCTGTCGGTCTGCTGGCTCACCGCCTCGGCCTTCAGTTCGTCGTGCCGGTTGATCTGCAGATCGTACAGCTTCCAAAACAGCACTGTGAAGGAGGCCACACCCAACAGCAGCATGATGAGCATCGTCCTGCCCCGGATTACCTGGTTCGCCCGGCGGGCGGCGTCGCTCTTTCTTCTGGGTCTGTCCGTCATGCCTGTTCTCCTTTCGGAACGCCGGGGCCGCTTCCCCCGTCCATACGCAATACCAAAGCAAGGAGTAAGAAGGCCCCCTTCTTACTCCCCACCGTTCGCTTCATTATAGTGCGGCCGTCACTCGAAATATTCCACCACGGCGTAGATCCCGTGGTTCAGCGAGGTCAGCAAACGGCTGAGCAGATTGGACTCCTCCTGCTGATAGACCACGGCACTGTCGCCCTCCGACAGATCGATGTAATAGATCTGGCTGCTGCTGGGCTTGCTCATGCCCGCCGCCTCCGCCACCTCTTTCACGGTGGCCAGGTCAAACATCTGCTCGTGCTGGGCGGTGAGTGTGACGTTCTCCGTCTGCAGCTCCTCCAGCTGGTTCTGGAGGGACACCACCTCGTCGGAGATGATCGTCAGCTGGATGTAGCCCATCAGCACCATCACTGCAAGGCCGATGGCCGCGCCCACGCCCAAAACGGAGAGGACGGACACCTTCTGCCGCTGGCGTACCTGCGCCTTGGAGAGGCTCCGCACCCGGGGCTTCGCCTTGGGGACGGCCTCTACCGCCGTCTGGTGACGGGGAGCCTCTCCGGCGTGCCGAAGAGCGCGCTCCCGGACTTCCCGGTCCAGGTCGTACGCCAAGTCCCCATATACCGCGCTGCGGCTGTTGTACCGCAGTTCCCGCGCTGCTGCCAAAGAAGGTCCCTCCTTTTGCTCCGCCATACCGGCACGGAGCCGTTCTCACACACATTAACACCGGATGGTCCCGGTGTGGTCAAAGGTCAAAGCCGAACTTTTCCGCCACCCGCAGCTTGGCGCTGCGGGCCCTTGGATTCTCCTCCAGCTCCGCGCCGCCCGCCGTGACGGGCTTGCGGGTCACCAGCCGCACCTGGGGCTTTTTGCCGCACACGCACACCGGAAACTCCGGCGGGCAGACGCATCCCCGGGCCAGCTCCGCCAGCGTCCGCTTGACGATCCGGTCCTCCAGAGAGTGGAAGGTGATGACGGCCAGGCGACCGCCGGGGTTCAGCCCGTCCACCGCCGCCCGCAGCATGGGGGGCAGGGCATCCAGTTCACCGTTGACCGCGATCCGGATGGCCTGAAAGCTCCGCTTGGCCGGGTGCTGCTTCTCCCGCAGAGCTGCGGGAGGCATGGCGCTCTTGATGATCTCCACCAGCTCCAGGGTGGTCTTCACAGGCGCGGTCTCCCGCGCCCGGACGATGGCTCTCGCGATGGCGGGGGCGTACCGCTCCTCGCCGTATTCAAACAGGATGCGCCGCAGCTCCTCCTGGCTCCAGGTGTTCACGATGTCCGCGGCGCTCAGGGGGGCGGAGGTGTCCATCCGCATGTCCAGCGGGGCGTCCTGCATATAGGAGAAGCCCCGTGAGGCGTCGTCCAGCTGGGGAGAGGACACGCCCAAGTCAAAGAGCATCCCGTCGGCGCCGCTGACACCGCACCGGGACAGGACCTCCTTCAATTCCGAAAAGTTGCTGTGGATCAGCGTCACCCGGGCCAGCCAGGGGGCCAGACGGTCCTGCGCCGCGTCGATGGCGGCCTGGTCCCGGTCGATGCAGATGAGCCGCCCGGTGGTCAGCCGACCGGCGATCTCCCGAGAGTGTCCGGCTCGTCCCAGGGTGCCGTCCACATAGATCCCATCGGGGCGGATGTTCAGTGCTTGGATGCAGGCGTCCAGCAGAACAGGCTTGTGCGTGTATTCCATCGGCACTCACCCGCGGCTGCGCCGGACACGGGCCAGGGCGTCCATGGCCGCGGCCATATCGTCGCTCTCCAGCATCCGCTGCTCCCGCTCCGTCCAGGTCTTCTCGTCCCAGATCTCGGCGAAGGAATTCAATCCCACGATGGTGGCGGTCTTTTTCAGTCCCGCGTGGGCCCGAAGGCTGGCAGGGATCAGCACCCGCCCCTGGGCGTCCGGCTCACACTGGACGGCGTTGGCGTATAGCAGCGTCAGCGCCCGGGCCTCTGTATAGGAGAGGTCGTCCATCTCCTCGGACATCTGGTCCCACTTGGCCTGAGGGTAAATGGTCAGGCAGTGCTCCGCGCCGATGGTAATGTAGAACGTGTCGCCCAGGGCCTCCCGCATGGCGGAGGGGATCACCAGACGGCCCTTGGAGTCGATGCTGTTGTTGGATTTTCCCAACAGCCTGGCCACGGTTGATCCCCCCTTTCCCGCGTTTTTTGGGTCTGGATGGGGTCTCTTTGGCACTTAATCTCTACTTTTACCCACTTTTCCCCACCACATGCTCTGAGTATAAGCGAAATTGGCCGGGATTGCAAGCAGTTTTTTCCGGGAAAACCGCCGCTAAGAACGCCAAATTATGGCATTTTTCGGCCAAAATCGCCATTTTAAAACAGATGTTCGACATCTCTTTGACAAGTTTACGTAAAATAAAAAACACCCCATGACGCAAGAACTTGTGCCATGGGGTGCTTTTTTTCATTTTCTCCGCAACATCTAGAGTATTCCAAAAAAGTTTCGCCAAATCCTTTGGCGTTTTTCACAAATTTTTAAGATTACGGTTGACCTGCGGCATCACTCCTCGCCGCCATCCTCCTGGGGCGGGGTCCTGCCGTCCAGCTTGTCCCGCTGCTCCTGCATTTTGGCAGCGGAGGCACTGCGGAACCGCACCCGCTGCTGCTTCACCTCATCCAGCGCCATCTGCACCGCCTCCTCCGTGCGGGCCAGGGCGTCCTCGGCATACTCATTGGTCACCTGGTACAACTGGCGGCAGCGCTCCTCCGCCCGGGCCACCATCTGGCGGGCCTTCTCCTTGGCCGCATAGAGCACCTCGCTGTCGGACACCTTGGTCTTGGCATCCAGCTCCGCCTGACGCATCATCCGGTCCACGTCCCGTTTGGCATCCTCCACAAACTTGTCCCGGGCGGAGAGCAGCTCCTGGGCGCGCTTGATCTCCACCGGCAGCTGGGCCCGCAGCTCGTCCAGCAGATCCAGCAGCTCGTCCCGGTCCACCATGCTCATATTGGGTTTCAGGGCCGGGGACTTGGCGTCCTCGATCCGCTCGTACAGCATATCGATCAAACGGTTCACATCATTTGCCATGGGACTCATCCTTCCTTCTTTTCCGTCATCTCCCGCACCAGAGGCACGATGGACGCGGGCAAATAGTTTTCAAGCGGCTGGTGATAGCGGATCATCTCCCGAGCCATGGAGGAGCTGAAGTGCTGATATGCCGCGCTGGCAGGCAGTAGCAGCGTTTCCAGCTCCGGATGGATCCCCCGGTTGATGAGAGCCATCTGATATTCCACGTCAAAGTCCGTGGTGTTGCGCACGCCCCGGACGATGGCGGAGGCATGGTGCCGCACCGCGAAATCCGCCAGCAGGCCCGGCCACAGCTCCGCCTCCACATTGGGCAGGTCCGCCACCGCCGTCCGCACCAGCTGGAGCTTCTGCTCCGGTGTGAACATCTGGTTTCGCTTTTCAGCGTTGGGGCTGACACAGACACAGACCCGGTCAAAGCAGGCAGCCGCCCGCCGGATGATATCCAAATGCCCCAGGGTGATGGGGTCGAAAGAGCCGGAGCAAATCGCTGTTCTCATGGGGGTCATTCCTCGTTTTCTCGGTCTCCGCCCCGGCGGATCAGCGTCAGGGCGATCCTGCCGTAACGGTAGGTGCGGCGCACCCGGTAGGGCGCCGCAGGCGCCGGAAGGCTCCGGTCCGCCGGGTGTTCTGCCACAATTATACCATGGGGATTGAGAATGTCAAACGCTGTCAGATGGGCGACGGCGGGCTCCAGCAGCCCCGCCTCATAGGGAGGGTCCAGAAACACGATGTCAAACCGCTCCCGCAGTGACCGCAGAAACTCCATGGAGTCCCCCGCCACTACCCGGGCCCGGTCCTGGAGCTCCGTCAGCTTCAAATTCTCCCGAATCAGCTTCACGGCGTCGGCCCGCCGGTCCACGAACACGGCAGAGGCGGCACCCCGGCTGAGGCACTCGATGCCCAGCTGGCCGGTTCCGGCGAACAGGTCCAGCACCCGGCGCCCCTCGATGTCGAACTGCAGGGCGCTGAAGAGCCCCTCCTTCACCCGGTCGGTGGTGGGGCGGGTCTCCGTCCCTTCCAGCTCCTTCAGCCGGCGGCCGCGGGCAGTGCCGGTAATCACACGCATGGTTTTTCCTCCTCTCGGTGCCTCCGGTTCTCGCGGGCGCCGGAGATCAGGTACAGGATCAGCCCCGTCCAGACGAAGCCGAACAAAATGGCGTGGGTGGCGGTGAATGCCTCTCCATACAGCGCCACGGACAGCAGCAGCTGCATGGTGGGGTTGATATACATCAGAATGCCGGAGAGGGTCATTGGCGTGGTTTTCATGCCGGCGGCGAAGAACATCAGCGGCACAGTGGTCACCACGCCGGACACCGGCAGCAGCAGCCACTGCCAACCAGAGAGGACCCCGGCGGCGCCGGTGCCGTGGGCCTCCATCCAGAAGATCAGCACCAGGGCAAAGGGCGCCAGGGTCAGCGTCTCCACAAAGGTGGAGACCGCCGCGTCGGAACGGACCTGCTTCTTCAGCGCCCCGTAAACAGCAAAGCTGCCGCCGATCACCAGGGCGATCCAGGGGATCTGCCGGTAGCGGATGACAGTGATTACCAGTCCCGCGAAGGTCACCGCCACCGCCAGCCACTGGAGCTTTGTCAGCCGCTCCCGGAACAGGACCGTCCCCAACAGGATCGCCAGGATGGGATTCATATAGTAGGCGAGGCTGGAGTCGATCATGTGCCCGTTGGCCACCGCCCAGATGTAGACGCCCCAGTTGACGCAGACCACGCAGCCCGCAGCGGCCAGCAGCCCCCACTCCCTCCGGTCCCGGAACGCGGCCCGCACACCGGCCAGCCGGTCCCGCCGCAGCAGCAGGATGCCTCCGGTGAGCACCATGGACCACACGATGCGGCTGGCCAGCACATACAGGGAATCCACCTGGGCCAGCAGCTTCCAGAAGATGGGCAGCAGGCCCCAGATGACATAGCAGGTCAGCACATACAGCGGGCCCTTGTTTTTCATTGGGTCGCTCTCCTTTCCCCTCCAGCCTTCACCTCTGTGGCCTTCAGTTTCTGAAAAATCCCGTGATTTGTCTATTTTACGGCAAGCCGCGGAAGATTTCAATAGCTTTCCGCGCCGGAGCCGGGTCTTTTTTAGACTTGTACTTTCACGGGGAATCGTATATAATAAGGTTCTCAAAGTACAGGCTGTGGACAGCCGCTGTCCAGAGCAGGCGGCCCGCCGCCCTTCGTGCCAAACTCCTGGGAAAGAAAGGACGTTCTCATGATTCAATTCAAGTCTGACCACGGCGATATCACCGTCAGCAGCGCCGTCTTCTCCAACATCACCGGCATGGCGGCCACCAACTGCTTCGGCGTCAAGGGCATGGCCTACCGCTCCATGACGGACGGCCTGGTGCATCTGTTGCGCCGGGAGGCCATGAGCAAGGGCGTCAGCATCACTTATCACGACGACAACTCCATCTCCATCGAGCTCCACATCATCGTGGAAAACGGCGTCAATCTCCCCGCGGTCTGCCGCTCCATCATGAATGAAGTGCGCTATGTCGTCACCCGGAACACCGGCGTCACCGTCAAGGACGTGGACGTGTGCGTGGATTCCATGACCCTGTGAGGGAGGAACGAGACAGATGAACGAACAAATCACCGGCGCACTGTTCAAGCGGATGGTGCTCCACGGCGCAGCCGTCATCACGGCCCAGAAGCAGGCCATCAACGACCTGAACGTCTTTCCCGTGCCCGACGGCGACACGGGCACCAATATGTCCATGACCATCGGCACCGCCGTGACGGAGCTGCGCAAGAGCGAGCCCGCCACTGTGGAGCAGGCGGCCTCCGTCACTGCCTCCGCCCTGCTGCGGGGGGCCCGCGGCAATTCCGGCGTCATTCTCTCCCTGCTGTTCCGAGGCCTGTCCAAGGCCCTGAAGGGCCGGGAGACTGCGGACGCCGCCGCTTTCGCCGCCGCCATGCAGGAGGGTGTCTCCGCCGCCTACAAGGCGGTGATGAAGCCCGCCGAGGGCACGGTACTCACCGTCTCCCGTCTTGCCGCCAAGCAGGCGGTGGACACAGCCGCCGCCGGAGAGACGGACCTGGAGCGGGTCCTGGAGGACGCCATCCGAGTGGGCTATGCCGCCCTGGCCCAGACCACCGAGATGAACCCGGTGCTGAAAAAGGCCGGCGTGGTGGACGCCGGCGGCAAGGGCTATCTCCTGATCCTGGACGGCATGCTGGCGGAACTGCGGGGCGAGCCCATGCCCGAGACGGAGGCTGGCGAGTCCAGAGAGGAGAAGGCAGACTTCGCCACCATGGCGGCGGAGGACATCACCTTCGCCTTCGACACGGTATTCATCGTCCGCAAGGCCATGGCCGATATCTCGCTGGAGCCGCTGCGGACATATCTCAACAGCATCGGTGACAGTCTGGTGATCGGCGAGGACGACGAGGCCTTTAAGGTCCACGTCCACACCAACATCCCCGGCAACGCCCTGAACGAGGCCCAGAAATACGGTACCCTGGAGCTGGCCAAGATCGAGAACATGCGGACCCAGGCGGACGACCTGGCCGCGGGCAAGCACGTCCAGAGCACCGATGACCTGGACGCGGTGGAGGCGGAGCTGGAGTCCGTCCCCGTGGAAGAAACGCCCGCCGTGGCGGCGCCGGAGAAGCCCTACGGCTTTCTGGCGGTGTGTGCTGGGGACGGCCTGGCCGCCGTGTTCCGGGACCTGGGGGCCGACGGTGTGGTGTCCGGTGGGCAGACCATGAACCCCTCCACCGAGAGTATTCTGGAGGGCGTGAACAAGATCCCGGCGGAGACGGTGTTCGTCCTGCCCAACAACGGCAACATTATTATGGCAGCCCAGCAGTGTGCCGCCCTGACGGAGAAGCAGGTGGTGGTGATCCCCACCAAGACCGTGCCCCAGGGCATCACCGCCATGATGAACGTGGATTTCGACGCGCCGGATGCCCAGACCATTACTGACGCCATGACGGGAAGCCTCAGCTCCGTCACCACGGCCCAGATCACATACGCCGCCCGGGACTCCGACTTCGACGGCTTCGCCATCAAGGAGGGCGATTATCTGGCCCTGGAGGAAGGCAAGCTCTTCGACACGGACGGTTCCCTTGACACGCTGCTCCACAAGCTGGCGGAGGACGCCGCCGGGCGGGAGGCCTCCTTCATCTCCCTGTACTTCGGCGAGGATGTGCAGGAGGCGGACGCTCAGAAGGCCGGGGCCCTGTTTGAAGAGGTGTGTCCCGGTGCGGAGGTGGCGGTCCTCTCCGGCGGACAGCCTGTGTACTATTATATTATCAGCATGGAATAAAGCATCAGGAGGTGTTTCTGTTTCTTTCAAGCAGAGACACCTCTTTCTTTTTGAAAAGGAGGCGCCCTATGAAGACCTGGAAGCTCCTGCTGCTGGCCCTGGTGCCCGGCCTGTGGGGCTGGCTGTGCAACTGGCTCACCGCCGTGTCCCTGAACGGCCCTGCCTTCCTGTTTACACTGGCATTTTATATCCAGGTGCCTGCAGCCATCGTGTTCTGCCTCTGGCTGGGGCATCTGTGCGGCCGCTCCGAAAGGAGCTACCCCGCCTGCCTGCTGCTGACCCAGTGGCCCAGCCTGGTGAGCTTTGCCCTGTACGTGTGGCAGTTCCACTTTGTCTCCAGTGAGGCCCGGAGCTTCCTGCTGGCGGGGCTGGGGCAGTACCCCGGCCTCCCGCTGTTTTCCCTGGCCTGCCGGCTGGTGATCCCCTTTTCCAATCACAGCTGGGGGCCGCCGGAAACCTTGGCGGCCAATGCGCTCTCCCTGCTGATGCTGGCGGTGCTGTTCTCCCTGGGCTTCCTATGGGGCCGGCGGAGGCGGTGACCCGGCCCCCTCTCCTGAAAAATGCCCCAGCCCGGGCCGTCAGGCCCGGGCTGGTTCTTTAATGCCTGTACCAGATCAGCATACTGAGTTGAGTCTCCTCCGTCCCCGGGTTCCGGTAGCGGTGGGGCTGGTCCGCCGGGAAGCGCAGGGAGTCGCCGGTCCGGAGCCGGTAGGTCTCCCCCGGCAGGCCGATCTCCGCCTCCCCGGCGAAGACGGTCACATACTCCTCCGTCCCCGGCAGATGGGGCTGGGCCTCCAGTGCGCCGCCGGGGAGCATCACGATCCGATAGGTCTCGAACCCCCGCTCCCCGTCAAAGGGGAAGGCCGGGCAGTTCCGGTACCTCCCCCCATCCTCCTCCAGAATCGGCGCGTCATCGCCCCGCAGCAGCACCGGCCGCTCCCGGGCCGGCTCCACCAGCGAGGTGAAAGACACCTTGTAACCGTTGGCGATCTTCCACACCATGGAGATGGTGGGGTTCACGTCCCCCTTCTCGATCTGGGCCAGCATACTGCGGGACACCCCCGTTAGACGGGCGGCCTCGTCCAGCGTCAGCCGCTTCTCCTCCCGGAGCCGCCGGGCGTTCTCCGACACCACTGCGTTGATCTCCAAACGTTTCTCCCCTCTCTATTGACAAGATATTAGATGAATCATATAATATACAGGAAATCCAGTATCTTGAAAAAATTCCATTGGATATTGTACTGCACCCGGAAACGGTCCGTCAAGAGCGGTGCGGTAGTTTCCCGGCGCGGCACCAAAAGGAGGAGTCGTATGCGCAGACTGAGAGCCGCCGCACTTTCCGAGGTGGAGCTGGCTATGGACATCATCAACCAGGCCAAGGCCCACCTGCGGGCACAGGGGATCGACCAGTGGCAGACGGGCTATCCGGACCGGGACTGCCTGGAACGGGACGTCCGAACGGGAAAAGGGTATTTTCTGGAGGAGGACGGCATCCCTCTAGGCTACCTCTGCGTCGATTTCGACGGAGAACCGGCCTACGACCATCTGAACGGCACCTGGGCCCGGGAGGAGCCCTATGTAGTGGTACACCGCCTGGCCCTATCCGACGCGGCCCGGGGCCGGGGCGCCGCCGGTACGGCCTTCCAGCTGGTGGAGGACCTGTGCCGGGATCGGGGGGGCCGGGAATTTCGGGTGGACACAGACGCGGGAAATCATAAAATGCAGCATATCCTGGCCAAGCAGGGGTTTCAGTACCGGGGCACCATCCGGTTCGACAACAGTGAGAAAATCGCCTATGAAAAGCTCCTCTGACCGCCCTCCACCGCTGAATCAGGAACAGCCGGCCCCCACCAGGGCCGGCTGTTCTCAGTTTTCCATACAGGGTTACAGGGCCGCCATCTGGGCCGCCACGCTCTCCTCGCAGCTCCGCTGAGCCTGGAGGGTTTTTTCCATCAGCTCTTCCAGCGTCCACCCCAGCCGCTCAGCCCCGGTCTTGATGACGTCCCGGGAGCAGCCGGCGGCGAACTTCTTGTCCTTGAACTTCTTCTTCAGGGAGCTGACCTCCATGTCCTGGCAGCTCTTGCTGGGGCGCATCAGCGCCGCCGCGCCGATGAGGCCCGTCAGCTCGTCCGCGGCAAAGAGGACCTTCTCCATCTCCTCCGTGGGCTCCACGTCAGAGCACAGGCCGTATCCGTGGCTGCATACGGCGTGAATGAACTCGTCGCTGCAGCCGATCTCCGCCAGCAGCTCCGGAGCCTTTTTGCAGTGCGCCTCCGGCCACTTCTCAAAGTCCACATCGTGGAGCAGGCCCACGGCGGCCCAGAAATCCGCGTCCTCGCCGTAACCCAGCTCCTGAGCGTACCAGCGCATGACGCCCTCCACCGTCAGGCCGTGCTGGATATGGAAGGGCTCGGCATTGTACTTGCGCAGCAGCGCCAGGGCCGCGCTTCTCTCGGGACATGCTTTCATCTTTGATCGCTCTCCTTTTGTAAAATCAGACCGGGGCAGCATCCCGGGGATCCGGGTCGCCCTCCAGGGTGACGAAGTAGTCGTAATAGGGCAGCAGGAAGGTGAAGTCCTGTCTCAGGCGCTCCACGATGTCCCGGCTGAACAGCTCGTCCGTCAGCTTGTCATTGTGACAGATGGTGAAGCTCCTGGCCCGGTACCAGGGCTCCAGCAGTTTGGAAGGGGCCGGGGCCCTGGGGCGCTTGTAGTCCTCCGTCTCCAGGACAAGTTCCTTCTGGCGGTTCAGCTTCCGCATCAGCTTCTCCATGGCGGCGGGGTCCCGGTCGATCCGGGCCCGCAGCTTGGCCATCGTCAGCGGCTTGGGCATATAATACCCCATGCCGCAGGTCCACCCCTCCGGCATCAGCTCGAACCAGAAGGTGGGGTGGGCCGTCCACTCCTCCGAGGGCTGCTCGATAGAGAACCACAGGCTCTCCTTATAAGGCCCCCGGCCGTGGAGCCGCCGGACGTCCCGGTAGATCCGGGTCACCTTGCGGATGAGCCCCAGATCCGGCCGCTTGGCGGCGATGTAGTCATAGAGCTCGTCCCCCAGCTCCCGCATGGGCTGATAAAAGTGCGTCAGATAAATCTCCTTGTGAGCTTCAAACCAAGCCCGCTCGTTGTTGAAGCGGATGCCCCACATAAAGTCCACAGTCTCGTCTGTAAAGCCGGTAAACATCCCGTTCCTCCCGCTGGATTTCAAAATTTAAGATTTAGTATAACACATTTTCCGGCCATGGAAAAGAGGGGAACGGCGTTTTTTCGGCGCCCTTCCCCTCTTTCCGCTCACAGCGCCCGCTCCAGCAGGGCCATCAGCTGGTCCGCCTGACGGTAGGATTCCTCTCCCAGCTCCTTCAGCAGCCTCCCCAGGCAGGGGTCTGTGGTCTCCTCCCCCGCCCGCAGGTAGTTCATGCCGTTGCAGGCCTCCACATGGTACCGCTCCCGCAGGGCGGGGCACCAGCTATCTATGGAAATCCGTCCGCTGGCCACCGCCGGGCGGTAGCAGTTCCCAGTGATGAGGTAGTAGGCCGTCATCAGCCGCCGGGCAGCTGCGCCCGACGCGTTTGCCAAATCCCGCATCGTCCCCCGGGCGAAAGCCGGTGCCCGCCGGGCGAATGCCTGATAGGTCCGCCGGTCTGCCAGCTCCACCTCGATGAACCCTTCGATCACTCCCAGTTCCTCCTGCGCCATGGTGCCCATGCAGCAGGGGTTCTCCTCCGCACCGGGCAGGTGCTCCAAGTCCTCACCGGCCGGCGGCTGGGAAGCCCGCGGTGCGGCACCAGAGGCCAGGGGCGCCATCGCGGGCACCGCCGGCTCCCGCAGGTCGGGATAGGGCTCCAGGTTGGGGGCCACCCGCCGCCAGATCTGGTCGTATTTCCGGAAGTCATAGGTCTCCGGAGTATGTATGGTCTGTTCCATCCAGGTCCCTCCTTTTCTCCCCAGTGTATGCGCTTTGGAAAAAACGGTTCCTGTTGCAAAAATCACACGTATGAAATTCGCCCCAGGGTTAAAATATCATAGGACGAGAGTTCCCTTTTTCATTGCTTTTTCCCGTTGTTTCTGTTAAAATAGGGAAACTGCGAGGATTGATGCCAGCAAAGGAGGTTCCGATTGTATGCTGGAATTGAAACATATCAGCTACGCCGTCCGGGAGGGCGACAGTGAGCTGGGGATCTTAAACGACATCTCCCTGACCATCGACGACCACCGACTGGTGGTGTTCACCGGTCCCAACGGCGGCGGCAAGACCACTCTGGCCAAGATCATCATGGGTCTGGTGAAGCCCACCGGCGGCCAGATTCTGTGGAACGGTCAGGATATCACGGACCTGGGAATCACGGAGCGGGCCCGTCTGGGCATCAGCTACGGCTTCCAGCAGCCCCCCCGGTTCAAGGGGCTGACGGTCCGCAACCTGCTGACCATCGCCTCCGGGAATGAGAAGCTGTCCAAGGACCAGTGCTGCCAGTACCTGACGAAGGTGGGCCTGTGCGCCAATGACTATCTGGACCGGGAGGTGGACGCCTCCCTCTCCGGCGGCGAGGTGAAGCGCATCGAGATTGCCACCATCCTGGCCCGCAGCAGCCAGCTGATGATCTTCGACGAGCCGGAGGCGGGCATCGACCTGTGGAGCTTCGCCCGGCTGACAGAGACGTTTGAACAGATCCACGCCAGCGGCACCGCGACCATGATTATCATCTCCCACCAGGAGCGGATCATCTCCCTGGCAGACGAGATCATCGTGGTGGGCGACGGGGAGCTGCGCCACCGGGGCACACCTGAGGAGATCCTGCCCCAGATCCTGGCGGACACCCTGTCCGGGTGCCCGGTGCTGACGAAAGAAGGTGCTGCTGTATGATGGACACACAGGTGGACCGGGAGCTGCTGGAGAAGATCGCGGACCTGATCGGTAAGCCCGTGGGGGCCTTCAACATTCGTAAGGACTGCGGCTGTGACGGCCGGGTGTCCACGGAGCACATCAAGATCGACGACCGGACCGACGGCCACGCCGGCATCGACATCCGGATTCTGGACGGGACCAAGGGCGAGACCTGCCACATCCCCGTCATCATCACCAAGTCCGGTGTGGAAGAGACGGTGTACAACGACTTCTACATCGGCGGGGACTGCGATGTGGAGATCGTGGCCGGCTGCGGCATCCACAACTGCGGCGACCAGGAGTCCCGCCACGACGGCATCCACACCTTCCATGTGGGCAAAAACTCCCATGTCCACTACTCGGAAAAGCACTACGCTGAGGGGGACGGCAGGGGCGAGAAGATCATGAACCCCCAGACCATCGTGTATCTGGAGGAGGGCGCCTCCATCCAGATGGACACGGTGCAGATCCGGGGCGTGGACTCCACCAAGCGGTACACCAAGATCGTCTGCGGCAAGGGGGCCGAGGCCGTCATCACAGAGCGGCTGCTGACCCACGGCCGCCAGGTGGCGGACAGCGACATGGTCATCGAGCTGAACGGTGAGGACGCCAAGGGCCGGGTCATCTCCCGGTCTGTGGCCCAGGACGAGTCCTCCCAGGTGTTCCGCCCCTGCGTGGTGGGCAACGCCAAGTGCTTCGGCCATGTGCAGTGCGACTCCATTATTATGGGACAGGCCAAGATCAGCTCCGTGCCGGAGATCGCCGCCAACGACACCGAGGCCCAGCTGATCCACGAGGCCGCCATCGGCAAGATCGCCGGGGACCAGCTGCTGAAGCTGGAGACCCTGGGCCTCACCGAGGAGGAAGCGGAGGACCGGATCCTCAAGGGATTTTTGGCATAAAGACAGACCGCGGGGCGGCTGGCCGGAGGGCCGGCCGCCTTTTTTGCTTCCCCGCCCCCAGAGAGGGGGCTTTCTTCCGGAGGCGCCGCAGGGGCGGCAATCTGCCGCCCGGGTGGATTCAGCCATGAGGATGGCTGGGCAATGCCCGGTCCAAAAGAAAAGGCCGCTTTTGGCGCACGCCGGCGCATTCGCGCCTCTGTGCTGACGGGGGTCGGCGTATCGGTGCAAGCGCCGATTTGGGCTTGCCTTCGGGCACGCTATCATCTTCTGCGAGGTCGTGACTGCTGTCCCGTGGCGGATGGTGCCGACAGCGTCGGGGTGCAAGGATGCATTCGACCAGCTTCTCTTTCTGCGCCTTCCGCTTCGCCAGGCGCTGCCTGCTTCTTCGCGGGAGCGTGAGCGGCAGCGGGGAGAGGGGCAGGGGGTATCCCTGTACCTCCCCGGGCTGGAGGTTTCCCCAAGGGCGGCGCGTTTCCGTCTCTGACTGCCGCAAGGGACTGCCAACCTTCCCCCGCCGGCGGCAGGAGGGCTGCGCCTGCGCAGGCCGACCCGCCGAACATGTTTTCTTTTCCACCGGGCGCGGCGCATTTTCTTTTTGATGTCTCAAAAAGAAAATGGGGCGCGCATCCCCTGCGGGAGCGGAATCCCCCGCGGCCGCCGTTCGGCGGCCCATCCCTCTCCCTGCCGGGATGGAGAATTTTTTTCAAATCCGTGTAACGAATCCCCCGCCAGCCGGACATACCTGACAGAGAGGAGGGAGATGCCCTTGGCCAACATGGAAGAAATTTACCAGGCCCATGCCAGGACCGTCTATAAATTTCTCCTCTCCCAGTGCCATGACGCCGACCTGGCGGAGGAGCTGACCCAGGAGACCTTCTACCAGGCCGTCCGGTCCATCGACCGGTTCAACGGCTCCTGCAAGGTGTCCGTCTGGCTGTGCCAGATCGCCAAGCACCTGTGGTACCAGCACCTGCGGAAACGAAAACCGGAGGAGCCCCTGCCGGAGGACGGCCTGCCGGGCCCCTCCGCGGAGGAGGACGTGCTCACCCGGCAGGGCCATCTGGACCTGCTGCGGCAGATCCATGCCCTGCCCCCCAGCACCCGGGAGGTGGTGTACCTCCGGGCCTTCGGGGGCCTCAGCTTCCGGGAGATCGGGGACGTGCTGGGACGGACGGAGACCTGGGCCCGGGTGACGTTTTACCGGGGCAAGGAGGCACTGCGGAAAGGAGGAGCAGACCATGAAGAACATTCCTGAATTATCCTGCGCCATTGTGGAGGACCTGCTGCCCACCTATGTGGAGAGGCTGACCTCGGAGGAAACCAACATGGCGGTGGAGGCCCATCTGGCGTCCTGCCCCGCCTGTGCGGCCAAGCGGACCGCCATGGGGGCGAAGGAAACGGAAGCGGCGGGTCAAAACGCCGAAGAGACCGCCCGGGAGGTGGACTATCTGAAAAAGGTGCGGCGCAGGAACCGGCGGAGAGTATGGCTGGCGGTGGCCTGCACCACGCTGGTGCTGGCGGCAGTGATTCTTACAAAAATCTTCATCATTGGCGGGCCGGGACAAGCCAATGATGTGGGGGTTCGCCTCGTGGAAATTGTGGATGGGGACACCCTGTCTGTCAATGTGGACTGCCTGTATGCTGTCAATGCCTTCTACGGCTGGGAACAGGATGAGACAGAAGATGGGGTTGTTTCTTTCACCGCCCGTGAAGCGAGAGCCTCTTTCATTCACCCAAACGATCTAGTAGACCTTCGGGTCCCACTGGAGGGGCTTAAGGAAGTCTGGGTCTGTGGCAGGCTGGTCTGGCAGAACGGCACCACTATTCTTGAATCCACACTGTGGATCTACGACGCCCGCACCCCCTATGTAGGCGACGCCACTGCCGTGGGGAACCTGGTCCATGAGATCGGCCTCTGGCTTTCCAGTATGGAGCTCCCCTATAACTACACCATCAGCCTGCAAACCACCAGCGAGCCCTATGGCCTGACCATTCACTTCGACAGCGTCACCGCTCATGTACTGGGTGTGGAGCGCGACATCGACAAGCGGATGTATGCCATCGCTCCCTCCCTGCTGGCGCTGATCGGCAACCTGGGGCAGGTGCAGTGGACCTACGCCGCCCCGGACGGCACCGCAGTGACCCGCTCTGTGACACTGGAGGAAGTGGACCAGGCCCTGCCGGATTGGATCGAAGCCTACAATCTGGATGCCGGCGCGGATTGGACTGCCCCGGAGAGTGTCAAGGATTACGCCACCTCACCGGCAGCCCTGCAGCAGCTGCTGGACCTGACATGTCACGGCTTCTATGTGGTCACGGAAGAAGATGGAACCACCATTTTCACCCCGCAATTCTAAAACAGCGTCAGAAGTGCCCCGTCTCAAAGGAGACGGGGCGCTTCTTTTGTGCAAATGAAGCCGGCTCATTCAATTCCCTTGCCGTTGTTCCACTTCCACTCCCGGATCTCCGGCAGGTCCACGCCGTGATCCTTGATATACTGGCGGTGCTCCACCAGCTTGTCGTTCATCCGCTGGACCAGATAGGCCCCCCGGTTACCCAGGGAGTGCAGCCGCTGGACCACGTCGATCACCAGATGGAACCGGTCGATATCGTTGAGGACCCGCATGTCGAAGGGCGTGGTGATGGTGCCCTCCTCCTTGTAGCCACGGACGTGAAGATGCTTGTTGTGCCGGCGGTAGGTCAGCTCATGAATCAGCGTGGGGTATCCGTGGTAGGCGAAGATGATGGGCCTGTCCTGGGTGAAGAGCATATCGTACTCCATGTCCGTGAGGCCGTGGGGATGCTCCGTGTGGGGCTGGAGCTTCATCAGATCCACCACGTTCACCACCCGGATCTTCAGCTCTGGCAGCTCCTTCCGCAGGATCGTCACCGCCGCCAGCGTCTCCAGAGTGGGCGTGTCGCCGCAGCAGGCCATGACCACGTCCGGCTCCTCCCCCTGGTCGTTGGAGGCCCAGTCCCAGATACCGATGCCCTGGGTGCAGTGCTTCACCGCCTGGTCCATGGTGAGCCACTGGGGGCGGGGATGCTTGCTGGCCACCATGACGTTTACATAGTTCCGGCTCTTGATGCAGTGGTCGAACACGCTCAGCAGGCAGTTGGCGTCCGGGGGCAAATAGATGCGCACCACGTCCGCCTTCTTGTTTGCCACGTGGTCCAGGAAGCCGGGGTCCTGGTGGGTGAAGCCGTTATGGTCCTGCTGCCACACATTGGAGGAGAGGATATAGTTCAAAGAGGCGATATCCTGCCGCCAGGGCAGCTCGTTGCAGGTCTTCAGCCACTTGGCATGCTGGGCGAACATGGAGTCCACGATGCGGATGAATGCCTCGTAGCTGTTGAAGAAGCCGTGGCGGCCGGTGAGCAGGTAGCCCTCCAGCCAGCCCTCGCACATGTGCTCGGACAGCATGGAGTCCATCACCCGACCGTCCGGGTCCAGGTGCTCATCCGGGTCCTCATTCTCGTACCGCTCCCCCAGGAAGCGGCGGCCGGTGACCTCAAACACCGGATGGAGCCGGTTGGAGGCCGTCTCGTCCGGGGCGAAGATGCGGAAATTCCGGGATTCCAGGTTCAGCTTCATCACATCCCGGACGTAGCCGCCCAGCACCAGCATGTCCTGGGCCTCCACCTCGCCGGGGGCGGGAACCTCCACCCCGTAGTCCCGGAAGTCCGGCGTCCGCAGGTCCCGCAGCAGCAGGCCGCCGTTGGCGTGAGGGTTGGCACCCATGCGCCGGTCCCCCTTGGGGGCGAAGGAGCGCAGCAGATCCACCGGCCGTCCCTCCTCGTCGAACAGCTCCTCCGGGTGATAGCTGCGGAGCCACTGCTCCAGGATGGGCAGGTGCTTTTCCGTGTCAGGGCCCATGGAGATGGGTACCTGGTGGGCCCGGAAGCAGTCCTCCACGGGGTTTCCGTCCACCTCCTTGGGGCCGGTCCAGCCCTTGGGGGAGCGGAACACGATCATGGGCCAGCGGGGGCGGGTGGTGTCTCCCGTGGTGCGGGCGTGCTGCTGGATGCGCTTGATCTCCCGGATGGCCCAGTCCAGGGTGGCAGCCATCTGCTGGTGCATCTTCTCCGGCTCACTGCCCTCCACAAAGCGGGGTTCCCAGCCGCAGCCGCGGAAGAACTGCTCCACCTCCTCATGGGAGATCCGGGAGAAGATGGTGGGGTTGGCGATCTTGAAGCCGTTCAAGTGCAGGATGGGCAGCACCGCGCCGTCAGTGATGGGGTTCAGGAATTTGTTGGAGTGCCAAGATGTGGCCAGGGGCCCGGTCTCCGCCTCACCATCGCCCACCACGCAGGCGGCGATGAGATCCGGGTTATCCGCCACAGCGCCGAAGGCGTGGGCCAGAGAATACCCAAGCTCGCCGCCCTCGTTGATGGAGCCAGGTGTCTCCGGCGCCACGTGGCTGGGCACGCCGCCGGGGAAGGAGAACTGCTTGAACAGTTTCCGCATGCCGTCCTCATCCTGGGTAATGTTGGGATAGACCTCCGTATAGGTGCCGTCCAGCCAGTCCTGGGCCACCATGGCGTTGCCGCCGTGGCCGGGGCCGGAGAGGTAGATCATGTCCAGATCGTCCTTCTGAATGACCCGGTTCAGGTGGGTGTAGATGAAGTTCTGCCCCGGCACGGTGCCCCAGTGGCCCACGATGGTCTGCTTCAGGTCGGAGGCGGCCAGTGGGCGCTTCAGCAGGGGATTGTCCAACAGATACAGCTGGCAGGCGGAGAGGTAGTTGGACGCCCGCCACCAGGCGTCGACCTGTTTCAGCTGCGCCGGCGTCAACGGCGGCTTTTTAGACAGGCGTGTATTGGTTTTAGGCTTTGCTGCAATTGTCTTTTGAGAAGTCCGTGGCATATTATTACCTCCTTTTTCTTGTTCCTTTCGCAATTAGTATATCTCTTATTTGAAAAAAGGCAAGCGAAATTGAAAATAATTTTATCTTAATTTACAATTATTTCATTTTAGCATTCCTCTTTTAGGCGTTTTACCCTTATTCTATCCCTTCCGCCGCGCTTGCGTTTTTCCGCCGGATGTGCTACTGTAACGGCATGGAAACGTATGAACTCATCCGCTCCGGCCGGAAGACCCTGGCCCTGGAGATCACAAGGGACTGCCGCGTGGTGGTGCGGGCCCCCCGCCGCCTGTCCCAGGCCCGCATCGACGACTTTGTGGCCAGTCACGCCGGCTGGATCGCCCGGCACCTGGAACAGCAGCGCCGCCGGGCTGCCCTGGCCCCCTCCGCCCCCACCCAGGCGGAGATCGGCGCCCTGAAGGAAAAGGCACGGCAGGTCCTGCCGCCGAAAATCGCCTATTACAGTGAGAAAATGGGCCTGTTCCCTACTGGCGTCAGGATCACCTCCGCCCGCACCCGCTACGGCAGCTGCAGCGGAAAGAACAGCCTGTGCTTCTCCTGTTTTCTCATGAACTGTCCGGATGCGGCCATGGACCTGGTGGTGGTCCATGAGCTGTGCCACATCCAAGTGAAAAACCACGGGCCGGATTTCTACGCGCTGCTGGAGCAGGTACTCCCCGACTGGCGGGAGCGGAAGAAGCTGCTGCGATAACGTGTAAAAGCACAAACCGGAGGCATGGCTTGGCCGTGCCTCCGGTTTATGTCTGATATTACGCCCCCACCGACGTGAGCCAGACCGCCGCCAGCAGCACCGCCAGCAGCGCTGCATTCCAGGCGGTAAACACCGCCAGATACCGGGCGGGGCGGGCCCCCGGGGAGCGAAGATACAGCTTGAGCGTGATCAAACTTGCTAGGGATGCTACCGGGGTTCCCAGACCGCCGATATCCACGCCCAGCAACAGCTCCCTCCAATTGTCCGTGAAGCCCGACAGCAGCACCGCCGCCGGTACATTGCTGATGATCTGGCTAGTGAGCACGCCGGTCAGCAAGGTGCTGCGCTCCAGCAGACTCTGGAGAAACCCATGAACGGCAGGCAGCCGTCCCAGGTTTCCGGATACCACGAAGAAGCAGATGAAGGTGCACAACAGGCTCACATCCAGCTTCCGCAGCAGAGCAGGTTCCACTGCGGCCAGCGTCCCAAGCACCAGAACCGTCAGCAGACCATAGGGCAGAATGCGGAACACCGTCAGCAGGCACAGCAGGAACAGTGCGCCGTACAGGGCCAGCTTCCCGGGCTGCCGCAGGGGCTGCGGGTGCACCGGAGGGATCTGGAGATCCCTGGGCAGGACCGGCAAGGCCGCCGCGGTCAGGCAGGCCAGACTGATCCCCGCCAGGGGCAGCACCACCGGGAAAAAATCCCCGGCAGAGAGTCCATAGGCCCCGTAAAGGTAGAGGTTCTGGGGATTGCCCACCGGCGTGGCCATGCTGCCCAGGTTTGCGGCAATGGTCTGCAGCACCAGCAGCGGCACCGCTGCGGCCCGGCAGTCCATCTGGTCCAGAAGCAGCAGCGCAAAGGGTGCAAAGGTGATAAGAGCGACGTCATTGGTCACGGCCATGGAGCAGAAAAAGGGCAGCAGCACCAGGATCACTGCCAGGGCCCTGGGTCCGGTCCCCCGGGACAGCAGATGGCCGGCCAGCCACTGGAACGCCCCGCAGGACTGGAAGCCCGCCACCACCGCCATCAGGCACAGCAGCAGGCATAGCACCCGCAGGTCGATGTAGCCCAGATAGGCGGCGTCCGGCGGCACCAGGACCATGGTGGCCAGTGCGCAGAGTGCCGCCACGGTCAGCACCGCCTCCCGCTTGAAAAATGCCAACAGTCTCATTTCTGTCCCTCCAAAGGCTGACAAAATCCGCGTTCCACCATATCACACTTTTTCCGGGAACGCAAACCTTTTTGGGGAGGCTGTGCTGTTCTACCGCAGGCAGCCCGCTAGCCGCCGGGACAGCATCCACGCCAAGGCCAGCTTCACCAGGTCCGGCACCACAAAGGGGAACACGCACATTCCCAGTGCTGCCCACAGGCCGATGGGCCCCGCCGCCCGGGCATAGGCCACCAGGAACCAGGCGGTGCCGAAGGCATAGCACACCAGCAGGCCCAGCACCATGGCCGCGGCCGTCACCGCCGGACGGTCGCCCAGCCGGGCGGTCATGCCCCAATACAGCAGGGCCGAGGCCAGAAAACCCAGGATATACCCGCCGGTGGTGCCCAGCAGAACGCCCGGGCCTCCCTGAAAGCCTGAGAACACCGGCAGGCCCACCAGGCCCAGCAGCAGATATGCCAGGATAGCCAATGTCCCCCGCCGGCCCCCCAGGGTCCCCAGGGCTGCAAACACGCCAAAGGTCTGGAGCGTGAACGGCACTGTCAGGGGAATGTTGATCCAGGCGCACACCATCAGCAGCACTGCGAACAGGGCGGCGTACGCCAGGTCCACCGTCCGCAGCCGGGTCCTAGTCTTGGAAGTCTGTTTCAAATCAGATCGCTCCTCTCCTGTGTCTGGAGGAAGTATAGCAAGGCTTTCCATAATTGTCAACCTTAAAAAAAATAAAGTTTACAATATAGATAAAAAACCAGGAGGCAGTGCCTCCCGGTTCAGCAGTCCGTGTGGGTGCAGATCTCCCGCACCTTGGCCTGAATAGCTTTCAGGTCCACAAAGGTCTCCGGCCGCTTCTCCACATCCCGCAGCAGCGCGGAGGGATGGTAGATAGCCGTCATCTGGACGCCGCCCCGCTGGAACCACTTCCCATGCTCGGCGGTGATCTTGAAGTCCTCCTTGATGATAGCCTTGGCGGCGATCCGGCCCAGACAGACAATCAGCTTGGGCCGCAGCAGCGCCGTCTGCCGCCGGAGCCAGCCGATGCAGGCGTCCTGCTCCACATTCAGCGGGTCCCGATTCCTGGGCGGGCGGCACTTGACGATGTTGGCCACATACACCTTCGTCCGGTCCAGGCCGATGATCTCCAGCATATCATCCAGCAGCAGCCCCGCCGGCCCTACGAAGGGGATGCCCTGCTCGTCCTCCCGCTGACCGGGGCCCTCCCCTACCAGCAGGATCTCCGCGTCCCGGGCACCGTCACCGAACACCACGTGGAGCCGGGTCTCCGCCAGGGCGCAGTTCCGGCATTGTCCGCAGGCCTGCTCCAGCGCCTCCCAGGTATCCGCCATCCGCCTCCCCCTCCTTCGTGCCTCTCTCCGGGGCACCACACCGGCGGCGGATGCCCCTCGGCCGCCCAGCCAAATGGCAGCGGCCTCTTTGCGGCCATTGTAACACAAAATCTTCCGCCGCGCAATGAGGTATGAATCTCTTCCGTCCGGACAGACTGGACAGGGAGAGGAGGGGGACGCTTGTCTCTGTGGCTATGGACATTTTGGACATACAGCTTTCTCGGCTATCTGCTGGAACGGGGGTACGCCATCGCCACCCACGCGGACCGGCAGGCCCGGAAGTGCTTTCTGCTGCTGCCCATGTGCCCGGTGTACGGGCTGGGGGCCCTGGCGGTGCTGGCCCTGCCGGAATCATTGAGCGGCAGCTTCTGGTCTCTGGCCCTGTGGGGCGGTCTGGCGGCCACAGCAGTGGAGTATGCCGTACACGTTCTCTATGACCGTCTGCTGGGTGTGCGGTTCTGGGACTACTCCCAGGTCCGGTGGAATCTGCGGGGCCGGGTCTGCCTGCCCTTCTCCCTGGCCTGGAGCCTGCTGGTGGCAGCAGGGCTGCCGGTGATCCAGGCAGCGATAGCCCCGGCGCTGGCCGCCGTGCCGCCAACCGCCACCTATGCCGCGCTGCTGGTGTTCACCGCCGACACAGTGGTCTCCCTCCAGCTGCTGCGCCGGGCAGGAGATCCCGCAGTGCTGTCTCTGGGAAATCTGCGGGCTGCGTAAGAAGCCGGGCATGGGGAAACGTCCATGCCCGGCTTCCTTTTGCGTCCGGCCGGTCACTGTTCCGGCAGGTGGGCCTCCAGCCAGTGCGCCACGTCCGCATAGACCTTCTCCCGGCCCGTCTCCTGGAGGATCTCATGCCGCAGGCCCTGATAAAGCCTGATCTCCACGTCCCGGACACCGGAGCGGCGGAAGCTGCGGTACGCCCGCCGGACACCCTTGCCCATGTCCCCCACCGGGTCGTCCTGCCCGGAGAGGAAGAGGACCGGGGTATTCCGGTTCATCCGCTTCAGGTTTTCTTGCTTCTCAATGCAGGCGATCCCCCGCAGCATCTCCCGGAAGAGTCCGATGGTGGGGTCCCCTCCGCAGAGGGGATCCGCAAGATACTGGTCCACGTTCTCCGTGCTGGCGGAGAGCCAGTCGTATCCCGTGCGGTTGGGGGCAAATTTCTGATTGTATGCCTCGAAGGCCAGTTTGTTCACCAAGGGGCTGGAATGGCGGTCCCCCACCTTTCTGGCCTCCCGGGCGGCCAGGACGCGGCCCGCCGCCACCAGCGCCGGGGGCATCTGCCCCGTGCCCATCAGGATGGCTCCGGCCACGGTGCCGGGGTAGCGGATCAGATACGTCCGGGCCAGGAAGGACCCCATGGAATGCCCCAGCAGGAACACCGGAAGGCCGGGGAACCGCTGCCCTGCCAGCTCCCGCCGGGCATAGAGGTCCTGCACCGCCCAGTCCCAGCTGCCCCTGGGTCCGAAGTACAGCCGGGGCGCCCCCGCCGCCACGGAGAGACCGTGCCCCAGGTGGTCGTGGCCTGCCACGGCAAAGCCCCACTCCGTCAGGTAGGCCGCCAGGGGCTCATACCGCAGGATGTGCTCCGACACGCCATGGGAGAGCACCAGAACCGCCCGGGGTGCCATGTCCGGCGTCCACTCCACCGCATGGATGCCGGTCCGCCCGTCTGCGGAGGGGAAGGTAAATTCGTTTCTCACCATGGAAAAATCATCCTCTCTGTGCTATACTGTGTGCCATCAGGCGTAGGATGCCTGCTTTCCGGGTCGATGATACCACACTTCCGTCACAAACGCCAGAGGAGGCCGCATTCATGGAAACATACATCGCTGCCCTGGACCAGGGAACCACCAGCTCCCGGGCCATCCTGTTCAACCGGGCCGGGGAGATCGTCTCCCGCGCCCAGCACCCCTTCCGCCAGATCTACCCCCAGCCCGGCTGGGTGGAGCACGATCCGCTGGAAATCTGGGCCACGGAGAAGCGGGCCCTGGCGGAGGTCGTGGGCGCCGCCCACATCGACCCCAAGCGGATCGCCGCCCTGGGCATCACCAACCAGCGGGAGACCACCATCCTCTGGGACCGCTCCACCGGGCAGCCGGTCTGCAACGCCATCGTATGGCAGTGCCGCCGGACCGCTTCCCTCTGCGACACGCTGAAGGCCGACGGCCTGGGCCCCCTGGTGGCGGAGCGGACGGGCCTGCTGATCGACGCCTACTTCTCCGGCACCAAGATCCGGTGGCTGCTGGACCACGTCCCCGGCGCCCGGGAACGGGCGGAGCGGGGGGAGCTGTGCGCCGGCACGGTGGACAGCTGGCTCATCTGGAACCTCACCGGCGGGGCAGCCCACGTGACAGACTACTCCAATGCCTCCCGGACCATGCTGTTCAACATCCACACCCTCCAATGGGACGAGGCGCTTTGCCGGGCGCTGGGCATCCCCGCTTCCCTGCTGCCGGAGCCGCTGCCCAACTGCCATCTCTACGGCCGTGTGGCCCCGGACATTCCCGGACTGGAGGATCTGGCGGGCATCCCCATCTGCGGCAGCGCCGGGGACCAGCCGGCGGCCCTGTTCGGCCAGGCCTGCTTCACGCCGGGCCAGGCGAAGAACACCTACGGCACCGGCTGCTTCACGCTGATGAATGTGGGCGGTGAGCCGGTGGCCTCCCAGTCGGGATTGGTAACCTCCGTGGCTTGGTCCCTGGGGGGCGAGACTACCTATGCCCTGGAGGGCAGCGTGTTCAACGCCGGCAGCACCATCCAGTGGCTGCGGGATGAACTGGGGCTCATCTCCTCCGCCCCGGAGTGCGACCGGCTGGCGGAGAGCGTGCCGGACGCCGGAGGCGTCTACGTGGTGCCCGCCTTCACCGGCCTGGGCGCCCCCTACTGGGACATGTACGCCCGTGGCACCATCGTGGGGCTGACCCGTGGCACCACCAAGGCCCACATTGCCCGGGCGGTGCTGGACGCCATCGCCTTCCAGGTGACGGATCTGGTACAGGCCATGAACGCCGACGCCCCTTGCCCCATCACCACATTACGGGTGGACGGTGGTGCCTCCGTCAGCGACATCATGATGCAGACCCAGGCGGATCTGCTGCGACTGCCGGTGGACCGACCCGCCCAGGTGGAGACCACTGCCTTCGGCGCTGCAGCCCTGGCGGGGCTGGCGGCCGGAGTGTGGGGCAGTCTGGAGGAAGTGGCTGCCCTGCGCCGCAGCCAGCACGTATTTCTGCCCCAGCGGCCCCAGGCCGCCTGCGAGGCCCAGTACCGCCTGTGGCGCCGGGCGGTGGACCGGGCGTTGCGGTGGATTGAAAACGATGTGTAAACAAATCCGGAATTTGTTGCGTTCAGTGGAAAAGTGCGCTATACTGAAGCCAAGTGAGAGGCATGAAACGGAAATGAAGACGATCAGTGCGGCGTTTCGTCCGCAGGTGAAAGGAGTTTATCGACATGGCTTTTTTTGAGGATCTGACCAAAAAGACAAAGGACCTGGCCTACGTGGCCGCCGACAAGGCCAAGGATGTGGCCGCCGTGGCAGCGGATAAAGCCAAGGACGCGGCGGAGCTGACCCGCATCTCCATGGCCATCGCCGGGGAGCAGCGGGAGATCGACAAGAACTACCGCACCATAGGCGAGTGGTTCGTCAGCGAGTACGAGGGGGAGATCCCCGACGCCGTCCGGGACCTGGTAGAGGCCGTCAACACCTCTAAGGCCAAGATCGCCGAGCTGGAGGCCAGCAAACCCCGTAAGGACGATGGCGCCGAGGTTGAGGCAGCAGCTCCCGCCCAGAAGATCTGCCCCATCTGCGGCGCGGCCTCTGACAGCAAGTTCTGCCCCCAGTGCGGCGCCCCTATGGGTGACTGAGTTCCCGCCATAACAAAGACAAGCCCGCCGGCCTGATGGCCGGCGGGTTCTCTTTCTCTTTCAAAAGGTCAGGCGCATGTCATACCATACCACGCCGCCGTGGGTGGACTGGGAGACGCCCTCGTTCACAAAGCCGAATTTTTCGTAGTAGTGGACCAGCTTGTCCTTACAGGTGAGGACGCAGCCGCGTCTTCCCTGGGCCCGGGCGTCGGCAATCACCCGCTCCAGCACCGCTCCGGCGCAGCCCCGGCGGCGATAGGCCGGCAGGGTGTTGACGCCGAAGATCATCTGCCAGGTGCCGTCCTCGTCGTGGAGGGCGGCGTTTTCATACATCTCGTCCCGGAGCGTGGGCTCGTCGGTGGTCATGCCGTCCACAAAGCTCACCAGCGTGCCGTCGTCCTCCTCCAGCAGCCAGAAGTGGTCTGCGTAGTAGGCCAGACGGTCTGTGATCTCCGCCGCCGTGGCAGCCTCCGCTGGTGGGAAGCAGGCGGCCTCCACCGCCGCCAGGGCAGCCGCGTCCGCCAGAGAGGCAGTCCGAATGTGCATGAAAAAATCCTCCTCATTTCAAATAACGGTAAGTCAGCAGCAACCGGGCGGTGCCGTTGAACTGGTTTTCCAGCCAGAAGGGCTGATCCGCCGCGAACCGCAGGGCGTCCCGCTCCAGCAGCTGGAAGTCCTGCCCCTCCGCGTGGAGCAGCACCGTGCCGGAGAGGCTGGTGGCCAGGCACACGCAGCCGGGCACCATAGGTTCCGGCGCGTACCGGCCGCTGATGTACAGGTCCAGAAAGAACGTCTCCTGCCGCAACACGTCGTCATAGGGCAGCGAGGGCCGCAACAGCGCCTTGCCCCCATCCAGCCGGGCGGCCTTGTTGTCCAGCTCCCGCAGAAGCAGCAGCGGCTCGAAGTCGTCGTTCTCCAGCAGCACCTCCGCCGGGACCTTTAATGCCCCGGCCAGCTTGCCCAGCAGCCCCACAGAGGGGTTGGCCTCCCCCCGCTCGATCTGCCCCAGCATGGAGCGGGACACGCCGGCCTCCGCCGCCAGCCGCTCCATACTGAGCTTCTTGCTCTTGCGGATGCGCTTGAGATTCTCCCCCACCGCCCGGGTCAGCTCCATGGCGCGATCTCCTCTCTCGGCCAAAAAGGCCACTATGTTGCACAATAGCGGTTCTATAGTATCCGGTTTGTCGGATTTTGTCAAGAGGAAAGCGGGACAGCCCTGCTGCCCCGCCGGGCAAATTTGGAAAAGGACTTGCAAGCGAATCCCAATCGTGATATCATCGATATGAAAAACAAAAATGCGGCAGTTTCCAGGTGCGCCAACACCTGGAAACCTATGCAGGTGATGATGCACCTACACAACGGCCGAAAGGCCGCACCGCATGAATTATGATACGACATTCCGGCCTTTTTGTAAAGGGCGGCTTTTCTCGTTATCCATTCATGCCTGTGTTGCACAAGAAGTCTCTTCTTACGCCGTGTAGGGGAAACCCTGCGTGGCGTTTTTGTTTTTCACCCGCCGCCTGGAGGCGCCAGCCCCCGGGGCCGGTGCGGTGAAAAACAGGGAGAGGCGGTATCCCGCTTCCCTGTGCAGTTTTGAGAAAAAGGGAATCCTAAAAATTATTGCGGAGGAGCGGTGGTATGATTATTCTGGGAGATTTGCAGCTTGGTCACAAGGATCTGGATACATGGAAGCCAGGTCCCAACAGCGCGGGCGGTGTCAGTGTACAGATTATCTTTCAAAATGACACGCAGAAAACCATCAAATACGTCTACTTTGATGTGGTCCCCTACAACGCGGTGAAGGATGCCTAAAGCTGTACCATCTCCGGCAAGACCAAGGCCGGACTGAAATGTACCGGGCCGATTCAGCCGGGCAAGATTTTCCGGGACGTATGTTGGGAAAATGTCTGGTACAACTATTCCATTACAACGCTGGACCTGGTCATGGTGGAGGTCCTCTACATGGACGGCAGCTCGGAAAAGCTCACCGGAGCCAACATCAAGTACGGCGATCCTCCCGGCTGCTACATAGCCACTGCGGTGTATGGCTCCTATGACTGCCCCCAGGTGTGGACCCTGCGGCGTTTCCGGGATCATACCCTGGCCGCCTCCTGGTACGGCCGGACCTTCCTTCATGCCTACTACGCCGTCAGCCCCACGCTGGTAAAGTGGTTCGGCCGGACCGCCTGGTTCCAGAAGCTCTGGCGGGGCCCCCTGGACCGGCTGGTGGCAAGACTCCGGGACGAGGGCGTGGCGGACACCCCCTATCAGGACCGGGAGTGGTGACCCCGAAAACAAATCCTCCCCGTTATCAAACGGGGAGGATTTTTCTGTCTGTATTGCGTTTAGACCCGCTTCCAGCTTGCGCCGCCCTTGGTGTCGATGATCTCGATGCCCTGGGCTTTCAACTCATCCCGGATGCGGTCCGCCTCCGCAAAGTTCTTCGCCTTCTTCGCCTCGTACCGCGCCAGCACCAGCGCATCGATGGCCGGGTCCCCCTCGCCGGTGACGGTGTAGCCGCTCTCGGTTTGGGTGGTCTTGGCCTGGGCGGCCTCCGCCCGCTTGGCCGCCGCCTTCTCCAGCAGGCCCAGGGACAGCACGCTGTCAAAGTCCCCGATCAGGGCCAGCTTGGTGGCGTCGTTGGTCTTTGCCTTCAGCACGTCGAACAGGGCCGTCACGCCCATGGAGGTGTTCAGGTCGTTGCCCATCTGCTGCCCGAACTTCTCCCGGTAGGGCTTCATGGCCTCCTGGTCCACCGGACCGTCCGCCGGGTCTAGGGCCGCGATGCGGGCGATCAGCTTGGTGTAGGCCGCCGCCGCGTTGTCCAGGTTCTCCCAGGTGAACACCAGCGCCTTGCGGTAGTGGCTCTGGAGGCAGAAGTACCGGTAGGCCAGGGGGTCATAGCCCTTCTGCTCCAGCAAGGACACAGTGAGAAACTCACCCTTGGACTTGGACATCTTGCCGTCCGAGGTATTCAGGTGATGGACGTGGAACCACTGGGGGCACCAGGGATGGCCCAGGTAGCTCTCGCTCTGAGCGATCTCGTTGGTGTGGTGGGGGAAGGCGTTGTCCACGCCGCCGCAGTGGAGATCCAGATACTCCCCATTGTACTTCAGGGAGATGCCGGAGCACTCGATATGCCACCCCGGATACCCTACGCCCCAGGGGGAATCCCACTTCAGGGCCTGGTCCTCGAACTTGCTCTTGGTGAACCAGAGGACGAAGTCGTTCTTGTTGCGCTTGTTGGGATCCTCCTCCACGCCCTCCCGGACGCCTACGGCCAAGTCCTCCTCGTCGTGGTCGTTGAAGACGTAGTACCGCCCCAGCTTGGAGGTGTCGAAGTACACGTTGCCGCCGGCGAAGTAGGCATAGCCGGTATCCATCAGCTTGGAGACGATCTTGATATACTCGTCGATGCAGCCGGTGGCGGGCTGGACCACATCCGGCGTCTTGATATTCAGCCTGCGGCAGTCCTCAAAGAAGGCATCGGTGTAGAACTGGGCGATCTCCATGACCGTCTTGTGCTCCCGCTTGGCGCCCTTGAGCATCTTGTCCTCGCCCTCATCGGCGTCGGAGGTCAGGTGGCCCACGTCGGTGATGTTCATCACCCGGTGGACATCATAGCCAGTCCAGCGGAGGAACTTCTCCAGCACGTCCTCCATGATATAACTGCGCAGGTTGCCGATGTGGGCGAAGTGATACACTGTGGGGCCGCAGGTGTACATCTCCACGCGGCCGGGGGTGTGGGTCTTGAACTCCTCTTTCTTGTGGGTGGCCGAATTGTACAGGTACATAAACACTGCTCCTTTTACGTTTCCGAACCGGCGGATTCCTCCCGCCGGCTCTTGAGATATTGTTCATCCATGAGTTTTTCCAAAAATTCCAGACGGGATAAGGCTGCATTCAACTTTTCCTCTACGGGGTCCCGGACGCTGATCTGGTCCACCTCGTCGGCGAAGGTGGCGATCTTTCCGGCCACTCGGACCACATGGGCGGGGACGCCCACGGCGGTGCAGTCCTCCGGCACCGCGCTGAGGACCACGGCGCCCGCGGCAATGCGGGCGTTGTCCCCCACGGTGAAGGGGCCCAGTACCTTGGCGCCGGAACCCACCATCACATTGTTGCCCAGGGTGGGGTGGCGCTTGCCCTTGTCCTTGCCGGTGCCCCCCAGGGTCACCCCCTGGTAGAGCAGACAGTCGTCTCCGATCTCCGCAGTCTCGCCGATGACAATGCCCATGCCGTGGTCGATCACCAGCCGGTGGCCGATGGTGGCGCCGGGGTGGATTTCAATGCCGGTCCAGAACCGGCTCCACTGGGAGACGCACCGGGCCAGAAAGAATCGATGATGCCGGTACAGCCAATGGGCCACCCGGTGGTACAGAACGGCATGGACACCAGGGTACAGGAGAAAAATCTCAAGCTTGCTGCGGGCCGCGGGGTCGCGGCGCTGGTAGGCGGCCAGCAGGCCGCCCAGTCGGGTTACTCGTTTTGCCATATCGAATTGCTCCTTGTGCGGATCGGGAGGCCATGAAAAACGCCTCCCGTACCAAGGTACGAGAGGCGACGGATCGCGGTTCCACTCTCTTTTATCACTCAAGGAGGCCCGTTGACGCTGGCCAGACGGAGGGCTTCCACATCCCCCGCGCTCCCGGGCGCACGTTCACAGCTCCCGCCGCAGGCGCGCTTGCAGCCGGTGACGCGCCCTCTCTGTTCTTTGGAAGTGCTGTTACTCTTCCCGATCAACACGCTATTCCATTTACGCTTTGTATCTTAACAGGATTTGAGAGAGGTGTCAAGAGACAACTTCACGCAGGAATATCCCGGCCCTGCGCCCTGCGCCTTGACAGCGCACCTGCTTCTCCATACAGAATATGCCGGAATGTGGAAACCGTCCCCCCTGTCAACAGGCGGTTGACAAAATTCCAATGGCTGTCGCTTGCCAAGCGCCCGCCTTTTCGGTATGATGGGACCAAAGAAAAGGAGGGGATACTCCATGGAATTGAAGGACCGTATCGCTGCCGTCCGCAAAGCGGCGGGATTGACCCAAGAGCAGCTGGGCGAGCTGCTGGGTGTCACCCGGCAGGCCGTCAGCAAGTGGGAGAGCGGCCAGACCACGCCGGACGCCGCCACCATCGCCGCGCTGTGCGAAAAGCTCCATGTGTCGGCCGACTATGTGCTGTTGGGAAAGGAGCCGGGGGAGGGACAGACCGCCGCCTATGAGCCGCCGGACACCTGTCCCTGCTGCGGGCGGAAGGTCTCCGGCAGCATCTGTCCGGAATGCGGCTATCAGCTGCCCAATCATCCGCCCCGTGGGCCCCAATACGCTGTCGTTGCCACCCGCCCCGGCTTTGTGCAGAGCACGGAGTCGTCTGCCCAGCTGGTGAAATACTGCGGCTTCACCCAAGAGGATGCCAACAATGCCATCGCCCACTATGTGAACAACCAGTCCCGCATCCTGCTGCAGCGGGGACTGGTTGACAGTGCGGCCCAGTACATTGCCGCCCATCTGGACCAGGATTTCTTCTGCCCGCAGATCGTAGTGGACTGCGGGGAATCCGAGGAGGCGCTGCTTTACAAACCCAAAGCCTTCGAGACACCGTCTCCCGTCAAGAGTCAAGAGGGCATCGGCTTCTGGGGCGTGGTGGGTGCTGTTATCGTTGCCCTGCTGATCCTCTCGTTCTTCTGATGATGGACCGGTCCTTTCTGCGGCGGTACGCCGCCTCCGGCGCGGTCATCGCCGGGCTGTATCTCCTGAACCGCTTTCTTTTGGTCCCCCTGACCAGCTGCCGCCTGCTGGCTTGGCACGGGGCGGACTTCCTGGCCGGCGGCTTGATGCTGTGCCTGCTGAACGGTCTGCTGTGTCTCACCCGCCGGCGGCCAGTGGAGCGGGCCCTGCCTGCCTCGCTTTTCCTGCTGGCCTGCGGCCTTTTCTGGGAAGTGGTCACGCCTCTGTACCTGCTCCGATCCGTGGGCGACCTCCGGGATGTCCTGGCGGTGTGGCTGGGGGGCGTGGCTCTGCTGTCCCTCTGGCGGGTGTGGGACCGGCTGGGGCCTGGAAGCTGAACATGTCAAAACGCCCCCGGCGGGAGTGACCCGCCGGGGGCTCGTCTGTTGTCAGAGTCACGCCGAGGCGATGACATCCTTGTTCTTCACGAAATACTCTACGCCGGAGTACAGGGTGGTGAGGGTGATGACCCACACGCAGAGCGTGTTCACCACCGGTGGAATGGGCAGGAACATCAGCACCACGCACACCATAGTGGCGGCAGTCTTGACCTTGCCGGACCATCCGGCGGCGATGACCCGTCCCTTGTCGCTGGCGATCATCCGCAGGCCGCTGACGGCGAACTCCCGGCAAATGACAATGAGCAGCATCCAGGCGGGCATCTGCCCGATCTCCACGAACCACAGCATGGCGGCGGTCACCAGCATCTTATCCGCCAGGGGGTCGGCAAACTTGCCGAAGTCCGTCACCAGGTTGTACTTCCGGGCGATCTTGCCGTCCAGCATGTCCGTGAGGCTGGCGATGATGAAGATGGCCAGCGCCACCCACGTGGCGCCGGGGAAGCCCCAGTACAGCACCACCATGAAAACCGGGATCAGAATAATGCGCAAAAGCGTCAATTTATTGGGCAAATTCATGGATGTTTACTCCTCCGCCAATTCTCCGGTCAGTTCGCCGTCCATGACGCCGGTAAGCCGGACGGTCACAAAGGTGCCCGGTTCCACCTCCCGGTCCGCGTCAAACCAGATGCGGCCGTCGATGTCCGGGGACTCGGCGTAGCTGCGGCCGAAGTGCATCTGGGCCTGGCTGTCGAAGCCCTCGCACAGCACCTCCCGCTCCGTTCCCAGAACAGACTCGTTGTACGCGTCGATGATGTCGGACTGAACGTCCACCACCAGCTCCGCCCGGCGGCGGGCCTCCTCCATGTCCACATGGTCCATCTGGGCCGCCCGGGTGCCCTCCTCCGGGGAGAAGGGGAACACCCCGGCCCGTTCAATCTTTGTCTCCCGGAGAAAGACACACAGCTCTTCCAGCTCCGCCTCGCCCTCGCCGGGCAGGCCGGTGATGAGGCTGGTCCGCAGCACCAGGCCGGGGATGCGGGCCCGGAGCTTTGTCAGCAGGTCCAGCAGCTCCGCCTTGGTATCCCGGCGGTTCATGGCCTTCAGGATCCCGTCGTTGCAGTGCTGGATGGGGATGTCCAGATACTTGACGATCTTGGGCTCCTCCGCAATGGTGTCGATCAGCTCCTCAGTGATCTCGTCCGGATACAGATAGTGGAGCCGGACCCAGTGGAAGTCCAGCCTGCACAGCTCCCGCAGGAGAGACGCCAGCTGGTGCTCGCCGTTCAGGTCCGTTCCATACCGGGTGATATCCTGGGCGATGACCAGCAGCTCCTTCACGCCGGCGTCCGCCAGCTCCCTGGCCTCTTCCAGAAGGCCCTCCATGGGGCGGCTGCGGTATTTGCCCCGCAGGGAGGGGATCACACAGTAGGCGCAGTGGTTGTCGCACCCCTCGGCGATGCGGAGGTAGGCATACCAGGGGGGCGTGGACAGGATGCGTCCCCCGTCCTGGGGGGCGGTGTGGATGCTGCCCAGGTGGCAGGGCCTCAGGCCAGAGGCCCCCATCACCTCGTCGATGGCGGCGCAGATATCGCCGTAGCTGCCGGTGCCCAGAATGCCGTCCACCTCCGGCAGCTCGTTCAGAACGTCCTGCTTGTACCGCTGGGTCATGCAGCCGGTGACCAGGATCTTCTGTACCTGGCCAGCCCGCTTCAGCTCCGCCATCTCCAGAATGTTGTCGATGGCCTCCTCGCAGGCGGACTGCAGGAAGCCGCAGGTGTTCACCACCACCACGTCGGCCCCCTCCGGCTGGGCCTGGATGGTATGGCCGGCGGCCTGGACAGAGGCCATCATCTGCTCGCAGTTCACCTGATTCTTGGCGCAGCCCAGGGAGATAAAGGAAATGTTATATGGCACGATCGAGTCCTCCAATCGATGGATTGTTGCAAAATGGGCCCGGCGGGGCCGGCATGTGTGTCCCATTGGACAGGGAATGACAGCCATGATGTGGCTGGGCAGATACGCCCACTTGTAGGAGCAGGCACCCCATAACCGCCATTCGGCGGCCCGTATGCCTCCCCGGAGGGAATACCCCCTGCGAGACGGGACTCATTCTTCGAGAATCTCCGCTCCCAGACGGCTCCATGCCTCCCGGACGTCTCCCCAAGCAAACCCCCGCCGCAGCAGTGCGCTGGTGAGCCGCCGCTTCTCCGCCTCCTCTGGGGCCCGGCCCCGGAGCTTGGCCGCAAGAAATCGGTCAATCTGCCAGGCGCTGTCCGGTGCCTGATCCAGAGCCTCGTCCCACAGCTCCCGGGGTACGCCTTTCTCCCGCAGTTTCTCTCGAATGCGGGCCGGGCCATAACCAAGGCCGGCGCAGTGGCGCACCAAGATTGCTGCGTAATCTGCATCGTTGATGGCACCAATGGCCTCCAGCCACTCAGCGGCGTACCGCGCCTCCGCCTGACTGGCCCCCTTCTCCTGGAGCTTCCGCTCCAGGTCGCGGCGGCTCATGGCCCGCTTGCCGATGAGGTCCGCCGCCGTGGCCTTCACGTTGGAGACGCTGGCAGCCTTCTTCAGCTGCTCCAGACGTCTGCCGTCCAAATCATCTCCAGTCCGCAGGCCGAAGTCCAGCGCCTCCTGCTCTGTGATCTTCAGGCAGGCGCCGTCCTCCAGGAACACCAGCACCCGGCCCTTTTTGTGGGCAGACGCCTGGACGCGCTCAATCCGCATCTTCGAAGTCGTCGGCGCTCACATCCACCGCCCGGCCTGCCGCCTTGGCGGCGATGCGGGACTGGTTGCTCATCAGCTTGTCGAAGTTCCGGCGGATGTCCGCCTCCAGCTTGTCCGCCGTCTCCGGGTTCTCCTGGAGATACCGCTTGGCGGCGTCCCGGCCCTGGCCGATGCGGGTCTCCCCGATGGAGAACCAGGAGCCGGACTTCTGCACCAGCTCCAGCTTCACGCCCAGGTCCAGCAGCTCACCGAAGTGGGAGATTCCCTCGCCGTACATGATGTCGAACTCCGCCTCCCGGAAGGGGGGCGCCACCTTGTTCTTCACCACCTTGGCACGGGTCCGGTTGCCCACGATCTCAGAACCGTTTTTCAGCGCCTCGATCCGGCGCACATCGATGCGGACGGAGGCGTAGAACTTCAGCGCCCGGCCGCCGGTGGTCACCTCCGGGTTGCCGTACATGATGCCCACCTTTTCCCGCAGCTGGTTGATGAAGATGACGATGCAGTTGGTCTTGCCGATGGCGCCGGTGAGCTTCCGCAGGGCCTGGCTCATCAGCCGGGCCTGCAGGCCCACATAACTGTCGCCCATTTCGCCCTCGATCTCCGCCCGGGGCACCAGGGCCGCCACGGAGTCCACCACCACCACGTCAATGGCGCCGGAGCGGACCAGGGCCTCGGTGATCTCCAGCGCCTGCTCGCCGGTGTCCGGCTGGGCGATCAGCATGTCCTCCACCTGGACGCCCAGTGCCCGGGCATAGGTGGGGTCCAGGGCGTGCTCTGCGTCCACAAAGGCCACCTCGCCGCCCCGCTTCTGGGCCTCCGCGACGACGTGCAGAGCCAGGGTGGTCTTGCCGGAGGACTCCGGCCCGTAGATCTCCACAATCCGCCCCTTGGGCAGGCCGCCGATGCCCAAGGCCACGTCCAGGGACAGAGAGCCGGTGGGGATGTAATCCACGTTCAGCTCCGCCTTGTCGCCGAAGCGCATAATGGCGCCCTTGCCGTACATCCGCTCGATCTGGGCCATGGCCGTGTCGATGGCCCGCTTCTTATCGTCCGCCGGAGCCGCGTTGGGCAGCGGCGCTTTCTCTCTCGCCATTGTATTCTCCTCCTGATTCTCTATAAAAACTCTTTATTTCAACTCATCTGTAAGTCCCTTACTTCTCTGAGAGAGTCCCCAGCAGAGGGATCCAAACAGCATCCCTCCATACACGATCACCGCGCGGCCGCCAGGCAGCGTCTCCCGGACAGGGTCCCAATACTCAGGCGCATAACTGGACGGGCCTGTTTCAACCGCTGCAAAAAGGTTAGGTCACCGCTGTGGCCGCCATGGAAAGGGCTGACGCCCTATACGCCGTATAACGCGGCTTGGGCGAGTGCTTAACGAAACCCCGGCGCATCAGCGTCCAGCCCGACACCAGGGGCCCGGCCCACAGCAGGGTCGGACTTCCCGCCTCCTGCACATAAAACGGCAGCCCCACCATTGCCGTTCCTTTCTCTAAACGTCAGAGCTCTGTACACAGCGTTCCGAATACCACCCGGGGGATGTCGTGGTGGTCCTTCACCACCTGGATATCCCCGAAGCCCTGGGTCCGCATGATCCGCAGCACGTTGTCCGCTTGACCGATGCCCACTTCAAAATACAGACGGCCGCCGGGAGCCAGGGCCTCCTTCCACTTCTCGGAGATGCTCCGGTAGAAGTCCAGGCCGTCCTCGCCGCCGTCCAGGGCCAGATGGGGTTCATAGTCCTTGACGGAGGTGTCCAGCGTCTCGATGTCCGCCCGGGGGATATAGGGGGGATTGGACACGATGCACTGGAACTCTCCCAGGGATTTCTCCGGCTTTTCCCGGGCGTCCGCCTGCATGGGCACCACCCGGGCGGTAAGGCTGTTGCGGCGGACGTTCTGGCGGCAGATCTTCAGGGCCCCGTCAGACCACTCCCCCAGCACCACCCGGGCCTGGGGCACTTGGGCCGCCACCGCCAGCCCGATGCAGCCGCTGCCGGCGCACAGGTCCAGCACCCGGCATTCCCCCAAGGTCTTGATATAGCCAATGGCCTGCTCCGCCAGCACCTCCGTGTCCGGCCGGGGAATCAGCACGTCCCGGGAGATGTCCAGCGGGAGCCCATAGAACTC
The DNA here is from genome assembly GCF_025567605.1 of Oscillibacter acetigenes. NCBI lineage: Bacteria > Bacillati > Bacillota > Clostridia > Eubacteriales > Oscillospiraceae > Oscillibacter > Oscillibacter acetigenes. The sequence continues at coordinate 406,296 of NZ_JAOQKG010000001.1, read as the reverse complement.
CCACTCACCGATAAGGTATGCCACCGGCTCGCCCTCCAGATGCCGCCGCACCAAGTCCCGGACCCGGTGCTCCAGCTCCGGGGAGGCGTACAGTCCCCCATCCCGGGCCAGCTCCTCCCGGCTCTTGTTAGTGCCGAAGCAAACCAACTCCCGGGCCTCCAGCGTGGCCTCCTCGATCCCTGCCCTCCGCAGCTGCTGGCGGATATCCAAATACAAATTGTTGTATGTCGTCGCCATAATACGCCTCATTATCAAAAATTCACCATTCGTCTTTCCCTTTTTCACTGGGCAAGACCAGCTCCAGGGACCGGATGGCGCACTCGATCATGGAGTCGTCCGGCTCATTGGTGGTGAAGTTCTGCATCCACATTCCGGGGGCCGTCAGGATTTTGGCCAGCCGACTGTCCTGCACGTGGCGGCCCACCCAGCGGTTGAACTCATAGGTAATGCCCACCACCAGAGGCAGCAGAATCAGATGTGCCAGTGTCCGCAGCCAGACATTGGTGATGGGCCAGATGCCGAACACCACACTGGACACCAGGATGGACACAAAGATCACCACGAACAGAAAGCTGGTGCCGCACCGGGGATGGTGCCGGGGCTGAATGCGGACGTTCTCCACCGTCAGGGGCAGCCCCGCCTCGTAGCAGAAGATGGTCTTGTGCTCCGCCCCGTGGTACTGGAACACCCGGTAGATGTCCTTCTGCTTGGAGCAGAAGATCAGATACAGTAGGAAGATAGCCACCTTCAGCACGCCTTCGATCAGGTTCCGGCCCCACATGGGGAAGTCCGGGAAGAAGTGCAGCAGCCCGCCGGTGAGGAAGGTGGGCAGCACCAGAAAGAGGAAGATGGACAGGCCGATACCCAGCAGCACAGAGAGGCCCACGATCAGCCCCTCCAGCTTCTTGTTGGAAAAGGTCCGGTCCAGCCACTGTTCAAATTTGGAGGGCTCCGTGGTCTCCTCCTCCGGATAGAAGTCCGCGGAGTACATCAGCGCCTTCACGCCGTTGACCATGGAGGAGAGGAAGTTGACGGTGCCTCGGATCAGGGGCCAGCCTAAAATAGGATGCCGGTCCTTGATGAGCCGCAGCTCCTCCACCTTCTCTACCAGATTGCCCTCCTGGTCCCGGACCACGATGGCCTGCTTCTCCGGGCCCCGCATCAGAATGCCTTCAATGAGTGCCTGTCCGCCGATGCTGGTGCGGAAGGCGCAGGATTGGGGTTGTTTTGCCATGTGTTTCCTTTCTAATTCCGTACAGTTGAATTCTACCATGCTCTGTGCAGAAACGCAAACATTTGTTCGATTTTCGGAAATCATTCCTTGACCGGCAGGCAGATGGTGACCACCGCGCCGCCGCCATCGGCGTTGCCGATGGTGAAGATGCCGTTGTGAAGGCCGACGATCTCATCGCACACCGCAAGGCCGATGCCGCTGCCCCGGGCCTTGGAGGAGCCCTTGTAGAACTTCTGCTTGATGAAGGGCAGCTCCGCTTCCGGGATGCCGGGACCGTAGTCCCGGACCCGAACCACCTCAAACTCGCCCTCCCGACTGATGGAAGTGTCGATCCGCTTGCCGGAGCCGCCGTGCTTGGCGGCGTTGTCCAGCACGTTGCAGAACACCTGCTTCAGCCGCTCAGAGTCGCCGGGGATGGGAGGCAGGTCCTCATCCCCGCACTCGTAGTTCAGTTTGATGCCCTCCTGCCGGAACAGCTCGCCGTAGGTGAAGATGGCGTCCTCAAACTCCGCCTGCAGGTCCACCTGCTCCATCCGGAGGGTGAATCGGCCGTCCTCCATCTTGGAGAATTCCAGCAGCTCCTCTACCATGGTAGAGAGCCGCCGGGCCTCGTTCAGAATGATGCGGATGCCGCGGCGCATCTGGGCGGGGTCATCTGTGGTGTCCTCCAGAATCGTCTCGCCCCAGCCGTTGATGGCAGTGAGGGGCGTCCGCAGCTCGTGGGACACGGAGGAGATGAACTCGGATTTCATCTTCTCGTTCTGGCCGATCTTGAGGGACATATCGTTGATGTTGTCCACCAGTTCCCCCAGCTCGTCCGTGTACTTGTTTTCGATCTGGAAGCCATAGCTCCCGGCAGAGATCCGCTTGGCCGCCTCAGACACCACGGCCACCGGCTCCACCACGTTGTTGATGAACAGCAGGCTGGAGATCAGCACCAGGGCCATGCAGATGCCTCCCACCGCCAGAATGATAAAGACCACCAGGACAATCTGCCGGTCCACCAGCTTCATGGACGTCACCAGCCGCATGACGCCCGCCACCCGGCCGTTGAACAACAGGGGCGCTGAGACCGCCATGATCTTCTCACCCGTCTCCGGGTCTCTGCCTTGGAAGGGCGTGATCTCCTGATTGGTGATGGCTCTGGTAATATCGCTGGTACCCGGCGAGCTGCCTGCTGTCAGGCCGGAGGTGGACATCTGGATACGTCCGGTGCTGCCGATGAACTGCAGCTCAATCCGGGACTTGTCCTCATAGGTGTCCACTGCCTGGGTCGCCATCTGGTTGTACTCGGAGTAGCTGTTCATGAAGTAGTCGTTGAAAGCACTGGACATGGCCTCCGCCTGCTTCATCAGGCCGTTTTCCATGCTGCTGTAATAGTAGGTGGAAACGCCCACAGATACCAGCGTCACCAGCAGCATCAGCAGCACCAGCACCGGCAGAATGGTATTGACGATCCACCGCTTCCGCAGGCCCCGGAGGCGCAGCACCGTCCATTTCCGATCCCGTTCTTCCTCTGCCATGGGCCGCTCCTCCTTTCCCTGCGTTCCTTACGCCGGCATCACTGGCCGGCCGATTTTCTCAGAACCCCCACTTGTATCCGTATCCCCACACCGTGGTGATATACGTGGGATTCTGCACGTTGCTTCCCATCCCGCGGCGCGGGATGGGACCCCTTTCCTCAGCTTGCGCGGCGGAAGTAAATTCCACCTTGCGCCAAGGTTTTGGCTTCCGCCAAAACGCTTGTACGGGCCATCGGCCCGCCCCGCTCCGCGGGGCCCCGGACAACGCCCGGAGCCGCTCAGAACCCCCACTTGTATCCGTATCCCCACACCGTGGTGATGTACGTGGGATTCTGCACGTTGTCCTCGATCTTCAGCCGCAGGCGGCGGATGTTGACATCCACGATCTTCAGCTCACCGAAGTAGTCCCGGCCCCAGACCATATCCAGGATCTCCTCCCGGGAGAGGGCCTTGCCCGGATTTTCCATGAACACCTTCATGATGGAATACTCCACCTGGGTCAGCTTGATTCGCTGGCCGTTCTTCTCCAGCGTCCGGTTGCGGGTGTTCAGCAGGAAGGGATCCTGCCGAATCTCCCCGGTCTGGGGGATCTCCTCTCCGCCGGCCCGGCGGAACAGGGCGTCCACACGGGCGGTAAGCTCTGCCGGGGAGAAGGGCTTGGTCACATAGTCGTCGGCGCCGGTCATCAGTCCCGTCACCTTGTCCATCTCCTGGGAACGGGCGGTGAGCATGATGATACCGATTTTGGTGTTGGTGGCCCGGATGCGGCGGCAGACCTCAAAACCGTCGATCCCCGGCAGCATGATGTCCAGCAGCGCCACCCGGGTATCGGGGTTCTCCTTCAGCTTGTCCAGTGCCTCTTCGCCGGTCTCCGCCTCAATGACGTCGTACCCGGCACGGCGCAGGTTGATGACGATAAAGCTGCGGATGCTGGACTCATCCTCCAGCACCATTACTTTTTTCATTCGGCATACCGTCCTTTCTTCTCTGTCAGCTGTCGCCGGCGGACCACTCCGTGGTGATCAGGCTGAACGCCTCCCGCACCTCGTCTTCCGTCAGGCCGTATTCCCAGCTCCCATTTGCGTCCAGAAGCTCGGCCGTGTAGATGATCTCCGGCAGACGGCGCAGGATGACCCGGCCGCCCCGGGTAGCTCTGGCCTCGCGGCCGGAGCCTGTGAGCTTGGTGATCCGCAGGACATCCTGTGGTGGCTCCCCGCTGTCTCCCCGGTAGGAGAATGTGACCGTGACCTCCTCCGTCCCGGCCGTGCGGGTAATGAGGATCTGATCCTTCCACACGTCCGGCAGGCGCAGGTACCAGCCGTCCTCCACACTGTGGTAGGTGCTCACCACAGCCGCTTTGGTGCCGTCGCTGGTATAGGTATACCAGTCGATCCGCCGGCAGGGGTCCTCACCCACGTTTCCCCAGGCCGGGATCGGCTCGGGATGGGGGACCTCTGTGATACCGTCGCCGTTGATATCCTCCGGGTACAGGGAACTGAAGGGCGCGATCTCCGAAGACACCCCCGTCACGTCGGACAGCAGGATGTTCACCAGTTCTCCATTTTTCACGGTCAGGATGTCAGTGACCATCCAGGCCGACTCCTCCACCCCCGTGACGAACAGGGCCGGCGTACCGTCCTGTAGGACACCGCTCTTCACACGCCCCTGCTGGCTCAGCTCCGCCATGGTGCTGGTGATCCGTGCGGAGGTTCGCAGCTGGAACTCTTCCTCCTGCCAGCAGTAGTAATCCGCAATGCCGTTGCCCTCCTCATCGGCCCGGAGCACCACCAGCTCCCACAGGCCATCCTGATTCAGATCGTTGACCGCATATTTCACATAGCTGGTGCCCTGCACCAGCTCCTCCGGCTCCCCGGACCGCAGGGTGTAGACGGAGAGGGCCAGGAGGTCCGTATTGACCCGCCAGCCCACCAGCAGCTCCTTCCGGCCGTCCTGGTCCAGATCCTCGTAGGCAATGCTGTAAATGCTGGTGCCGGTGCCCTCAATGACGGCAGCCTGCTCATATCCCTGCTTTCCGGCGGTAAAGATATAGATCTTCAGGGGCTTCTCATCCGCAGAGTTGCGGAAGAAGGCCAGCGCCTCCTCCTCGCCGTCTCCGTCCAGATCCTCCAGCTGTACGGGCTGGATGTTGCTGCCGGAGACGGGGGCCGCGTACTCCGCCCCGCTCTCCAGCAGCTGGTTGAGTGAGCTGTTCAGCTCCGTGTACTCCTCCGGCAGCTGCGGCAGGCTGTACAGGTCCGTGGGGGAAAAGGAAAATCCGCAGCCGCTGGCGGACAGAAGCAGAAGCAGGCCGACCGCTGCCGTCAGCATCCGCTGTATTCGCTGTCTCATGGCCTCCTCCTCTCTGCCGGTGGGCTGCCCCCGCCGAAAAACGCATAATTCAACTTATATATGATAGCACGTTTTCT
>NZ_JAOQKG010000001.1:379154-400863 GCF_025567605.1 Oscillibacter acetigenes | reverse complement strand
GCGCCCCGCCCGCTTTGGTGGGCCTGGAGGCGGCGGGGCAGGTCGTTGGTGCAGCCTGTGTACAGTGTGCCGTCCCCGCAGCGCAGGATGTAGACCAGATAGCCCATACCGTCCCTCCTCTGTCCGATGAGACCAGTATACCACAGCCCGCCGCCCCGTCAAAGGGCTTTCCGCATGGGGACTTCCCTGCCCGGCATAGGAATGATGGTACAGGGAGGGATTCTATGTTGTCTGCCGCACTGCTGCTCTTCGCCAACACGCTGCTCTTCTCACTCCGCCTGTCCGGCGGCGGGTCGTTTCCAAAGCCGCTGTCCGCCGCAGAGGAGCGGGAATATCTCCGCCGCTACGCCCAGGGAGATCAGGAGGCCCGGGATGTACTCATCGAGCGGAACCTGCGCCTGGTGGCCCACATCATCAAGAAATACTATACCCAGAGCGCCGATCAGGAGGACCTGATCTCCATCGGCACCATCGGCCTCATCAAGGGCATCTCCAGCTTCGACCCGGAGAAGGGCGCCCGCCTGGCCACCTACGCCGCCCGCTGCATTGAAAACGAAATTCTCATGTACTTCCGCAGCCAGAAAAAGCTCCAGGGAGAAGTCTCTCTGTCGGATTCCATTGAGACAGACAAGGAGGGCAATGCCCTCCAGCTGATGGATGTGGTGGGCGTGGATGACACCATGCTGGACGATATCCACGACCGGGACAGCGCGCTCCGGCTCCACCAGATCATCCGGGAGCGTCTGACCACCCGGGAGGCGGAGATCATTCGCCTGCGGTACGGGCTGGGCGGCACCATCCCCCTGACCCAGAGGGAAATTGCCGCCTCCTTCGGGATTTCCCGGTCCTATGTATCCCGCATCGAAAAGCGGGCGCTGGAAAAGCTGCGCCAGGAGCTGCAGGACGGCCCTGCGCCCCAGCTGGTCCGGCGGAGGCCCCATTCCTCCGGGACGTGACCGCCGGATTTGGAAAACAGAGGGCGTGATGGAAAATTTCCATCACGCCCTTTCTTTGCGCGCTTCCGCGCCTTTCAATAGCGCCGCACCACGGCGGCCACCTTGCCCAATATCTGGGCATAGGTGCCGTCAATGGGGGAATATGCCTCATTCTCCGGCAGCAGCCATACCTGACCGCTTTTCAGAGACAGGCGCTTAACCGTCGCCTCGTCATCGATCAGAGCCACCACAATCTCACCGTGCTGCGCAGTGGGCTGGCTGTGAACCACCACCAGGTCGCCGGGCAGGATGCCTGCGTTCAGCATGGACTCGCCCCGGACCCGCAGGGCAAAATACTCCCCGGGCCGACCGGCGGTATCGAAGGTCAAATAGTCCTCGATACACTCCTCCGCCAGAATGGGGCTGCCGGCCGCCACATTGCCCACCACTGGGACCTGATTTTCAGGCTTAGGAGATTCCCGCAGCGTGATGGCGCGGCCCTTGCCGGCGCCCTTTTCAATGACGCCTGCCTCCTCAAGCCGTTTGAGGTGAAAATGGACTGTGGAGGGTGACTTCAGCCCCACGGCCTCCCCGATCTCCCGCACCGAGGGGGGGTAGCCCTGCTCCCGGATACAGGCGGCAATGTACTCGTAGATTTTCTGCTGCATCTTTGAGAGCTCCCGCATACGTGTCCACCTCCGCTGGATTTCTGGCTGTATTATACCACAACGCCGCAGGAAAAGCAAACATTTGTTCCATCATTTTCAAACTTTTTTGTCGTCTGTCCGTACGCTTCCGCATAGCTTTGATTTGTCTGCTTTTTTGCAAAATCCCCTTGAAATACAGAGAAAACTATGGTATCATTAACATCTGTGAAATCATGATCCATGCGCTGCATGGCTGAAAGTTTTGGAGGTTATCCTGTATGGACGCTTTAACGCTCGTCATCACGATCCTGCAGCTTCTCTGCGGTCTGGCAGTCATTGTCATCGTGCTCTTCCAGTCCGGCAAGAGCGCCGGCCTCTCCGGTGCCATCGGCGGTGTGGCCGACTCCTTCCTGTCCCGCAACAAGGCCAAGACTCTGGACGCCAAGCTGGCCCGCGCCACCAAATGGGTTGGGGCCATCTTCCTGATCCTGACGCTGGTCCTGCTGATCCTGCAGGGCTGATTTCGCGCTGAAAGCGCCCGGTGTGCCAGCACACCGGGCGCTTTTTTATATGTCGCCGGAGCAGTACAGCACACCGGCCTCCGGTTGGATACCGTTGGCTTCCAGCAGTTCCTGCACCGTCACGAAGCGGTAGCCTTCCCCTTGAAGCGTATCTACAATCTCCAGTGCCGCGTCCACAGAGGTATCGTAGATATCATGGAGCAGGATGATCTGATTGGGGGCCGCATTTTCCAGGACCGCCGCCTTCACCTGGGCTGTATTGAGCTTTTCCCAGTCCCTGGGATCGATGGACCACTTTATCATGGGCACCTGCAGCAGCTCCCGGTCCGCCGCATCCACGGCCCCGTATGGCGGGCGGAGCCAATATGGCCCCCCTCCCAGCAACGCTTCCAGCGTCTCCTCTGTACGGCCTACCTCCCGCTGCAGCGTCTCCCGGGAGATCCCCTGAAGCCGTACATGGTTCCAGGTGTGGCTGCCCACCTGATGGCCCTCTGCCTGCATCCGCCGGACCAGGTCCTCATTGCCTTCGATCTGCTTGCCAATCAGGAAAAAGGTGGCGCTTGCCCCCCGCTCCTGCAGGCCGTCCAGTAGCCGCTCGGTAGTGTTCCGGCGTGGGCCGTCGTCAAATGTAATGGCGATCAGCTTGTCCGCCGGGAGCTGGGCATCTGCCCCAGCCTCCGCCACAGGGCCGCCCGGCGCGCAGCCGGACAGCAGTGCCAGGGCAAGGCACAGAAAAAACAGGCGACCTCTCCACATCGCGCCCACACCTCCTCATTCATGCAGCGGTAGTTTGCGCGGCAGCTGAAAATTTACACCCGTTAAAATTTTCTCCTGTTTTTTCATAACACGAAAAAAGGAAGCGGGCCCCGCCCGCTTCCTTCATCTCATATTCCGTTCGGTGCTCTGCATAGACGGTCAGGAGAACAGGTCAGAAATGGCATCTCCCACCAGGTCCACTGCCAGATCTGACACCACTTCCAGTCCCAGAAGCACTCCCCCCTCCTTGGCAGCTGAATGGGCTCTCTTTCGCCCGCGTGCTGCGGGCTTCTCCCTCTGCTGAAATTCCGGTTTCTTCTCGAGCTGCGGCGCGTCTCCGTCCCCTGCAGGCTGATTGAAGGCCCCGCACCGGGGGCAGAAGCCGTCTGCATCGCAATCATACCGTTTGCCGCACGAAGCGCAGGAAATCTTCTTCACAGATGTTCCCTCCTTTGCTCTGCTGCCGGGCGCTCACAAGTCCCCGCCGGGCAGCCGTCGACCGTGGGACTGCTCCTTCAGCAGCCGGCCCATGGCCATCTCTGCCTGACGGAGATTTTCTCCCAGTTCCCGCTGGAGCCTCCCTGTCCGCTTCTGCTGTGCCGCAGGGGACTCAGCGGCCGCGGCGGTCCCGCCGCTCCGGACCCAGACAGGCTGGTTGAAGGCCCCGCACCGGGGGCAGAAGCCATCCACATCGTAGTCATACCGCTTTCCGCAGTCCTCACAGTGAACCATGCGCATAGAGATCTCCCCCTTCGCTTCCATTGTATCACATCTCCTTCAGGTCCACAAGAACAATCAAAAGCCCTTTGTCACAGGTCCTAGGTTCCCATGACAAAGGGCTTTTTTGATTGCGGGTTCTTACTTCACCAGCTCGATGATGGCGGTCTCCGCGGCATCTCCGCGGCGCACGCCGGTGCGGATCACGCGGGTGTAGCCGCCGTTGCGCTCTGCATAGCTGGGAGCGATCTCCTTGAACAGCTTCTTGCAGACATCCTCGCGGGTGATGAAGCTCATAGCCTGCCGATAAGCGGCCAGGTCGCTCTTCTTGCCGAGGGTAATCATCTTCTCAGCCAGAGGCTTGATCTCCTTGGCGCGGGCAAGAGTGGTCTCCATCTTGCCGTTGTCCAGGAAATCCGTCACCTGCTGACGCAGCATCGCCATGCGCTGGTCAGTGGGCTTGCCAAGTTTCCGAGTTCCGGGCATTTTGGTTTCCTCCTTATCAGGATTTTGGTCAGCCGGGGAACGTCCGCCGGCATTGGAATCAGTTGTTGTTATCTTCGTCAGCCAGATGGAGTCCCATCATCGCCAGCTTGTTGATGACCTCTTCCAGGGACTTGCGGCCCAGGTTGCGGACCTTCATCATCTCGTCCTCCGTCTTGGAAATCAAATCCTCCACGGTGTTGATGTTGGCACGCTTGAGGCAGTTGAAGCTGCGGACGGAGAGATCCAGCTCTTCGATGGTCAGCTCCAGCACCTTGTCCCGCTGGGCCTCCGCCTTCTCCACTACGGTGGGCTTGCTGCCCACGTTCTCAGAGAGGTCGGTAAACAGCGTGAAGTGGTCGCACAGGATCTTCGCACCCAAGGACACGGCGTCCCGGGCAGAGATGGTCCCGTCGGTCCAGACCTCCAGCGTCAGCTTGTCGAAGTCGCTGGAAGCACCCACACGGGTGGGCTCCACGGTGTAGTTGACCTTATACACGGGGGTGTAGATGGAGTCCACGGCGATGACGCCGATCACGTTCTGCTGCGGCTTGTTGCGGTCCGCAGGCACATAGCCGCGTCCGTGGGACAGGGTGATCTCCATGTTCAGCGTCGCGCCGTTGTCCAGCGTGGCAATGTGCATGTCGGGATTCAGGACCTCCACCTCGCCGTCGGCCTTGATATCGCCGGCCTTGACCTCGCAGGGGCCCACCGCCTCGATGTAGACCGTCTTCACCGTCTCGCAGTGGAGCTTGGTGAGCAGGCCCTTCACATTCAGGACGATCTCCGTCACGTCTTCCTTGACACCTGGGATGGTGGAGAACTCATGCTGCACGCCGGCGATCTTGATGGTGGTCGGGGCCGTGCCGGGCAGAGAGGAAAGCATAATGCGGCGAAGCGCATTGCCCAAAGTGGTGCCGTAGCCGCGCTCCAGCGGTTCCACCACATACTTGCCGTATGTGGCGTCCCCCGGCGTCTCGATGCACTCAATCTGGGGCTTTTCAATTTCGATCATGCAGTAGTACCCTCCTTCATCTTCTTGTTGCGAGCACGCATGATTGCGCGCCGCCGGCAGTTCCTATCATTATTGAGGGTATCCTCCGCTTACTTGGAGTACAACTCAACGATGAGGTGCTCCTCGACGGGAACGTCGATGTCCTCCCGGGCGGGCAGACGGGTCACGGTGCCCTTCAGGGCGTTCTTCTCACGCTCCATCCAGGCGGGGATCAGGAACACGGGGGCATCCTGGCCCAGCAGGCGCTTGAAGATCTCAGAGGAGCGGCTGGACTCGGCAACCTCGATCACATCGCCGGCCTTGACCTGATAGGACGGAATGTCGACCTTCCGGCCGTTGACGGTGAAGTGGGCGTGGCTCACCAGCTGACGGGCCTGACGGCGGGTCATGGCGAAGCCCATGCGGTATACCACGTTGTCCAGACGGCGCTCCACAGCGATCAGCAGGTTGTCGCCGGTCTTGCCGGGGGTCTTGGCGGCCGCCTCGTAATAGGCGTGGAACTGCTTCTCCAGAATGCCATAGATGAACTTGACCTTCTGCTTCTCATTCAGCTGGATGCCATATTCGCTCTTCTTCTTTCTCATCTGGCCGCCGGGGTTGCGATTGGTCTCCTTCTTCGCATAGCCCATCACGGCAGGAGAAATGCCCAGAGCCTTGCAGCGCTTCGCGATCGGCTGCATATTCTTAGCCATTTGCTTGTTACCTCCTCTTCAAATCAGACACGGCGGCGCTTGGGGGGGCGGCAGCCATTGTGGGGGATGGGCGTGACGTCCTTGATCATGGTCACTTCCAGGCCCACGGCCTGCAGCGCCCGGATCGCGGCCTCACGGCCCTGGCCGGGGCCCTTGACGAAGACCTCGACGGTCTTCAGGCCATGCTCCATAGCGGCGCGGGCGGCCGTCTCAGCCGCGGTCTGTGCCGCGAAGGGGGTGGACTTCTTGCTGCCGCGGAAACCGAGGCCGCCGGAGGAAGCCCAGGAGATCGCGTTGCCCTGTGTATCGGTAACAGTTACCATGGTGTTGTTGAACGAAGAGCGGATATGGACCTGGCCCCGCTCAATGTTCTTCCGTTCACGCCGGCGGCGAATGACCTTCTTGCCGGCGGATGCCTTTGCAGTTGCCATCTTGGTTCTCCCTCCTTACTTCTTCTTGTTGGCAATGGTCTTCTTGGGACCTTTGCGGGTCCGCGCATTGGTCTTGCTGCGCTGGCCGCGCACGGGCAGACCCTTGCGGTGGCGAATGCCGCGATAGCAGCCGATCTCGGTCAGCCGCTTGATGTCCAGAGCGGTCTGGCGGCGCAGGTCGCCCTCAACGGTATAGCTGTCGATGGCGTCGCGCAGCTTCTGCTCGTCGGCGTCGGACAGATCCTTCACGCGGGTGTCGGGGTTGACGCCTGTCTGCGCCAGGATGTCCTTGGCGCTCTTTCTGCCAATGCCGTAGATATAAGTGAGGCCGATCTCGATACGCTTATCCTTCGGCAGGTCAATACCGGCAATACGTGCCATACTCTCAAAGCACCTCCAATTAAATGTTAGCCCTGTCTCTGCTTATGCTTGGGGTTCTCGCAAATGACCATGACACGGCCTTTGCGGCGAATGACCTTGCACTTCTCGCACATGGGCTTTACGGACGGTCTTACTTTCATAGTTTTTAACCATTCCTTTCAGCGGTTTGTGTCTTTTCAGCTCAAGTGGCGCTTACTTACTGCGCCAGGTGATCCGGCCGCGGGTCAGGTCATACGGGGACATCTCCACCGTCACCTTGTCGCCGGGCAGAATCCTGATGAAATTCATTCTGAGTTTTCCGGAAATATGTGCCAAAATCTTGTGTCCATTTCCAATGTCTACCTGGAACGTTGTGTTGGGCAGGGCTTCCACCACGACACCCTCCACTTCAATCATGTCGGATTTTGCCAAACGTTATCCCTCCTGGTCCGGATAAACCTCCTCGCGGTAAGCCGCAAGGGTTTTGCGAAGCTCGCTGTTGGTGATCCTGGCTTCGCCTCTGATCTTTTCAGAAAGCCGGTTCTCGTCCGCCGCTACAAACAGCACGTGTCTGCGCTTTTTGCGTTTGGGCGACTCCACCTTCCTGGATTTCCCGTCCGCCAGCAGCAGGTACTCCCCCTCCACCGCGAGAACGATGAAGAGCTTTCCCTGGTCCCGGCCGGCAACGGATCTTACGATGTTGGATGCTGCAATTTCCATGCGTTTCCTCTCAGATGGCGGGGGCCGTCAGGATCTCAGGCTCGCCGTCCGTGATCAGAATGGAATTTTCATAGTGGGCCGCCCATTTGCCGTCCAGCGTCTTGACGGTCCAGCCGTCGCTCATCTGCTGGATGGCCGCCGAGCCGGCGTTCACCATGGGTTCGATTGCAAGCGTCATGCCGCGGAGGAGCCTGGGCCCCCGGCCGGGATGGCCGTAATTGGGGATCTCCGGCGACTCGTGCATCTGGGCGCCGACACCGTGGCCGACGTATTCCCGGACGATGGAGTAGTCGTGACTCTCCACGTACTGCTGGATGGCTGCCGAGATATCGAACAGCCGGTAGCCCTCCTTGGCAAACCTGATTCCCTCAAAAAAGCTCTGTCTGGTCACGTCGATCAGATCCTGCGCCTCCGGGGAGATCCTGCCGCAGGGGAAGGTGGCCGCACAGTCGCCGTGAAACCCTCCAATGTACGCTCCCACATCCACACTGACGATATCGCCCTCCTGGAGGACCCGGGGTCCGGGAATTCCGTGGATGATCTCGTCGTTGACGCTGATGCAGGCGCTGGCCGGATAGCCGTTGTAATGCAGGAAGGAGGGGACTGCGCCTTGCTTGCGAATGAAATGCTCCACTGCACGGTCGATCTCATGGGTTGTGACGCCGGGCTTTACCAATTCCCCTGCATAAGCACGGGCAGCCGCGGTAATTTTTCCGGCCCGGCGCATCAATTCGATCTCATGGGGGGATTTGAGTGTAATCATACGCTCATCTCCCCAGTGCGTGGAGGATGGCCCGGGAGGTCTCTTCCACAGAGGGCTGATTCTCCACAGGCTTCAGGAGTCCCCGCTGGGCATAGAAGTCCTTCAGCGGCTCGGTCTCCTTATGATAGACCTCGAGCCGCGCCTTGACGGTCTCGGGGGCATCATCTTTCCGCTGGACCAGCTTACCGCCGCACTTGTCGCACACGCCCTCCTGCTTGGGGGGCACAGCTACCATGTGGTAGCTGGCCCCGCAGGATTCGCAGACACGGCGGCCGCTCATCCGCTCCATGATGGTCTCGTCAGAGATCTCAATAGAGATCACGTCGTCAAATGTGATCCCGGCCTTTTCCAGGGCCGCGGCCTGGGCGATGGTGCGGGGCACCCCGTCCAGGATATAGCCGTTCTTGCAGTCATCCTCTGCCAGCCGCTCCGTGACGATGCCGATGATGACGTCGTCCGGCACCAGCTGGCCGGCGTCCATATAGGACTTGGCCTTCAGGCCGGTGGGCGTGCCGTTTTTGATGGCCGCCCGGAGGATGTTGCCTGTGGAAATGGTGGGAATACTCAGTTCTCTGCACAGGATTTCCGCCTGTGTTCCCTTACCGGCGCCGGGGGCGCCCAACAGGATCAGCTTCAATTGAAACGCCTTCTCTCTTATTCCAGGAAGCCCTTGTACTGACGCATCAGCATCTGGGCCTCCAGCGCCTTGACAGTCTCCAGAGCCACGCCGACCACGATGATGACGGAGGTGCCGCCGATCGCCAGATAAGCGTTGCCGACAGCCTTACCCAGCAGCAGCGGGCAGATCGCCACGATGCCCAGATAAATGGCGCCGAACAGGGTGATCTTGCTCAGGACTTTCTTGATGAAGTCCACAGTGGGCTTGCCGGGACGGAATCCCGGGATAAAGCCGCCCTGCTTCTTCAGGTTGTTGGCGATCTCCACCGGATTGAACTGGATGGTGGAGTAGAAATAGCTGAAACCGATGATCATGATGAAATACACGATCATATAGATGAAGGACTGGGTATCGATGGCGTCGTAGATTGCCCGGGAAACCGTCTCCTCCTCGGGAATACCGATGAAGGTCCAGATCGTCACGGGCAGAGACGCGATGCTCTGGGCGAAGATGATGGGCAGAACGCCGGACATATTCACCTTCATGGGGAGGTGAGAGCTCTGGCCGCCGTACATCTTCCGGCCCACCTGCCGCTTGGCATACTGGACGGGAATGCGGCGCTCTGCGTCGCTGATGAACACGACGAACACAACCAGCGCCAGGACGCCCACCAGCAGCAACACCACCAGAGCCGGGTGCAGCGCACCGTCCGCGGCAGCGCCGCCGTTGGCCCAGCTCACCACGCCGCTGTACAGAGAGCTGACAGAGGTGGGGATCCGGGACAGGATGCCGGCGAACAGAATGATGGAAATGCCGTTGCCGATGCCGAACTCCGTCACCTGCTCGCCCATCCACATGACGAAGGAGGAGCCGGCGATGAAGGACACGACGATGACCAGTGCGGGCCAGATGCCGGTGGCATCAGATGCCAGCAGGTTGTAGTTGCGCATCATGAAATAGTAGCCGACCGCCTGCAGGATGGCGATGCCGACAGTGGTATAGCGGGTGATGGACTGGATCTTCTTCCGTCCCTCTTCACCGCCATCCTTGGCCAGCCGCTCCAGGGCCGGGATGGCCACAGTCAGCAGCTGGATGATGATGGATGCGTTGATATAGGGCTGGATGCTCAGGGCGAAGACCGTTGCCTGGGCAAAGGCGCCGCCGGACATCACGTTGTACAGGCCCAGAATGGTGCCGCCCATCTGATCCAGATAGGTCTCCAGCAGGCCGACATCCACGTAAGGCACCGTGATGGCGTTGCCGATCCGGAAGATCAACAGGATGAGGAGTGTAAAAATGATCTTCTTCCGCAGTTCGGGGATGCCCCACGCTTTGCGAATGGTTTGGATCACGTTACATCACCTCGGCCTTTCCGCCTGCTGCCTCGATAGCCTCCTTGGCAGAAGCGGAGAAAGCAGAAGCCTGGACAGTGAGCTTCTTGGACAGCTTGCCGCTGCCCAGAACCTTGTAGCCGTAGCGGCACTTGGAGAGGATACCCTTCTCCAGCAGCGCGTGGACCGTGACAGTATCGCCGTCCTGGAACTGATCCAGGGTGCTGAGATTCACGATCTCCAGGGGCTTTGCGAAGATGTTGTTGAAGCCGCGCTTGGGGATGCGGCGGGCCAGAGGCATCTGGCCGCCTTCAAAGCCAACACGGATCTTGCCGCCGGAGCGGGCCTTCTGGCCCTTGTGACCGCGGCCGCCGGTCTTTCCGTTGCCGGAGCCGGCGCCCCGGCCCTTCCGGTACGGGGCCCGGACGGAGCCCTCGGCGGGAGACAGTTCGCTCAACTTCATAATTCCGTGCCTCCTTATTTCACTTCTGTGACCTGCAGCAGGTAGCCGATCTTGGCGATCTTGCCGCGGGTCTGGTCGTTGTCGGGCTGCACGGTGATGTCACCGATCTTGCGCAGGCCCATGGAATGAGCGGTGGCGACCTGTTTTTCCAGGCGGCCGTTCAGGCTCTTGACGAGCTTAATATTTAAGTTTGCCATTTTTGCGCCTCCTTAACCCACGATCTCTTCGACGCTCTTGCCGCGGATGCGGGCGACCTCCTCGGGACCGCGCATGCTCTTGAGGCCCTCGAAGGCGGCGGCGACAACGTTGTTGGGGTTGTTGGAACGCAGGCACTTGGTCCGGATATCCTTGATGCCTGCGGCCTCGACGACGGCACGCACAGCGCCGCCGGCGATCACGCCGGTACCGGGGGCAGCGGGCTTCATCAGCACGCGGCCGGCACCGGCCTCACCGATGGTCTCATGGGGCACAGTGGTGCCGGAGAGGGTCACGGTGATCATGTTCTTCTTGGCGGCTTCGATGCCCTTGCGGATGGCCTCGGGGACCTCAGCGGCCTTGCCCAGGCCATAGCCCACCTTGCCCTTGCCGTCGCCCACGACGACCAAGGCGGAGAATTTCATCACACGGCCGCCCTTGACGGTCTTGGAGACGCGGTTCAGGGAAACGACCTTCTCGATATACTCGCTCTGTTCTCTTTCAAATCTAGGCATGTTGTCGTTCCTCCTCCCTTAGAATTTCAGGCCGCCCTCGCGGGCACCCTCAGCCAGAGCCTTCACGCGGCCGTGGTACAGATAGCCGCCGCGGTCAAACACGACAGTCTCGATACCCTTGGCCTTGGCGCGCTCGGCCACCAGCTTGCCAACGGCAGTGGCAGCGGCGATATTGCCGCCGTAACCTTCGATGGCCTTGTCCAGGGAGGAAGCGGAAGCCAGGGTCACGCCGTTGACATCATCGATGACCTGGGCGTAGATGTTGGCCTCGCTGCGGAACACATTCAGACGCGGCATCTCAGGGGTGCCGGAGATCTTGGCGCGCACTCTCTTGTGGCGCTTCAGGCGCTGGGCGTTGGTATTCGGTCTCTTAATCATATCGGCACACCTCCTTACTTCTTGGCGCCGGTCTTACCGACCTTGCGGCGGATGACTTCATCGGCGTACTTGATGCCCTTGCCCTTATAAGGCTCGGGAGGACGCTTCTCGCGGACCTCGGCCGCAAACTGGCCGACAGCCTGCTTGTCGCATCCGTTGATGACGATTTTATTGGGAGCGGGGACATCGATGGTGATGCCCTCGATCTCAGAAACGATCACCTGGTGAGAGAAGCCCAGGTTCATGACCAGGTTCTTACCCTCCTTGGCCACACGGTAGCCGACGCCGTTAACCTCCAGCTCCTTCTTGTAGCCGTCGGTCACACCGACGATCATGTTATGGAGCAGAGTGCGGGTCAGGCCGTGGAGGCTGCGGTGCAGCTTGTCGTCGGAAGGACGCTCCACGGTGATCGTGCTGCCTTCCTGTTTAAGAATCATCTCAGGGCGCAGAGCCTTCGTCAGCTCGCCCTTGGGTCCCTTAACGGTCACCACATTACCCTCGGCGACATTGACGGTGACGCCGGCGGGAACGGTAATGGGCATTCTGCCAATTCTAGACATGGTCCAATACCCTCCTTACCAAACGAATGCCAGGACCTCGCCGCCGACATGGAGCTCGCGGGCCTTCTTGTCGGTCATGACGCCCTTGGACGTAGAGATGATAGCGATGCCCAGGCCGCGGAGCACGCGGGGCAGCTCGTCGGCGCCCACATAGACGCGCAGGCCGGGCTTGGAGACGCGGCGCAGGCCGGTGATAACCTTTTCCTTGCCCGCGTTGTACTTCAGGGAGATGTGGATGACACCCTGGGTTCCGTCCTCCACCACCTGGAAGTTCTTGATATAGCCCTCATCCAGCAGAATCTGAGCGATGCTCTTCTTCATGTTGGAGGCGGGAACATCAACGGTGTCGTGCTTGGCGTTGTTGGCGTTGCGGATGCGGGTCAGCATATCCGCAACCGGATCGGTGATATGCATAATAAATCCTCCTATTTTAGAGTTGCGGCTCTCTCGAGACCGCTGCGGCAGCGAGGTATCATGGCGAATGGAGCAGTCCGCTCGCGCGTGGTGCCCAATTCGTCATGACCTTTCGCCATCCGATCTGCCAAAGGCTCCATATCAAAAGCCCGTGGTCACAAAATTTGGTTGCGCGGGGCGCCTCTCAGAAGGAGGCCTTCCGCACGCCGGGGATCTCGCCCTTGTAGGCCAGTTCCCGGAAGCAGATACGGCAGACGCCGTAGTCACGCAGATAGGCGTGGGGGCGGCCGCACAGCTTGCAGCGGTTGTATCTCCGGGAGGAGAACTTGGGAGCCCGCTGCTGCTTGAGAATCATGGATTTCTTTGCCATCGTTTCTTCCTCCTTAGCGGGCGAAGGGAGCGCCGACCTGCTCCAGCAGGGCGCGGGCCTCTTCATCGGTGTGCGCGGTGGTGCAGATGACCACATCCATGCCGCGGATCTTGTCGATCTTGTCGTACTCGATCTCGGGGAAGATCAGCTGCTCCTTGATGCCCAGGGCATAGTTGCCGCGGCCGTCGAAGGAGTTGGGGTTGATGCCCTGGAAATCACGGACGCGGGGCAGGGCCACGTTGAACAGGCGGTCCAGGAACTCCCACATCTTGTCGCCCCGCAGGGTGACCTTGGCGCCGATGGGCATATCCTCACGCAGCTTGAAGTTTGCGATGGACTTGCGGGCCCGGGTAATGACGGGCTTCTGGCCGGTAATCTGGCTCAGATCGCCCACCACGTTCTCCAGAACCTTGGAGTTTTCACGCGCCTCACCGCAGCCCACGTTCACGACCACCTTGTCGATCTTGGGGATCTGCATGACGCTCTTGTAGCCGAACTGCTTCATCAGGGCGGGAGCGACTTCGGCAGTGTATTTTTCTTTCAGTCTGGCCATTTGTCAGCTCTCCTTTCTCACAGCTCAGCGCCGCAGTGCTTGCACACGCGGGTCTTCTTGCCGCCCTCGATCTTGTGGGCGACGCGGGTGCCCTTGCTGCACTTGGGGCACACCACCTGCACCTTGCAGGCGGCAATGGCGGCCTCGCGCTTCATGATGCCGCCCTCTTCGCCCTGCTTGCGGGGCTTGACGTGGCAGGTCACCATGTTGATGCCCTCCACGACAACCTTCAGGGAGCCGGGAACGGTGCCCAGCACCTTGCCCTGCTTGCCCTTGTCCTTGCCGGACAGGACGACAACGGTATCGCCCTTCTTAATGTTCATAGCCATTTCGCTGCCCTCCTCAAATCACTTCGGGAGCGAGGGACAGGATCTTCATGTAATCCTTGTCGCGCAGCTCACGAGCAACCGGCCCGAAGATACGGGTGCCTCTGGGGTTCTTGTCATCCTTGATCAGGACGGCGGCATTGTCGTCGAAACGGACATAGGTGCCGTCCGCCCGGCGGACGCCCTTGGCGCTGCGGACGATCACGGCCTTGACAACCTCGCCCTTCTTCACCGTGCCGCCGGGGGTGGACTTGCGGACGGACGCGACGATCACATCGCCGATGTTGCCGAACTTCCGCTTGGAGCCGCCCAGGACACGGATGCACTTGATCTCCTTGGCGCCGGTATTATCGGCCACCTTCAGAAATGTTTCCTGCTGAATCATAACGGCACCTCCTTACTTCGCTTTTTCAATGATCTCGACCACGCGCCACCGCTTGTCCTTGGACAGGGGGCGGGTCTCCATCACTTTGACCCGGTCGCCGATGCCGCAGGCATTCTCCTCGTCATGGGCCTTCAGCTTGTAAGTGCGGCCGACGATCTTCTTGTACAGGGGATGGGCCACACGGTCTTCAATGGCGACGACCACGGTCTTGTCCATCTTGTCGGATACGACTCTGCCGACCCGGGTCTTGCGGGAGGAAGTTCTCTTCTCTTCGTTCATGTTCGATTCCCTCCTTCTTACTGCTTGTCAGAAGCTCCGGAGAGCTCCTTTTGACGCAACATGGTCTTGACTCGGGCAATGTCATGCTTGGTCTCCCGGATCTTCAGGGGATTATCCAGCTGATTGGTGGCGTGCTGCATACGCAGATAGAAAAGATCCTTCTTCAGGCCCACCAGCTTCTCGTTGAGCTGCTCGGGGGTCATGCTACGAATTTCACTTGCCTTCATCTTCACTCACCTGCTTCCTCGGTGCGGGCGACGATCTTCGTCTTGATGGGCAGCTTGTGGCTGGCCAGACGAAGCGCCTCGCGGGCAACTTCTTCAGACACGCCGGCGATCTCGAACATGATGCGGCCGGGCTTCACGACGGCAACCCAGAACTCGGGGGAACCCTTACCGGAACCCATGCGGGTCTCAGCGGGCTTCTTGGTCACGGGCTTGTCGGGGAAAATCTTGATCCAAACCTGACCGCCACGCTTGGTGTAGCGGGTCATGGCGATACGGGCCGCCTCGATCTGATTGCTGGTGATCCAGGCGGGCTCCAGGGCCTGCAGGCCGAACTCACCGTAGGCAATGGTGTTGCCGCGGGTGGCCTTGCCGGTCATACGGCCGCGGTGTACGCGGCGATACTTGACTCTCTTCGGCAGAAGCATTACTGGGCTCCTCCTTCCTTAGCGGGTGCCGCAGGCGCCGCGGGGGCAGCCGGACGGCTGGGATTGGTGGCACGGTTGAAACCGCCCTGGGGGCGGCCCTGGCCGCGGTTGAAACCGCCCTGACGGTCACGGTTAAACCCGCCGCCCTGGCGCCGGTCGCCGAAACCGCCGCGGCGGTCGCCATCCCGGCGGGGACGACGCTCACGACGCTCCTGGTAGGGCTTGGAGGTGTCCATGGTGCGGGGGGTGGTGCGCAGGGTCTGAGAGAGGACCTCTCCCTTGTAGATCCAGACCTTCACGCCGATGCGGCCGAAGGTGGTGGCAGCCTCCGCGAAGCCGTACTCAATGTCGGCGCGGATGGTCTGCAGGGGGATGGTGCCCTCGTGATAGTGCTCCACGCCGGCGATCTCACGTCCGCCCAGACGGCCGGAGCAGCAAACCTTGATGCCCTTGGCGCCGGCGCGCATGGCGCGGGCCATGGCGTTCTTCATGGCGCGGCGGTGAGAGATACGCTTCTCCAACTGCTGGGCGATGTTCTCCGCCACCAGCTGGGCGTTCATGTCGGGGTTGCGGACCTCGACGATGTTCAGGCGCACCTTCTTGCCGATCAGCTTCTCCACAGCGAGACGATACTGCTCGATCTGCTCGCCGCCCTTGCCGATGACCATGCCCGGCCGGGCGCAGTGGAGGAAGATGGTGACGACTTCGTTGCTCCGCTCGATCTCGATCTTGGGAACACCGGCGCCGTACAGGGTCTTCTTCAGGTACTTGCGGATCTTCTGATCCTCGACGATCAGATCGCCGACCTTCTCATCACTGGCATACCAACGGGAATCCCAGTCTTTGATGACGCCCACGCGCAGGCCGTGGGGATTTACTTTCTGTCCCATAAAACTGTTCTCCTCCCTCTTATGCCTTTTCCGTCACAGCCAGGGTGACGTGAGAAGTCTTCTTATTGATCCGATAGGCGCGGCCCTGAGCCCGGGGCATCATCCGCTTCAGGATGGGGCCGGGAGTGGCGAACACCTCGGACACCACCAGCTTGGCGGGGTCCATGCCGAAGTTGTTCTCGGCATTGGCACAGGCGGACTTCAGGAGCTTCATCAGAGGCTCGGAAGCGGCCTTGGGGGTCTGCATCAGGATCGCCATGGCGGTGCCGGCGTCCTTGCCGCGGATCAGATCACACACGATCTGGACCTTGCGGGGAGCGATGCGGACATAGCGCAGATACGCTTTGGCAATCTTCATCTCTTCCATGTTCTGCATCCTCCTTCATTAAGAATCTTTCCGATGGCCGCGGAAGGTGCGGGTGGGCGCGAACTCACCCAGCTTGTGGCCGACCATATCCTCCTGGATATAGACGGGCACGTGCTTGCGGCCGTCGTGAACGGCGATGGTGTGGCCCACGAAGGCGGGAAAGATGGTGGAGCTGCGGCTCCAGGTCTTGAGGACCTTCTTCTCGTTCTTCGCGTTCATTTCCTCGACCCGCTTCAGAAGCTCCGGGGCAACATACGGGCCTTTTTTAATGGATCTGCTCATATTGACTTGCCTCCTTACTTCTCGTTGCGGCGCTTGACGATGAATTTATTGGTGGGGTTCTTGCCCTTGCGGGTCTTGTAACCCATGGCGGGCTTGCCCCAGGGGGTCACCGGGCCGGGACGGCCGACGGGTGCGCGGCCCTCGCCGCCGCCGTGGGGGTGGTCATTGGGGTTCATGACGGAGCCGCGCACGGTGGGACGCCAGCCCATGTGACGCTTGCGGCCAGCCTTGCCGATGTTGATGTTCTCGTGCTCGATGTTGCCAACCTGACCGATGGTGGCGTAGCAGTTGGTGCGCACGATGCGGACCTCGCCGGAAGGCAGACGGATCTGGGCGTCGCCGCCCTCCTTGGCCATCAGCTGAGCGGCGGTGCCGGCGGAGCGCACCAGCTGGGCGCCGTTGCCGGGATGCAGCTCGATATTATGGATCACGGTACCAACGGGGATGTTGGCGATGGGCAGGGCGTTGCCGGGCAGGATGTCCGCCTCGGGGCCGGTCATGATCTTGTGGCCGGCCTTCAGGCCCAGGGGCGCCAGGATATAGCGCTTCTCGCCGTCCTCATACTGGATCAGAGCGATGTTGGCGCTGCGGTTGGGATCGTACTCCAGGCGCAGCACGGTGGCGGAGCCGATCTTGTCCCGCTTGAAGTCAATGATACGGTACTTGCGCTTGTTGCCGCCGCCGCGGTGGCGGACGGTAATGCGGCCGTAGCTGTTGCGGCCGGAGCTCTTCTTCAGGGGCTCAGTAAGGCTGGGCTCGGGCTTCGCCTTCTTGTCGATGCCGTCGAACCCGGAGACCGTCATCTGCCGTCTGGAGGGAGTCGTCGGCTTAAAAGTTTTGATAGACATGTCGCGTTACACTCCTTCCGTTTATCAGACCATACCTTCGAAGAACTCGATGGTCTTGGAATCCGCCGCCAGCTGGACATAGGCCTTTTTCCAGGTCTTGGTCATGCCGGGACGGCCGGCACCCATGCGCTTCTCCTTGCCGGGCACCGTCAGGGTGTTGACAGAGGCAACCTTCACACCGAAGATCTCCTCCACCGCCTTCTTGATCTCGATCTTGCCGGCGTCCTTGGCCACCTCGAAGACGTACTTCTTGTCGGCGGCACCGGACATGGCGCGCTCGGTGATGATGGGGCGGATGATAATATCGTAAGCGGTAGCCATTACGCGTACACCTCCTCGATTTTTGCGAGGGCGTCCTTGTCCACAACCAGATACTTGGCGTTCAGGATGTCATAGACGCTCAGGATGGAAGCGGGAGTGGTCACAACGCCGGGGATGTTCCGCGCGCTCTTGACGATGGTCTGATCCACGGCGGGGGTGACCACCATGGCCTTGCCGTCCACACCGACGGCGGTGAGGAACTTGCGGAAGTCAGCGGTCTTGATGGCGTCCATCTTGATGGAGTCGATGACCACCATCTGGCCCTCGGCCACCTTGGCGGAGAGGACGGACTTCAGCGCCAGGCGCTTGACCTTCTTATTCAGCACATAGCTGTAATCCCGGGGCTTGGGGGCAAACACGATGCCGCCGTGGGTCCACTGGGGAGCACGGGTGCTGCCCTGCCGGGCGTGGCCGGTGCCCTTCTGACGCCAGGGCTTTCTGCCGCCGCCGGAGACTTCGGCGCGGGTGAGGGCGCTCTGGGTACCCTGTCTGCAGTTGGCGAGGTGGTTCTTGACAACCTCGTGCACGACGGTCTGGTTGGGCTCGATGCCGAAGATCGCGTCGTTCAGTTCCACAGTGCCGACTTCTGCGCCGGCCATGTTCAACACTTTCATAGTAGACATTGATCAAGCACCCCTTTCTTACTTGTTTCTGGCGGAGGCCTTCTGCGGGTTGCGGCCGGAGGCCTTCTGCGGGTTCTTGCTGATGTCAGCGCCGGCCTGCTTGACCTTGTGGACCTTGACCGTGGACTTGATGGTCACGAGGCCGCCCTTGGGGCCGGGGATCGCACCGCAGACCACCAGCATGTTCAGCTCGGGGTCGACCTTGACGACGCTCAGGTTCTGGACAGTCACCTGCTCCACGCCCATGTGGCCGGCGCCGATGGTGCCCTTGATGATCTTGGACATGTGGCTGGTGGCGCCCAGAGAACCGATCTGACGGGCCACAGGGCCGGAGCCGTGGGTCTCCTTCAGGCGGTGGGCACCGTGGCGCTTGATGACGCCCTGATAGCCGTGGCCCTTGCTGATGCCGGTGACATCCACGAAGTCGCCCGCCTGGAAGGCATCAGCCTTCACGATGTCGCCCACGTTCAGCTCGGCGGCATTCTCCAGGTCGAACTCCCGCAGGTACTTCTTGGGAGCCACGCCGGCCTTGTCCAGGTGGCCCTTCTCGGGCTTGGTGAGCTTGCGCTCAGAGATGTCCTCAAAGCCCAGCTGGACCGCCTCATAGCCTTCCTTTTCGGAAGTCTTCTTCTGCACGACCACGCAGGGACCCGCCTCGATCACGGTGACGGGGATCACATGGCCGTTCTCGTCAAAAATCTGGGACATGCCCACTTTTTTGCCGATGATCGCTTTCATGGTTGTTCCTCCTTAAAGGTTATTGGTCGGCTTAGATACGTGCGGGTTGGGTCCCGCCGCATTGCTCTGCCGACATGACCCGTCTGCCTCGCAAGACGGCAGACATGGACAGCAAACAATTTTCAATCTATTTTCGCCGCGGCGTGTACGTGGCGAAAATACCTTGACTCAGCCGCCCTGGGCGGCGCCGCCAGTGCGCACACTGGCGAGGGGGAATCTAAAGGGGGGATTTCATCCCCTCTTTAATTGGTTACAGCTTGATCTCGATCTCCACGCCGGCAGGCAGCTCCAGGGCCATCAGGGCCTCCACCGTCTTGGGGGTGGACTTGGTGATGTCGATGAGGCGCTTGTGGGTGCGGCGCTCAAACTGCTCGCGGCTGTCCTTGTACTTGTGGACGGCCCGCAGGATGGTGACGACTTCCTTCTTGGTGGGCAGAGGGATGGGGCCGGACACGGAAGCGCCGGTGCGCTTGGCGGTCTCCACGATCTTCTCTGCGCTCTGGTCGATGACCTGATGGTCATAGGCCTTCAGCCGGATGCGGATCATTTCTTTCTGAGCCATGGTTGTTTCCTCCTGATTTCGTAGGTAGTTTCACGAGTCTCGACGACCTACGGCGAGAGAATTTTTCTATACGCTTAACCGTGCGTATCATTCCAGCTCATGAAAAATACCGGCGCATGATACGGCCGGTATCCTGTCATGGCGCAGCGATCTACGCAACGTACAGATCCTTCTCAGCCGCCCGATTATCGGACATACTCCCCGGAAGTTACCTCTTTCGAGCAATCTCCCGGTTCATCGCAGTACTCGCCGGGCGCAGTTCTGCCCTCCACGCGAGCTTTATTATCATAAAAGAAAATCTTGCTAATGTCAAGCCTATTTTCTCTGTTTTTTATGAAAATATGAAGATTTTTTTGGAGGGCTGGATCTTTTTCCAATTCTTCCGAAATTTTGGAGGAAAACCGTCGGTTTCAGCCCTTCCGGACTGCTGAAAAAGAGAGGAGGGGGCGTTCCCCTCCTCCCTTTTCGTTCTCAATAAGCCACACCCCAGTAGATGTCGGTGGTGCATTTCCTGCCGCACACGGGGCAGGTGCCCTCCGTGCCGCTCTGGACCAGGGGCATACAGCGGGAGCTGACACCGGCCCGCTCCTTCATGGCCAGCTCACACTCCAGACTGCCGCACCACTTGGACCGGAGGAAGCCGCCCTTCCCCTCCACAATGGCCTTGGCCTCCTCGGGAGTTTGGATGTCGAAGGTGTTGTCCTCCCGGTTCTTCAGGGCCATGGCATACAGATTGTCATGGATGTGATCCAGCAGGGCCTTCACGGCGCTCTCCAGCTCCGCCAGGGCCACGGTGATCTTCTCGCCGGTGTCCCGCCGGGCAATGACGCACTGCTCCTTCTCCATGTCTTTGGGGCCGATCTCCACCCGGACGGGCACACCCTTCATCTCATACTCTGCGAACTTCCAGCCGGGGGAGTTATCAGAGTCGTCCATCTTGCTCCGCACGCCGGCCGCGTTCAGCCGGTCCCGCAGAGAGGCCGCCGCCTCCAGCACCCCGGGCTTGTGGGCCGCCACAGGGATCACCACCGCCTGGGTGGGGGCGATCCGAGGAGGCAGCACCAAGCCGTTGTCGTCGCCGTGGGTCATAATGATGCCGCCGATCATCCGGGTGCTGACGCCCCAGCTGGTCTGGTGGGGATAGTGGGGCTGGTTGTCCTTGCCAGTGAACGTGATGTCAAATGCCTTGGCAAAGCCGTCGCCGAAGTAGTGGCTGGTGCCCGCCTGGAGGGCCTTATGGTCGTGCATCATACACTCCACCGTGTAGGTCTCCTCTGCGCCGTTGAACTTCTCCTTGTCGGTCTTGCGGCCCTTGATGACAGGCATAGCCAGCACGTTCTCCATGAAGTCCGCGTAGATGTTCAGCATCTGCATGGTCTCTTCCCGGGCCTCTTCGGCGGTGGCGTGCATGGTGTGGCCCTCCTGCCACAGGAATTCCCGATGGCGCAGGAAGGGGCGGGAGGTCTTTTCCCACCGCAGCACGCTGCACCACTGGTTGTACAGCTTGGGCAGGTCCCGCCAGGAGTGGATGATGTTGGCATAATGTTCGCAGAAGAGCGTCTCCGAAGTAGGGCGGATAGCGCAGCGGTCCTCCAGCTTCTCACTGCCGCCCACAGTGACCCACGCACATTCGGGTGCAAAGCCCTCCACATGGTCCTTCTCCTTCTGGAGCAGGGACTCCGGGATCAGCACCGGCAGGTACACGTTCTCGTGCCCCGTGGCCTTGAAGCGCCGGTCCAGCTCCGCCTGGATATTCTCCCACAGGGCGTAGCCGTAGGGCCGGTAGATGAACATGCCCTTCACGGAGGTGTAGTCGATCAGCTCCGCCTTCTTGCAGACGTCCGTGTACCACTGGGCGAAGTCTACGTCCCGTGCGGTGATGGCGTCCACCTGTCTCTTATCCTGTGCCATAGTCTTCATCCTTTTCTCTATGATCGCGCCGTCCTTCGGCGCAGTTTACACTGAACATTTATTGTATCCACTCTGGGAGAAAAAGTC
>NZ_JAOQKG010000001.1:377321-378940 GCF_025567605.1 Oscillibacter acetigenes | reverse complement strand
CCGCCTTGCTGCAATTCTTATTTCGCGTACTCGATGACCTTGGTCTCCCGCAGGACGTGGACCTTGATCTGACCGGGGTACTCCATTTCCTCCTCGATCTTCTTGGCCAGGTCCCGGGCCAGGATGACCATCTGGTCCTCGCTGACCTGCTCGGGCCTCACCATGACCCGCACCTCGCGGCCGGCCTGGATGGCGTAGGCCTTATCCACGCCGGGATAGGAGCCGGTGATGGTTTCCAGCTGCTCCAGACGCTTGATGTAGTTCTCCAGATTCTCCCGCCGGGCACCGGGGCGGGCTGCGGAGATAGCGTCTGCCGCCTGCACCAGACAGGCCACCACGGTCCGGGGCTCCACATCGTTGTGGTGGGCCTCGATGGCGTGGATGATGTCCTCCCGCTCCTTGTACTTCCGGGCGAACTCCACACCCAGGGACACGTGGGTGCCCTCCAGCTCGTGGTCCACGGCCTTGCCCAGATCGTGGAGCAGGCCGGCCCGCTTGGCAGCCTGGACATCCGCACCCAGCTCGGAGGCCATCATGCCGGCGATGTGGCTGACCTCGATGGAGTGCTGCAGGACGTTCTGGCCGTAGCTGGTCCGGTAGTGGAGGCGGCCCAGCATCTTCACCAGCTCCGGGTGCAGGTTCCGCACGCCGCACTCGAACACGGCGCGCTCACCCTCTGCCTTGATGGTGTTCTCCACTTCCCGGCGTGCCTTCTCCACCATCTCCTCAATGTGGGTGGGATGGATGCGGCCGTCGGCGATCAGCTTCTCCAGGGCCAGGCGGGCGATCTCCCGCCGCACCGGCTCGAAGCAGGAGACGGTGATGGCCTCGGGCGTGTCGTCGATGATGAGATCCACACCCGTCAGGGTCTCGATGGTGCGGATGTTGCGGCCCTCGCGGCCGATGATGCGGCCCTTCATCTCGTCATTGGGCAGGGGAACCACACTGACGGTCATTTCGGCCACCTGGTCGGCAGCGCACCGCTGGATGGCCTGGGCCACCACTTCCCGGGCGCGCGCCTCGCACTCTTCCTTCATCCGGGACTCGACCTCTTTGATCTTGAGGGCGGTCTCGTGGGTCACCTCGGCCTCCACCTGAGCGATCAGATAGGCCTTGGCCTCCTCGGCGGTGAAGCCGGAAATCCGCTCCAGCATCTCCGTCTGGCTGCGCTTGATGACTTTGATCTCCTCGTTTTCCTTGTCGATGGCCGCATGCTTCTGGGCCAGGGACTCCTCTCTCTTCTCCAGAGCCTCGGTCTTGCGGTCGAGGTTCTCTTCCTTCTGCTGCAGGCGGTTTTCCTGCCGCTGCAGGTCGGCTCTGCGCGACTTCTCTTCCTTCTCGTACTCGCTGCGGTTCTTCAAAATCTCTTCTTTGGCTTCCAGCAGTGCCTCTTTTTTCTTGGTCTCGGCGCTCTTGATGGCCTCGTTGATGATGCGCTTTCCCTCTTCTTCCGCGCTTGAGATTTCCTTTTCAGAAACGGTTTTCCGGTAGCGAATACCGAGGAAGAAGCAGATCACGCCGCCAACTGCCAGCCCGATCAGGGCGGCAACGACGTTTCCAATCACGGTATCTTCTCCTCCTGTGTCCGGTATCCTGTACGCTTTGGGTTTTATATGCAG
>NZ_JAOQKG010000001.1:375167-377092 GCF_025567605.1 Oscillibacter acetigenes | reverse complement strand
GCCGGCGGATTCTCACGTATTGATGTATGCCGCGGCGGCATACCCCACCTGATCCCCGTAGTGCACCACATACCAGCCGTTCCATTCGCCGTAGATCGTAACAGCGGCGCCGTTGGGAAGGTTGGCGATCACCTTGCCGGAGGAGGATGGATAGTCCCGCAGGTTCAGCGTGCCGTTGCTCACAGACACGGTGCCCTGCATCGGGTCCATGGGGTAGATAAAGGGCAGGCCGAAATACTCCGTCAGGCCCCGGGCAATCTGCTGGGCGATGGCATCCCAGTGGCCCTCCAGCCAGGTGGCGTCGCTGTAATTGTCGTGGTAGCCGATCTCCAGCAGTACAGAGGGAAACCGGGGCTGGCGGACCTCTCCCAGTGAAGTGGTGGGGCGGGTAGTGACCTTGTTGGGCAATGGATAGATCTTCCGCAGCTCCTGGGCGATGAGCTCTGCGGCCCGCTGACCGCCCACGCTGCCGGGGTAATAGAAGGCAATAATGCCCCGTTCCTCGCCATAGCGCCCCTCTGGGGCGGCGTTGGAGTGGAGCGCCAGATACAGGTCATACTCCCCCTGATTGGCCTCCCGGATGGAGCTGCCGGCAGTCATCTCCGGCCGGTTGCGCTGGTACTGGATGCCGTTGGAGAGCAGATAGGGCACCAGGGCGTCTGCCAGCAGGTTCATGTTGTACTCCTCGGACCCGCTGCCGGTAACGTACATGTTCCAGTCCTGAGTGGACGGGCTCAGATAGATCTTGGGCATGGAATTGTCCCTCCTTTTTTCCCAGTCTATGGCGTTTCCCTCAAAAATGTGATACACTGGCCTGGAAATATCAGAGGGAAAGGAATCATGCCATGAAAGCGGAACGGAATTACCCCAGATACACCGTCACGGCCAAAGCGGAGGCCGCCATCCTCCGGGGCCACCCCTGGGTCTATGACGCAGAAATTACAGCCACAGAGGGACAGGCGGAAAACGGCGGCCTGGTGGACGTGATCAGCAAAAAGGGCCGGTATCTGGGTACGGGCTTTTTGTCGGAACAGTCCAAGATCCGGGTGCGGCTGGTGTCCCGCAACGCCAATGACCAGTTCGACGCCGCCTTCTGGCGCCGGAAGCTTCAGTGGGCCTGGGAATACCGGAAGCGCGTGATGTCTCCGGAGGACCTGGACGCCTGCCGGATCATCTTCGGGGAGGCAGATGCCTTTCCCGGACTGACGGTGGACAAGTTCCACGACCTGCTGTCCGTCCAGGTGCTGTCCGTGGGCATGGAGCGGATCCAGGACATCCTGCTGCCGGCGCTGGCGGAGCTCCTCCGGGCGGACGGGTTCCCGATCCGCGGGATCCTTCTCCGGAACGACGTGGCCCTGCGGGAGAAGGAGGGGCTGCCCCAGGGCAA
Source organism: Oscillibacter acetigenes (assembly GCF_025567605.1). Lineage (NCBI taxonomy): Bacteria > Bacillati > Bacillota > Clostridia > Eubacteriales > Oscillospiraceae > Oscillibacter > Oscillibacter acetigenes. The sequence continues at coordinate 375,705 of NZ_JAOQKG010000001.1, read as the reverse complement.
GGGGTGGTATCCCCTGCCGGGGGAAGCGGCGCCGGATTCTGCAGTGACGGAGATCACGGAGAACGGCGTGAAATATCTGGTAGACGTGGAGAACGGCCAGAAGACCGGGTTCTTCCTGGACCAGAAGTACAACCGCCGGGCGGTGGGGCGCATCGCCCGGGGCAGGACGGTGCTGGACTGCTTCACCCACACCGGATCCTTCGCTCTGAACGCCGCGATGGGCGGGGCGAAGCACGTCACCGCCGTGGATGTGTCGGAGTCCGCCGTGGAGATGGCCCGGGCCAACGCGGCGCGCAACGGCCTCACCGGCGCAGTGGACTGCGTGGCCGCCAACGTGTTCGACCTGCTGCCCGCGCTGGAGAAGGAGCCGAAGCGGTACGACTTCATCATCCTGGACCCGCCGGCCTTCACCAAGTCCCGCAGGACCGTTGCCAACGCCATCTCCGGGTATAAGGAGATCAACTACCGGGCCATGAAGCTGCTGCCCCGGGGCGGTCTTCTCGCCACCTGCTCCTGCTCCCACTTCGCCACGGAGGAG
>NZ_JAOQKG010000001.1:215239-374853 GCF_025567605.1 Oscillibacter acetigenes | reverse complement strand
GTACACATACAGCGTGGCGCTGTCTGCATAGGCTCTGGCCTCAGTGAGGGTGACCCAGCTCTTGGTCTGCGTGTTGTAGCAGGGGACGCTGGCAGGGACCGTGTAGGTCCGGCCGTTCACCGTGACGGCGCCCTTGCCGCTCCAAGCGGTGTTGGGCACGTTCCGCAGCTCGTCAGGATAGACCAGGCTGCCGATCCGCTGGGTGTTTCCAGAGGTGACGATGGTGATGCCCACGATGTCGCCGTTGCGCACCACATAGCCGGTCTCAAAGGTGGGCGTGCTCTTGCCCGCACCGTATTCCACAGACAGCTGGGCATTGCCCTCCCGGTTGCCCTCTTCGTCATAGTTCGCGGTATAGTTGGCGCGGCCGAAGATGTAGCCGCCGCCGATGGCGGAATTCAGCACGATGACCTTCACCCTGCCTGCCCAGTCGGTGCCGGCGTAGGTGATCTGGGAAGCGGGCACGCTGCCGTCCGCGATCTGGGACAGGCTGATGGCGGTGAGGCCGCTGCCGTCGTTCTGGAAGACAACCACATTGTCCGCCAGATTCCGGCTGCCCAGCTTGCGCTCCGCCACATTCAGCTCGCCGGAGACGCCGCCCGTCAGGCGTGTCAGGGACAGGCCGCCCTTCCGGCTGGAGGAGACCCGCACCAGCTGGCCGTTCAGCCGCTCCACATCGCTGGCGGAGAGACTGACCGAGCCCTTCACCTGGATGCCGCAGAGCAGGTCCACCGTGGCGCTTCCGCTGGAGACCTCGGCGATGCCGATGGCATTGCCGGTGGCCGTGTTGCCGCTGGCCGCCACCGCGCCGGCCACCTGATTGTCCTCGGTCAGGAGCAGAGTGATCTGGTCGCCGGGCTTGAACTGGGAGACCGTCTGCATAGCGGTGGGCAGCACGTTGAACTCATAGCCCAGGACCGTGATCTTCGTGGGCTCCTTGGGATTGGGATAACATTCCTCATAGTAGCCGGTAATCCGGGTGTCGCACACGCGGATGGAGTTGGTGGTGCTGGAATAGGTTGCCACGTCGTACTTGCGCATATCCCCGGCCGTGGCGGGCAGGCCGTTCTTGTAGATGGCGTATCCGCTGGTGCCGCCGGCCAGAGAGCTGAAGCCCGAGGTGGACCCCTTCTCATAGATGATGACCGCCTCGTTGGACGTGGTCCCGCCGCCGCCGACGAACACATAGTCCACACCGCCGCCTGCATCCAGATACAGCGTCAGGGAGGTGCCCGCGTTCAGCCAGGAGTAGACCTCGCTCCACACGGACTCCTTGCCGTTGTAGTAGACGCCGGTGTCGTTGTCCATAACGTACTTGGTACCGGTGGTATCCGTCAGCTCCGTGGCCTTGGCCGTGGAGAGGACCACGACCTTGCTGCTGCCCACGGAATCCGGCACAAAGGTCAGGGCTTCATTACCGTTCTTGCTGAGCAGCAGTGTCCCCTTGGTGCCGTTGAGCATGCCGTTGGAGACCTTGCCGTCCGCCAGGGAGTAAACTGCGCCGGAGGCCATCTGCAGCGCCGTTCCGGCGCCCCGCGGTCCGTCAGCCGTGGAGGAGACCAGCATCTGCCCCGTCCGGGTCTCGCCCAGTGTGGCGAGATAGCTGCCGCCCTCTTTCTGGTCCGCCCGAAGCAGATTCAAAAAGAGCTTGGCCGCCTGTCCGCGGGTCAGGCCCTCGTTTCCAGTTCCGCTGACGCCGTCGGTCAGGCCGATGAGCGCGGCTTCCGCCATATAGCTGTCCGGCCAGACGCCGCCGACGTCTTCGTCCTTGTAGCCCAGCATCCGCAGCAGGATGGTCACCGCCTGGCCCACGGTCACCGTGCGGTCGGGGTGGAATTTCCCGTCTGCGTAGCCGGAGATGATGTTTTTGCCCTTGGCGGCCATGTTGATATACGGCGCCGCCCAATAAGAGGGCTTCACATCCGAAAATACCGTGACGGTCCGGTAGCGTCCCAGCTCATTGCTGCCGTTCATGGCGTAGACCGCCATCTTGCAGAACTGCGCCCGGGTGAGGACAGTGCCGGGGCGGAAGGTCCCATCCCCATAGCCGTCCAGCACACCGAGCAGACGCAGGGATTCCACCGCCACTGCCGTGCTCTTGTCCCCGACATCGGAAAATGTGACTGCTGCGGTATTGGCCGCCCCCGCCGGCACCGCCAGCAGGGAAACCGCCATGCACACGGCCAGCAGAAATGTCATGATTCGTCTCTTCATCAGTCTCTCCCTCTCATTCTGCCCGCAGTGCTTCCACGGGCTGGAGCCTGGCGGCCTTTGCCGCCGGATAAATGCCGAACAAAATTCCCAGCGCCACCGACAGCGTAAAGGCGCACAGGGTAATCCACGCCGCCGGGTAGATGGTCATCTGGAACATCAGCCGTCCCACCAGCAGGCTGCCGCCGGTGCCGATGAGGATGCCGATGATGCCGCCGATTCCGCAGAGCATGGCCGCCTCGATGAGGAACTGGATGACGATGCTGCTCCGCTCGGCACCAATGGCCCGGCGGATGCCGATCTCCCGGGTCCGTTCGGTGACGGTCACCAGCATGATGTTCATGATGCCGATGCCGCCCACCAGCAGGCTGATGGCGGCGATACCGCCCAGAATCAGGGAGATCATGCCCATCTGCTTGTTCTGCTCCTGTTGCCAGGAGTTCTCCTGGTCCACCTGGAAGCCGCCTGCGTTGGGATTAACCACTCCCTTCAAAAAGCCGCCGATGCGGGAGCTGGCCTCGATCATGTCCTCGCTGCTGCGGGTCTTCACGATGAACTGCTCCGGTGCGTCGCCGCCCAGCACCCGGCGGGCGGTGTAGGGCAGAATGATGACATTGTCGATCTGGCTGGCGGATGCGCTTTCACCGGTAAGGCGGGGGGCATAGACCCCCACCACCTCAAAGCTCTGCCCGTTGAGCTGGAGCACCTTGCCCACGGGGTCCGCGGCGTCGAAGAAGATCTTTGCCGCCCGGTCCCCCAGCACACATACCTGCTTGTAGCCCCGGATGTCCAACACGGACAGGTCCCGGCCGGAGGCCAGCGTCAGGTTGTTGCAGATGCTGTACTGGTCGCTGCCGTAGTAAATGCTGGGCGGCACGTCGCCGGTGAGATTGCCGTTTTCATCGTAATTATAGCTCATATTGGCGGTGCTCTTGGTCCCGTATACCACCGTGGCGTTGCAGTACGCCTGGGGCGTCACGCCCAGCACATACTCCTTGATGCTGTTGCAGTAGTCGTACAGCGCCGGAAAGTAATCCTGACCCAGGCTGTTGCCATCTTCGTCATACAGGTAGTTCCAGATGTTGACGGTGAGCTTGTTGCTGCCCATGGCCTCGTACTGCTCCATGGTCTTTTCCGTATAGCCGTTGATGGCGGACACGATGGTCATCACCGCCGCGATGCCGATGATGATGCCCAGCATGGTCAGGGCGGACCGGCCCTTTTTGCCCCAGATGGACTTCCACGCCATCTTCACGGCCTGTTGGATATTCAAAGCCAGTCCACCTCCTGCTCCCGGTCCTCAATGATTCTGCCGTCCGCCAGGCGGACGACCCGCCGGGCCGTGGCGGCGATGCCGTTATCATGGGTGATGAGAATGACGGTGCTGCCCTCCTTGTTCAGCTCCTGGAGGAATTTCAGCACCTCCTGCCCAGTGTGGGAGTCCAGTGCGCCGGTGGGCTCGTCGGCCATGATGATGGGAGGCTTGGTGGCGATGGCCCGCGCAATGGCCACCCGCTGCTGCTGGCCACCGGACATCTCCACCGGCCGGTGCTTGATGCGGTTCGCCAGCCCCACCCGGGCCAGGGCCTCCAGGGCCATGTCCCGGCGGTCGTCGGCATTCACCCCCTGGTAGATCAGGGGCAGTTCCACATTTTCCAGCACCGTCAGGCTCTGGATCAGGTTGTACTGCTGAAAGATAAAGCCGATCTGCTTGTTGCGGATGTGGGACAGCTCCTTGTCCGTCAGCTCCCGGACGTCCGTTCCACCCAGGAGATACGTCCCCCGGGTGGGGATGTCCAGGCAGCCCAGCACGTTCATCATGGTGGACTTGCCGGAGCCGGACTGGCCCACCACCGCCACGAACTCGCCCTTTCCGATGGTCAGGGAGACGCCGTCCAGGGCCCGTACCTCGCTCTCCCGCCCTTCGCCATAGATCTTATAGACGTCCCGCAGCTCTACTAAGTTCTTCGCCATGGGCATCAACCCCACGCCTGCAGGGACTGGATCTGTGTGAAGACCTCGGTCCCCTCTTCCACACCGGACTTGATCTCCACATTGGAGTTGTCGGAGATGCCGATCTCCACCGGCACCGCCCAGAAGCCCTCCGGGATCTCCTCGCTCAGGGTGGGCGTCTCAATGGCGTTGTCCGGCCGACTGCCCTTTACAAACACCACGTTCACGGTGGAGCCGTCCTCCTGGGTCACAGTACGCACGCACTGGAGCGGCAGGACCAGGCAGTTGTCATTCTCACTGGCAGTTAGAGTGTAGTCGATATAGCTGTTGACCTGCAGGGTGCCCTCGCTGTTGTCCGCCGAGATGGTGATAGGATAGGTCGCCACGCCGTTGTTCACCGTGCTGGAGAGGCTGACCGTCTCCACGGTGCCGAAGACCGGGGTCCCCCACTGGCTCAGCTCCACCGGCATCCCCGGCTTGATGTAGCTGATGTTCCGCTCGTCCACATTGGCGGTAATCACCACGCTGGAGGTGTCCGAGATGGTCACCACTGCGGTATTTGCAGCGATCTCATCGCCGGGCTGGATGGTCAGGCCGATTACCATGCCGTCAATGGGAGCCTTGGCGTTGCAGTTGGCCAGGTTCTCCTCCGCAGTCTTCAGCTCCTCCCGGGCAGTGTCCAGGTTCTGCTGGATGGTGAAGAGCTGGCTCTCGCTCTCCTCCCCGTCGATGCGCACCAGCACCTGGCCGGGCGCCACCTGCAGGTAGTCCACCAGATTGCTGGAAATCACCGTGCCATCCACCGTGGAAACCAGGTCGCCGGTGCGGTAGTACGCCAGCTTGCCAGCCTCATAGGGGTACACGGTCTCACCGTTCACAGTGGCGGTGGCAGAGGCCACCATATCCGCCGTCAGGGCTCCCTCATTCTCCACGATAATGTCGGCGGAGAAGAGCTTGGACCCCTCCGGCGTGATGCGGCTGACCATGTGGACCGCCTCCACCGTGCCGGGAACGGAGGTCATCAGGGCAGGGATCGAAACATTCACCGTCTGTCCCACCTGCAGGTCGCCCGCATAGGCGTAGCTGTAATGCTGCTCCAGCCGCAGACGGGTATCGTCGGAGAGGACCGCCACCTTCTGGCCCTTGGTGATGGAATCACCGGGATTCAGCGTCACGGTCTCCATCAGCTTGCCGGCATAGCCGGCGGAGAGATTCAGTCCTGCGATGTCTTTCTGGGCCTGGGAGAGCTGTTTCTCATAGCCCTCCACATTGCTCCGGGCCTTCTGCACGGCGGTCTCTGCCGCCGGAGAGTCGATGGTGAACAGCGGCGTGCCGGCAGTCACCGTCTCACCCTCCACCACCAGCACATCCACCACTGTGCCGACAGTGGTGATGGTGATTGTCTCACTGCTCTTGGCCTTGGTCAGGCCGCTGCCCTGGACCGTGGAGGTGATGGAACCGTACTGCACAATGTCGGTGACCACCTCTCCCTCATCGCTGCTCTTGCCGCCCAGCACTTTCAGCAGCACCACCGCGGCGATCACCAGCAGCAGTGCCAGTATGCACAGGCGGATGATCCGGCGCCGCTTCTTCCGCGGGATCGCCTGCCACCGGGCCTTCAGGTTTACGCGCGTCTCCGCGGGGGCGGCGCTGTCCGCCGCCGTCTCCTCCATCGCCGGAGCGGTCGCTTCCTGTTCTACATTCTCCAGGTCTTTGACTTCAGCCATGGTATGTACTCCTCTTCTTGTTCTTCACAGATGCATCAACTGTATTGCTTATAATAGTACAGTATGTAGGGCAAAGCAATAACAAAACAGTTACAGTTTCTCCCGCGGCCTGTATCTCTTGTAACCTGCGGGTATGTGTGAAAAAGTGCTCCCCGGAAGCCGGGGAGCACTTTCAAGGTCATTCAGACCATGGCGGCGCGCCGGGCGCTGAAGCGCTGATAGAGGACGATGCCAACCACCAACACAAAGCCGGCGATGTCGGTGGCCGTGCCGGGGATCATCATACCCAGGCCGCCCACAGCCATGGCCACCCGCAGCAGCGCGGGGATGGGCCGGTACAGGAATCCGTTGAGGGCCGCCGCCACGCCGAAGATGCCCAGCAGGGCGCTGATGCAGATCTGCACCACCTGGAAGGCACCGGTCACATCCACAAAGAGCATCTGGGGGCTGAAAGCGAAGATGTACGGCACGATAAAGGCCGCTATGGCCAGTTTCGTGGCGTTGAACCCTGTCTTCATGGGATCCGCCTTGGCAATGGCGCTGCCGGCATAGGCCGCCAGGGCCACCGGCGGCGTGATGTCCGCCACAATGCCGAAGTAGAACACGAAGAAGTGGGCCGCCATCTTGGTGACACCGATGGAGGGATCCATCAGGATGGGAGCGCAGGTGGCCGCCATGATGCAGTAGTTGGCGGTGGTCGGCACGCCCATGCCCAGCACGATGCAGCAGAGCATGGTCAGCGCCAGGGCGATAATCATGTGGCCGCCGGAGAGGCTGACGATTGTGCTCAACAGCTTGGAGGCCAGGCCCGTCACCGTGATGCAGCCGGAGATAATGCCGGCCACGCCGCAGGCCACCGCCACAGTGATGGAGCCCTTGGCGCCGCCCTCCAGGGCGTCGATGATCTTGCCGAAGGTGAGGAAGTCCTCCCGGTTGCTGCTCTTGCTGGCGATCTCCACCACGTTGTTGACCAGGCCTACGGCCACGGCCGCCACGATTGCGATGGCAGCGGAGAAGGCCATGGTGTACATATTGGTGGAGACCATGACCACCAACAGCACCAGGGGCGCCAGAAGGTAGATCTTGGGCAGCAGCTGGCGCACGCGGGGCAGCTGCTCTCTGGGAATGCCCTTCAGGCCCAGCTTCTTGGCCTCCAGATGGACGGCGATGTAGATGCCGGTGAAGTACAGCACCGCCGGCAGGATGGCCCGCATGGCGATGGTGCCGTAGGGCTCGCCGGTGAACTCTGCCATCAGGAAGGCTGCGGCGCCCATGATGGGGGGCATGATCTGGCCGCCGGTGGAGGCAGCCGCCTCCACGGCGCCGGCGAACTCCGGCTTGTAGCCCGTCTTCTTCATCATGGGGATGGTGACGGAGCCGGTGGTGACGGTGTTGCCCACGGAGGAGCCGGACACCATGCCGCACAGGGCGGAGGAGATGACGGCCACCTTGGCGGGGCCGCCGGGGGCGGCACCGGCCACGGCATTGGCCAGGTTGATGAAGAACTGGGCGATGCCGGTCCTCTCCAGGAAGGCGCCGAAGATGATGAACACCACGATGAACTTGGCGCACACGCTGATGGGGCCGCCGAAGATGCCGTTGAAGGTGTAGAACATGGTGCGGATGACCTGATAGAGGGTCATCTTGAAATCTGCACTGCCGCCCAGGTTGAAGAAGGTGTACACCAGCAGCACACCGGCCACGCACAGGATCGGCAGGCCCACGCACCGGCGGCACAGCTCCACCAGGGCCAGGATACCGATGAGGCCGATAATCATGTACAGGTCGTTCTGCATGACCCGGGCGGACATCTGGACCACGTTCTGGGCATTGACGGCGTAGAAAAAGTAGGCGCCGGGCCCGGCAATCAGCAGCACGATGTCATACCAGGGCATGTGGTTGACCCGCTCGTCCCCTTTTTTGGCCGGGAAGGTCAGGAAGCCGAACAGCAGGATCAGCCCCACGAACATGGGCAGCCGAACCTCCTGCCGGGTGGAAAGGAACACAGTGTCGATGATGCAGTAGGCGGAGAACGCTACCATCAGCCAGCGGATCACCAGCTTCGGCAGACCCTCCCAGACCCGGGTGTTGGACTCCCGGTCGTATTTTTTCATGACCGCCTCCACATCGGCGGCGGTCCCCACGGAGGTATCGTGGGCGCCGGTATCCTCCGGCGGCACAGGCTCCGTCTTGTGTTTCTTGAACAGTGCCATAGGGTCCCCTCTCATTTCGCAAGATATCTTCCAGGCCGGGACCGACCCGAAGTCAAGGAACTACGGCGGAGATTCCGCCGTAGTTCCCGATCAGGCTCCGCCTGAGATCACTTGGTGGGTACGTCAAAGCCCTTTTCGGCGAAGTACTTGGCCGCGCCGGCGTGATAAGGCACCGCGGTGACGCCGGAGGCAAATTCCACATCCAGCTCCCCTGCCTTGTCATGGGCCAGATTGTCCATGTTCTCAAAGATGGTGTAGCAGATGTTGTACACATCATCCTCAGACACATCGTCCCGGGCGATGACGGTGGCTACCACGGCTACGGTCTTGGTCTCCGGCACGCCCTCATAGGTGCCCTCGGGGATGATGTACTCCTCGTAGTAGGGAGAGGACTCCTGGAGCTTGGCAATGTGCTCGTCATCCAGGCCCACCAGATAGGTGTCCTTGGCGGTGGCCAGAGTGGTGATAGCCACGGTGGGGGCGCCTGCCACCACGAAGGCGGCGTCGATCTTGCCGTCCTGCAGGGCGTCGGCGCTGGCGCCGAAGTCCTGGTACTGGGCGTTGATGTCATCCTCTGTCAGGTCATAGGCGGCCAGGATATCCAGGGCGTTGTAGTACACGCCGGAGCCAGAGGCGCCGATGGAGACCGTCTTGCCCTCCAGATCCGCCACGGACTTGATGTCCGGGTCACAGGTGACGATCTGCACCTGCTCCATATACAGAGCAGCGACAGTGGAGAAATCCGCATAGGGGAACCCCTCAAACAGCCGCTCGCCGTTATAGGCGTAGCTCATCACGTCGGACTGGACGAAGCCCAGTTGGGCCACGTTCATCTGCATCTGCTCGATGTTGTCCTGGGAGCCGTTGCTGACCACGGCCGTGACCTTGGTTCCGTTGCCGTTGGTGGTGATGGCCTGCGCCAGCACGCTGCCGAAGCCGTAATAAGTACCCTGGTCGCCGCCGGTGCGGAATTTCAGCTCCGTGCCGGTGCCGGTGACGGAAGAGACGCTCCAGTTGGTCTGGGCAGCCTGCTCAGTGCCGGTGTCGGCGGGGGTATCCGTCTCCTCCGTGGAGGGATTGCCGCCGCAGCCCGTCAGGACCGCCGCCAGCATCAGCGCGGCAAGAAGCAGGGATAAGCACTTTTTCATGTTTCCATTCCTCTTTTCCTGTTAGTCGATACAGCTCGTATGTCGCTTTGCATATCATACCTTATCCTCATTCATTTTACAAGGTTTTTTTTACAATTTTTTAATATTTCTGCAAGTCCAATTTGCACAACCTTCATTTTCCCGTCCCACCTCTCTGAAATGCCGAAAGGCCGGCCCCACCGGGGCCGGCCTTCTGCCGCGTATGCTTATTTGATGACCAAGATGAGCTGGCCGCCCTTGACGGTCTCGCCCTCCTTCACCAGGATCTCCGACACCGTGCCGGACATCCGGGCGGTGATGGCGGTCTCCATCTTCATAGCCTCGATGGTGACCAGGGTCTGGTTCTTCTCCACGGTGTCGCCCACCTTGACGTTGAGCCTGCTCACCGCGCCGGGGATAGAGGAGCCCACCTGGCTCTTGTCCTCCGGGTCCGCCATGGGGACCTTGACAATGTTCTTCTGGGCCTCCTCGTCGGGCACCTGCACATCCCGGCGGATGCCGTTGAGCTCAAAGCTGACGGTGCGCATGCCCTCTTTGTCCACTTCGCCCAACCCTAAGTACTTGATGACCAGGGTCTTGCCGTCGGCGATGTTGACCTTGTTGGTCTCGCCCACCGCCAGACCGTGGAAGAACACATGGCTGCCCAGCCGCATGATGTAGCCGTACTCCTTCTGGTTCTTGACATAATCCTCCACTACCTTGGGATACAGGCAGTAGCTGAGGATGGCCCGCCAGGAGGGATCTGCATCAAAGGACTGCATCTCCCGCTTCTTCTCCTCAAAGTCCACGGGGGGCAGCAGCTCACCGGGACGGCAGGTGATGGGCTTCTTGCCCTTCAGGACCACCCGCTGCAGCTCCTTGGGGAACCCGCCTGCAGGCTGGCCCATCATACCGGAGAAGTAGCTGACAACACTGTCCGGGAAGGCCAGGCTCTCGCCCTTCTCCACGATGTTCTCCGGGGTCAGGTTGTTCTGGGTCATGAAGATGGCCAGGTCACCCACCATCTTGCTGGAGGGCGTCACCTTCACAATGTCGCCCACCATCTCATTGACCTTACGGTAGTTCTCCTTGACCTCCACAAACCGGTCGCCCAGGCCCAGAGACTCCACCTGGGGCTTCAGGTTGGTGTACTGACCGCCGGGGATCTCGTAGCGGTAAATATCCGTGGTATTGTACTCCAGGCCGCCCTCAAAGGAGTCGTAACGCTTACGCACATCCTCCCAGTAATCAGTGAGGGTCTGGAGCCGGTCCAGATCCAGCCCGGTGTCCCGCTCTGTGTCCTTCATGGCCGCCACCACGGCGTTCAGAGAGGGCTGGCTGGTCATGCCTGCCATGGAGCTGATGGCACAGTCCACCGCGTCCACACCGGCCTCGGCGGCCAGCAGCAGCGCCGCCACCTGATTGCCGGTGGTGTCATGGGTGTGGAGCTGGATGGGAATGCCGATCTCCTGCTTCAGGGTGGACACCAGCTTCTTGGCGGCGTAAGGCTTCAGCAGGCCGGACATATCCTTGATGGCAAGCATGTGGGCACCCCGGTGCTCCAGCTCTTTCGCCATCTTCACATAGTAGTCCAAGGTGTACTTGTCCCGCTTGGGATCCAGAATGTCGCCGGTGTAGCAGATGGTGGCCTGGCAGATCTTGTCCTGCTTGAGGACCTCATCCATGGCCACCTCCATGCCGGGGATCCAGTTCAGAGAGTCGAAGATCCGGAACACATCGATGCCGCTGCGGGCGGCCTCCTTGATGAACTCCCGGATCACGTTATCGGGATAGTTGGTATAGCCCACGGCGTTGGCGCCCCGCAGCAGCATCTGCAGCAGCAGGTTGGGGGCCTTCTCCCGGATCAGGTCCAGCCGCTCCCAGGGGGACTCGTGGAGGAAACGGTAGGCCACGTCAAAGGTGGCGCCGCCCCAGCACTCCAGAGAGAAAGCATCCGCCAGGATCTCGCTGGTGCCCTCCATACCCTTGACGATGTCCCGGGTGCGGACCCGGGTGGCCAGCAGGGACTGGTGGGCGTCCCGGCAGGTGGTGTCGCAGATCAGCAGCTTCTTCTGCCCCAGCACCCAGTCCGCCACGGCCTTGGGTCCCTTGGCGTCCAGCATCTGCTTCAGGCCATCGGGCCGGTTGCCGGTGACCGGTGGGAACCGGCAGGGATCGTACATCTTGTGTCCGTCCCGCTCCTTCACCACGATGTTCCCGATGTACTTGAGCATCTTGGTGGCCCGGTCCTGGCCCTCGTTCAGCTCAAACAGCTCCGGCGTCTCGTCGATGAACTTGGTGTGGCAGCCTCCCGCCAGGAAGGTGGGGTTCTGCAGGATGTTGGAGATGAAGGCGATATTGGTCTTGACGCCCCGGATGTGGATCTCCCGGATGGCCCGTCCGGCCTTCAGGCACACGCCCTGAAAGGTGTTATCCCAGGTGGTGACCTTCAGCAGCAGGGAGTCATAGTAGGGGGAGATCTCGCTGCCCACGCCGGCGGTGGCCGCGTCCAGCCGGACGCCGAAGCCGCCGGGAGACCGGTAGGAGGTGATCTTGCCGGTGTCGGGAGCGAAGTTGTTGGACGGGTCCTCGGTGGTGACGCGGCACTGGATGGCGTAGCCGTTCAGGTGCAGGTCACTCTGCTTCCTGATGCCGATGCGGGGATCGCTGAGAGGACAGCCCTCGGCGATCAGAATCTGAGAGCGCACCAGGTCCACGCCCGTCACCATCTCGGTGACGGTGTGCTCCACCTGGATACGGGGGTTCATCTCGATGAAGTAGTGGTGCCCTTCCCTGTCCACCAGGAACTCCAGGGTGCCGGCGTTCACATAGCCCACGTGCTTTGCGATCTTCACCGCGTCTTCATACAGGGCCTGACGGATCTTCTTGTCCACGGAGAAGGCGGGGCTGAACTCCACCACCTTCTGATAGCGCCGCTGGAGAGAGCAATCCCGCTCGAACAGGTGGACCACGTTGCCCTCCTCGTCGCCCAGCACCTGCACTTCGATGTGCTTGGGCTCCACCAGGAACTTCTCCATGAAGATGTCGTCATTGCCGAAGGCCTTCTTGGCCTCCGCCTTCACCAGATCGAAGTTGGTGCCCACCTCTTCCACGGTGTCACACCGGCGCATACCGCGGCCGCCGCCGCCGGCGGCCGCCTTGAGAATGACGGGGAAGCCGAACTCCATAGCCAGCTTCTGAGCAGCCTCCCGGCTCTTCAGGGGCTCTGTGGTGCCGGGGGTGGTGGGTACGCCGCAGGCCACGGCGATCTGCTTGGCGGACAGCTTGTCGCCCATCAGGTCCAGAACCTGGGAGGAGGGGCCGATGAACTTGATGCCCGCAGCCTCGCAGGCCCGGGCAAAATCCGCGTTCTCACTGAGGAAACCATAACCGGGGTGAATGGCATCGGCGCCGTGCTTCTTAGCCAGCTCGATGATCCGGGGGATGTCCAGATAGGCGCCCAGGGGGCTCTCGTTCTCTCCGATCAGATAGGACTCGTCCGCGGCGGTGCGGAAGAGGCTGTATACGTCCTCATTGGAGTAGATGGCAATGGTCTGGAGGCCCAGGTCGTGGCAGGCCCGGAAGATCCGCATGGCGATCTCGCCCCGGTTGGCGACCAGGACCTTCTTGAATGCTTGGCTCATATATCGTTCCTCCTTCTCTCCGCCGGCAGGCGGGAATCTTTTGGTTCAGCTTAGTATACACCAACCCCGCCGCCGGTTGCAACGGCTTCCAGCCCGGATTTGTCAATTTTATCCCGCCGTCATATTTTGAGCCTGGCTGATGGGGCGCTTTGTCTATTTCAGCAGGTCTTATGTCTGCTATCAGCGGCACTGCGGCCCGCCGGGGGCACAAAAAAGACGGCGCCCTCAGGGCGCCGTCTCCGGCTCATCTCAGGCGGTCCTGCCAGCGGCTGCGAAGCTGAACCACCCCCGGGCGTCCCGCAGGACACCGGAGAAGCCGTCCCGCAGTGTCCAGCCCGTCACGCTGGTGTAGAGGGGCGCCACGGCCCCCTCCTCCAGCAGCAGGGCCTCCGCATCGTGGAGGCAGCCCATCCGGGCCTCCCCCTCCTCCGCGCCGGCGATGACCGACAGCAGGGTATCATAGGCGCTGTTGGCGTATTTACCCAGGTTCTCCGGCTTATCGGAGCCCCACTGCATCAAAAAGCACTCCGCATCGTTGCCCAAAGCCCGGATCTCCGTTCCTGCCAGGGTGAAGGTCCCCTCCTGCAGGGCGGTGTCCAGCTCTTCCCGGCTGACGCCGCGGGCCGTCACCTGGAGGCCCAGGGCGCTCTGCCAGGCGTCCACCAGCGCCTGGGCCACGGCGGCGCCGTTCCCCTCGTCCACGTAGAGATATTCCAGCTCCCCCAGGTCCCGGGCGTCGGCGTATCCGGCCTCCGCCAGCAGGCCGCGGGCCTCCTCCGCCAGCTCGTCCCGGTGCGCGGGGTCGTTGTCCAGCAGCACGCCGCCATCTGTACGGAAATCCTGCTCCCCGCTCCCCGGCACGCCGGGAGGGATCAGGCCCTCAGCGGCATACGCCGTGGCGCCCGCCGCCTCAGCAGCGGCAGAACGGTCCGCCGTCAGAGTCAGCGCCCGACGGACCCGGGCATCCATCAGCGTATCCTGCGCGCAGTTGAACACCACCGCCTGAACGCTCAGCTCCCGCGCCAGGGTCCGGCTCTCCGCCTCGATCAAGGCCGTCAGCTGCTCCGCCGGGAGGATGCCCAGGAAATCCACCTCCCCGGCGTCGTAGAGGTCCTGTCCCGCCTCTGCGGTCTCCGCAAATCGGAACGTCAGGGTCTGCGGCCCGGAGAAACTGTTGCGGTAGGTCTCGCTGGCCTCCAGGGTCAGCGCCTCACCAGCCTCATACCCGCTCACCTGATACGGCCCGTTGGTCACAAGGCCCGTAAGGTCGTTCCACCAAGGGGCCGCCTCCGCCGGCTCCGCCGCTGCTTCGGCGGTCTCCCCGTCAGCGGCAGCGGTCTCCTCCTGCAGCAAGTCCTGCCGCAGAGGCATGGTGGCGGGCGCAGTGCAGACCTCCGTCAAAAACCAGTCGAACTTTCCGTTCAGCACCACCACCAGGGTGCTGTCATCCTCCGCCGTCACCTGCAGCAGCGACACGTCGCCGGTCTCCCGCACGGCGTCGTAGCCTGCTACCACGGACAGCAGCGACGCGCTGGGGGAATCGTTGGCCGGATCGGCCAGCCGCTGCCAGGCAAAGACAAAGTCCCCGGCCCGGACCGCCCGGCCGTCGGACCACTCGGCCTTCCGCAGCTTGAAGGTCCAGGTCACGGTGCCGTCGGCATTCTCCTCCGTACTGACGCTCTTGGCTGCGCCGTTCGTCACCGTGGTCCCGCCGGAGCCGTCTCCTGTTTTCCGCATCAGATTTTCATACAGGTGGACCAGGACGGTCTGGTCCGCCGTCTCTGTGGCGTAGATGGGATCCAGCTCCTCCGGCGCGCCGCCCACGCAGACGGAGAGGGCCGGCCCCTCCCCGCTTCCGCCGCAGCCGGTCAGGCTGAGAGCCAGCAGCGCCGCCGCCAAGAACAGCGCCCACCGGCGCTTCCAATTCTTCATATCGTCGTTCCTCCCGCTCTGGAGTCTAAAACGGGCACCCCTGCCGGGCACCCCTGCATATCAAAGGACCTGGTCTATTATAAAGATTATCAGGCAGCTTGTAAAGTTACGAGCCCTCAAAAAGTAACAAATAATTACAAAATTAAAAATTTATTCACAAATCACAGCAAGAACTCGAAAATGCCCTGTCTCCCAGCCGGAACCAGTGGCGTGAAAAGCGCCGGGCGCGGATTTCCGCGTCCGGCGTTCAAAGCCGTTTTCACGCTGTGGTCAGGCGGCCGTCCTCGTCGAACTTCACCGGAACGATCTCGTTCCGGGTCTTCTGGGCGATATCGTCAATCCGCATCTTGGCAGGATAGTCGGAGATGAAAGTCACTGCCACGCCCTGCCGCCTGGCCCGGCCGGTCCGGCCGATCCGGTGGACGTAGTCCTGGTTTTCGTCCGGCACGTCGCAGTTGAACACGATGTCCACATCATCCACGTCGATGCCACGGGCCGCCACGTCGGTGGAGACGAACACCCGCAGCTCGCCCCGGCGGAACTTCTCCATCACCTGCTCCCGCTTCCGCTGGGGAATATCGCCGTGGATGCACTCCGCGTCGATGCCCCGCATCTGCAGGAACTTGGTGATCCGCTCTGTGGAGCCCTTGGTGTTGCAGAAGGCCATGCACCGGTCGAAACCCGTCTCGTTCAGAATCTTTTCAATGGCGTCTGCCTTACCGTCGTGGGGCACGTCCATGCGGAACTGCTTGATGTCCGGCTTGTTCTGCTCATCCTCCCGGACGGTAATCTCCGCCGCGTCCCGCTGGTACACCCAGGCGATGTCCATGACCTCCCGGGAGATAGTGGCGGAGAAGAGTCCCAGGTTCTTCCGCTTGTTCATCTTGTCCAGCAGGCGGGTCACGTCATGGATGAAGCCCATGTCCAGCATCCGGTCCGCCTCGTCCAGCACCACGGTCTGCGCCGTGTCCACCCGGACGGTGCGGCGCTTCATGTGGTCGGAAAGCCGTCCCGGCGTGGCCACCACGATCTGGGGGTGCTTCTTCAGCGTGTCGATCTGCCGGCCGATAGGGGCGCCGCCATAGAGGCACACCGTCCGCACGCCGGGCTTGAAGGCTGCCAGGTCCCGAATCTCGTCGGTGATCTGGATGGCCAGCTCCCGGGTGGGGGCCAGGATTACCGCCTGGACGCTCTCGTCCTCCGGGTCCACATGCTCCACGATGGGGATGCCGTAGGCAAAGGTCTTGCCGGTGCCGGTGGGGGCCTTGGCGATCACATCCTGCCAGTCCATCATAGGCGGGATGCAGCCTGCCTGGACCGGGGTGGACACCTCAATGTTGCGTTTTTCAATGGCGCGTATGATCTCCGGCGACAGGTGCAGGCTGTCGAACCGGACGCCTTCCGTAAATTCCATGGCTCTCTTCCTCTTTCGTTTATCCGTTGGCCTGGCCGGCGCGGCTGCGCCCGTAGATCATGGGCACTACCAGGACTACCAGTGCCAGCAGGGCTGAGAAGAACGTGGTCTCGCTGGTCACCATAGCGCCGGCGGCCACCACCAGGCCCGCCAGCATCCAAAGCCAGCCGGCAAACCGGTGGACCTCTTTCCACAACGGCGGATTGTTTACCGTAAAGGAGAACCGCAGGGCCAGCTTGGCATCCTCCGTGCAGTCGAACATGTGGGAGCCCAGCAGCATCAGCACCAGACCCAGAATGCAGGGCGTGTAGAAGTTCAGACTTAGCCCCTGGCCGGAAGTCTCCAAAATGGCGCCGCTGCAGAACAGCAGGGAAATGGTTGGAAAGCCCCAGCGCCCCATGAGCCGGTTAAACGCCGGTGGGATCTTCATCCGCTTTTGATACTGCAGCAGCATGAACTGCGCGACAGCCTCCAGCAGGCACATCAAACCGGGCAGGAGGAGCGCCACCGCCCACCGGGGCAGGGAGTCATCCTGGCCGCCGGGGCCGATCAGGCCGGTCTCCACAATCTCCGGGATCCGGTCCCACATCCGCACGCCCAGGATCATTGGCAGGGCGCAGGCCGTCAGCGTCACGATCAGCAGCGCCCGCTGCTTTTCCGGCGACAGGTGCTTTCCAAATATCTCAGCCCCCCGGATTTCCAGGTCGCGGGGCAGGGCCTCTCTCTTTTTTCGGTTGCTCATAGTCAGCCGGGTCCTCCTTCTGGGGTCCGCAGGCAGATCGCTCTGCCGTCAAAATTTTTCTTTTCTCCGGGCTTCCTATGGACTGCGCCGGGGGAAACGGGTATTATTATATATGGAAAATACGCTTTTGTAAAGCACTGTCAAGGAAAACGCCCGTCCATGCGGAGCAGCCCCGCCCGGCCGCTCCTTGCTCTCCCGGAGAAAAGCAGTCCCGGAATATGTTCGCATTTCCCCGCATTCCTCCGTTTTTTGAGTAAATTTGTCTTATAATTGTAGTAAAATTTTGTATTGTGCCCCGTAAGATTCACAAATTTTATGGTACATTGTAAGAACCAGAAAGCTCCAGAGCGGATACGGAGGTGCCACGTGAACGGCGGAATGGATTATGTACGCATTTTGCGGGACCTGCGGGAAGATGCTGACAAGACCCAGACCCAGATCGCTGAGGTGCTCGGAACATCCCAGACGATGTACGCCCGCTATGAGCGCGGGGCCAACGAGCTTCCGATCCATCATCTGATCACGTTGAGCAAATACTACGGGGTCAGTACGGACTACCTGCTGGGTCTCAGCAAGGAACGCTGAAACGCGGACAGGGAGAGCTCCCTGTCCGCGTTTTTCAGGTTTCTTCAATCTGCCGGGGCAATCTCCTGTGCTTTTGCCTCGACCACGCTGCTCTCGTCGGCATCGGGCAGGTCCGCGGTAAAGTGATCTGCTGCCTGCCCGGTCATGGTGCCGGAAAACTCTGTAAGCCCGTTGTCGCCGCTGACAGTCTCATAGCTGGTGCCGTCCCCGTTGTCCTGGGACACAGTCCACCGGTCCAGGTCGCCAGTGACGTCAATGGTGACAGTCCGGGTCTCCCGGCTGCCGTCCTCATGCACCACATCCATATCGTAGGCGTAGTGATAGGCACCCGCGGTCTCCATGGCCTCGGTGATGTCAATCTCCTCACCCTGAGCGTGGAGGATCAGCCGGCCGTTCTCCTTGGTGACCGGCTCCCCGGCCGCTACGGTGACATACACCTCGTTGCCCTGGTTATCCTGGGCTAGGTACTGATTTCCGGATGTCCAGACGATGGTGAACTGCCGGAAGAACTCCCCGTCCGTGGCCACGTTCACTGCCCCGGCGGTGACGGCCAGCGCCATCACCATGGCAGCGGCAATGGCCGCGCCCCGCAGGACCCGGGGCATCCGCTTTCTGTGCTTCATCTCCTGCATTTTCTGAAAAACCTCCTGTTTGGCTTGGTCGGAGGCACGGAGATGGGAAAAGGTCTCCTGGTACAGTCTCTTGTCGATCATGACTCTGCCTCCTGTAAGATCAGTTTCAGCTTCCCCCTGGCCCGCATGAGCCAGGTCTGCACGGTGGACGGATTGGCCCCCATGGCCGCCGCGATCTCCTGTACGGAGCAGTCTTCGTAGTAGTAGAGATACACCGCGGCCCGGTATTTGGGCGGCAGGCCCATCACGTGCTGGTAGAGCTCACTCTGCTGCGGCGTGTCGAACACCGGCTCCCCGGCCTCCTCCAGAGGCCCGGTCCGCCTGCGCCACGGAGAGCGGAGCAGCTTCTTGCTCTCGTTCACCGCCACCCGGACGACCCAGTACCGCTCATGCTCCGGCGACCGGAAGGGCTTTCGCTCCAGATAGAGCTTCAGCAGCGTCTCCTGCATCACGTCCTCCGCGTCGGCGCGGTTTTTCAAATAGCTGTATGCCAGCCGGAACACGGTGTCGCCATAGCGCTCCACCGCCCCCTCGAATGCCGCGTCTGTCAATCTCATCACACCTTGCTGTTGGGATGGGCGGCAGCGCCGCCCGGAAAGGCCTTTCTATCGGGAATATCCCTCACTGGGGTGAAATATCTCACCCAGTCCGAAAGTTTTTCAAAAATCATGCGCCCCGCGCAGGAGCGGGATCTCGAAAACCGGAAACGGCTGAGCCGTTTCCGGTTTTCTGCGTTTTTCTCAGATCGGATCACTTGTGGGGCACGTGCCAGATGTTGTCGGCATACTCCGCCACAGCCCGGTCGGCGGCGAACACGCCGCTGCGGGCGATGTTGTGCAGGCTCATGCGATTCCAGGCCGTCTGGTCCCGATAGGTCTCCGCCATGCGCTTTTCCGCCTGGCAGTATGCCTGGAAGTCCGCCAGCAAAAAGTACTCGTCCGCGGGGCTGCCCCCGGCGCCGAACAGCAGCCGCTGGTACAGGTCGTCGTACCGGACACCGTCCCGGAAGCCGGTCCGCAGCGCGTCCAGGCACCGGTGAAGCACCGGGTCCCGGTTGTACAGCCGCTGGGGCACATAGCCTTCCCGCTTCAGCTGCTCCACCTCGTCGGCCCGCAGGCCAAAGAGGAACATGTTCTCGTCCCCCAGCAGGTCGTGCATCTCCACGTTGGCACCGTCCAGGGTGCCAACGGTCAGGGCGCCGTTCATCATGAACTTCATGTTGCCGGTGCCGCTGGCCTCCTTGCCGGCGGTGGAGATCTGCTGGCTCACCTCGCTGGCGGGCATCAGCTGCTCCGCCAGGGAGACCCGGTAGTTCTCCAGAAACACCACCTGCAGCTTATCGCGGCAGATAGGGTCGTGGTCGATCTGATCCGCCAGGGAGTTGATGAGGCGGATGATCCGCTTGGCCACTGCATACCCCGGCGCCGCCTTGGCGCCGAACAGGAACGTGTGGGGCTGCGTGATGGCGTTGGGGTCGTCCTGGAGCTTCTGGTACAATGCGATGATGTGCAGCACGTTCAAAAGCTGCCGCTTATACTCGTGGAGCCGCTTCACCTGAACGTCGAAGATGGCGTCCGGGTTCAGCTCCACGCCCCGGGTCTTCTTGGCATGGGCGGCGAAGGCCGCCTTGTTGGCCCGCTTGATGGCACCCAGCCTCTCCAGAACAGAGGCGTCATCGGCATAGTCATCCAGCTTTTTCAGGGCCTGGGGGTGCAGCAGATAGTCGTCCCCGCCGGTCAGGTCCCGGATCAAGCCGTCCAGTCCGGGGTTGATCTCACTGAGCCAGCGGCGGTGGTCAATGCCGTTGGTGACGTTCCGGAATTTCCAGGGCTCCATGCCGTAGGCGTCCCTGAAAACGTCCTTTTTCAGGATCTCGGAGTGTAGGCCGCTGACGCCGTTGACCGCCATGCCGCCGGCGATGCAGAGGTTGGCCATGCGGACCTGACCGGCCCAGACGATGGCCATTTTCTCCGTCTTCTTGGGGTCGTGGTAGAAGTCCTCCACCTTCTTCTGCCAGCGGCGGGAGATCTCTAGGATAATCTGCCACACCCGGGGCAGCAGGAATTCCACCAGGCTCTGGGGCCAGCGTTCCAGCGCCTCCGAAAGGACCGTGTGGTTGGTGTAGGCCACGGATCTCGTGGTGATGTCCCACGCCTCATCCCAGTCCATGCCGGCGTCGTCGATCAGGATCCGCATCAGCTCCGGGATCACCAGGGCCGGGTGGGTGTCGTTGATCTGGATGACGTTCTTCTCATGGAAGTTCTTCATGGTGCCGTACAGTTCGGTGTGCTTGGCGGCGATGGACTGGAGGGTGGCGGACACGAAGAAGTACTGCTGTTTCAGCCGCAGAGACTTGCCCTCCAGATGATTGTCCTCCGGATAGAGGACCTTGGCAATGGTCTCTGCCATGGCCTCGTCCTCCGCGGCCTTCAGGTACTCGCCCCGGGAGAACAGGGACATATCCACCGGCTGGGTGGACCGGGCGTCCCACAGCCGCAGGACATTCACATGCTCCGTGCCGTAGCCGGCGATCTCCATGTCGCAGGGCACGGCCTGGACCACCGTGGCGTCCTCATTGACGATGTGCAGGTGGCCGTTGTCCCAGAACTCCCGCACGGTGCCGCCGAAGCGGACCTCCTGGGTCTCCGCGGGCTTTGGCATCAGCCAGGCCGCGCCCAGGTCCTTCCAGTTGTCCGGCAGCTCTACCTGCTGGCCCTCCACGATCTTCTGCTTGAAGATGCCCAGCTCGTAGCAGATGGAATAGCCGGTGGCCGGGATCTCCAGCGTAGTCATGGAGTCTAGATAGCAGGCGGCCAGGCGGCCCAGGCCGCCGTTGCCCAGGGCGGCGTCCGGCTCGATCTCAAAGATGTCGGCCGCCTTGAAGCCCAGGTGCTCCAGCGCCTCCCGCAGCTGGGGCAGCAGCCCCAGGTTGTAGGCATTCTTCATCAGGCTGCGGCCCATCAGAAACTCCAGAGACAGGTAGTGCACCTGCCGGGCATGCTGCTGGCGGGCCTTCTGACGGGTCTCCACCTCCCGCAGAGCCATCATGTCCCGCAGGACCAGGGCGCTGGCCCGCATCATCTCTCCATCCGTGGCCTCCGCCGCCGTCTTTCCGAAGCTGACCATCAGCTTGGCGGTGAGGGCGTTCTCCAGGGTCTGTGTGGTAATTGGTGTCATGCGTCTCCTTACTCCGCCGGCTCCTGTTTCCCGGCGGTCCCCTTCTTGGGTTTGGTCTCTTTCTTGGCAGGCGTCCTCCTGCCGCTTTTGGCGGCCGTCTTTTTGGCGGCCGGTTTCTTGGCTGCCGTCCGCTTTCTGGCGGCAGGCTTCTTCTCCGGTGCGGCCGGAGCGGCCTCCTCAGCCGCCGGCTCGGCGGACGATTGTGCCGCTTCCGCGGTCGGCTGCGGAGCAGGTTCGTCAGATGCGGGCTCCGCCGCTTCCACAGGGGCGGTCTCTTCCGCGGGAGCGGATTCCTCCGCCGGGGCGGACTCTTCTGTCCGGACGGGCTCCTCCGCAGGGGGCCAAGGCTGGCCGGTGACGGTGCTGTAAATGTGCAGGTACTCCCCCGCGCTCCGGGCCCAGCTGAAATCGCAGGCCATAGCCCGCGCCCGCAGCCGGGCGAAGGCGTCGGGATAGTCCTTGTAGAGATACACCGCCTCCCGGATCACATACAGCATATCACTGCCGGCGTAATTTGCAAAGGTAAATCCGTTGCCGGCGTCCCTCCAGGACTCGTACGGGCTGACGGTGTCCTTCAGTCCGCCGGTCTCCCGGACGATGGGCACGGTGCCGTACCGCATGGCGATCATCTGACTCAAGCCGCAGGGCTCGCTCTTGGAGGGCATCAGGAACAGATCCGCGCCTGCATAGATGGCCATGGACAGCTCCTCGTTGTAGTCCAGGCGCACGGCCATGCGGCCGGAATACTGCTGGGCTGCCCACTGGAAGAACTCCTCGTACTTCCGGTCCCCCTTGCCCAGGATCACCATCTGCAGGGGCAGCTCCATCATGTCGTGGAGCACCTCGCACACCAGATCCAGGCCCTTGTGGGACACCAGGCGGCTGACGATGCCCACGATGGGAACGTAGGGCTCCTGCCGCAGGCCCATGAGCTTCTGCAGCTCCGCCTTGTCCGCCTGCTTGCCCGCCATGTCCGCCGCGCTGTAATTGACGGCGATGTGGGGATCCGCGGCGGGGTCATACCGCTTCACGTCGATGCCGTTCAGCACGCCGGAGAGCTTGTAGCCGCAACGGCGCATGATGCCGTCCAGCCGGTGGGCGAAGTAGGGCATCTTCAGCTCGTTGGCGTAAGTAGGAGAGACGGCGTTGACGGCGTCGGCGCACAAAATGGCGCCCTTCAGCAGGTTCACGTCCCCGTCCATCAGAATGGTGCCGTCATCCGCCCAGCCGTGGTCCAGGCCGAACAGGTCCCCCAGGGTCTGGCGGCCGTAGCGGCCCTGGTACTCAATATTATGAATGGAGAGCACGGTCCGGATACTCCGGAACCGCTCCTCCCGCACGCTGTCGTCCTTCAGATAGATGGGCACCAGGGCGGTCTGCCAGTCGTTGCAGTGGATGACCTCCGGCCAGAACCTCAGGTGGGGCAGCATCCGCACCACGGCCCGGGAGAAAAATCCGAACCGCTCGCCGTCGTCCATGTAGCCGTACAACTCCGGACGCCGGAAATACTGCTCGTTGTCCAGGAAGTACCAGGTGACGCCGTCCCGTTCCATGGAGAACAGCCCGCAGTAGCTGTGGCGCCAGGCCAGGTCCACATAGTCGTAGCATTCAAAATGCAGCTGGTCGCTGAATTTCTCCTTCACCTTCTGGTACAGGGGCAGCACCACCGCCACATCCGCGCCCTGGGCCGCCAGCGCCGCAGGCAGGGAGCCCGCCACATCCGCAAGGCCTCCGGTTTTGCAGAACGGAACCGCCTCGCTGGCCGCATATAAAATCTTCATAGTCCTCTCCTTTCACGCTCATGCGCCCCGCCCTCCGGCAGGGTCAGGGACCGGCGGGACTCCGTCAGCCGGAGCCCCGCCCGTCTATTCGCCGTCCTGGAAGCCTTCCTCCCGCACTCACACCTGACTGCCCTTGGCCAGCACGATGGGATACGAGCTGTGTCCCATCAGCGTCCGGTCCGGCAGGATTTCTACATTTTTATCCGCGATCAGATGGGACACCGCCGCGCCCCGGCGCACCGCCGTCTCCTTGAAGAGCACGCAGTTGCGCACCACAGCGCCGGCCTCCACCACCACGCCGGGGAAGAGGATGGAGTTCTCCACCACGCCCTCGATGTTGCAGCCGTCTGCGATCAGGGAGTTCTCGCAGTAGCCGTCGGGTCCGATGTAGGCGGAGGACTTGTCAGTGGCCTTGGCCCGGATGGGCCGCTCGGCACAGAACAGCTCCGCCCGGATGGCCGGGTCCAGCAGCTGCATACTGCGGTCGTAATACTCCTGTACAGAGCGGATCTGCGCCGCGAAGCCGCCCCAGATGTATCCCTGGAGCTTCAGGCTGTCCTTCCGGGCCTGGAGCACGTCCCGCCGCAGGCTGTACTGATCCCGGGTGGCGCACTCGTCCACCAGATCCAGCAGCAGCCTGGTGGAGAGGATGTACACTTCCAGCCCCCGGTAGCCCCTGGGCCGGTGGAGGTGATACAACACATCCGTGACGCGGCCGGTGCCGTCCAGCTCAAAATAGGTGCCGTTCTCCGTCTCAAAGCTGTCGTTGCCGCAGACTACGGTGATGTCCGCGCCGGACTTGATGTGCTGGTCATAGATGTCGGACAGGGGCAGGTTCACCACCAGGTCGCCGTCCATAAGCACCACATAGTCCCGGCGGATCTCCTCCAGATAGGAGCGGACGCCCGCCAGGGCCTCCATCTTGCCCCGGAAGACCGCCGCCTCGCCCCAGTGCTGCTTGTATGCAAAGGGGGGCAGGATCTTCAAGCCGCCCCGCTTGCGGGACAGGTCCCAGTCCTTGCCGGTGCCCAAGTGGTCCAGCAGGCTCTGATAATGGCCGTGAAGCACCACACCCACGTCCGTGACACCGGCGTTCACCAGGTTGGACAGGGCGAAGTCCACCGCCCGGTACCTCCCGCCGAAGGGGATGGACGACGCGGAGCGGATCTCCCCCAGCTCCCGCAGGTCATTGCGCTTTTCATAGGAAAAGATGATCCCGTGCATGCCGTTCATCTGGACACCTCCTCGCCGTTCTTGTTCAGCATCACGCCGGGGCGCACCCGCTTCTCATCCTCCAGGACGCAGCCCGGCGCCAGCACCGTCAGGCCCCAGGGATCCGGCGCCGTCTCCTCCGGCGTGCCGCCCAGGCAGCAGTTGCGGCCGATGCGGCAGCCCTCGCCCAGGATAGCGTATTCCACCACGGCGCCGGGCTCCACGGTCACCCCGGGGAACAGGACGGAGTAGGACACCCGGGCCCCCTCCCCCACGGTGACATTGGGAGCCAGGACGGAGTTCTCCACCGTCCCCTCCAGATCGCTGCCCCGGTTGAAGGCACTGTGGCTGATCTGGCAGCGGCGGCCCAAAAAGGCCGGCGGCGCGTTGACGGACCGGGCGTAAATGGGCCAGGACTCGTCCAGCAGGTCCAGGCCCGACTCCGGGGAGAGCATATCCATGTTGGCGTCCCACAGGGACTCCAGCGTCCCCACGTCCTTCCAGTAACCGCTGAAGCGGTAGGCGGCCATCCGTTCTCCATCCCCCAGCATGGCGGGGATCACATTTTTGCCGAAGTCATTTTCGGAGTTGGGGTTGGCCTCGTCAGCCTCCAGATACCGCCGCAGGGTCTTCCAGGTGAAGACGTAGATGCCCATGGACGCTAGATTGCTCTTGGGCTCCTTGGGCTTCTCTGCGAACTCCGTGATGAGGTCGTTCTCGTCCACGCTCATGATGCCGAAGCGGGACGCCTCCGACCACGGCACCTCCATGACGGAGATCGTGCAGGCGGCGCCCACGGCCTTATGGCGCTCCACCATCTTGGAGTAATCCATCTTGTAGATGTGGTCGCCGGAGAGGATCACCACATACTCCGGGTCATACAGGTTGATGAACCCGATGTTCTGATAGATGGCGTTGGCGGTGCCCTTGTACCAGGTGCCGCCCTTGCTGCCCATGTAGGGCGGCAGGATGTGGACGCCGCCGGTGGACCCGTCCAGGTCCCAAGGCACGCCGCTGCCGATGTAGCTGTTCAACTCCAGGGGCCGGTACTGGGTCAGCACGCCCACGGTGTCGATGCCGGAATTGGTGCAGTTGGACAGGGGAAAGTCGATGATGCGGTATTTCCCGCCGAAGGGCACGGCGGGCTTGGCCATGTCGCCGGTGAGGACGTACAGGCGGCTGCCCTGGCCGCCGGCCAGCAGCATGGCGATGCACTCTTTTTTCATGTCTTTTCCAACTCCTTTGCCTGTTGTTTCTTCCTGGGTCTGGGGAACGTCCCCTCGCCCCGCAGGAACACCGCACCGAAGGCCGGGATCCGGATGGCGGCGGAGCATTCCTTTCCATGGGAGGGCACGGCCTCCACCATCACCGCCTCAGAATCGCCGAAACCGTCGCCGCCGTATGCGGGGTCATCGGTATTGAACACGGGCACATACCGCCTGTAGGGCGGCACGCCCATCCGATAGTTCGTATAGGTGTTGGGCGAGAAGTTCACCGCGCACATAAGGTCGCGGCCCTTCTTGTCCCTGCGCAGAAACACCACCACGTTGTTGTGGTTGTCGTCCGGCACCAGCCATTCAAAGCCCGCCCAGTCGAAGTCGACCTCCCACAAAGCCGCCGTCTTTTTATAAAAGGCGTTGATCTCCCGGAAGAACTTCCGGAGCTTCTGATTCTCTGGTCGGTCCAGCAGGTACCAGTCCAGCTGCCCGTCGGAGTCCCACTCGTGCCACTGGCCGATCTCCGCCCCCATAAACAGCAGCTTCTTCCCCGGGTGGGCCAGGAGATAGGCGTAGAAGCCTCTCAGGCACCGCAGCTGGTTGTCGTAGTCCCCGGGCATCTTCCCCACGATGGACCCCTTCATGTGGACCACCTCATCGTGGGAGATGGGCAGCACAAAGTTCTCAGAAAAGGCATACATCATGGAGAAGGTGATGTCCTTGTGGTTGTACTGGCGGAAATAGGGATCCAGCTTCAAATAGTGGCACATGTCGTTCATCCAGCCCATGTTCCACTTCAGATTGAAGCCCAATCCCCCCACGTCCGGCGGGCGGGTCACCAGGGGCCAGGCGGTGGACTCCTCGGCGATCATCAGCACGCTTGGGTCCGTCTGGAAGGCCATGGTGTTCAGCTCCCGCAGAAACTCGATGGCCTCCAGGTTCTCGTGTCCACCGTACTGATTGGGGGTCCAGGCTCCGCCCTGGCGGTCGTAGTCCAGGTACAGCATGGAGGCCACCGCGTCCACCCGCAGGCCGTCGATGTGGTACTCTTCCAGCCAGAAGCGGGCGGAGGAGAAGAGAAAGCTCTTCACCTCGGGCCGGCCGTAGTCGAAGACCCGGGTGCCCCAGGCGGCGTGCTCCCGCTTGTTGGGATCGCTGTACTCATAGCAGTAGGTGCCGTCGAATTCGTAGAGGCCCTGAGCGTCCTTGCAGAAGTGGGAGGGCACCCAGTCCAGCAGCACCAGGATGCCGTTTTTATGCATGTGGTTCACGAACCACATGAAGTCCTTGGGCGTGCCGAACCGGGAGGTTGGGGCGAAGTACCCGGTGCACTGGTAGCCCCAGGAGTCGTCCAGGGGGTGCTCCGTCACCGGCAGCAGTTCGATGGCGGTGTAGCCCATATCCTTCACATAGGCGGCCAGATCCTTCGCCAGGTCCTTGTAGTCGATGAAGTCCCCGTTTCCCCGCTTTTTCCAGGAGCCCAGATGGACCTCATAGATATTCAGCGGTGATGTATAGACCGGGTGCTTGGCCTTCTTCTCCCGGAAAGCGCCGTCCGTCCACTTGAATCCGCTGATGTCATACAGCTTGCTGGCTGTCGCCGGCCGGGTCTCTGTGTGGAAGCCGTAGGGGTCCGCCTTCTGGCGGACCTGGCCGTCCGCCCCCCGCACCGCATATTTATAGGAAGTATAGACCGGCAGGTCCGGCAGAAAGCCCTCCCAGATCTCGCCCTTACGGGCGAGGGGGGCCGCTCCCTCCTCCCAGTCGTTGAAGTCGCCCACGACGGACACCGCCTCCGCATGGGGGGCCCAGACCCGGAACGTCCAGCCATCTCTGCCCCGCTTTTTGGCAGGGTGGGCGCCGAACCAGCGCCAGCCGTCCGTCATCGTCCCCTGGTGGAAACGGTCCGCCTGTCCTTGTTTTGCCATGGCAGCAGCTCCTCTCCCCGCCGCGGAGTATCCCCGGCAGGCTCGTCATTCTTAGAGTAAAGCGTTTGCGCGGAATCTGGATATGCATATAATTGTTTATATTATACTTCCTGGGAAAAATACCGTCAAGGATGGTCCTGTCGAAAAAGGGCGGCACAAGTTGGTGGGATTTCCCAGTTTTTTCCCGTATTTTCACAAGAATGTTTGGTGCTTTTTGTGGGATTGGTCAGGATTTTTCCCGGAACTTTCCGCTTTTTAATCTCGTCTGAACAGAGGAAAAATTTTCCGCCCGTGTTGGGCGGAACGGAAAGGAAGAATCCCATGAAATCCCGCTCTCTGTTCTGTGCGGCACTGGCCGTGCTGCTGCTCCTGCTCTCCGCCTGCGGTCATCCGGCACCAGAGGCCAGCGGAGCCGCAGCGGAAGGGCTCTCCGCCACGGACACCATCACGCCGGAGGAAGGCGTCGCCATTCTGGAAAAGCAACTGGGCGCAGTGGACGAGGCCACCGGCAATGTGATGTCCTACGGCTACGAAGGGCCGCTTACTCTGGACGGAGTGGACTATTACAACTACCGGGTCTCCTGGCTGGTGGACGGCGATCACCTGTCCTATCTCACCAACTATCTGGTATCCACCGACGGGCTGGTGGTCCAGGAGTACCTGCCGGAGACGGATTGATTGCCAAATGAAACCACCCGCCGGGCCTGCATAGCCAAACAAATCCTGCGGATACTAGCTTTTGCCAAGCAGAATCATCCTGAAAAATCTGAAAGACAAAAGGAGTTTTCGATATGAAGGCAACTGGAATCGTGCGGCGGATCGACGAATGAGATATAATAGGGCAAAGTCGGAAACCACTATGAATGGCTGTTGTTTCGCTGATTTTGTCCAAATTCCAGAACATATTCGCCATATTTGTTGGCTCCGACATTTCGATACTCCATAAAAAAGGGGGGCAGTCATGTCGGAGCGAGCTGGAAACGCTCACTCCAGGCATAACGCCGAGGGTGGGCGTTTCCTATTCCGGGTTTAATTCTCACGAAAGAAAGAGGGTACATAGAATGGCGATTATTTTGGCGATCACAAACTCCAAAGGTGGTGTCGGTAAAACCACAACTTGCGCTAACCTCGGGGCCGCCTTGTCCGCAGCAGGAAAGGCCGTTCTTCTGGTAGACAATGATCCCCAAGGCGATCTGACAAAAGTAATGCGCTCTGACCCTAAATCATTGAAATACACGCTTGCAAATCTGATGAATGCAGTGCTGGATGATACCGAGCCTGAACTCTTTGTAAATAGGGCGGTCATTGAGGGGGCTGGCATTCACTACATCCCGGCAAATTCCAAACTGGCTGGTGTGTCCAGCCGGCTGGTCGCTCTGCAAATGAGCAGCCGTTACCGCGGCGGAGAGACCGGCGGTACTCCCTGTGAGCTGGTTATGGCTCGTGTCCTGGAGCTTTTCCAGTCGCAGTATGACTACATCTTAATTGACTGTGGTCACAGTATGGATCTGCTGACCATCAATGCGCTGGCTGCGGCCCATCAAGCCATTGTCCCCGTGCAGGCCCACTACTTGGCTATGGAAGACATGGCTGATACCTTGGAGGTCATTCAGACAATCCGCCAAGGGATTAACCCCAAATTAGCTGTCGGTGGTATTTTGCTGACGATGTACCAAGGGCGTACCAATCTGTGCCGGGGCATACAGGACGAGATCCAAGCCGACTACGGCAACGCATTTACCGTATTTTCCTCCCCCATTGATTTCTCAATCCGTGTTGCAGAACATCCCATTGGAGCGGCCAGTATCTTTGCATACGAGCCGAACAACCCCGCTGCAAAGGCTTACTCCGCCGTCGCACAAGAGGTGCTATCCTATGGCCAGAAATAAAGTGCAGGACGCACTCCGGCAACGGAAACGAAGTGAAGCGGAGGCGGCGATGGCAAATGGCCCGCCGGAGGAGGGAGCCTACCAATGCTTTTTCAATCGCGATGATCTCCCCTCTCCTATGGAGGGTGGAACGCTTTGTGATTTTCCGCTGGCCCAGTTGAGTGGTTTTCCCGACCACGAGGAGCATTTCCCTCTCTATACCGGAGCGCGGCTGGAGGACATGGTGGAGAGCATCAGGCGGCATGGAGTTCAGTCTCCCATTCTGGTCTGGAAAACTGCTGAGGGCACCTATATTATAATTAGCGGCCACAATCGGGTCAATGCCTCAAAGATTGCTGGATTGACTACAATCCCAGCCGTTATCCGGACAGACTTAACTCAGGAAACCGCGGAAGACCTGTTCTATGAGATGAACTTCCGGCAGCGGTCCCTCGCGGATATGCTGTTTTCTCAGAGAGTCCTTTGCATTGCGGCCCACTACAATATGCTCAAGCGCCAGGGGCGCCGCACGGATCTCCAGACTTTTGAAACAACTTCTCCTGACACTCAGGAAAAGTCCCATACGGATGTAAAAATCGCACAGGAGTATGAACTGACCAGGGATAAGGTATCCAAGTATTGCCGCTATGCTACATTATACCGTCCGCTGCTTCTGCTGATGAATAGCGGAAAACGACTGGGACAACTGGCTGCGTATGAAATCAGCTTCGTGGAGGACCATAGCCTTCAGGAGTGCATCTATCAGTTTATTTCGGAAGGGAGTGCCTCTATTTCCACGGCAAAAGGGAAAAAGCTCCGCGCCGCTTTTGAAGACGGCAAACTGGATGCCTCCCAGATCAAATCCATATTGAGCGGAGGCGGCTTGTCTACCTCAAAGCAACCGGGGCGGCGCGTTTCTGTCACGCTCCCTCCGGCCTTTGCACCGTACTTCCCGCCCAAGGCCACCACAAAGCAAATCGAAGAAACCATACAAAAAGCCCTGGCTCTGTATTTCAAGACCATGGGAAATGCTTCATAGTCCAGTAAAGCAAATAGGCTCGGCACCCCTATCGACCGGGAGTGCCGGGTCTTTCTTTTTACTTTTTACAGGAGGCGGTTGCCAATGTCAAAGAATCTTTATCTCTGTGTCCCCGACCCATTTGATAGTTCGACCGGTGCGCGGCTGGAGCGTATGGGAATTCTGCGCCCGGATGGCGAGGTAAATGTTGAAGTAATGCGGGCTTTTGTGCAGATCTTCGGCGGCTTATTTTTTGATGATCTGTGCGATTTCTACTCCGATCAAGGAGAGGTGTCTGCTGTGACGGCAGCTTTTTCAGAGTTGGCCGCCCGCAAAGATTGTCAGAACATTTATCTGCTGATCTCCCTTCAGTATGATACCATTCGGAAACCGCTCCCTGATCCCATCTGGTGGCTGGCCGGCTGCGCACCAGCCCTGTCGCTGTTTTGTCTGGGTTTTGTAGAACGGCTTCTGGAACTGTCGGAAAATCAGGCCAGCAACGGGAAGGAGATGGTTGCCAATGAAACTGCTGATTGCTGTACCGGCTGAGGGGAGCGTTCCCCTTTTGGAGTTCTTTGGGTTGCTGGATGAAAAGCAACGGCAAAAGCTGCTTTCGCTTTTTGCCCTTCTCCTACAATCTCCAGCGGCAGTCATGCGCGAGCCCTATGTCAAGCACTTCTGCATCGAGCGTTACCAGGCGCTCTATGAACTGCGAGCCAAGAGCAAAAACCTGGTCCGCATCATTTTCACACTCACTGATGACGGGGACATCCTGTTTCTCACGCCGTTTATCAAGCGTCATAAGCGGAACACCATGCAGGCGCTGGACCGCTCCCTGGACTGTTTGACGCACATCAGAGATGGATCATGCTCTACGCAAGAGCTGTCCATAAAATTCTTTCTCAACGGAGGTATCACAGTATGACGAAACACAAATTCATTTGGGCTGGGCTTGCCATCGGAGTCCCCGCACTGGTCCTGGCGCTCTGGAAAGGCTGGTGGTGTAAGGTATGAAAAAAGTGGCAATCCTGCTGGCGCTTTTTTGTATGCTGACGGTCACTGCCTCCGCCGCCTATATTCCCGAGGATGTAATATCCGAAAATCGGGATGGCCGACAGCTCATCGTCAAAACCTATATGCTTCCCCCTGATGCAGACCCCAGCGGTCTGGTAGAGGAGCCTTTCGAGGTGGAGGGCTATTCCTACCACCATCTTGAAACGGTCAAAGAGGAACAGACATTCGAGGATTCTAAAATCCAAACGGAGGTCGTCACGCTGGAAACAGATGTAGATGATCTTGCGGCTATTCTGGAACAGCTGGATGCCAGCATGGAGTACAACAAGGATGGCTATTCCGGAGTGCTGACTCTGGACCACACTACAATCCAAACCGAAGCCGCAGGCTATACCACTAAATACTATACGATTACCGATACCAAGCAGTTTACAGGCCTGGACCGAAACGATCCCTCCTATGTCCCTACTACTACTGTCAAAAACGGAAGCACCTTGAAGCTGAGTGACATTTCCTGGACCGTGACAGGGACCGGCCTGGCCGATGATACGCTGGTTCCCACTTCATACACGGCTACGGCAACTTATACCGCTACGGGGAGCAGAAGTGTAGCTACCGGATATGTGACAACGGCCAGCTATACCGGCGAAATAAAGGCCGAGGGTGTTGAAGCAGTCAAGTACACCGTGACCTACCTTGGAAGTCCGGTGGGATTCCTGGCTGGCCTCAATCCCATGTGGCTCCTCGCCGGGGGAGGGCTTTTGCTGCTTGCAGGTACCGGGGGCATTATTTATATCATGAAACGGCCCCGCGCAGTAATTTATGCTATGAACGCCCGAGGCGTCGCCTATAAGAAATTGGGCAAGCAGAAGATTTCCACCCGCACCCCTAAGCTGGATCTGACGAAGCTCCGGGAATACCCGGCTGGAGACGCAAGCGTGGAGCTTCCCAGCAAGCTGGCCCATAAGCTCGCCGGCAGGATCATCACTATCCAGATGTATGGCGGGAGCCGCACCCATCTGGTGGAGGCCTACGACGGGCAGGACAGTTACTGGTTTGCCATCAAGGAGGATGCGGAGGAAAAGGAGGAAAGTGAATCGTGAAAAGGCTCAGGGGACTTTGCCTGTCCCTGGCGGGGCTCATGCTGATGACTACGCCGGCCCTTGCTGCGGACTACAACTTTGAAACACCGGCGCCCAAGGACTTCTATGGGAGCACTTCCTACGAAGAGGTCTACGGGGCTCAGTATAACTACGGTGGCACAAACGCGGTGGACTTTCTTGATCCCCTGGCCGACAGCGCCCCCGGGATCTCCATCAACAGCGGCTCTTCACTGGAATACGGGATCAATTCAGGAAGTGGGAGCATTTACCCCGATAGTTCCGGAAGCAGCTACCCCATCCAGTGGGGAGATGTTCCCACGCTTCCAGCGACCCAGTTCACAGCGGTGAGCGAAGTAGAGCGGAACGATGGCAGCATTGGTACTCTGGTAATCCCCAGCCTGGGAATTCGCTATAAGGCTTATGACGGTACTGATTCTGCTTCCATGCGCAAAGGTGTGGGCCACTTCCCCAGCACAAGCGCCTGGGAGGGAAACATCGGTCTGTGCGGACACAACCGGGGCTCCAGCCACAACATCGGCGCAATCAAGGATCTGGAAATTGGCGATACCATTCGGTATCAGACCAGCCTGGGGACAAGGACCTATGCGGTGAGTTCGGTCAAGATCATAGACTGGACTGACTGGAGCTATTTGAACAGCACCTCAGACAACCGGATCACGATTATCACCTGCTTGGCCAATCAGCCTACCAAACGGGTTTGTGTTCAGGGGATCGAAATAAGTTCATAAAATTTTTATCGAATATTTCCTTGGCGCTTTCATTGGGAATTATGTGAAAATAGCAAAATCGCAGAACATATTTATTGACTTTCGTTTTATCGGTAAAGGCGTTTCAAAAAAACCTTTGACAAGTCCCGATTTTCGCCTTATTTTGGTCTTGTAAGGACGCTCCAACGAGAAAAGGGGGGATTGTCATGGTTAAGGAGTTTCCGAAAGGAAAAGAGTGGCTGCTGGACAATTCCGCGCTCCGGGTCAGTCTGGACATGACCTTTGATGTCCCTGAAGAGATTGCGGAGCAGTTAGAATTGTGGGGTCTTAATATCTTTGAAACTTGCGAATATGATCCCACATGCCGGCGGCTAAAAATGAGCGCCAGCACGACGCTATATCGAAAGGGGGCATAATGGAATGAAACAAAAACGCCTTTTACCGTTGTTCCTTTGTCTGTGCCTGCTGTTTGTACTGCCGGTTAAGGTAAGCGCCGCAGACAACAGCGAGCAGGAAACCTCCGCAGCCTATCTCCGTGAGCAGGGGATCATGGTCGGTGACGGCAATGGCGAGATGAACCTGGACTCTGGACTGACCCGGGCCCAGCTGGCCACAGTCCTGACCCGCCTGCATGGAAACCCAGAGCATGTGCAGGTCGATCAGGCATTCTATACCGGACAATGTAAATTCCCGGATGTGCCGGAGTGGGCCAGGCTCTATGTTGGTTACTGCTATGCCAACGGCCTGATGGTCGGCTATGATACCGGGGCCTTTGGCGCCGACGATGGAGTGACACCTGCGGCCGCCTGCACTGTTGTTCTGAGATATATGGACCTGCCGGACACCGAATGGGACTACTCTACCGCCTGCCAGACGGCATTGGACTTTGGGCTGACTTCGGTGGAAGTTGCTGTTAAAGCCGAAGTCACCCGCGGTGATTTGGCGGTCATGCTCTACCGGGCACTGGGTAATACTGATGCCTCCAGCGAGCATCAGGGGGAAACCCTGAGCAGGAATGCAGACGGCTCCATCAACCCGCCCGCCGACGGCTCTCAGTATATCCCTCAAGTGGGCGATGTGATCCGCTGCGATGACGGCACCAACTATACCATCACTGATGTAAGCCGGTGGGACAAGAACATGTTTGCCTCCGGCCCAATCGGTCCCTTGCCGGAGCCAACCTGTGACTGGAGCTTGCTCGAACAGCCAGAATTACCGAAAGTGGAGGTGAGACATTTCCAAAACCAGACTGGCGATCATCTCCGTATCCTCAATCTCTATGAAACCAGGCGGATGCTTTACACACTTTACAATGCTATTGGGGATAGCTCAACCACCTGGGAAAATGGAGCGCCCAAACTCACCTCAAAAGGAAACCAACTCGTTCACATCAACCTTGGCTTTTCAGAAGATCTCGCGTACCAAATGTTCTGGCCCTGGCGAGAAAGTGAGATTATAAAGGTGTTTAATGGAATACCTGGTACCTATTCTATGCAGGCCTGGGATGTCTACAAGGACGGTCAATTCCTACACACCGAATACCAGATTCGTATAAACTGATTTGGAAAGAAAGGCAGCGTGCCACTCGGCACACTGTCTTTCTTTTTGCCCATTTTGCATTCCCTACAATTCAATCAAGCCCAATCAAGGGGGGATGCACCTATGGGTAGGGGCGTCCTCCCGATTTTTATGGAGGTCGCTCATGAAAAAAAGACTGATTTCGATGCTCCTGGCTCTCCTTGCGGTCATGGGGCTCCTGCCAACCGCCGCTTTTGCTGCGTCCACCCCAGAGGAAGCCTTGGGGGAAGTTCAGATTTACAATGGCGGGGTTGAAATGTCTTATCTGTCCATCAATGGGCGGATCAGATCCCAAATTTACACCTATTACAATTATGATAACGGGAGCGGGAGCACTCGGGAGATTCCCGCTTACTGTGTCAACCCGAACACGCTGGGGGTCCCTCAGACCGTGGGAGTCGGTGAGAGTATTGAATATCTCGCCGATGAAAAAGCCAGCGATCCCAAGGTTGTCGGTATCGTGGCCAACGGCTATCCCACGCGAAGCCTGGCCGAGCTGGGACTGGAAAACAAATATCAGGGCTACTACGCAACTAAAATGGCCCTGTGGTGTTATCTTCTCAGCAACTGGGACATCAACAACCTCAAGGTCAATCCCAACCTGACCGGCGTAGAACTTCAAAGAGCACAGAAGATTTTGGCTGCGGCAAAGGACGTTTACGCCCGTGGTACGGCCTGGAATGAAATGCTCTCCCCTGAAGTGACCTGTACCCCAGACCGGGATACCGCCTATGAGGTCACCATTGACGGAAAGCAGTACAAGCAACAGGTCTTTACTTTCTGGTCTAAAACCTGGGTATGCGATTACTCCGTCAATGTCGCGTTTTCTGTGCCGGACGATGTACCTGATGGGACCCGCATCGTGGACATGAATAATCAGGATATTACCACGATCACCACTGAGGGTACAGGCGACGGCTATGCCGGCAAATTCAAAATCCTATATCCTCTGGAAAGTGTGCAGGGCAAGACCGGCAGCGTCCAGTTGTCTTTCAACACAAATGTCTATAAGTACGCTGTATTTTTTGCGATATGTCAAGAGAAAGATGAATATGGCGAACTCCAGAATTATGTGGTAGATACTGACCCCACTACAACAATGCAGTTGTCCGCATACAGCAACTACTCGGACGGTACGACCATCGAGTATGAAACCGGATTGCGCATCATCAAGTATGAGACCGGCACCGAGATTCCAATTAGTGGGGCACTGTTCGAGGTCATCGGCCCCGACGGTGATTCCGTAGGTACTTTTGTGACCAACGGGGACGGCCGCATCGAAATTCCGCTTAAAAAGAGCGGGAATTATACCGTAGTTGAACGGGAAGCTCCACAGCATTATATGATCAGCGAGGAGCCTGCCCAGAATGTCACCGTCGTCTACGATGAAGTAGCCGAGGTGACATTTTTTAATGACCCCTACGGTACTCTGCGTATTGAGAAAAAATCCAATACCGGCATGAACCTGCCGGGGGCAGTCATCACAGTCGAGCATATTGAGTCGGGACAGACCTTTACCGCTACGACATCAAGTGCAGGCGTTGCTATTTTCGATGCGATTCCCTTGGGCGCATACCGGATTCAGGAGAAGACTGCTCCGGTGGGCTGGCAGTTGGATGATACCGTCTACACCGCCACGGTGGTGGCCGGTGAGACCACCACAATCCCTATCATCAACGAGGAGTTACCGGGATTGCGGATCATCAAATATGATCGAAAAAATATGGTCGCCATGCCCAATGTCACTTTCGCTGTTTATCGGGATGGCGAATTTTTAGGCAATTTCAAGACGGATCAATTTGGTGAAATCTTGATTGCCGATGCAGAGCCAGGTACTTACCGGGCGTTTGAGGTAGATACCGGCGATGAGGGGCACATTCTGGACACCACCCCCCAGGAGGTAGAGCTCCACGCTGGAGACGGCATTAAAGAGCTGATGTTTTTCAACGACATGAAGCCGGGATTAAAGCTCATCAAGGTGGATTCCGACGATCCCTCCAAGGTAATCCCCAACGCTGTATTCGAGATCAAATCGGTGGAGGGGACCTATGGCCCCCAGGAGTTCCGGACTGACCAGAGCGGAGAAATCGACCTGTCTATGCTCCCTGCCGGCTCCTATGTGGTAACTGAAAAATCCTGTGATGGCTACATCATCGATGAGGCCCAGCGCATCATTGAGCTGAAGCCAAATGAAGACGCCCAATTCGTTTTTACCAACCATGTCAAGCCCTCCCTCCAGCTTATCAAACTGAGCAGCGATGGCTCCCGGCTGGCCGGGGTGACTTTCCGCATCGCCAGGATTGAGGACGGCAGCCACTACCTGGACCGCACCACCAATTCCAATGGCGAGATCCTGATTTCCGATCTGGAGCCTGGCGTTTATTCCGTCCGCGAATTGTCCTCTGTGCAGGACCACATCCCGGACGATACCGAGCACCATGTAGAACTGTTCCCGGGCCAGACCAGTACGATCACTCTGACCAACGACAAGCGCCCCAACCTCTATATCCATAAAACCGACGCCGACACCGGGGAGCCTATTGAGCATACGGTCTATTTGGTGAAAGGTGCGGACGGCCACTCTATCGCGGAAGTGGAGACGGACGGGAACGGCGTCGCCGTGGTGGAGAACTTGCTGCCCGGCGTCGTGGAGATCATCGAAAAGTCGGTCCCGGAGCCCTACCTGCTGGCCGAGGAGTCTCAGATGGTGACGCTGCTCCCCAACCGGGATCGGGATGTCTATTTCCAAAATTATAAGCGCCCGACCATCGAGATCATCAAGGAAAATTCCATCACACATGATCGAATCGAAAATGTGCCGTTCCAGGTCTGGTATGCCTCCAACAACACCGCTACCGGAGAGTACAACGACCTGGGCGTTTTCTACACCGATGAAGAGGGCCGTATCGTGCTCTCCGACCCGGACCTCTCTCTTCGTGACGGTTGGTTTCGGGTAAAGGAGCTGGAGCCTGCACCGGGCTTTGCTCTGGCGGACCCGGACACACAGGAGGCCTTTATCGCCGCTGGTGAGGGCCATACATTCCGCTTCCTCAACAGACCGCTCTCAGCTATTTCCGTATGGAAATATGACAGTGAGACCGGGGCCGCTATTGAGGGGGCTGTGTTCCAGGTCCGGTATCTCTCCGGCAACACCTCCGGCACCGGCGGCACGGTCATCGGCACTTACCGAACTTCGGTGAACGGCTCTTTCACCGTCACGGGCTGCAAGGCCGGCACTTACATTATCGAAGAGCTCTCCAGTGACGGCTCTCATGTGATCGACACCCCGCCCCAAACAGTGTACCTCTCCGGCAAAGATCAGGAGGTTGTTCAGGTCTATTTTAACAACAGCCCCAAGGGCTCGCTGCTTATCAAAAAGGTGTCCAGTGCCGACAATTCCCCGATTTCTGATGTTCAGTTCTTTGTGACTGAGAGCGACGGGACCGTGGTGGGCGACAGCAACGGCTACTTCGTGACCGATTCCGCGGGGACCATCCTCATTGAGGGCATCGACCCTGGCACCACACTCGTGGTCAAAGAAACCCGGGCGAAAGATGGTTTCATCCTGGATGACACACCCCAGACGGCCCAAATCCAAGCCGGGCAAACGGTTACCCTCGAATTTCGCAATCAACCCACAGGACAACTCATTATCCACAAACTCTCTGGCAATGACAAGAAAACGCCGCTTGAAGGGGTACAATTCAAAATCACATACTCTGACGGAAGTTTTGTGGATGCCGACAGCGGGCAGCTCTCCAGCAATGGCCTGTACTGGACCAACTCGGAAGGTCAGATTATTCTTTCCGGCCTCACAGGCACAGTGGTGGTAACGGAGGTGGAAAGCATCCCGGGCTATACGATTGACCCCAATACGCAGTCCCAAACCGTGGTGATCAATCCCAATGACACGCAGGAGCTGTATTTTTACAACAATCCCATAGGCGGAATTGAAATTATCAAGGTCAACGCGAGCAAGACCTCCGAAAGAATTCCCGATACCACTTTTGAGATCCGCCGCATGGATGATGCCTTGGTAGATACCATCACTACCGATAAAAACGGCAGGGCCTACCTTGCCCTGGAGGACGGCTCTTATTACGCGATTGAGATCGAGGCCAACCCGGATTTCGTGCTGGACGACACCCCGCACTATTTTGAAGTTAAAGA
Organism: Oscillibacter acetigenes; assembly: GCF_025567605.1. Classification (NCBI taxonomy): domain Bacteria; kingdom Bacillati; phylum Bacillota; class Clostridia; order Eubacteriales; family Oscillospiraceae; genus Oscillibacter; species Oscillibacter acetigenes. The sequence goes on along the minus strand of NZ_JAOQKG010000001.1, from coordinate 335,879 downwards.
CGGGAAAGTGACCACTCTGCGGGTCACCAACGCCGCCGCATCTGGAATCCTGATCCACAAGGTGGATACCAGCGGAGAAGGTATCTATGGCGTCAAGTTCTTACTCTACGACGAGGACCGCAATCCCATCGGTGAGTTCACCAGCGACGATGACGGCTATGTTTATATCACCGCTGATGATCTCCCGGACGGTGCCAATACCAGCGGACGCTTTTATCTGAGAGAGCTGGAGGCGGCCGAGGGCTACATCTTGGATAAGGAATATAAGACCGTCTATGTGCGTCCGGGCCGCACGGCGGAAATTGAGTGGGTCAACGAAGCCATCACAGGTCAAATTCAGATCTACAAATACGCCGCCGAAGCAAACTCCGTCACAGGCGTTCCGGCCGGGACTCCCCTCCAGGGAGCAGTCTATGAAATCATCAATGAGCGCAGCGGCCGGGTGGTGGACTATATCACTACCGATGCCCGGGGTGTTGCGGCCTCCAAACCCCTGCCTTTGACACGCTATAAAATCCGGGAAGTCACCGCGCCTGCCTATTTCCAGCTTGATCCTACCGTCCACGATGTCACACTGGAGTATGCGGGGCAGATCATCAAAATCGCGGCCTATGACAAGCCGGCCAATCTGAAGGTCACTGTCACCAAGACCGGCAACAAGCAACTTCTGGCCGGAGATTCCATGCGCTATGACCTTACCGTGGCGAACAATTCCAATGTGCCGCTGGAGAACTTCTACCTCCACGACCGCTTCCCCACCGACTGCGCCACAGCCAAGACCATCACAACCGGCACCTATAACACCCGTCTCAACTACCAGATCACCTATAAGACCAATTACAATGACTACCGGGTGCTTGCTACCAACCTGCTCAGCACCAACAATTATGCCTTTGACCTTTCCGCCATCTCGCTGATGCAGGACGAGGTGGTCACGGATGTGCGTCTGGAGTTCGGCAAGGTGCCGGCTGGCTTTGCTTCTGTGGTAAAGCCTACCGTTACCATCCAGACCAGCGCCAACCTTGCCAATGGCTATCAGGTGGTCAACCGGGCCGACGCGGGTGGCCAATATATGAGCCAGTGGGAGACCGGACGCGCCGCATGGATCACCCTGATCGTCAAGCTCAATCAGCCCAATCTCCCCAAAACCGGCTATTGACATGATGGATAGGGGCGGCATTCTGTGTGCCGTCCCTATCCCCTGAACGGAGGTAAACAGATGACCTATTCTTCCTACCTGAATGATAAAGAACTCCGTGCGGCTGCGGATCGTTATACGGAGATGTATGGAGGACAATTTGAATGTGCCGATACAGGAGATGTCCTCCTTTATCGGAAGAACGAAGGAGACACATATATTTCGGTGAAAGCTGATTATCCGGTCCCGCTTTTTACCAAGCGGCTTCGGCAGGCCACCATGCACAAATACACAGTCAATTTACTGACGCTCTGGTGGATGCCTATTGATGAACAGGACCTGCAAGATATTCCCGGCTTCTATCGAAGGCTGTTCCAAGAGAGTGAGTGCAGCCCGGCCTCGGGCTTCGCAATGGAGTCTCCCCTAAGCCGGACGCCTAAATAATCAAAAACAACCGTCAATCATGGACTGTGTGGGCAATTACCTCGGGAACGAGGGCGCTTACACAGTCCCTTTTTATGCTCCGAGGAGGGATGCCCTATGAAAAATCTTCTGGTCCGTCTCGGGCCTAAAGCCCCCCGCTATTATGTTCAGATAATGGCGTTTATTTTGATTGTGACCTATATGATTACGCCAGCTCTGGCCGTAGAGGATATGTGGACGGCCGCAAACCGTATCATCGTCGATGTCTATAACAAGATTGCCGGGATCAGCACCGTGCTGGCCGGCCTGATGTCTGCCGTTGCTGTGATTGGAGCCAAAGTTTCCAATAACCAGCATAAAACCGATCAGGCATGGGACTGGCTCAAGCGTATCTGGATCGCTTGGGCCATCATTAACGGAATGGGCGCCTTCCTGGCCTATGTCCGGCCTCTTTTTGACGGCCTGGCCACCATTCAGTAAACCTCTCAGCCATACGCCGGTTGGGAGGTGGTTTTTATTCTTGAAGGAATTTTTAAGGGCTTTGTTCAGTGGGTTTACAGCCTGTGCCTTGAGATGGTCCAGTATATCGCAAATTCTCTTCTGGAAGTTTTTCAGATGGATCTCAGCTATTTCCGTCAGGTGGCTCCGGTCACAGACGATATTTTGAGTATCGTGATTGCCGTTGGGTGGGCGCTGCTTCTGGGCAATCTGGTCTTTCAAGCGATGAAGAGCATGGTCATCGGTTTGGGCTTTGAAGGTGAGGACCCCAAACTGCTGTTTACCCGGACTTTCGTGTTTGCCTTTTTGCTTCTGGTGAGTCAGCAAATTTGTGAAATCGGCCTCGGCATCTCATCGCAGGTGATTGCGTTGCTTCAGGTTCCCACCAGCGTCACCATTACCATCCCGGATGAAAATAATTTTACGATTGGAGCTTCTTGGCTCCTGATCATCATTGTTGGCATTGTCGTGATGTGGCAGTTTGTCAAGCTGTGCTTCGAGGTGGCGGAACGGTATGTCGTAACGGCTATTCTCGTTCTCATGGCCCCGCTTGCCTTTGGCATGGGCGGGTCCAAAAATACGGAGGACATTTTCAAGGGCTGGTGCCGGATGTTCGGCTCCATGTGCGTGATGATGATTATGAATGTCATATTCCTGAAGCTGCTGATTTCGGCTTTGGGGTATGTACCAAGCGGGGTTGCCGTCCTGCCCTGGATGCTTCTGATCGTAGGTATCGCCAGGGTTGCCCGCAAGATAGACGGCATCATCGCCCGCATGGGGCTTAACCCCGCCCTCACCGGCGATGGGCTCGGCCGCGGGCTTCCAGGCATGGTGGCTTATGCGGTTGTCAAGGGGATCGGAAGCTCCATCGCAAAAGCCGCCGGAAATTCCGTTGGAAATAAAAGTCGGAAAGGCGGCAGTTCCGGCGGAAGCTCTTCGGAGCCGCGTACCAATCCGCGCACACCCCCGCCGCCTCCGTCTGGCGGAAGTCCTGGCGGCGCTGGCGCCTCGCCTGGAGCTGCCAGCGCAGGACAACAGGCAGGAACACAGACGGACCCCCGTTCTCCTTCTGCTCAAGGCGGAGTGTATGCTTCCAAACAGACTGTGCAGGGCGTCTCCCCCAAGATGGATGAAGCCCCGCCAGAGGGCAGCCATGCAGCGGGGGTTGAACAACCGGCCGCTGAACACAAGGGCGGTAAGACGCCGACGATCCATACACATGGGGCACGACGCAGTTCTGTTCCCCCGGAGGCAAGGGGGACCCGTGCCTCTACTCCCTATACCGTCGCCTCTGTCCGGACAGGCGGGGTGAGCGGCGAGTCCTCCAAGGGGACGCTGGGCCGCACTGCCGGACCCCAGGATGGGACGCGCCGGCCGCCCGGCACTCCCTCGTATGACCAGGGAGACAGTAAGCGGCCCGATAGAGCAGGCGTAACCCGCAGGTCGGCCGTAACGCCTGGGACGGCTGCCGTGGCCGGTCCTGAACGCACGACGCACACCTCCAGCACTCGTGAAACCATGCGGGAGCGCCCGCCGCTTCAGCAGGACCGGACTCCGAAGATCCCGACGCCTCCTGGTGTCGCTGGAGGTGAAAAATCAGAGCCCCGCCCGCCGGTTGCTCCGGCAGGAACTGCTTCTCACGGTGCAGATACCGTGTCTCGTGTAGGCGGTAGCGCATCTGCTACAACGGAGAAATCCGCGGCCCGTCCCCCGGTTGGGAGTCAGAGGCCGCGTGAGGGCGGCGCTTCCACCCCCGGAACGGCAGGAACACGGCCGCCTATTGGTGGTCGTCAATCTCACGGTGGTGAAGTATCTTCCTCCAGTATGGCAGGAACGGGCACTCCCGCCGGGAGCAGTACCGTGTCTGGAGTGGTATCACCTTTCGTCGGTATGGCAGGAAGGCATACCGCCTCCCCCATCCCCCATGCCTCCCCGGGCGGCGAAGGTGTTTTGTCGGATATGGCAGGAAGTCCCCGCCCCACAGCAGGCAGCTCCCGGAGCAGCCGTGCCGCGCCCCCGCCCGGAACAGCAGGAACGGTATCCGCTGCCGGGCATGAGGCACATTCCGTTACAAGCGGCGCTTCTCCGTCCGGAACGGCAGGAACGCGCAGGCCCGGCGGGACTGGGAGGACTCCGGCAAAGGCGCAGACGCCTCCCGCCGCAACGGCAGGGACGGCTCCGCAAAGAGCCGACGCCCCTCCAGGTGTAAACCACGGCACCAGGCGTATGAAAGGCGCTATGCCGCCGACACCGGGCGGAACGGGAAAGTCTCCAAAAACCAGGAAGAAAAGGAGTGAGCCATGAGCAATCAATCTTCGGCGGGCCAGAAAGCGGCCCGGGCGGCTTCCGCCGCTGTAAATATTGCACGGGGAGCGGCCGCAGGCGGCGTCTATGGCGCCGCCGTGGAGGCCGCCAAATCATTTTTGCCGGAGCTGATCCGGCTTTTCGTCATCCTCCTGTGCGTTGTGCTTCTGGTTCCTATGCTCGTTTTCACAGCACTTCCCAACATTCTTTTCGGCTACTCCAGCTCTACCGACCAGGAAATCATCGACTTCACCGCGTCTGCTCAGGAGCTTGACGGGATATATCAAAATCTGGACAATTACCAGCAGCCTGCGGTTTTGCGCCTGGTGAACAGTATTCTCCCGCGCTTCTGGTCCGATGGAGAGCCTTTGTATGATGATTATGGCGTGGATCAGGACCTGGGGTACATGAACAAATACTGGCTGATGGCGATTGGCTCAGTCCGGTATAAACAAGACCTTTACACTATGGATGAAAGCGCCATTGAGGACATGATGTATGACCGCCTGACCTACTCTACCTCTCTGATCGACCGCATCCTGAACATCTTTGTCCGTGATTTGACGCCCGAGGAGTACATGGACAAGCTGAATTTTACCCAGGAGGAGCGGGACTGGGCGGCGCTGCTCTATTCCATGCTGGCGGAGGATCAAAACCTGTCCTACGGGGACAGCGACGGTGACGGCTACTACAACACGGACTACGGCGACATCACCTTTTCTGACGCGGAAACACCGGTCGTCTACTATAATCAGACGGATTCCCGCTGGGGAAATAAGATGTACGGCAAGTCCGGCACCATCGGGGAGGCCGGCTGCGGTCCCACCGCCCTGGCGATTGCCGTGGCCTCGCTGACAAGCAATCAGGTGACGCCCTACGATGTGGCCCAGTGGTCTGTGGAAAATGGGTACCGCTGTGAGGGAAACGGAAGCTACCACAGCCTGATTCCAAATGGGGGCGCGCATTATGGGCTGACCGTTACCGGGGTCGGGAACGACAGTAAAAGACTGGTGGATGCGCTCAAGAATGGAAAGCTCGTGATCGCCATTATGTCCAAGGGTCATTTCACCAGCTCCGGCCATTTTATCGTTCTCCGGGGCGTGACCGAGGGTGGAAAGATCCTGGTGGCAGATCCGGCCAGCGTAAAACGGAGCAATCAGGAATGGGAGCTTGGAATCATCCTCAATGAGGCGTCCCGCCGCGCTGGCTCAGGAGGCCCTTTCTGGGTCATGTCCGCTTAGGTGGCTCTTATGGCAGAACAAAATATGTGCCGAATGACACAGCTCCGTCTGCGTTACGGTATTTCTCAGGCAGACCTGGCAAATGCGGCCGGTGTTTCCAGACAGCTGATCAGCCTGATTGAACTTGACACGGCCAGTCAGAGCAAGGGCCATGAGGCCTTGATCCGGCGGGCCTTTTCCGCTGTCATCGCTTCCCGGCGGGCGGCGCTTGACGGGCTGGCGCACGAGTTAGATGCTGCCCCGTGGCTATTTTCGATGTCCAAGGAGGACGACGAGCATGGATTCTGAAACCTATTACATCCCAGTCAACTATACCGATGCGGGAAAGCTGTTCGGGCTCTTCGAGATCCGAAACGCAATCGAGTCGGTTGTCCTGGGCCTGCCGGTCCTGGGTCTTTGCACCGCGCTGCTGCCTTTTACGATCACATGGAAGATCATTGTGACGCTGTGCCTGCTGGTGCCGACCGTGGGATTTGCGCTGATTGGCCTGAAGGACGACAGCTTGACCCGTTATTTGAAAACCTGGTGGACCTGGCGTCGGCGGCGCCGGGTCCTGACCTATCGTGGAGAGGTGAATGCCCATGAATTTGAAAAACGCTATCTTCGGTGGTTCCGTCACGGGAATCAGTGACCGCAGCGGAGCCTATGACGGGAGCATCCAGGCCTGGCTCCCCATCAAGGATATTGTCCAGGGGGTCGTCGTCACCCGGGACAAACGCTTTGTCAAGATATTAGAGCTACTTCCCGTCAACTTCTACACCATGTCCAGCATGGATAAGAGCGCCGCCATAGAGGACTTTGCCGCCTATCTGAAAATCGCGCCAGCCAATCTTCAAATCAATGTCCTGACCCAGCCCTTTGACCTGGATGGCTACCTAAAGCTGCTCAGGGGCTATCTGGAGCGGGAGACCAATGAACAGTGCCGCTTGATGCTGGAGGAGAGCATGGACTATGTTCCTCAGCTGGTGGAGCGGGAAGCTCTTACCCACCGCTTTTTCCTGTCCTTTTCCTATGACCCGTCCATGAAGGCCCCGGATCACACACCGGAGGCCATTGCCGCGGTGCTCAACGAAAAGGCGGAGGTAGCCCGGAGATATTTGGACCGGTGCGGAGTGGCTGTTTTAGAGCCGGAATATGCGGACAATTTTATTTTGGAACTGTTCTACAAGCTCATCAATAAACACACCTCCCAGCATCTTCGTCTCCCGGACGGGGTATTCGATATGCTGGGGATGGTACATGGCGTCTACGATGAAGAAGCACTGAAGGCGCTGGACACGGCGGCCGCGGAAAGCGCCGGGAAAAAGAAACGGAAATGGTTTTCCCGAAAGGAGGCATCCCCGCTCTCCCGTCTGGAGGCCGGAGCCACCACCATTCCGGATCTGATCGCGCCGCCCGACATAGATACGCACCATCCCGATTATCTGCTGATCGACGGGGTATGCCACGCCTATCTCTACATCAGCGGCTATGGCTACTCGACCGTTGTAGGCAAAGGCTGGCTCACCCCCCTGATTGAAGCCGGGGAGGGAGTCAGCCTGAGTTTTTACTTGGTCAAACAGCCCCGGGAAAAGACGGTCAACGCCATCGGCCAGACAACCATGATCAACCGCTCCCGGATGAGGGATGTGGGTGATACCCGTCAGGATTTTGAGGAACTGGGGGACGCCATCGGCGCCGGACTGTACCTGAAGGAGGGAATGAACAGAGAAGGCCAGGATTTTTACTATATGCACACCTTGATTGAGGTCATCGCAGACGACCCGGACACCCTGGAGCAGCGGGTAACGGCGGTAGAGACCCTGTGCGTAGCCTCCGATATGCTGGCCAAGCGGTGCGAGTACAAGCATGAGGCGGCATTCTTGTCGTTTCTTCCGCTGTTGATCTCAGACCCGGATATTGAACGGAAAAGCCGCCGGAACGCCTTGACCTCCGGTGTGGCCGCCTCGTTTCCCTTTGCTTCCTTTGAGCTGAGCGACCAAAAGGGTATCTTTCTGGGCCTAAACCTCTACAACCGCTCTCCGGTATTCATCGACTTGTACGATGACTACAAATACACCAACGGCAACTTTGCCGCGTTCGGCAACAGCGGAGCGGGCAAGTCCACCCTGCTTCAGAGCATCGGCAAGCGGCTTCGGGAGCAGCAGCGGAAGGTGATCTACATTGTCCCCGAAAAGGGCCATGAGTACCGTCCCCTGTGCGAGGCGGTGGGCGGCCAGTTTATCAAGCTGGGGCCGTCCTCCCCAGATTGTATCGGCCTGATGGACATTCGCCGTCTGAAAGCCTCTCCCTACGCGGCTCAGAATGGCGGTACCCAGCGCCGGGAGTCCCTGCTGGCGGAGAAAGTCTCCTGGCTCTCCGTATGGTATTCTCTCCAGAAGCGCAATTTGTCGGAGGAGGACATGAACTACATCGACGCCTCTCTGATTGAGTGCTACGGCCGCCGGGGGATCACCTTTGACAATGCCAGCCTGTTTGAGGAGGACGGCGTGACCATCAAGGAGATGCCCGTTATCCAGGAGTGGTACGACATCCTGCGGGAGAAGCAGGAAACCAAGCACCTGTCAGTAATCCTGACCCGCTATGTATCCGGGTCGGCCGCCTCCATGGGTGGGCATACCAATGTGGACACGGAAAACCCCTACATTGTGATCGACCTGACTGATATTCCCGATGACCTTCAGTTGGCGACTGTGTACGCGGCCACCGGCTTTGCTACCGACATCACCGTGCAGAATGGGGATGTGGGAACGGCCCTGCTCTCCGACGAGCTGTGGAAGCTCCTGGGGGCGAACTCCAATCCTCTGGCCGCCGACTACACCATGCGCATGGTAAAGTTGATCCGCTCTCAAGGAGGGGTTGCGGGCGTCACATCCCAGGGCATGGCCGATATGATGGCGCTGGACGGAGGCAAGTATGGGAAAGGTATTTTGGACAGCTGCCGGATCAAATTCATCATGCAGATGGAAGATCAAGAGGCAAGGCTGGTGCAGAACATCCTCAATCTGACCGAGGAGGAGACGAAGATGATTACCCGCTTCCGCCGGGGGGAAGGTCTGCTCTGTATTGGTCATAACCATGTCCCCATCGCCGTCCATGTGTCCCCCAGGGAATATGAGGCCATTACCACCTCGCCCACTGACCTGCGAGCAAGGCAACAAGCAAGGGTGGAATAGTTCTCTCATGGCAAGAAAATGCCGGTAAAACGATAGCGTTTTACCGGCATTTCTCTACTGCTTTAAGTGCTCCCTTGCTCGTTCAGCCAATTCTCCATAAGCTGTTCCTTTTTCAAATACTGCTGAACAAGGGCGGAAAAGTCGTTGTCAAGTTCAGCTTTAAGATAAGAGCGGATTCTATGATCGAGCGTTTCTTTATCCATCTTGGCTTGACCAAAATTGAGCCCGACCAAAAATTCCCGCGCCCCATAGCTGCCGACGGAGAAAAACAACTCCAGGAAGTAATAGTCATCCTGTTTGCGGAAATCGGGGTTTTTACTACACTCGGCGTATAAGTAAATGCGCTCCTCAAACGCTTTGGAGGATAGTGAAAAATGGGTGGAATAGAATTCATCGTCTATGATGTCGATAGTGTATGGCTCGTTCATATCGTATCCCCTGTTCGCATTTATTCCCTAATGTAATTTTACTGCTCATATTATACTCATTTTCCTAAGAAAGTAAAGGAGATGGCATCAATGCTTGAGAAAAAAGATCATGTAAAGCGGATACAAGAAATCACCTTTGAAGCCTACAAATCCAGCGGCCGGATCGCCGCGCTTCTGGACCAGAATACAGGCCCCTCGGAACAGTTGTCTGAGGAACTGGAGCGGGTGGCAGCTCAAATAGAGCATGGGGCGATAGAACTCCGCAACCTTTGCGCCCGCTATCAGGCGCCGCTTCCTCCGGTAGGGCAAAAGCCCGCGCTGGAGCCGTTGAACATCGCCGGCCGTGCGGAGTGTAACGAATTTGGCTGGCTTCATATCCAACTGAACGCGCTGCTTCCCAACTGCCGCTTTGCAAGCCCCCTGTGGATCACAGACACCATAACCAGGCTCCTGGACCGACTGGAGCGGCGAAACGGCAAGCTGCCTCTTTTGGAGGAGGCCCTGCTGATGATCGACGAACACTGCGACATCGCCGCCCGGCAGGTCTACGACCAGGATAATAAAGCGTGGAAGGCAATCTCAAACGCGCTCAAGGGCCGGGTCGTCGCTGACGATGACCAGTACAGCCTGGGGGTATGCCTGCTGTCCAGACGCTCGTCGGAAGCGGAGTGCCACATCTATGTGCTCCCTGTTCAGGACGCGGGAGACTTTTTCTTCCTGCGCTCCGACCAATACCCCTTTTCCCGTTGACCTCCGGCTACACCGGACCGCACGGCGGGCGTACAACATCGGTTACAGCGGCGGGCAAATCCCCGCCTTGGCCCGTTACATACAGCATACGATTTTAGACCGGACCATCGGGGCGTCCCACAGCAGGATGTAACCGATGGTCCGGGCAGTTTTTTGCCGTCTGCTCTGGCTTTTTGTACGGCGCTTCATCCGTTACATTGAAAATTTGTAGATGTCCTATGCCACCTACCGATACAAACAGACCTCAAATCTGAGAGGAGGGCTACCATGCTCTATGACCGCAGGGATTTTGGCCTGCTCCGTCTGGCCGGGACCTATCAATGGCTCCCCCTGGCCCCGCTGCGGACCCTTTCCTCCCTGAAACACCTCTACCGTGAGGCGGAGCTTCTGTCTGCGCTGGGACTGTTGAGCTTTTCCCGCAGCAATCAATACCTGATGCCCTCCCCGGAGGGTTATCAATTTCTGGCGTCTATGGAAATCGACTGCCACGCCCCCACCAAACGCCCTTACGCGAAAAGCTCCGCCCTACGACGGCGGTTAGAGGTGGGGACCGTCCTGCTCACCTGCCTGGGAGCAGGAATTGAGCCGGCCTATGACAACGTAGACCGCTTAAAACGCCAACCGGTTTTTCTCCCCGCTTTCGCCCTGCGCGGCGGGGACGGCAATCTGATGAACGCCGCCAGCTGTGTCGGCTTCGGCCACTGGGGAAACCACGCTTATCTCCTCCAATATGTCAGCCGGCAAAATCCCGGCTTTTTTATGAACAATGAGCTGTCCCATCTCTATAACCTGGCAAGCGTGTTCAGTGAGCGCCTGGACACGCCCCAGGCCCTTCTTTTGGCCGGAGAGAGCTATCGGTCCATTTATGAAATGCTCTCCAACCAGACCCCATCGGGACGGAACGGGAAAAAGGGCTTTACCGATTACAGCCAGGCATATCCCCGGCTTGGTATTCCGGTGTCCCTGGTTTCCTGTGACGATACCGGGGCCATGCAGCTGGCGATCATGCGCCAGATGGATTACCGCACCCGGATTGCGCAGGCTGCCTTTGGAGCCCGGTGGAAGCCGGAGGACGACCGCCTCCCGGAAGCGGACGGCCATGTGGACGGCAATCCCCTGGTGATCGCGGTGGACATGGACCTGCGCCGCTTGGAGCGGGTCTGCCGCGACGCGTGCCAACAGGGACGGCGTGAAATCCTTGTGGCCGCCCTGGAGGGCCAGATGTCCGGCCTGCTCTTGGACCAATTTCCGCGTAGGGCGCCGGTCCGGGCCCTGCGTATCAATACACATGTGCTTACGGCGGCTTTCGGAGAAAACTTTTCCGCAGGCGATCCCTGGCCGAATGAGCCGCTTCGGTGGAAAGGCGGGCTGATCCATGTTTAGGCTGTCGGAAAAGCTGGCCCGCCTGGAAGACCGCATTTCGGGCCGCTGGGGAAAGAAGCTGGACCGTTTTTTCGACCGCCGCAAGGGAAAGTGGAAGTTTTATATCCCGCTGGGGCTGTTCTGCTGGTACTTTTACGGAATGCTCATCAACTCTGTCCACCTGGGAATCCAATCCACCTTTAACGCGACCGGCGAGCCGGTGGGCTCCATTTGGGTCGTCAACCCATTCCGCAATCTGCTGGCCGTCTTTACCCCCACGGGGCTGGGCGTCACGGCAATCTGCTTTATCCTTTTTTGCCTCATCACCAAAAAGGGCTACATCTGGTTTTCCGGCTACAAGTTTATCCGGGACAAACGCGGCTTTGACATTCTTCCCGATGGCACACACGGTACCTCCGGCTTCATGTCCAAGAAAGAACAGGAGAAGATTTTGCTGACGGGCCCCATCTCGGAGCTGTCCGGGACGCTTCTCGGCAAGCTGAAGGATGATCCGGACGATGATGACAAGTACGCTGAGTATGTGACTCTGCGCCCCAATAGCGGCCTGACGGAGCACATCATGGTGTACGGCGCCACCGGCGCGGGCAAGACCCGTGGCCTTGTGAAGCCCTTTATTCTTCAATGTGCTGCTAAACGGAGCACGCAGGAGAGCCTGATCTGTGTAGATCCGAAGGGAGAGGTCTACGAGAGTATGTCCTCTTTTCTCCGGGAACAGGGTTATGAGGTCCGGATGTTCAACCTTCTGGACATGGAAAACAGTGATGCCTGGAACTGCCTGAGCGGGATCGAGAAGGACAAAGACCTGGTGCAGTCCATCGCGGAGGTCATCATCAAGAATACCTCCAACGCCAACGAGCGGCAGGACTTTTGGGAAAAGGCGGAGCTCAATCTGCTCATGGCTCTGATGCACTATGTCGCAACCCAGACCATCCCCGGCACCACGGAACTGCTCCCGATTCAGCAGCGGTCTCTCGGGGCCATTTACCGGATGCTCTCCAACGAGTCCTTTGGGGATCTGGAACGGCGCTTTGAGGCGCTGCCCAAAGGCCACCCGGCGCTGGCGCCCTATGGTATTTTCAAGCTGGCCAACCGGCAGATCTGGGGCAACATCGCCATTGGATTGGGCAACCGACTGTCTGTGTTCCAAAACCCTTTGGTGGACAAAATCACCTCCTACAACGAGATCGACCTGACGCTTCCCGGGCAAAAGCCCTGCGCCTACTTCTGTTGTATCTCCGCGCAGGACTCCTCTCTGGAGTTTTTGAGCTCCCTGTTCTTTTCCCAGCTCTTCGCCCGTCTCATTGAGTACGGCCGGCGTCACGGCAAGCATGGGCGGCTGCCCATGACGGTCAATGTATGCCTGGAGGAGTTTTGCAACATCGGGAAACTTCCGGACTTCAAGCGGGTGCTCAACTTCTGCCGCGGCTCCGGGATCTTCTGCCAGCTCATTGTGCAGTCTATTCCCCAGCTCCAGGACCGCTACCCCAAAACGGAGTGGGAGGAGCTGATCGGCTGTACGGATATTCAGATCTGCCTTGGATGCAACGATGTGGACACGGCGACCTACATCTCAAAAAAGTGCGGCATGGTCACCATCAAGGTGGAGAACAACCAAATGCCGCTTTTGCCGTTGTTTTCTCCGGTTTATAGCTCCACCCGTCCATACAGCCAGACCAAGAGCAACACCCAGCGGGCCCTCATGCTCCCGGATGAAATCATGCGCATGGACAATCAGGAGAGTCTGGTACTTCTCCGAGGTCAAAAACCGCTGAAGCTCTACAAGATCACGCCGGACGAACACCCCAGCTTCCAGCGTCTGCACGATGTTAAGGTATCAGACTACACCCCCGAATGGCGCCGCCAGGAGGAGACGGCCAAGGCCGAAAGGAAGACCCAGGCCAAGTCCCGGCCAGCGCCGTCCGCGCCGGAGGCCGGTCCTCCTCCCGCTCAGCCGGCAGATACTGTGCCGGCACCCCCTGTCCAAAAAGAAGCCGGTGGGGAGACGGCGCCTCACAAGGAGCAGGATCAGATCCTCCGGCAGGAATACGACTATGGACTTCTGGACCCGGAATTGGATCGTGTCTCCTCCCAGTCGCCGGACACCGAGGCCCCCTATGGCGCCTTTGACCTGATCGAAACATCCCCGGATGAAGTGGGCAGGCCATAAGCCATTCCATGTCCCTGCGCCGCTGACAATCAACAAACTTGTGTAAAAAAGGAGATGGTCCCAATGAAGGCAGCACCAATGACAAAAAAGCCGTCTTTCCCACTGATGAAGCAGGGGGACATTCAGAATATCTACCATTTGCAGATGCCCCGCTGGCTGTTTACCGATCCCCGATACATGGGGCTCTCCCTGGAGGCTAAGGTGACCTACACCTTTTTACTCAACCGCTTCCAGCTCTCCCGGCTCAACGGCTGGATCAATGACGACGGAGAGGTGTTCATCATCTACACCCGCCGCTCTCTGGCCAGCGAAATGCAGGTGAGCTATCACAAAATCATTGAGGCGATGAAAGAACTGTCCTCCGCCGGTCTGATCTGGGAGCGCCGGTGCGGCCGCGGAGACGCCAATCAGATCTACCTTGCCCTGGTGGAGCACCGGGAGACGGCAGGCGGCAGCGCCCCCTTTGTGCCCCCGGAACATGAGGCCGCTGGAGGGGAGCAGCCGGTACCCGCTGGTGAGCCGGCTTTGGAGACAGGGCCATCCGGCCAGAATCGTACTCCACCGGAGCCGCACGAGGCACAGGCCCCTCCCGCCTCCTCAAGAAGTGCGGGATCGGAACTTCTTGTCCCCTCTCATCTGAAGCAGCGGGGCACTGCGGCCGGTTTAGAAGTCCCAGACCCGAACTTCTTGAAGTCCCAATCCGGAACTTCAAGAGATTTGGAAACGGAACTTCCAGAAGTTGACCAACGGGACTCCAGTTATATTGACTTAAATCATACTGATGGGATTCATACTGAATTCAGTCTGTCCTGCCCGTCCGGCGCCGGAGACCGGATGGACGGACTGGGGCCATGGTGGAGAAACCTGTCCGAGCAGGAACAGCTTGCGCAGATTCTGGAGAACTGTTCCCTGTGGGTCTTTGACCCGGAAACGGCAAAGGTGTTTGAAAATGCCATTGAGCGGCTGTTTTATACCCAGGAATACCGGATCGGGAAGGCTGTCCTGCCCCAGGCCAATGTGCGCTCCCGCCTGTGGGATCTGGACAGCACCATCCTCCAGTCCGTGGAGGGAAAGCTCCGTCAAAACCAGCGCAATGTCAAGAACTCGACCGCCTATACCATGGCGGTCATTTTTAACGCCATCTGCGAATCGCAAAGCGATCTTCTGCTTGACCCCTATCTCAACAGCATAGGCGGAGCCCCCGGCAGGGAGTGAGAAAGGCGGTGAAAATCAATGCTTTTGACAAATGACCAGCGGTTTCTCCTCGACATCCTGCGGGAGGTCCGCTGTATGCGGCTGGATCAGATTCTTCCGCTTATGCGTCTCCGCGATCCAGCCAAAGCCAAGTCCCACTGTGAGGCTATCCTGCGCTATCTGCGCTATGCGGGAGAGCTGGTCCCTGTTGGAGACAATCTCGTGTGTCTGGCAGAGTTCCGGGGGCAGGCGGCGGACCCTGAGATGCTGTGCGCGCTGGACATTTTACTGTCCCTCGCAATCGGCCCGCCGCTTCAGCTTACCAGCCGGAGGCCGCCTTACAAACTCTGCTTCCTGCTGGAGCGGGGAAGGGAGAGTGGGAAAATCGACGCATTCGCGGTCCTGCCGGTGGAGCCGGGACGAGAACAGCTTGTCAGCATCCTTTTGGCGCAGCAGTCTCAGGATGTGACCGTGCTTTTGTCCCTGTCCGATTTGGAACAGCACCGGCTTTTACATATCAATCAGCGGCACTACTTCGTCATCCGGAAGGAGGGTCGCCTGCGGTTCTTTAAGGGAGGTGAGGCCAGCCAATGACAGCCGCAGTAAGCGAACAACTTAGCCCAATCAGAAAGGAGCCAGACTATGAGCTACACAGAGCATGATGAGACCATGGATAGCCGCAGCTTGGACGGTATCACGGCTTCAGGCGCTGCGGAATCTTCACCCGTGGGCGTTTCTCAGGAAGCGCCCGGTGTGGAGAGGGCAGATCCCGCCGGAGACAGGACAGAAGGCATAGCCCCCGTCCTGGAGGCTGGCACCGAGGAGGAGGCGACCGCCCCCGCAGCCCAGGCGGAGGGAGGCGGGCTGGACCCGCCTGAAGCTCCCTTGCCTTCCGGTGAAAGCGAGCAGACCGGCGAGGCTGGTCCGGAAACACCGGTCGAAGAAAAGCCAAAACGCAAGCGGGTTTCCCGCAAAAAGGCGGCGGATTCCCCGGAAGATACATCCGGCGGCGAGGCCGCTGGGGAGGCCGCTCAGGCGTCTGAGGGGGAAGATACCTCCAGCGGCGCCTCGGATGATTTGAGCGCCCAGGGAGGCGATACGCCGGAGCATGACGATGACGAGGATCTGGAGACGGATGCCTTTGTCCTGAGTGATGGTGGAGAAGAGATGCCGCCCACCCCATTGGAGGGTACAGGTGATGATGATACGGCAGACGCCCCAATGGAAGGTCCCGAGCCCGCGCCGTCTCCCAAGGCACGGCCGGCGCGGCGTACAGCGTCAGCGGCAAAGACGGCCAACAGGCCTAAAAAGGAATTTACCAGCAGGCCGTTGAAAGATAAGCCCACGCTGCTCTCCCTGGATCTGAACAAGCTGGACGAGGACCTGTCCGAAGAGGAGCGGAATGAATGGAATGCCATCTATGCATCCTACCGTTCCAAGTCCATTCTGACCGGGCGGATCATGGGCATCGACACCCATTCCTTTACTGTCCGCAACCGGGAGACAAGGCAAACCGAGCGGCGCAAGATGCTGTGCGCCGTTATCATCAACTACCGGGTCAAGGTGCTGATTCCGGAAACCGAAGTGTGGTACCCAGGCCAGGAGCGGCCGCCCTATGTACTTCGCAACATGAGCGGCGCAGAGACCGACTATATCATCCTGGATGTAGACCGCGAGGGTGGTGTGGCCATTGGCTCACGCCGAATGGCGCTGGCCGCCCAGAGGCACTTTTTCGATACCATCAAAGGAGGGCGGAGCATTGGCGAGAGGCTGACCTGCCGCGTTCTGGCTGTGGGCCCCAGGCGGTGCCTGGTGGAGTGTGGAGGCAGGGATATGAGCCTAAGCCAGAAGGACCTCACTTACATCGCTACACCTGATCTCCGGACGCGGTATCACCCCGGGCAGACTTTGAACTGTGTTCTGAAGGAGTACGACCGCAGAGAGGGGCAGTTCTGGGTTTCAGTAAAGGATACAGTGGACAACCCCTTTTTTGGAGCGCTCCGAAGGCACCCTATCGGAAGCCGCCGGCAGGCGGTCATCTCCGGCAAATACGGCGGCGGCGTGTTCTGCACGCTCTCCGACGAAACGGTATGTCTCTGCCACTACTCCACACTGCACTCAGACCTGGATTTCCATGTGGGGGACACGGTCATTCTGGCAATCAAGCAGTTTGATTATGAACGCAGCCTGATCTATGGCCGCATCCTCTCCAAGTGGTGAGTAGAATGGCAGATGAAAAGTGTCTCCTGGAAGATCTCCAGGATCTTGTAGGCTGTCTCTATCTCTCGGATCTGAGACTGCTGTGCAGCCGTGAGCGCGTTCGTCAGGCCCTGAAACAGCTCAAAGCGGAGGATTATCCCCCGGCCCAGTGGCAGGATGCAGTTCATTATCTGATGTCCTAAGGTGCAGCCAAGCCCTGCCGTCTTATACGCTGATATGAGAAAAGCGAATGCCCGCAGGCCTTCTTTAGGATGTGTCCTGCGGGCATTCAACTTGCAATATTGATAAAGTAAAATGGTAAATTTCGTTTCAGGCCCCACATCGCCCACCCAGTATTGATTGTTTCTTTATCCTTCTCTGAAATACATAGGGGCTACGATCCGTTTCAGAAAACCTCAAGCGCCGCTTGACGCATCTCTCTGAAAGTTGTATAATTTCATATAGTTAGTTATTGCTAACCAGCGAAATTATGAATGGAGGTATTCCTATGTCCCTGATTCAAAAAGAAATTGCCGATTTCTCTGTCCAGTGCTACCAGAATAACGCCTTCCGCACTGTTACCAAGGCGGATGTACTGGGAAAGTGGAGCGTGTTTTTCTTCTATCCCGCCGACTTCACCTTTGTGTGCCCCACGGAGCTGGAGGACCTGGCAAACCTCTACGATAAATTCCAGGCCATCGGCTGCGAAATTTACTCCGTTTCCTGCGATACCCACTTTGTCCATAAGGCGTGGCATGACGCCTCCGAGCGCATCCAGAAGATCCAGTATCCCATGCTGGCCGATCCCACACATTGTCTGGCAAAGGATTTTGAGGTCTACATTGAAGCCGACGGCGTGGCGGAGCGGGGCAGCTTCATTGTCAACCCCGAGGGAAAAATCGTGGCCTATGAGGTCAACGCCGGCAATGTGGGCCGGAACGCCGACGAGCTGCTGCGGAAGGTACAGGCGTGCCAGTTCGTGGCGGAGCACGGAGACGAGGTATGCCCTGCGAAGTGGCAGCCTGGCGCCGAGACCCTGAAGCCCAGCCTGGACCTGGTGGGACAGCTTTAAGATATGGACCAGATGGCAAACTTCTACGATGTCGTGGTCATCGGCGGTGGTCCAGCGGGACTCACCGCCGCCCTCTACCTGGCCCGGGCCCGCTACCGGGTGGTGGTCGTGGAGAAGGATCACTTCGGCGGGCAGATCACCATTACCTCGGAAGTGGTGAACTATCCCGGCGTGGGCAGGACCAGCGGGACGGAGCTTACCGAGACCATGCGAAAGCAGGCGGAGGGCTTCGGCGCTGAATTTCTGCTGGCCGAGGTCATCGGGCTGGAGCTCTCCGGCGATGTAAAGACCGTCCGCACCAGCCGGGGGGATTTGAAGTGCTTCGGCGTTCTCCTGGCCACCGGCGCCCATCCCCGTATGGTGGGCTTCCAGGGTGAGGAGCAATTCCGCGGTCGGGGCGTGGCCTACTGCGCCACCTGTGACGGAGAGTTCTTCACCGGGAAGGAGGTCTTTGTGGTGGGCGGCGGCTTCGCCGCGGCGGAGGAGAGCGTGTTCCTCACCAAATACGCCCGCCAGGTGACCATTCTCATCCGGGGAGACGACTTCACCTGTGCACAGGCGACAGCGGACGCAGCCAGAAACCACGAGAAGATCACCGTCCTCACCAACACGGAGGTGGAGGAGGTGTCCGGAGACACCGCTCTCCGCTATCTCCGGTACCGGAATACCAAAACTGGTCAAGTGACCAAGCACCACGCGGCGAATGGAGAGACCTTCGGCGTGTTCGTCTTTGCCGGTTATGAGCCGGCCACGGAGCTGGTGCGCAGCCTGGCCGAATTGAATGACCAGGGCTATATTCTCACAGACCGGAGCCAAAAGACAACTGCGGACGGCCTGTACGCCGCGGGTGATGTATGCGTCAAGCCTCTGCGCCAGGTCGTCACCGCCGTGGGAGACGGCGCCCTTGCCGCCACGGAGCTGGAACGCCTGTGCGCCGCCATGCAGGAAAAGACCGGCATCCATCCCAAGGCTCCGGTGAGCCGGACAGCAGAAACGGCGGCTTCTACCGAAACAAGCAGCACGCTTTTTACGGGGGATATGCTGGCTCAGCTCCATGCTGTATTCGCCCGGATGTCCTCGCCTCTGATCCTGCGGCTGTATCTGGACGAAACGCCTCTTTCGGCTGAATTGAAGCAGTATATGGAGGAACTGGCGGCACAGAGCAGCAAACTCACAATGGAGACAGGAGCGGCCGGAGAGATGGAACACCCGCCCTGTGTCCGAGTCTGCCGGCCGGATGGGAGTTGGACGGGCCTCGCTTTCCATGGGGTCCCCGGCGGCCACGAGTTCACCTCCTTCGTCCTGGGCCTCTACAATGCCGCCGGACCGGGGCAGGCTCTGGACGAAGATACAAGAGCAGCGATCCACTCCATCCAGAAGCCCATCAAATTAGAGATCCTGGTCTCCCTCTCCTGTACCATGTGCCCGGAGCTGGTGACGGCAGCCCAGCGGATCGCCGCGGAAAATCCGCACATTACCGCCCAGGTCTATGACCTGAATCACTTCCCAGACCTGCGGGAGAAATATCAGGTCATGAGCGTCCCGTGCCTCGTCATCAATGATGGGGAGCAGGTATCCTTCGGAAAGAAAAGCATCCGGCAGTTGTTAGAACTCTTAACATAGCAAGGAAGCCGCGTTGCGGGCCGTTTGGTCTACAACGCGGCTTTCCTCTGCAAAAGATGCTTGTAGCGCGGAGCCTTTTGGAGTATTCTTTAGTTATCAAGAACTAACTCCAAAAGAGGCATATTGCTATGAGGAAATCAGATCTGGACTTCTGGCAGGGAATGGCCGCACATTACAGCAAATTCATGCGGCGCTCCGCACCGATATATGCGGAAATCTGCAATCACATTCGTCCGCATCTCACCCGGGATATGAATGTATTGGAACTGGCCTGTGGCACAGGTCAGCTATCCTTTCCCTTGTCTCCGTATGTCCGGTTGTGGGAGGCCACCGATGCCTCTTCCAAAATGATTGCGGAGGCGAAGAAACAGACCGGATCTTCCCGGCTTCATTTCTCGGTACAGGATGCTTCCCGGTTGCCGTATGCCTCGGAAACCTTTGACGCGGTGGTAATCGCCAATGCCCTGCATATCTTACCGGAGCCGGAAAAGGTTTTGCGGGAAGCTCGGAGAGTCCTAAAGCCGGGCGGGTGGCTATTCGCTCCTACCTTTATCCACGCTGGGGGGAAACTTGCCAGCCTGCGGACCTGGGGTATGGAGCGGACCGGCTTTCGCGTCTACCACTTATGGAACGCCGGGGAATTCATTGCTTATCTTTCGTCTCACGATTTCTGGGTGACGGAACACTCCCTGCTCGGGGGGCGTGTACTGCCTGTGTGCTATGTGGCGGGCAGGAAGTAACTGCCCAGAATGGGGGTCGAAGGCGGGCCATCGGCGCTGTATGACGGTGGCCCGCCTTCTGATAATCAATGAATGCGGGCTTTTTGTGTAGAGGGCAAATACAAACAGCAAATAATAGGGACAGTCGTTTGGAGCTATAAATTTTCACTCCAAACTTCATGTTGACATATTTCCAGACGGCCATTATAATAATAGTAGCAGGGATGGTTTCTGCATGAGACGAGTGACGGTTCTGACTCGTCGGTAAAATAAAAATTGACCGAGCGAAGATGTTGAGTGACGGTACTGACTCAACGGTAAAATAAAAATTGACCGAAAGAAGCCATCCGGCGGGGAGGGATCGCCCTCCCCGCTTTTCTTTTGTTAAGGGGGGCGAAAAATGGAGTATATTGCGGAGATCCACAGCCTGTCAGCAAAATTTTTTACAGATTACCCTCACAGTCAGTATTCGGAGATTGCCGTAAAGAAAAACAGGCCATACTCCTGTCTGTTGATCGAATACATGGACGACCTGTTCATCTGCATTCCTTTTCGTTCCCATATCCGCCACCCCTATGCTTATCATTTCAAAAGCTCCGCCAGATCTCAGCGCAGCCAGTCCGGCCTTGACTACACAAAGTCCATCCTAATCAAGAATAATGCGTACATAGATACCACTGTACCGGCACTCGTCGATCAGGACGAATATAAAGAAACGATGGTCAACTTGCCGCGTATCGTACAGGAGGTTTTTTCGTATATTTCGGATTACAGGGATGATCTGAATGAGGTCCGCAAACTTCACCCAAGGGAGTGGCAGCGCCGCTATGGCCGGTCTACTCTACCATACTTTGAAAGTTTTCTACGAAATACAAGCGGCAGCGAATGAAAACCGCCCTTCTGAGCAAATGCTCGGAGGGGCGGTTTTGTGCTTCACACTTATATTCAAGTTGGTGCTGCATTGTGGCGTCTGCTTTTTTATTTAATTGCGTCCTTCAATACCTTGCCAGCCTTAAAGACTGGCATCTTCCCGGCTGGGATCACAATGGGCTCGTTGGTCTTGGGATTCCGGCCGGTACGCTCGGCGCGCTCTTTCACTTCAAAGCTGCCGAAGCCAGTGAGTTGGACCTTATCTCCCGCGCACAACGCTTTCTCGACCTGGGAGAGAAATGCGTTCAAGACTTTCTCCGTATCCGCTTTGGAGACTCCGCTCTCCTCGGCCATACCAGCAATCAGTTCTCCCTTGTTCATAAAGCAAATTCCTTTCTTTTTCTATTGATTTGGATAAGCACTCTTTATATGATAGCCGCATCGGCGGCTTACCACAGGGATGAAGCCCAAGGCATAACGGCTGAGGGCGTTCCACCCTCAGCCGCAACCGCGGTCAGCACATATCCCGTGCCCACTCCCGAACCTCTTCCAAAGTCAGCTCGAAGCGGCCGCCTGCCGCAACCGTATTCCCGGACATATCCACGATCATATAGCCGCCGAGGTTGTCCGGACTGATGGGCGCATGGGATTTCCGCATCATGTAGCCAGCCGCCTTCAGTACACGGCGGAGCGATTGCTCCAGGGAGTCCTCTGTACGCATCGAAATACCTCCTATTTGATATTCCGAGCCAAACCACGCCGCGCTCCAACCGTTTTCCTGCTGGTATTATAACAGGGAACTCACGGAAAATGCAACTGTGCGGGATGGTTTGGATGCTTTTTCCCTTGCGTTTCCAATGCAGGCACTCAAAATTAGCGCAAAAGAGACTCGGACACCGAAGTGAACATATGTCACTCACGCTTGCAAAAGGCCTCATCTCTCCAGCATCCTAAAAATCTGAATATTCTCTGATCAGACAGCCGCGGTGCAGGTAATAGAATACCCGCACCGCGGCGTTGTCTTTTTCAATCAAAGTGTCCAGCGGCTGGACTCCGTTCGCTCGGAGACGAAATCCCGGTAGATGCCCGCCTGCTGGATCAGTTCCTCATGGGTGCCCCTTTGGACGATGCGGCCCTGATCCACCACCAGAATCTGATCCGCACCCCGCACCGTCTTGAGCCGGTGGGCGATCATCAGCACGGTTTTCTCCCGCGTCAGGGCTTCCATAGCCTTTTGAAGCTGGCCCTCATTCTCGGGGTCCACATTGGCCGTGGCCTCGTCAAAGATGACGATGGGCGCGTCCTTTAAGAGGCACCGAGCAATGGAGATGCGCTGCTTCTCGCCGCCGGAGAGTGTGGCGCCGCCCTCGCCAATCACCGTGTCATATCCATCCGGCAGGGCAGAGATGAAGTCGTGGCAGCACGCCTTTTTTGCGGCCTCCACCACCTGTTCATGGGTAGCGCCCGGGCAGCCGAACTTGATGTTGTTCTCCACTGTGTCGGCAAAGAGGTACACCCGCTGGAACACCATACTTACCTGCTCCATGAGGGACTCCAGCGTGTACTCCCGCACATCCCGGCCACCGATGGTCACACGGCCGCCGTCCACATCCCAAAACCGGGCGATCAGGTTGCAGAGGGTGGTCTTGCCGGAGCCGGAGGGCCCCACAATGGCGGTGGTGGTCCGGTCTGGGATAGTCAGTGACACATCCTTGAGGATGGGGCGGCTTCCATAGGAGAAGTTCACATGGTTGAATACAATCTCGTGGCTCTCCGGGCGGATGGCCGTGCCGCGCTGATCCATCTCCGGGATGTCGTCCACCTGGTTGGCGTGGTCGATGGAGCTGCCCACCAGACGCAGGGCAGACACGCCGCTGCCCGCGGACTGGATTTGGGAAAAAATCAGGAAGGAGACGATGACCGCCATCAGCGCATTGGCGAGGGACATGGCTCTCGTCAGGCACAGCCCCACCGACGCCGCCAGAATTAGAACGCTGAACAGGTGGAGGACCATCTCCTGGCCCCAGATATAGGGAGTGAACAGCTTCTCCACCGCCAGATTGTTCGCCCTGCTGTCCTCCAGCGCCTGCCGCACCCGCTTGTCACCCTTTCCGGTCAGGTTAAAGGACTTGATGACACTCATGCCCTGGAGCTGTTCCAGCACCGCCTCCACCAGCCGGGCCTCGTCTCGCTGGCACTTGGGGGCAATCTTGGCGGACTGCTTCTCCATTCCGGAGAGGAGGGCCAGATACACCAGCATCCCCGCCAGGGCCAGCAGGCCGATCCGCCAGTCCCAGAACAGGACGCACAGCAGCATAACAGCGGAGTTGATCAGGCCGCCCAGGATACCGACCAGCACCATGGGGCCGGTGCTCTCCACCTCGTCCAGAACGGTGGTGGTAATGCCGGTGAGCTCTCCCAAACTCTGGTCGTTGAAATAGCCCATGGGGACCCGCTTGAGCTTGTCACCGATGGAAATGCGCTTGTTCGCCACCATGAAATAGCCGGCGTGGGTCTGCTGGAGCTGGCTGAAGCGGTTGAGGACCGCACGGCCCAGAATGCTGGCCAGCAGAAGTCCCAGCGCCTGCCAGGCCGGGGCGGAGTCTGTGGAGCCGCCCACAAGGGCCAGCACCACCACATAGATGGCCGCGATCTGGAACATGTGGAACACCGCGTAAAAGAAGCCTAAAATCATGGACCTTCGGATATTGCCCTGCTCCTCTCCGGCAAAGTCCCAGATTTTTTTCAAAACACCGATCATGCCTGCTCTCCCTCCTTTGCGCCCATATGCGCCCGCCACATCTCCTGATACAGCGGGCAGTTCTTCAAAAGTTCCCCGTGGGTGCCCACATCCTGGATGCGGCCGCCATTGACTACCACGATCTGATCCGCGCCGGTGATGGTGCTGAGGCGGTGGGCGATGACCAGCACGGTCTTTCCCGCCACCAGCCTGCCCACGGCCTGCTGGACCACGGCCTCGTTCTCGGGGTCTATGTAGGCGGTCGCCTCGTCCAGCACCACAATGGGCGCGTCCTTGAGCATGGCCCGGGCGATGGCGATGCGCTGACGCTCGCCGCCGGACAGATGGGCGCCGCCTCCGCCTACCACCGTGTCATAGCCTTGCTCCAGGCCCCGGATAAAGGCGTCGCACCCGGCGGCTTTTGACACGGCCTCCACCTCGGCGTCGGTGGCCGCCGGGCGGCCCATGCGGATGTTCTCCCGGATACTCTCGTCAAAGAGGTAGTTATCCTGTGAGACAAAGGCCACCTGGTCATAGAGCTGCTTCAGCGGGACCCGCTTCAAGTCCTGCCCGCCCAGAGTGATGGAGCCGGAGGTCACATCCCAGAAGCCGGCGATCAGCTTGGCGATGGTGGACTTGCCGGAGCCGGAGGGCCCTACAAAGGCGGTCATGATCCCGGCGGGGATGGTGAGAGATACATCGTGGAGCACTTCCTTGTCCGCGTGGTAGCCGAAGGACACATGGGAGAGCTGGATGTCCCGCCCCTGGAACTCCGCCGGCGTTTCCCCGTGGTCCTGCTCCGCTCCGTTCAAAATGGCGTCCACCGAGCCCACGATGGTGCCCACCTTGGCGAGACTGTCCACAAAGTCCATGGCGGCCAGCAGGGGCCCGGCAATGCCCAGGGACAGGACGATGGTGGTGATAAAGGTCTCGATGGGCAAACTCCCTCCGGTATAGAGGAGCCAGCCCACCGGCAGAATGGTGATCATGGTGGTGGGCGAGATGGCACGGGCCAAAGAGACCGGCATCTGGCAGCTCTTCATCCAATGGTAGAAGTAGGAGGCGTTGGCCTTTACGCTGTCGGAGAAGCGGGCATAGGACTGCTTGCCCTGGTTAAACGCCTTGATGACCTCAATGCCGCCGATGTACTCCACAATGGCACTGTTCATGGCCTGGGTGGTTTTGACTGAGCCCTCGTACTGCTTGCCGTAGCCGGCCATCACCGCCATCATGAAGGCCATGCCCACCGGGATGGATACCAGGCTCAACAGGGCCATCCGCCAGTCCAGCACGAACAGATAGATCAGGATGCACACCGGCCCCAGCACATTGGCGGTCATCTCCGGCAGAAGATGGGCCAGGGGCCGCTCCATGCTCTCCACCTGATCCACGATGACCTGCTTCATCTGGCCGCTGGAGGTGTCCAGAATCGTACCCAGAGGCATCTTTGGCAGTTTCTCCAGCACTTTCTCCCGGATGGATTTCAGGATGGCAAAGGTGGCCTTGTGGGATTGGGACAGGGCCAGGGAATACAGGGTGGCCCGAAGCAGGAAGCCCACGAGCGCCACTGCGCACCAGGTCAGGTAGAACGAGGATTCCTGGTTCCCAGACAATAGGCCGAGAATGATCTGAGCCGCGGCAAAGTAGGGGAGCATCCCAAACAGTACCCCCACCACAGCGGACAGGACCGCCCGCTTCAGGCCGCCCTGTTGTCCCTCTCCCAGCGCCCACAGACGGAGCATGGGGCTTTTCTGTTTCATAACAAACTCCTCCTTTTTGGTTAGTAATTGCTAACTTTTGTGTAAATGAGAGAGCTGTACCCAAAGGCACAGCCTCTTGTCAGGGCTGAGGGTCAAACACGGTGGAAAACCCAGCCATATGGTAACGGTTGAGCATCTTGACATAGCGGTGGGCGGCGGCGCGGTCCATGTTATGCCGCACCACCTCAAACATGCCGTTGAAGTAGGCGGTGACGATGATGTGGATAAACTCCTCCGTCACCAGGCCGGACTTGACGCTCTCACAGCCGATGACCTCCATGTACTTGTAGGTGTACTCCACCTCGATGTCCACCAGCTCATCCAGGAAACAGGCAAAGCGGGTGCCGTGGGCCCCGTCCAGCAGCAGACGGAACACATCAAAGTGGTCGTAGATGTAGTCCAGCATTTCCTCCTGGTGGCGGGCGGTGTACTGTCCCATATCCGCACGCTGTTCCTCCTCGCTGAGCTGGTGAAAATCCTCCTGCACCCTGCGGAACATGGCCTTGAACTGATCCACCACCGGCTCCGCGATGGCCCGGAACAGCCCCTCCTTGTCTCCAAACCGAGTGTAGATAGAGCCGGTGCTGGTATCTGCCTCCTGAGCTATGGTGCGCAGAGAAGCGTCCAGAAACCCCTTGGACAAAAACTCCTCCTTGGCGCACTCCAGCACCCGGTCATAGACGCCCGATTTTTGCTTTGCCACTGTCATTCCTCCTATTCAAAACGGCGTTTTATAACGATGTTTTGAATATAACACTTTGAGTCTGAACTGTCAAGAGGGCCGTCAATCAAAAAACGACCCCTGCATGAAACAAAGGCCGTTTTCTTCTTTACTTTTTGTTTTTTGTTATTCGCATAAGTTGGGATATGCCTGCCGGAGCGCACGGAAGATCAACTCCGCCGAGCCGTCCGTACCCCACTGGGCTTTGTCCGTCATGCATAGCTCTCCACGCGAAATTTCGCTCAATCAAGGAAGTATAAGAGGATAACATCCCCCATTAAACACCCCTCTTGACAAAATTGACCCGCACCTTTATACTGCATTATAGTTCTGAATAGAACAATAATAGACCTGCTGCTTCATGATGCGGGGAAGGAGGGCGAAGATGGAATTCTGGGACCATCTTTTTCTGTTCAAGCGGCTTTATGATCAGACGATGGACCCCATCGCTCAGCGATGGGACCTCACCCGGATGGAGCTGGACATCCTGCTCTTCCTGGCCAACGCGCCGGCCTATGATACCGCCGCCGATATTGTGGAGCGGCGGAGACTTACCAAATCCCATGTGTCCGTCTCGATTCACTCCCTGATCCGCCGGGGGTGGTTGGAGCAGAGCTACCTCCCCGGAAATCGAAAGAGCGCCCACCTCCGCCTTCTGCCTGCCTCCTCGTCTGCCGTAGCCGACGGACAGGCCGCTCAGGCCGCGCTGCGCGCACAGCTTTCCCAGGGGATGACCACAGAGGAGCGGGCCGCCCTGGAATCCGCCTTCACCCGCATCGGCGAAAATCTGCGCCTTGCATTCAAAGGAGATGCCTAAGCAATGCTCTACACCTTTTTCATCTGCTTCGTGGCCGGGATCGGCGCCGGCCTGGGGACCGGCTTTGCGGGCATGAGCGCCGCGGCCGTCATTTCCCCCATGCTTATCACATTCCTGCATATACCCGCATACCAGGCGGTGGGCATCGCACTGGCCAGCGATGTGCTTGCCAGTGCGGTCAGCGCCTATATCTATTATAAAAACAAAAACCTGGACATCAAAAACGGCCTCGTGATGATGGCCACGGTCCTCTTGTTCACCTTGGTGGGGAGTTGGGTCGCCAGTCTTCTCCCCAACGCCACGCTGGGCGGCTTCTCTGTGTTCATGACCTTCCTTCTGGGCATCAAATTTCTCGTCCGGCCCGTGATGACCACCAAGGAGTCTATGGGGAATACCAGTCCCCGGAAGCGTGTTATCCAGTCCGTGATCTGCGGTACCCTCGTCGGCTTTATCTGCGGCTTTGTAGGCGCGGGCGGCGGCATGATGATGCTGCTCCTCCTCACCAGCGTCCTGGGCTATGAACTCAAGACTGCGGTGGGCACCAGCGTATTCATTATGACTTTCACCGCGCTCACCGGCGCGGTGAGCCACTTTGCCATTGGCGGTGCGCCGGATCTCTGGTGCCTGGTGTTCTGCGTACTCTCCACTCTGCTCTGGGCCCGAATAGCGGCCAAGTTTGCCAACAAGGCCAGCCCGACCGTCCTCAACCGGGCTACCGGCGCTATCCTTACGCTTCTCGGTATCGTCATGCTGGCCGTCAATTATTTGTAGTTACTGATTTCAGCATGAACATAATATGCGGTGTAAAGCGTATTCCTATAATAATTTATAAAAGTAGAGTAACGACAGCCTCAGTTTCGAGGCTGTCGTTATTGTCTGCGCTATTTTGTCAGCACAAGTCGGGATATACCTGCCAGAGCGCACGGAGAATCAGTTCCACCGAGCCGTCCGTGCCCCACTGGGAAACATTGAGGCACAGATCATAATTCTGCACGGCGCCCCATTTCTGCTCCGTATTGAAATTATAATAGGCACTCCGGGCCTTGTCCATGCTCCTGATTCGGTCACGAGCCTCCGCCTCCGATATACCGTCGCGTTTGACCACACGCTGAACGCGGAAGTCTATGCCGGCAGAAACAAAGACCCGGAACAGGCGGTCTTCATTTCGCAGGATGTAGTCCGCGCCGCGGCCCACAATGACGCAGCTCCCCTGGCCGGCGACATGAAGCACAGCCTCCCGCTGGGCCTTGGACGCCATACGCTCCACCGAAATATTGCAGTTCCCCAGCGCCAGATTCGGCCGCCCCACACAAAGAGAGTAAAGCAAGCTGTGCGGATGCTTTTCGTCCATGTCCTGGAGAAAGTCCAGCGCAAGCCCGCTCTCCTTTGCGGCTACGGCCAGCAGTTCTTTGTCATAGTAAGGGATCTCTAATTCCCGTGCGATTTTCTTTCCGATCTCACGGCCGCCGCTCCCAAACTGGCGCCCAATCGTGATCAGGATTTTCTCCATACGGCAGTTCCTCCAAAAGTCTGTTTCTGTACTTTTTAGCTCAGTATAAAAGAAACTGTCTTAAAAGTCAAGCATTGGACATTCAAGTACCAGTAAGCAGAAATCAAGGCAGAATACAGGCTACAAATTTGAACTACTGCGATCCGGCCTATGAGAGAGGTCTTGACAATCTGCTTGTTTCCATTTTATAATTAGTCTTGATTTAGACCAATTATAAGGAGACGGCCTATGGATCAACTACATCAGCTCAGTGCTCAATATAATGCCCTGTGGATCGAAACCAACCAACTCTATGAAACCTGGGCCCGGCAGCGGGGAATGTCCCTTTATGAACTGCTGGTAATCCTTTCGATTGTCGAGGCTGACGGCGCGGTACTCCAAAAAGACATCTGCCAGCGGTTTGCGATCCCCAAGCAGACCGTCAATGCGATTATCAAAACGCTGACAGACAAGGGATGGCTGGAACTCAAGGTTTCGGAGCAGGATCGCAGAAGCAGGAAACTTTCTCTGACTCCCAAGGGGAGTACACAGGCAGTGCAGATCGCCCAGGCGCTTCAGGAGCACGAGGCACAGGTTTGGCTCCGGCTGGGACTGGACCGGGCGGAACAGTTGATTGAGCACACCGCCCTCTATAACCGGCATTTCAGGGAGGTGAGCGGCTGACATGCACATTCGCAAAGAGTTTTTCCGGTTTGTCATCCCATCCATGCTGGCCTTTGCGCTGTCCGGCATCTATGCGATTGCCGATGGATTTTTTGTTGGAAACGCGATGGGGGACGACGCCCTGGCTGCGGTCAACATCGCCTATCCGCTGACGGCTTTTCTGCAGGCGGTAGGCACCGGCGTCGGCATGGGCGGCGCAATCGAGTACGCCATCAATGCCGGAAATCAAAATGAAAACCGCGGCAAGCAGTACATGGGTATGGCGATCCTCCTGCTGGGCGGCTTCAGCATCCTCTTTACCGCCCTGTTCCTGTTCGCCGGTCCTCAGATCCTGGGGCTGTTCGGCGCGTCCGGCGAGATACTGGAGTACAGCGGCGAGTACCTACGCTTTGTCAGCTATGGGGCGGTATTCCAGATCGCGGGGACCGGCCTGGTCCCGTTCATCCGCAACATGGGCGGGGCGGTCACCGCCATGGCGGCCATGGTGACAGGCTTTATCACGAACATCGTCCTGGATTACCTTTTCGTGTGGGTGCTGCCCTGGGGGATGATGGGGGCGGCCATCGCCACGGCAATCGGCCAGGCGATGACCTTTCTGGTCTGCCTTGTATTCTTTGTCCTCAAAAAGCATGCCCCCTCTTTTCGGTTTGACGGGGACGGCGGCTATCTCGCTTCCCGCATTCTGGGAGTAGGCCTTTCTCCCTTTGGCCTGACCTATTCGCCCAATATCACCCTGATCCTGCTCAATAAGAGCGCCGTGATTTTCGGCGGGAATCTCGCTGTGACCTGCTATGCGCCGATCAGTTATATTTCTGCTGTGGTCATGCTGCTGATGCAGGGCGTCAGCGACGGGAGTCAGCCGCTGATCAGTCTGGCCTACGGGGAGGGCAAGCATGATACCACAAAAGCTGTGCGCAATCTGGCGTATCGCTTTGCCTTTGGAGTAGCGGCCGTCTGCTCGGTTGTCCTTTTCCTGCTGCGGGGCAGCGCGGCCTATCTGTTCGGTGCCTCCGAGCAGGTGGCGGTGCTTGTGGCGCAGATCCTGCCGATCTTCATTATCGGCTTTGCCTTTGTCAGCGTATCCAGGGTGACCACCGCCTATTTCTATGCGACGGGGAAAAATCTCTGGGCCTACATTCTGATTTATGGGGAGCCGCTGACGCTCTGCGTCCTGCTCCTGATCCTCCCCAATGCCATGGGGAGTGTGAATGGGACTTGGATTTCTGTTCCCTTGTCCCAAATCATTGCCATGCTGCTCAGTTTGCTTCTAATCCATAAAAACAGAACGCTGGAACATCAGCTTCCCTCATGAGTAAAGTATCACTTGACAATTCTGATAGGTGGATGCTATCATAAAAACCGCTTGACATCGTGGTTGTATGATAATAATTCCAAGGGCTATATATTTTCCTGTTTCTGATTACAAACAGGAAAATATATAGCCTTTTTACATGGGGAGGCTGTTCTGCATTGATAAACACCAAAAATCTAATGGGGACAAAACCGATTTTGCCACTGTTGGTGAGCATGTCGGTGCCGTCTATTCTGTCCATGCTCATCCAATCTCTATACAATGTAGTAGACAGCATATTTGTGGCCTGGCTCAGCAATGATGCACTTACCGCGGTTTCTTTGGCTTATCCCCTGCAAAATCTTGTGTTGGCGGTCGCTGTTGGCTTTGGCGTAGGAATCAACGCCTATATCGCTCGCAACCTGGGGGAGGGAAACCAGTATAAGGTGGATCAGGCCGCTTCCATAGGGGTCATCTTCACCACTATCCATGCTGTCATTTTCATATTGGTTGGGCTTTTCGGCAGCGAGCCATTTTTACGCATGTTTACCGATGATCCAGAGATCCTGCAAATGAGTGTCAACTACACCCGCATTGTGATCTGCCTGTCCTTTGGTAGCCTGTATCATATATTTATCGAAAAACTGTTCCAAGCGGTTGGGAACATGGTCGTACCGATGATTTTGCAAGGCGTAGGGGCGATTGTAAACATCATCCTCGACCCGATTCTGATCTTCGGCATGTTCGGACTGCCCGCTATGGGAGTTATCGGCGCTGCTGTTGCTACGGTAACTGGACAGATGACAGCCTGTGGTTTGGCGGTGTTCTGTTTCCTTCGGACCCGAACGGGAATTCGTATTACCCGAAAAGATATGAAGATCAACGCCGGAATCGCCAGAAGGATTTACGCAGTGGGAGTCCCCTCCGGATTGATGACCGCGATGCCCAGTCTGCTGGTGAGTATCCTGAACGCACTGCTGGTAGGTCTCCACACATTGGCCGTGGCAGCATTTGGATTGTACTTCAAGCTGCAAACCTTTGTGTATATGCCCGCCAATGGTCTGATTCAGGGCACGAGGCCCATTGTGAGTTATAACTACGGAGCGGGCCAGGGACGGAGACTTCATCTTGTTATCCGATGGAGCCTCGCTTTGACCGCCATCATTATGGCATTGGGCACCCTGATCGCTTGGGGTTTCCCACGGCAGATTATGGGCCTTTTCGATGCGGATGAAGCCATGATAGCTGTCGGGGTGCCCATGCTGCGTATTACAAGCCTGGGCTTTATCGTCTCCACTCTGGGAACGGTAATGGCCGGCTGCTTTGAGGCTCTTGGGAAAGGACTGTATTCCTTGAGTATTTCTCTGCTTCGCCAGCTCCTTGTGATCCCGCCTCTGGCTATGGTATTTTCTTTGTCTTGGGGGCTGAATGGTGTGTGGGCGGCGTTTCCCGTAGCGGAGACGCTGGCGGCTCTGGTTGCAGTTTTGTTATACCGTAAAGTCATGCGGCAGACGGATCAGCAACTGCAAAATAGTGGGGTTGGTTGACTATAAAGGGGGCTAAATACTCTGGCAGCCGCAATCCCTGACAGCATCATATCTGGTGCTTCCGGTTCAAAATGTATTAAAGCCAGCCTGACTTGACGGAAAGAACTGCGGGCAGTTTTGTTCTTGGTGGTGTAGCAGCCCACAACCGGTCCATTTTCACAGACAGCCATATAGTCACTACGCAAAAAGTACCGAAGTCCGCCTGATTTTCAGGATGGATTCGGTACTTTATAGCGTCATGGCAATATCCGAAATAAATTTGCGGATCACTTCAAGCTGATACCCATTGCACTGTCCCAGAAGTTCGTCAATGTCCCCCCGTATCTGTTCGTCGTCCTGCATTTGATAATCCAGCACTACGACGCTCTCGATAGGAATCTGATATACCTCGCATACTTGGAGCAACTTGGGCAGGCTGATCGGCTGCTCCCCTCGCTCGATCAGTCCCCAGTAATCGCTGTTCTCACCCAAGGGCTCACAGAATTTTTCGCGGGTCAGCCCTTTCAGCTCTCTGATCTTGCGCAGCTTGCGGGCAATCCGTTTTGCCCGTTCATCCACTCTGTATTCCAAGGCGTCAAATCCTTCCCGCGTGTGTTTGTTTTATTTTATCGAAAAAGTTGCTTTTCATACAGTGCGATAAATATAGTGTTACCATTGACTTTTATATATATTTGCAGTTATACTTTCTTTGCAAGAAGTATTTTCCATGTGCGGCGGAATACAAAGGAGTGGGATCATGAGGCGGCTGAATGTCACCCACCCGCAAATCAATCTGGAGGATTTCATCTATTACTATCACATTGCGCACAAACGGAAAAACATCCGTGCGCTCAATCAGCTCTGCCATCTATATCCTGAACTGTCCGCTATGGCCTTTCAAAACGATTCCCTGTCAAAGCGGTATGACCCGTCAGAATACGATTACTACCGCTGGCACCCGATTACCATGGGAAGCGCCTATATGACGGAGAGGCGCATCATGGATATGGTGGCCTATCTGTTTTCTCGGGATAGAGCGCCCAAGGGATATAAACACAGGCTTCGCACAGCCGCCCTGTCCTACCGGCTGATGTTCAATTATGCTCTGGACCGCTATCAGAAGGACTATGACAGACAGGAACTGTGGACAAATTTTTTCTTGCGATTACCAGAGCTCCAACAGAGAATCGAGGATCGTCACATCCGTAGCCTGATGGAATTGGAATATCGGGCGGCGGAGTATTTTATGGATAACGATTGAGCCCGAAATAAGAGATAGAAAACCCCCGCAGATTCCTACCGAATCTGCGGGGGGTTTCATTTATTGAGAGGCGACTCAAACTTACAGCAGTTGTGGGGAACGGTATGGATGGAATTGCCCGGCCCCATTTTCCGGCGGAGTTGGCTGATGATATTGACCATCGCCAGGAGGGTGTTTTATCTGTGCTTTTGAGTGCCGCCTTTCAATATCCGGTCACGACGTAATCTTGGCCTCCTACTCATTCTATTTCTGAGGTCTCTTGAATAGTTGGATAGATCATCTGCCACGCCGGGAGAAAGTTCAGTTGGGCCAGTGCGTTACGGAAGGCCCTTGATAAGGGGTCCACAAATTCCCTTCGGCTGTGAAGCAACTCCACGATATAAAGCTCCCATGTGTAGTGGGGGCCCCGCTGCTTTTTCTGCAACAGATAATATGCCCTCTCTGCTCGGAACATCAGAAACTCCACGATTGAAATGTAGTTCTCGGAGGAATAGAGCTTTGCCATATGGAGCATCCCGGCGCTGTCATAACGCGTTACGGGAAAATCCAATTCCGCCTCGGCCAATGTAAAGTCAAATGCGGAGGCAGGGAACGCAATCACGGTGCTGAGCAGCACCCTTTGTGCCGCCAGGACCAATGACTTTTCTCGCTGCAAAAAGGCGATATATTCCTCCCATGTGAGGTCGGCCCAAAACCCGTCCACATCGCTTTCCTTTTTCCAGGTGAACAGAGCGTCCTCCACCCGGTAGGTTAAATAGGTCAGGTACCCATATATTGTTTCTTCATCATACAGCTTTGCGTACATGCCGGTGCGAAGGATTTGCTCTACCAACTCTTCATTTTGATCCCAGTTCATTGTTCCACCTGATCCGTCCATTTTTAGCCCCATTAGAAATTCAGGAAATCAAGCCCAGCGGCTTTTGACATTGCAATTACCTTGTTCGGGTCGGTCTGCAATTCCATCTCCGCCCCCAACGCGTTCATCAACAGGCCGAAGGTATCGTGCATCCCCATCTGATTCTGTATATTGTATGTGGCGGCGTACTCCGGGAAATGGGCCCAGATATAGTTCATCAATGCGGGGTAGTTGATTAGGCCGCCAACCCTTAACTCCTCGTACTGCCCCCATAGTTCAAACAAGGCGAGGCTGCTGGCCCGCTTGGAAAAGAACAGATACCCCAAGGTGTTGTCAATTCCTTCCCGTACATCCTCTTCGGTCTGCTCCGATTGCTTCAATACGGTTTCTGAGAAGTCGCAGTTCCAAATAGGATAGCAGACAGCGAGGACTTCCTCTCCTGTGCCTGTTTCGATCCAGAAGATGCCGTTCATCAGCGGCTTGTAGCGTGCAGTGCGGCCCCGCGGCGTGGCAAGGGGCGCTGGGTAAGGTCCAAAGTATTCCGGATGATACTCCATATTGTAA
This sequence comes from Oscillibacter acetigenes, assembly GCF_025567605.1. NCBI lineage: Bacteria > Bacillati > Bacillota > Clostridia > Eubacteriales > Oscillospiraceae > Oscillibacter > Oscillibacter acetigenes. The sequence goes on along the minus strand of NZ_JAOQKG010000001.1, from coordinate 300,985 downwards.
AAAGCAATATCACGAAGCGAGGTCTGTCCGTCTGCATAGATTCCATGCCGGACCTGATACCGGTAGATCTCATACTCAATGATTTTATGTCCCTGTCGCTCTTCCGCAAACGAATAGAGCAGCACACGGGAGTCCTCTTCAGGCATCCTCCCATATGCCATAGCCTCTTTTGATATGGCTGGCGAGGATTTTTCCACCACATAGTATTCATCTGCCAAAAACTTGCCGTTCTGCTTTCTGGCTGCGATATAGTAGACGCCAGGGCACTCCTGGCTTGCCCTTACGATTTCACCAACTGTGTCATCCAAACAGAACGGCAGCCTCTCCGGGGGCGATTCTTTTTCTCTATCCATGCGTTTCTCTCTTTTCCCGTGTGGCATTTTACTCAATTATAACACCAATAAAGTGCCATTGCATAAAAAAGCACACCATCCGCACCCTAATGTCACACCACAAAAGTGTACCATGGGGAAAATGGTGGTGGAGGAATCGTATATGGAGATGGACTTTATCAGAAACCGTATTACAGAATTACGGGTAAAAAAGGGAGTTTCCGAGTACCAGTTAAGCTATGATTTAGGACATAGCAAGAACTATATTCATAACATTGTCACCGGGTATTCCCAGCCATCTGTGAAAGAATTGCTCTATTTGATTGACACGCTCGGTATCACGCCCCGTTTGTTTTTCGATGAGGAAGCGGAATACCGAAATCCAATTTTGGTGCAGGAGATCATAGATGGCATCAAGTCGATGAACGATCAGGATTTAGAAGCTGTTTTGTTGATGGTCAGGCGCTTGAATGAGAAGAATTAACAGGTATGAAATTGTGTAATTAAGATATTATACCCGAGATACCGGGAATATTCAAGAGGCAGCATGTCAAATATAATAGAAATCACAAAGGGGTGGTTTCTATTATTACTTACGACCCGCTCTGGGAAACCATGCGTCGAAAGGGAATTACAACTTATTCTTTAATAAAGGACTATTCCTTCAGCAGGGGAACATTGGATTCTTTGAAGCAAAACCGAAATATTTCAACCGCAACGCTGAATGACCTTTGCAACATTCTTTCTTGCAGGGTCGAAGATGTTCTTCGTCACATTCCAGATAAAAAATAAACGGCGCTTTGAGGGCATTACCGCTCACACCAAAGCGCCGTTTTTATTTTGTATCTGCCTGCTGGCCTTGTCTTAGTCTGCTTTGTGCGTGGTCCATACCTACGGCTTTTGGGCTGTTATACACAGCCAGTTCCGATCCTCTCTCTGATGGATCTCGACTTGAATAAATCCCGCTGCCCAGAGCAACTCGAAGAGCCGTTCGCCGGTGTAGATGGTCATGCCGCCGATGATGTCACACCATTTTTCCTGTTTGGGGTCTTCTCCGTTTGACTCGTTACAGACAAGAAAACTTCCGCCGGGTTTCAGCACTCGGAACACCTGCTGAAAGGCCTCCTCCAAATTGGGCCAGAAGTAAATGGTTTCAAATGCCGTGACCTGCTCAAAGGAGTCATCTGCAAAAGGCAGTTCCTGCACATTCCCCTGGATTACCTGGCACCGTCCCTCTGCGATGGCTCGGCAATTTACAGCGCTCGCTTTTTTCACGCTGACGGAGGAGTAATCCAGACCCACGGCTGTGCCGTCTGGACACAGCTTCAGCAGGACGGCCAGATTGGCTCCGCCGCCGCAACCAAGGTCCAGTATGCTGGCTCCTGCTTTCAGTCTCAGGAAGCTCCGCCCCCAGCGGGCCACTGGAGCGTGTCCCCAGTTCATCATGGCGACCATCAGCCTCCCACCCAAGCCCTCCGGCTTTCGGGTGTTAGTAAAAAATCCGCCCACTGCTATCCCTCCTGAATAACCTGCTCATACCTTGTCTTGCTGGAGTAATTCCTCCATCAGTCTGTCCGTGATTGCGGGGGATGCGTGCTCTTCCCCCTCCAGTTTGATAATGCGGGCATGAGGAAGTTCTTTGGCAGTCTCCTCCATGGCACTGTAAGGCACCTCGGAATCGGCTGTTCCATGAAGCAATACAACCGGACACTGCACCTCAGACAGCTTAAATCCCCAAGGTGCTTCCTGGAGCTTGGCTTCCTGACCGATATTCCGGAGATCACTGCCCATAGAGTCCCGGAAATCCTGACTCTGCAAGGCCGCCTCGGGAAAGAGGGGAAGATAACTGTCATATAAAGCCTGCCCCACCTCTTGCCGTGACATACTGCGGAACGCATGATAGAGCGCCGCATCCTGAGCTGGATATTGCGCCAGAACATTTGGAAAGCAGACCGCAGGTATGCCGCTGTTGATATAGAGCGTGCCAATTCGGTCAGGATAGAGGGCCGCCAGACTATACGCATAAGGCGCGCCGGCGGAGATGCCCACGATGTCAAAGCTCTGGAGATCCAGGCAATCCCAAAATTCAGCCAGCAGCCGGCCCCAGTCGGCTACGCAGTCCATATCGAAGTAGTCAGAGGCTCCATAACCAGGACGGGCAAGAGCGATTACCCTCATGGGCAGTCTGCAAAGAGACTCCTCCATTCCCTCTGAACATATGCTTCCCACTAAGCCGTGAAACAAGAGTACCGGCCTGCCCGTTGATGTCCCATATTCCGCATAGGACAGGCTTGCACCATTGGGAAGCTGAAAAGAGCCTAAACGCATATCGTCCCTCCATTTCCCTAATTGTAAATTGGCGTTCCTATATGGTTTGTTACTGCTAACTGAAGTATAACACGCAAGCTGTGGAGCGTCAATCACATACCTTTCCTTTTTATCAGCTACAAATCTCTGCCTACACAAAAAACGCAGTTACCCATAGAGGATAACTGCATTTTTTCGGAAAAGGCCTCTCAGGTTATGGGAGGCAGCTCGAACTTATAGCCGCTGTGGGGTACCGTGCGGATGGGGTTGCCCGGGCCCATCTTCCGGCGGAGCTGGCTGATGATATTGACCACAGCTGCGCCGCAGTCCTCCGGGAACTCGTGCCATACAGCCTCATAGATCTGTTCCTGCGTGAAAATCCAGCCGGGGTGCCGGGCCAGGTAGGCCAGCGTGAAGAACTCCAGGTGCGTAAGGTGGAGGGGCTGGCCCCGCCACTTTGCCGTCTGCTTGCGCAGGTGCAGCTCCAGGCCGGGAAAGGTGAGGATATGCTTTGCGGCGGGCGGCTCCACGATTTCAATTCCAGGCTCTTCCGCCAGGAAGTCCTTGAGATTGTCCAGGAGTTGTTCCTCGCCATCTGTAATGGATAAAATCAGCAGCTTCCCCATGCGGGGACCACCTCTTCTTCTGATTTTTCACCGGTCATTCCGGCTCCACCGCCCCTTTCAGTAATTCAAAGGATCGCTGGCTGATGGTGTGCTCCATCCGGCAGGCCTCCCGTTCCGCGGTCTGGGGATCGACCCCGGCCGCGACAAGCTGGCGGGTGAAGAAACAGTGCTTTTCATAGGTCTGCTCGGCTACCTCCCGGCCCACATCCGTCAGGAATAAGAAAGAATTTTCGTCCATGGTGAGAAACCCACCCTCTTTCAAAGTAGAGACCGCATGACACACACTGGGTTTCGATACATCAAGGTGCCGGGCCACATCCACGGAGCGTACCATGCCCTTTTCCTTTTGGAGTACCAGCACGGCCTCCAGATAATCCTCGCCCGACGCATGGAGTTTCATATTACCGCCTACTTCCTATTCCATATCGCTCAGAAAAAAATCCAGCAAATGTTCTCTGCCCTCCGGCTTACAGAGGGAGTAACTTTCCTGAATCTCGCCGTGCTCCATGTGGATAACAAAGTTACAGCACCGCAAAATAAATTCCGGGTCGTGCGTCACTACAACCACTGTTCTCCCATGCTCCGCAACTCTGTTCACCATCTCCGCCACCTGCCTCATGTGAAACAGGTCCAGCCCGCTGGTTGGCTCATCAAATACGATCAGCGGCCGTTCCGATGCAATCGCGGAGGCGACGGCCACCCGCTGCTTTTGTCCCCCGGACAGCCCCATGGGATGGCGCTCACGATATGGGAGCAGATCCATCGCAGCCAGCACAGCTTCCGCCTTGGCCCGATCCTCTGTACTCATACTCAGGAATAGTTCATCCAGCACGCTTTCTGTGAAAAGCTGGTGGTTTACATCCTGCATCACCATATAACAGAGCTTCAGCCGCTCTTTTCTGGAATAAATCCTGCTCCGTTCCTGCACAGTGCCGCCACACCGCTTTTCAAGCCCGCACAGGCAGCGGGACAGGGTGGATTTTCCCGCTCCGTTATGCCCAATGATTGCGGTTGCACCGCCAAAGGGGAATACAGCCTCGTCAATGTGCAGGGTTTCCGGCTGATGCTTGTATGCAAAGAAAAACTGGCGGATGTTCCATTCGGAGTCCCCGCCCCTGTCACAAGGCGCCGCTATGTTCCTTAAAGAGTTTAACTCCAGCGGCCGCAGCCCCATCTGATCCCTCTGCTCTGCGGGCAGGCTTTGGAATTCCTCGGCGGTGTAGTCGCCTTGGATCTCCCCATCCTTCATATAGAGGACACGGTCGGCCAGATCGCGTAAATAATAGAGCCGGTGTTCTGATATGACAATGGTTTTCCCCTGGGCCTTCAAGAGCATGAGCAGTTTTCGGAAATCCGCAATCGCGTAAGCGTCCAGATTGGAGGACGGCTCATCCAGGACATAAATATCCGGTTCGATTGCTGCCGCTGACCCGCAGGCGATTTTCTGCTTCTCCCCGCCGGAGAGGGAGAAGATGCTTCGGTCAAGCAGAGATTCCAGCTTCAGCTGCTCCGCCACCCGGCGGACCCGCTCGCGGACGGCCTTCTCGGGCAATCCGTGATTTTCCGGGCCAAAGGCCAGTTCGCTGGTCGTGTCCACATTGAAAAACTGGGAGCGTGGATTTTGGAACACAGAGCCTACCTTTTGAGAAATCTCAAAAAGCGACAGTTCGCGGGTATCTTTCCCATCCAGATAGACCGAGCCTGTAAAAGTCCCCTCGTGGTAATGGGGGATCAGGCCGTTCAGCAGACGGGTCAAGGTTGTCTTGCCGCAGCCGGAGGCCCCGCAGAGAAGAACAAAGGAGCCGTCCTCAACCGTACAGGTGATATGCTTCAGCGCCCCTTCCGTCAGGCATTTCCCATCCACAGGGCCGCTTGCCGGATAGGAAAACGACACATCTCTGCACGCAATCATGGCATTCACCCCCTTGCAGCCCACACATAGACTTGCGCGGCAAATGCCCCAAGGCAGATCAGGAGCAACACAATATCCTGTGCGCGAAACCCGATTTTACAGATGTTGGTCCGCTTGACCGGTCCGCCCAGGCCGCGGGTCAGTGCCGCCGCACTCAACTCTTCTCCAATCTTGACGGAGCAGATCATCATGGGAACCATGCGGTATTCCAGAATAGAGCCGGCCTTTCCACCGCCAAAGCGTACGCCGCGCATCCGCATGGCGTCCCCAATGGCGCTCCATTCTTCCGCCACCGTCGGGAAAAAGCGGAACATGACCGACATGGGGATTGTGATCTGCTGCGGCAAGTAAAGCCGCTCCATGGCGGCCACGAATTCGCTGACGGTTGTGGTCGTGACTACGAAGTACCCCATGACAATTCCCGGCGTAAACCGGAGGAACAGCCCCACAATGGCAACCGCGATAAAATTTGCAACCCCGGTCAGATAGGATAGTCCAAACAGTTCCAAGCAGAGGCTTCCTCCAAAAATCAGGAGATAGAGGACAGCGCCTTTCCATTTTCCTGCCGAGAGCAGAAGCAGCAGGGGGATCGCCGCCAGCACAATGATGTAATACTGCATGACGCCTTCATACGAGCCGCCCAAAATGAAAACGGCTATGGTGGTCAGCACCGCCAATTTTGTGCGGGGATCTAAAACAATCCCACTGTGGTTTTTCTGACTGGCAAGAAGCTCGCGGCTCATTATACAATTCCCGCCCGTTCAAAGTGCTTTTTGAAAATTTTGCGTCCAATCAGGCCGCCCACCAGCCCGCTGACAAAGGCCGCCACCAGAAGCACCGGCAAAATCCAGTCCGGCATATAGGCCATGAGCGTGTCTGCATATTCCTGTCCATAGCCGGGAAGGAGATTTTGATAGTAAGCGTCCCGTGTCACAACAATAGGGATGAACGCGCCGATCACCCACATGGAGAAAACGCCGTGGATCAGGACTTCGCGCTTGGCGTTTTTGTAGCCGCAGCCCCTCATCATGAAATCAGAGATCAATCCAAAAATCAGGCCGGTGGGGATGCACCAGTAGCCCATTCCGGTAAGCAGCATAATAATACCGAGCAGCAGGCCGCAGATGGTCAGCATACCAAACTTTTTGATTTTGGAGAAAAACAGCATCATGGGGATGCCGCCGACCAGCGGAACGATCACACTGATGAGCGGAATGAAAATAGGGATAAAGCCAATAGACGCCGCGGCAAAGATCACGATAAAGTAGATCGCCGTAAAAATACCGATGTTGATTAAATCTTTCCCTTGAAGCCTGTTCATTGAGAATCCTCCTACACATGATTGATTTTCGGATTAGGCAACGCTAACCGTCGTAATAGTAGCACAGATCAAATCACGCTTCTATGCACATACCGACAGTTTAGGCCCGAATAGCAAGGAGTTTTCTCTTCCATGTTGTTTGATGATTGACCCCTAAAGGGAGGCGGCCTATAATAAACTCAATCATTTTGCCGCGAAAGGGGGAAAATTTGTTGCGCGACATGATGGAAAGTATCCTGAAAAACAGTGATACCGTTTTGGGCGTAGAGTGGAAAAGCGGCCCAAATAGCAGCGAACTTCTTTTGGAGCAGGAGGACGGCCGCGGGAGGATGGTCTTCCACCCGCTCTTTCCGGGGGTAACCCTGGCGTTTATTCAGGTAAGCGCCTCAAATTGGCCGGAGTCCGAGGCAAATGCCGAGCTGCGGCCCCTGCTGATCAACTACTGCGTTGCAGGAAGAAGTGAGCTTCTTCTGGATGACGGAGCCTACATATACCTGAAGGAAAATGATTTTGCCGTCAGTGAGCAGACGGCCCAGGACGGCTATATTTTCCCCACCGGGCTCTATCAGGGCATCAAAATCTATTTTGATATAGAACAGCTCTCTCATCACGCTCAGGAACTGATGTCCGCTTTTGAACTGGATTTTACTCTGCTGCGTGAGAACTATTGCCGCAGACAAAAGACCTATATCAATGAGGCGGACAGCACACTTACCGCCATTTTCCACAAACTCTGGGCACTGTCGGAGCAGCCGTCTCTCTTTTATCTGCGCATCTATACGCTGGAACTGATTTACGAACTGCTCCATACAGAGCCGCGCCCTTCAAAAACCTGCGGCTTTTATACGGAACTTCAGGTGGGGATCGCCAAAAAAGCAGAACAAATCCTCACCGCAGATCTCCGGAAACACATCCCCGTGCGTCTGCTGGCGGAAAAATTCTCCGTTGGAGAAACCAGCTTGAAAAACTACTTCCGTGGGGTGTACGGCCAGAACATCTCCACCTATCTGCGGGAGGCCCGTATGAAAGCCGCCGCTGAATTTTTAGCGGACACCAGCCGCCCCATTGCGGAAATCGCGGAGCAGGTTGGCTATTCCAATCAGGGAAAGTTTGCAGCGGTATTCAAGAAGCAGTTTGGTATGTCCCCGCTGGAGTACCGGCGCGCACAGAAGCTGGCCGCACTTTAGGCGCCGCTTCCCATAAAATAAGCGCAGACCCTTGAAAGGCCGCCCGCATCCATAGGATATTGGCCGACAATGTTTCCCTGGGCGAAATGGATGATGTCCGTGCAGCAGTCCAGCAGCAGTTCCAGATCGTGTGTGATCACATAAACAGTGACACCTTCCGCGCTGAGCTGCCGCAAAACAGCGGCGACCTCTTTCATGTGCCGGTAATCAAGGCCGCTGGTGGGTTCGTCAAAAAAGAGAATAGACCGCTTTGACGCAATGGCGGATGCGATGGCCACCCTCTGTTTCTGCCCGCCGGAAAGCGACATGGGGTGCCTGTCTCTGAACGGGAGGAGATCCAGCCGGGCCAGGATTTCCTCTGCCTGTTTTGTATCCGGCTCCTCCATGCTGATCAACACTTCGTCCAGGACTGTTTCTGTAAAGAGTTGATGGTTTACCTCCTGCATGACCATATAGCAGGTGTTCAGCCGATCTTTCGGACGGTATCGCCTGCCGTTCCAGATTACCTCGCCGCATTGCTTCTCCAGCCCGCAGAAGCACCGTGAAAAGGTGGACTTGCCAGCCCCGTTATTACCAATGATGCCTACAATGCGGCCGGCCGGAATAGTGCAATCCTGTATGTGCAGGATTGCCGATCCGTGGGGATACGCAAAGCGGAACTGCTTCAGCTCCAGTTCCGTCCCTGTGCATTGCGGTGTTTGCGGCGGTTGTAATTGTTCCAGGGCGAAAGTGCGCAGCCCCATTTCCGTCCGGGCTTGCTCCGACAAGCCATTAAATTCCTCCGCAGTATATTCCCGTGTGATTTTGCCGCCCTTCATATAAATAAAACGATCCGCCAGACCGCAGAGATAATAGAGCCGGTGTTCCGATACGACGATGGTTTTCCCTTGACCTTTCCAGAAAGCCAGGGTTTTCCGCAGGTCGGAAATGGATGCCGCATCCAGATTGGAGGATGGCTCATCCAGTACCAGTACCTCCGGCTCCATGATCGACACGCCGGCGCAGGCAACTTTTTGTTTCTCCCCGCCGGAGAGGTGGAAGATATTCCGGTCCATCAGCTTTTCCAATCGGAAATCACAGACCGTCCTCTCCAGCCGCGCCCGGATTGTTTCTGCCGGCTGGCCCAGATTTTCACAGCCAAAGGTGATCTCGCTGGTTGTATCTACATTAAAAAACTGGGAACGCGGGTTTTGGAACACGCTGCCCACGATTTTCGCCGTATCATAGAGCGGTTGTTTTGACACTTCAGCCCCGTTGACCCACACGCCGCCGCTCATCTTCCCTTCGTAATAATGGGGGATCAGGCCGTTGATCAGGCGGGTGATCGTGGTTTTTCCGCAGCCGCTCTCGCCGCAGAGCACGGCAAACTCGCCGCGCTTGATCTGAAGCTCAATGTCCCGAACACCACCGGTATGCTCCGTTTCTTCTCCATAAGAGAAGGTCACATGGTCAATCTGAATCATCCTCTGACACCTCCCCAAAAAGCGATCTGCGGCTGGAGCAGAAACAGAGCGAAGCAGGCGACGCAGAACAGCGCCGCCATAAGATCCTGTGCATGAAACCCAAGCCGGCACAAATTGGTACGCCTTCCCGGAGCCCCAAGGCCCCGCGTTAAGGCGGCAGCGGAAAGTTCATCCCCGATTTTGACCACGGATACAATAAGCGGTACCAGCCGGTACTCGACCATCAGAAACGGGTTCTTTCCTCCGAAGCGTATCCCGCGCATCTTCATAGCGTCCCGGATGGCCTGATACTCCTCGCTGACGGTGGGAAAGAAGCGGAAAATCACCGACAGCGGGATCACGATCTTCTCCGTCAGGTGCATCCGCTCCATGGCGCCAATGAATTCGCTCACCGATGTGGACGCAATCAGATAGGCGCCCATCATGATACCGGGTGCAAAGCGGGTCATGATGGATGTGACCGCCAGCAGGACAAAGGAGGGAAGCCCGCTTGCCCAGATCAGGGCCACACGCTCCAGCGCAAAACAGGCTGCGTACAAAATCAGGTACTTTGCCGCCGTCTGAAATCGTCGCTCGGAGAGGATCAGGATAAATGGGACGAGGCTCAAAAGTGGCTTTATCAAATTCATGATCCCCTCGTTGCTGGTACTGAACATCAGGGTGGTGATGGTCAGCAGAAGAAGCAGCTTGGTGCGCGGGTCCAGTTGGATGCCTTTCTTGCTTGCTGTTACTGTGGGGTATGATGCGCTGCTCATTACGCAATGCCCGCCTTGGCAAAGTGCTTTTTCAGGAGGGCCTTGCCCAGCAGTCCACCGAAAATGGCGAATATAAAGATTCCTGCAATTACCAGGATTATGCTCCACATCGGCATGACAGCCATTACCTGATCCGCATATTCCTCTCCGAAGCTGGCCGCAAAGCTCGCCCAGGAGTCTTCCACCATAAAGTACATGGGGATATAGGTACCCACCATCCAAAGGCTGAACACCGCATACCCCAGCAGGCTCTTTTTGGCGCTCTTATAGCCTCCGGATTTCAAAATCAGGTCACCCAGCAGTCCAAAAACAGCCCCCAGAGGGACGCCCCAGAAGCCCATGCCGGTCAACCCCATCAGCAGGCCGCTCAAAATGCCCATAATGGTGACCATCCCGAACTTTTTCACCCTTGTCAGGAACAGCATAAATGGGATGCCGGTGATCAGCGCCCAAAGCGCCCCCAGGACGGGAAGGAAAATTGGTACAAACCCGATGGGAATTGCGACACAGCAGCCGATGACAAAATACAGTACTGTGAACAGCCCAAGGTTGATCAAATCTTTTGCCTGAATCTTGTTGTTCATAAGAAACACCTCCGCATTCATTGGTTAGCTCATTCTAACCCCGTCATAGAATACCATACCCGGACTGGCGTTTCTACAACTGAACAGCTTTTTAGCTCCAATCAACACCGAGTTTTTGAATTGACGAGCCAGACTCTTCACGCCTATAATATAGCAAAAAGCAATTCTTTTCTTGTGGAGCCAGGAGGAGGACTCACCCATGAACATTGATGAGATTATCCGAAAATGCGTCGAAGTTCCCGGAATATCTATCGAACGGGGAGAATACAGCGCGGGGCTTTTTCTAAATGAGAAGGACGGAAAAGGCTCTGTGACATTTTTCCCGCTTTTCCCGGGACTGACACTGGCTTATATTTCAGTAAACGCTCCGCTCTGGACAGCACCGGATTTTCGAGGAGAGGGCTCTGATGAAAAAGGCCCGCTGCTTCTGAACTACTGCGTAACTGGGCGCTGTGAGATCATTCTGAATAACGGAAATTTTGTGTATGTGACGGATGGGGATCTGTCTCTGACAGAACATTTTGCTCAAAGGCAGTATGTCTATCCACGCCGTATCTACGAGGGGCTGGAGTTCTTTGCAGAGCTTGATACGCTTGCGGCGCAGAGTGTATGGCTTCTGGAGGAATTCGGGCTTGATTTTCACGGCGCCACGGAGCGATTCTGCCCGAACGGAAGTACCTACATCTCCAAGACTGTCCCCGACGCGGAAGAATTGCTGAAAAAACTATGGTCACTGTATCATGAGCCTATGCCCTTTGCTGTAATGCAGATGAAGATCTATTCTCTGGCGCTGTTTTCGCTACTGATGGCGCAGAAGGAAATCCCTCCGTCCCAAGTCTGCGCCTATTTTACAGAAACGCAGGTGAGCATTGCAAAACAGGTGGAACAGATTATCACAGCCGACCTGCGGCAGCATCATCCGGCCTGGGAACTGGCCGCGAGGTTTTCTATCAGCGAAACCAGTATGAAAAATTATTTTCGCGGCGTCTTCGGGCAAAACATATCGGCGTATCTCCGGGAGGTCAGAATGAGAAAAGCCGCGGAACTGTTGGCGGACGGCCGTCTTTCGGTATCTGAGGTGGCGGAACAGGTCGGATACATCAACCAGAGCAAATTCGCCGCGGTATTCAAGAAGCAATTCGGCATATCCCCGTTAGAGTATCGGCGCAGGAAGCACTTGGAGCGCCTTAGCCATGAGTAACTTTGACGGACAGAACACACAAATATCTCAAGATTTTACAGTATCCAACTTGCCCGGCTCCAAAAATCAATGTTACAATATCCGGGAGGTGGTGTCTGTGGAATTAAACTTTGAAGGCGTAGTTGTCGGCGTGATGTCCCTTGTGATCATTGGGGCGTTCCATCCTCTGGTGATCTGGTTTGAGTATCACTTCACACAGAGTGTCTGGCCGGTATTTTTGATCGCGGGCCTGCTCTGCCTGATCGCCGCGCTTTTCATCCAGGGCCTTTTCTCTGTCCTTCTGGGGCTGCTGGGCGTTGCCTGCATATGGAGCATCCGGGAGCTGAAGGAGCAGGCCCGCAGGGTGGAGCGGGGCTGGTTTCCAAAAAATCCAAAGCGGAAATAGGCAGGGGGCCTGCCTATTTCCATCCTCTTGACAGAGTGTGTATGGTTTTATATAATTGTTATGCGGTTAGCGATAACTAACCTTGAAGCATATTCTATTATGCAAGCAAAATTACGATAGAAAAGAGGACAGATTATGTTCAATCACCTGGAATCCTTGGGAACGCAGGAAACCCCCGTCAAAGTCGATCTTCTGCACCTGGACCCCACAGACCCGGACGGCGGATGCCGCTGCGGGAAAGACAACGGCGGGCACTGCTGTGGGCGGCACAGCCACACGCAAGAGCAAGCGGAACTTTAAGGCCGACCTGATCCTATGGAAGCACCGGTTATCTATGGCCTGCTGATCCCTTTTGTGGGCACCTCGCTGGGGTCCGCCTGCGTCTTTTTCCTGAAGAAAGGTTTGGGAGATCGGGTACAGCGAGGATTGACCGGCTTCGCCTCCGGTGTCATGGTAGCCGCGTCTATTTGGAGTCTGCTGATCCCCGCCATGGAACAGTCCGCCGGGGAGGAGGCTTTGGCCTTTTTGCCAGCGGTCATTGGCTTTTGGGCCGGTATTCTCTTTCTGCTGGGGTTGGATCATCTAATCCCACACCTCCACCAAAAGAGTTCCCACGCAGAAGGGCCTCATACGCAGCTGCGGCGTTCCACCATGATGATACTGGCTGTTACCCTCCATAACATCCCGGAGGGAATGGCAGTAGGTGTGGTCTATGCAGGCTATCTGGCCGGAGAGAGTCAAATCACCATGATGGGCGCTCTGGCCTTATCTCTGGGCATCGCCATCCAGAACTTCCCCGAGGGGGCTATTATCTCAATGCCCCTGCGGGCGGAGGGAATGAACAAGTCCCGGGCCTTTTTGGGGGGCGTACTCTCCGGCGCGGTGGAACCGCTGGGTGCCCTGCTGACGATCCTGGCCGCGGGGCTGGTAGTTCCGGCCCTTCCATATCTGCTGAGTTTTGCCGCCGGCGCAATGATCTATGTGGTGGTGGAAGAATTGATCCCTGAGATGTCTCAAGGGGAGCACTCAGATGTTGGTGCGCTGACCTTCGCTTTGGGTTTCACTCTGATGATGGCACTTGATGTGGCACTGGGCTAAAAGCAAGTCTCACAAACATACGCATAGACGAAAAATATCCCCGGCTAACCGTTTGCGGTCAGCCGGGGATATGCTTATTGCCCGGGCGGCAGCAGATTGGTCATGCTTCGCAGGCTGATGCCCAGAGTAGACAGGTTGTGGAGCGTGGCAGAGGTGGCCGGCGCCAAGATGCCCAGGGCTCCCAAGGCGATGAGTCCGCCGTTGAAGCCGATGACAAAGCGGTAGTTGGACTGGATGCGGTTCATCAGGGCCACGGACAGCCGCCGCAGCTGTACCAGTTCGAACAGGTCGTTTGCCGCGATGGTGATGTCCGCGATCTCCCGGGCGATGGCGGCACCGTCGCTGATTGCGATACCAACATTGGCAGCGGACAGAGCCGGGGAGTCGTTGATCCCGTCGCCGATCATGACCACCGTGCGGCCCTGTGCGCGTTCGGCCTGCACGAAGCGGGCCTTGTCCTCCGGCAACACCTCAGCCCGGTACTCGTCCACCCCCACCTGGGCGGCGATGGCCGCCGCGGTGCGCTCACTGTCGCCAGTGAGCATGACGATCTTGCCCACTCCCAAGCCGTGGAGGGCGGCTACCGCGTCCGCAGCCTCGGCGCGCAGCGGGTCGGAGATGCAGATAACCGCGGCCAGCACGCCGCCAACCGCCAGATACAGATGGCTGTACTGCTTGGGCAGGGTGTCGAAGGCGGCCTGCTCTCCCGGCGGGACAGTGCAGCCCTCATCCTCAAAGACGAAGTGGGCGCTGCCAATGATGACCCGCCTGCCGTCTACCGTACTGGCGATGCCGTGGGCCACCAGGTACTCCACCTGGGAGTGCATCTCCTCATGGGCCAAATCCCGCTCCCTGGCGGCCTGAACCACGGCGTTGGCCATGGAGTGGGGGAAATGCTCCTCCAGGCAGGCGGCCAGCCGGAGCATTTCCAGCTCCTTGTTCCCACCGAATGGGACCACCTGAGCCACCACGGGGTTGGCATGGGTCAGGGTACCCGTCTTGTCAAAAACAATGGTATCCGCCTGGGCCACAGCTTCCAGGTACTTTCCACCTTTCACGGTCACATGGAAGCGGCTGGCCTCGCTCATGGCGGAGAGAACCGCCAGGGGCATGGACAGTTTCAAAGCGCAGGAGAAGTCCACCATCAGCACGGACAGGGCGCGGGTGACATTGCGGGTGAGCAGATAGACCAGCACACTCCCCGCCAGCGTGTAGGGTACCAGTCGATCAGCCAGATGCGCTGCGTGATTTTCCGCTGTGGACTTGAGCTGCTCCGACTCCTCAATCATGGCCACGATCTTGTCATAGCGGCCCTTGCCGGACTGCTGGGTGACCGTAAGGACGCACTCGCCCTCCTCCACCACCGTTCCGGCATAGACGCTGCTCCCAGGCCGCTTGGGGACGGGGATGGACTCGCCGGTGAGGGACGCCTGGTTGAGCATGACCTCGCCCTCCGCAATGGTGCCGTCCAGGGGAATCATGCCGCCCATGCGGATGACCACCTGATCTCCGGCCTGTACCTGGTGGAGCGGGACCAGTTCCTCTCCGCTTTCGGTTTTCATCCAGACCCGGTCGATATTCAGGGACATGCTCCTGGCCAAGTTTTCCACGGACTTTTTGTGGGTCCACTCCTCCAGAAGCTCGCCCAGCCGCAGCAGGAACATCACGGAACTGGCCGTGTCGAAGTCCCGCCGTACCATGGACAGGCAGACGGAGATTCCATCCAACAACTCCACATGGAGCTGTCTCCGCAGCAGACACCGAAGCGCCCGGAACAGATAAGGAGCCGACCGAATAACTGTGTAGACCGCACGAAGCGGAGCCGGGAAGAACAGGGATCGGACGGCCTTAAACGCCACCATACCCACCAGTTTTTCCTCATAGGCACGGTTGAGCGCCCGGCTGCTGTGGACCGGGACCAGCTCCGCCAGCGCATGATCCTGATAGGAGAAGCCAGCGAGAATCCTCAGTAAATCCTTCCGATCCCCCTGATACTCGATCACTGCGCAACGAGTTCTTTCATGGACAGACGCACACTCCACCTGCGGCAGAGTCAGCAGCCACGCCTCCAGCATATCGGCCTGCTCCAGCGTCATGCGCTGCTGCACAGCCTGAACACGGATTCGCCCGCGGCATTCGTGTTTGATTTGAAATTTCATGATTGCCTCCACAGAACAAGAGGGACCGCCCCCGGCGGCCCCTCTCTCATTTCTTGCGCGTTACGCTTCAGAGCACTCCACGCTGGCTGCCTCCTCCGCTTTCGCACGCTGCTCGTTGATCTCCTTGGCGGAAGCCAGGATGTCAGCAGCATTCTCCTGAACGGAAGTGACCGTTTCCATCACGGACTCCTGCACACGCAGTGCGGCCGCGGTCATGTGGGTATAGGCCTTCTTCGCATCCTTGCTGGACAGCAGCTTGAAGCCGGCAGAGCCGAACAGCACCCCGCCCACAAACAGGGCGGCTCCTTTATGGAAATTCATCATTATGGTGTTCACCTCACATTCAGCGGTGCCGGTACCCGGTAATGAAAGTCATGACCATGCAGATAACAGCGCCCCAGGCCCAGAAACGGTGGTGCTTCATTGGATAGTCCCTCCCTCGCCAGACATGGCACCTTATTTGAGCACACATAATAACATACGGTTCTTAGGTTTTTCTATCTGTTTCGGACGAAAACCGTTGCAAATAGATTTTTATTTGCGTTCCGGCGAAATTGGGAAGGAGGCATATGGTAGCACTGCTTGAACGCGATGCCGAACTGGCTGACGCTGGAATATCCTACCGCTGCAGAAATCTGGAGTACACTCTGGGTCGTAGTCGTGAGGAGTTCCGCGGCCCGGGCCATACGCTGCTCCAGGAGATACTGGTGAAGCGGGACCCCATACACCTGACGGAAGCAGGATTTCAACGCCGTGCCGGAGATCCGGAACCGCTGGGACAGCATCTGAATGGTCAGCCGTTCATCCAAGTGCCCCACCATGTATTTCTGGACCTCGCGTATGGTGTCAATCTGGCTTTGGGTATGGTAATCGCACTGCGGAGGCAGGGCCAGTCCCTCCCGCTGCGCGTGGAGCAGGAACAGGACTTCCAGCGCCTTGATGACATAGTAATCTCCGATATGTCCCGGCTGCATGTAATCCAGGGCAGAAAACAAGGCTTCGCTCCAGAGTGCCGCTCTCAACATGCAGGGATCGTTCCAGGCGCGGGAGATGGACTCTCCCAGGTCGGAGTGCACGGCACGCAGGGCCGACCATGCGGTTTTCGCTTCCATCCGAACAAGGGCGCCGTAGAATGGCTCTGAAGCAAACCGGCCCCGATACGCTTCTGTACGGACCGGGAGAAACAGCACCTGATCGGCGCTGAGGCTAAGACGCCGGTGGCCGGCCCATTCCAAAATAAGCCCGCCTTTGCGGCAGAATAGGATCTCCAGCGCCTCAGACTCCTGAATAAACAGGAACTCTTCCGAGGGGGGTACTCCTTCCAGCCGGAAGATAGCCGCCTGCTCCGCGGGCAACTGGGTAACGGTCCAGCCGTCCCAGGATAAAAGTGCGTCCAGCATGGCGCTTACTTTCGGAAGGAGAACAGGCCCTTCTTCTCATAAGGGGCTGACTGGATGGAAAGGACCTGATAGCCTGTGGCGGAGATTGCACCGCGCAGGGTGTCCTCGTCCAATCTATTCTCACACAGAATCTGCGTCTGCCCTTTGCTGTGAGACGAGGTGACCTTTTTAACGGGAAATGCCTTGCGGATCGCGTCGTTGACATGGGCTTCACACATAGAGCAGGCCATTCCTTCCACCACGATGGTATATTGGAGCATAACAGTTTCCTCCCCATTTTGTTAGTTTTAGCTAACCTCTCAGCAAAATGAAACGCCAAAGAAACAGTTTTCAGGTACCTTCGCGTATCTGAACTCCTGATCTTGGCGCCCAGAAGTTAGTTCTTGCTAACCCAATAATAGCATAAATCTCAAGATTCTGCAAGTCTTTTGGTGGGCGAAGCAATCATAAGTGTGCGTTTTACAGCCAATCTATCCTGGCAAAAAGCGCAACTGTTCAAAGAATGAAAAAGGTGGTATGCTCTACTTGTATTTAGGTCAGATTTTGTAGGTCAGATTTTTACCCGGGAGGGGTCAATGCGCCCCGAGCGGAGACTTGTCAGAACCTAAATACCGGACCGACCACGCACAAAAACCGCAGTTACCCCATTCAGGGGTGGCTGCGGCTTTTTTGTGCATCAAACACAGAAAGGAGACAGACCATGAATGAGCACAAGCAAACTGATGAAGGTCACCTACTACGACCCCAAAAGCCAAATCCGCCTCCTCTGCTACGCCGACACCGTAGTATGGGACACCAAACCCACGCCGACCCTTACCGCTTTGCGGTTTGGCGGCTACCCGGAGCGTGTGCAGGGACTCGCAGACGCAATTTATGGCGGGGCTACCATCGAAATCGAGGACGGTAAAGACACCTACTCCTTGAAAACCCTCACCAGGCAGTACCGCCGGGAACTCAGCCATGACGGAGTGTACGCAGAGGCTACCCTGATCGCGGAGGATGACGGCCAATCCGCCAAACAGAATTCCGGCGACAAGGATGACTCGAAGCCGGACAAGGACAAGAACGACGAGGACGACGATCAAATCCAGCAGGATCTCCCGCCGCGCAATACCTACATTTTCTGCACACCGGGGGAACGCCGGGAGCTGTTCGACGCGGTGGACCAAAAGACCGCCGTTCCCATGATCCCGGAGTACCAGGATTATGTCCTCACGGAACTGCAAAAGAGGAATATCCTGCGGCCGCTTCAGGTCAAGTCACTGTCCCGTAAGCTGGAGGCGTGGCTTCTGCGCTGTGAGGAGAAGGACAAAAACATCGTCGCGGTCATGGAGGATGGACTCAAAAGCGGAGCGATCTCCATTCCGGGTGCGACCGTCGGCCTAAACCCGCTGGACGAAATCAACTCTATCACGGAATACCTCAATACCTTCGGCGTTACCGTGGCGGAGCGGATCAAGAAGCTGTTCGTACCGCTCTTTGACCCTGCGACGGAATCTCTGTCCCCGGAAGTGCTGGCAATCAACCAGTACATTGAGGAGCACGCCGGCTATCCCCTCTACGACGCCCAGCTTGCGGTGGCAGAGGCCATCAAGCGCCAGCTGGAGCGGAGCAAGGTGGGGCTCATTGTGGCGGAATGTGGGTCCGGCAAGAGCAAGATCGGGGCGGTATCCATCGCCGCAACGGCTGCGGGACTTCTTTCCCACCAGATGTCCGTCAAGGTGAGCAAGACTTTTAACCTGATCCTGTGCCCCTCCCATGTGACCGAGAAATGGGTGCGTGAGCTGGAGGAGACCGTACCGAATGCCTTCGCCGCCGTAGTCCATACCCCTGCGGAGCTGGATCACCTGTACCAGATGTTTGAGCGGGGAAACAAATTCTGTTTCGCCGTCCTCTCCAAGGAAAAGGCCCGGGATGGCTATATGAGGGCCCCGGCGGTCATTTACCGGCCGTGGAATCGCGAGGCGCTTCCCATTGAGCGCAATCCTCCGCTTCACGATGGGGCGGACATAGACGGCAACCCGCACAAGCAGGTGTTCTGCTGCCCGGAGTGCGGCGCCGTGGTCATGGCCGAATTTACACAGGACGGCGTATCCTATCGGGTCCCGGCCAAGTCCTACTATTTTCGGCGGGAGCACAGCGGCAATCACAAATGCGCCGCCTGCGGCGCCTCTCTGTGGTCAGCCCTGAATCCGGATGCCTGGCGCAGGCAGAAAAAGTGGGCCAAGATCGGGGATTACGGCTTTGTTTACCGCCCGCTGGTCTATGAGCACTTCAAAAAAGCCGGCGGAGAGGGTCAGCTCCAGAAGCTCTATGAGATTCAAGACCACCCGGACGCCTGCTTTCCAGCCAGAGGCGCTTACCGCGCTTATGCGCTGAGCTCCTACATCAAACGCAAGTACAAAGGCAAAATCTATGGCCTGATTGTGGATGAACTTCACGAATACTCCAATAAGTCGGGCCAGGGAGAAGCCATGGCCGAGCTCTACGGCACGGCAAAAAAGGTGGTAGGCATGACCGCCACCCTGATCAACGGGTACAGCTCGGGGATATTCCATCTCCTCTACCGGATCTGCCCCGCACAGATGCGCAAGGACAACAAACGGTATGAACATCCCTCCAAATTTGATGCGGAGTACGGCGTGATCCAGAACATCTATGTGGAACAGGAGCCGGAATACAATTCCAACCGCCGTACCGTGCAGAGCAAGAAGAACTCCCGGCTTCTGCCAGGCGTCTCGCCGCTGGTCTATTCCCGCTTCCTGCTGGACAAGGCCGCGTTTCTTTCCCTGACCGACATGGGCAAGGACCTGCCGGAGTACGAGGAGATCCCTGTTGCGCTGAAGATGCCCGCAGCGGTGGAAGCAGAGTACAAGGAGATCGAAAAAGAACTCAAATTTGTCCTCAAAAATGACAAAAAGGCCGCAAAGAAAATTTTGTCCGCCTATCTCAATCTTCTGACCGCCTACCCGGATCAGCCCTATGAGCAAAAGCCCGTTTATCATCCTTTGGACGGACATCCGATTGTGACCCCGGAAGACACGGTGGCTCCCGGTACGATCCTCCCCAAGGATGAAGAGGTGCTGAATATCGTGGAGCGGAAGATTGCCGCAGGGGAAAAGGTGCTCATCTACACCAACTGGACGCGGCTGGACAGCCAGATGAGGCTTCAAACGCTGCTAACCGCCCGTGGGTGGAACACCATCATTATGCCGGCCAAGGTCAAACCGGCAAAGCGGGAGCAATGGGTAGCGGACCGGCTCAGCGCCGGGCTCCAGGTCCTGATTGCAAATCCGACCCTTGTGCAAACAGGCCTTGACCTGAACGCTTTTACCACGCTGATCTTTTATGACACCGGCTATAAGCTGTTCACACTGAGGCAGGCCAGCCGGCGGAGCTGGCGGATCAACCAGACCGCCCCGCGGGTAGAGGTCTATATGTTTTACTATCGGGACACCATGCAGCACAAGGCAATCAAGCTCATGGCCTCCAAGCTGGCTGTGGCGGGAATTATCGAGGGCTCGTTCTCAGAGGAGGGCCTTGCCGCTATGTCCGAGTGCGAGGATATGACCACTCTGATGGCCAAGGAGCTCATGCTGGGCATCAAGGACAGCGTGGAGGATGTTTCCGCCATGTTCAAGCGCATGGCAAATCTCAAACCGCAGGCCGCCGCA
The DNA here is from genome assembly GCF_025567605.1 of Oscillibacter acetigenes. Taxonomy (NCBI): domain Bacteria; kingdom Bacillati; phylum Bacillota; class Clostridia; order Eubacteriales; family Oscillospiraceae; genus Oscillibacter; species Oscillibacter acetigenes. The sequence goes on along the minus strand of NZ_JAOQKG010000001.1, from coordinate 280,581 downwards.
TGGTCTATTTTTGCGGAGGCCCCCACCGCCCAGGATGAAACGGTACTGGTAAGGAAAGCAGTCAATGAGCCAATCGTGGAATTCACCTTTGGGAATCCAGTCCCGCTCCAGACGCCAAAGCCGGTTATCACGGCAACATCTGTTTCGACACCTATGCCGAAGGCCGCAGTCAAGCCCCCCGCAAAGCGCAAGTCGGCCAAGGCTGTGATCAGCGAGGACCAGATCCCGCTGTTCAAAATTGCATAAAGGAGAATGACCTATGAATGACAATCCTTTTGAAATCAAGGAGGAAGCGTGCGCTTCCTCCCCGGACCACCGCCGCTACCTGCTGATCCAGGCCGTAGACACGGAGACCGGGGAAATCGTTTGGGCCGTGGGCGACGACCAGATATGTGCCGTCACCCGTGCCGACTTTATCCGAACGCCTGAAATCCGGTACAACGATGTTCTCATCCGGGAGTTTCCCTACAAGGAGAACACACCGGAGAGCGTCGGCCGCTGGCGTCCTCTGATTGAGGAACTGGTAAAGCTCACGCTGGCAAAATACCGGACGCTGGACGGCCTTGCCCGTGCATACCCCCAGTGGGTCCCGGAGGAAACGGTTTTGCCGTTCCCCCGGCAGGCTCTTGAGAGCGCCGAGTACATCATTTTCCACGACAATGGGATATGCGAGATGATTCCGCGTGCGGGCAGTTCCAAGGCAAACAGCGTCCCGCCCGCCGCCGTTGATTGTGGGGAGGAGTGCTGAAATGCTCGTTCATGTCAAACGCGATGAACTCCTTGCCATCGCCGCCCAGACCGCAAAGGCGGCGCCGAAAACCGCAACCTCAGAGGCAGTCCTGGGCATTCATGTAGAGGCGGACAGCCGAAGGTCCATGCTCACGCTGACCGCTACCAACTACGAAATCGTGATCCGCGCATCCATGGGCGCCTCTGTGGAACAGTCTGGAAGCGTTGTCATCAGCGCCGCCTTATTCCCCGCGGCCATAGCCAGCCTTCCCGAACAGGGTGTGGATCTGGAGACGGAACATCCCGGCCAGCTGACCATTCGCTCCGGGCACGCACGATTTCGCCTGGCCGCGCTCTCCGGGGACAAGTACCCCATGCCGGAGCTTCCCTTTCCGGACGACACCCTGCCTGTCAGCGGGCTTCGTTCGCTGGCGCGCAATACGCTGTTCGCCGTTGCGGAAGATGGAGTGCCATCGCTGCCAATGAAATGCGTCCGGCTCCATGTCGGACCGGACGGACTGAAAGCGTCCGCCTCAAATGGCTTTTGCATCATGGAGGCAGACGGCGATAAGCAGTGCAAAGGGCAGATCGAGCTGCTGCTGCCTGCCCGATCTCTCAAAGTCCTGGCCTCCCTCTCAAATGACAGCGATGTTTACGAGATGGGGGTGACCGGGAAAAGCCTGGTGTTCTGGAGCGGCACCCTGCTCTTTTCCGCCCGGCTGGTGGAAGGGAAATTCCCGAATACCAGAGGTGTTTTTGAGCAGTTCAAGTGCCAATACTCCGTCCACCTGGATGCTGCCGAGTTCATCCGCGCCCTTGAGGTCGCGGAGTCCGTCTCGGAAAGCAATCACCGGGTCGAGCTTGCCTTTGGTGAGCATGAGATTACGGTAAGCGCCGAAAGCGCCTGCGGCAGATCTTCCGCCCCGGTCAAGGCCCTGGTGCTCAATGCACCCAAACAGCCATTTTACTACAACTCCAGGAAACTGCTGGAGTATTTGCGCCTGGAGAAGGAGAAGATCACGCTGGAATTTGACAAATCCGGCCTTCTCGCGGTCCGTTCCGGCTCCACCCGATATGTGCAGTCTCCCATGAGGGCGCCTGTTCAGGCGGCTGAAACCGGCAAGGCGGCGTAAGAAACGGAGGCGATCCATGCCTATATGAAAATTCCCACGATCTGCCGCTACTGCGGCGGAAAAATCATCAAGTCCACGACCCGGGCGCTCTACCCCAAAGGCAGCGAGCCGATTTATCTGTGCGTCAACTGCAATGCCTATGTGGGCTGCTACCCAGATGGGAGCCCCATGGGGAAGGTTGCAAACACCGTTTTGCGGCTGAAGCGTCAGGAGACGCATCGGATCTTCGACCGCTTTTGGCGGGAGCAGGGCTGGACGCGGAGCGCGGCCTACCGCTGGCTGGCGCAAAATCTTCACCTGAAGGAACACGAAACCCACATCGGCATGATGGAAATGGACGAGTGCGAACAGGTGATCCGACTATGCCGGAAATACGGCAAACATAAAAAGGAGGCGGCATAATGCCAACTTGTCAAAAGCAGGACCAACTCTGCCGGTGCATCGACTGGCACGATGAAGATTTCGATGTGGAAATCGACCACTTCATCCAAAACTTTGAATTTCTCCATGTGGAACTGGAGTATGCTTCCCTGGATGCAAGGGAGCCTGTCCGTGTGTGCAGAATCGGCCGGTGCCGTATATGCGGAGGCCGTATGTGCAGCGGCTCAACCCTGCCCTCTGAAAAAACGGTCAGAGAACTGATGCCAACAATCTTCCTTTTTGCCGGTCTGGCGTTCCGGCAGTTTGAATATTCTCTTCCGGCCGGGACGGACAGCTTTCAGGCGTTGTTTCCGACGCTGTTTCACGAGGAGGACCAGGCCTTTGCAAAGCAATGGCTCTCAGAGCCGGAAGGGCAAAAACTCATTGAACTGTTCCGTGACGATGAAAGTGAGGCGCAGTGAGATGAAGGACAAGAAAATCACCTTTTCTGAGCCCAGCTGCCGCTTCGGCTGCCCGCATTTCAAGGTCGTCGGATCTATGCTGAGCGAAACCTGCTACTGCATGAAAAAGGGCAAAAAAGGCAGGCGTTTTGGGAAGAAAGACCTGAAACGCAGACCTCCCGAATGGTGCCCCCACCGCCTGAAAACACCCGTCTGCCGTATCTATGGATTTAAGGACGAAATGCAGGAGGCCCTGGAGCGGGACAGCCGGCTGAACTTTGAGCCGGACAAACACGATTGGTATTTTCCATTGGCCCACCGCTACCAGCTCCGGAGCGAGTTTCCACTGGGCATGACTGCTGAGCAGTTTTACAACGCGCTCCAGGAGGAGCCGGTGGAGAGTGTGCTCAACGGCACGCCGCTGAAAAATGGCGAATTGATCGAAATTGACGACGGCCTGGCTTCTCATTTCTTCTACTGTTACAGCCAGAGTACCGTCCTGCCGGCAAAGGTGTTCGGCCTCGAACATGAGGGAGGCGCACACCATGCCTGAGCACACCGCCGCTCCAAGTGAGCAGACAGCACCCATGCGGCTTGCTAAAATCCTGGATAGCTTTATCCCGGGGATGCACGACACTCCCTGCAGAATCGCTATCTTTACCGATGGCCACAAAATCAAAGTGTTTGAAAAGGTCTATTTCCGCAGGCCGGCGTTCGATCCCCCACTTCCGCAGACCTGGGAGCGAAACTACTGGCTGGAGCGGTATCTGACCCCGCAGGCGGTGGAAAACCACCTGCGAAAAAACGGACTGTTAAAGGAGAATAGCCATGAATGAGCATCAAGCCTGCACTTGTCCCGCCTCAAAGAGCGGGAGTTTCCAGATCGCCACAGACCATTACAGCCGCAACTTCATTCCTACGGGCTGGAAGCTGGAGTACGCCTCTCTTGAGCAGCACGAGCCACAGCGGTTTCTGTATATGACCGGCTGGTGCCTGCGCTGTGGTGGGCAGGACCTGCAATGCGGCGTATCTATCCCGGATGAGCTTTCCGGCGACGCTCTCCTGGAGCGTATCTATCGGGAGATGGAGCACTACCGTCCCTTTGAACACCGGCGCAGTGACGGTACATACAATCGCAGCCTGTTAGGACGCGCAGCGTGGTACATGGAACAGGACGATCTCACGCTGGGTGAAAAAAACGCCCAGTTCCTCAAGCTGTTCCACGAGGAGGATCAGCGCGCAGTAGAGGACTGGATCTGCCGCAACCGGGCTGAGGAGCCCTATACCGTCCCCCGGCGGGACCGGAAAAGCACGCTGCTGTACGCCGTGCTGGACCGGGCCAGGGCCAACGGCGATCTGAGGGAGATCGAGCCCATTTTGGACTACTATCTCCCCAACAAAAATGAGCCGCTGTCTCCGGATAAGGACTCCTATCTGACAAACTACGCCTTTTCCGCAGTATCTACCATAGACTTTGGCTGCGAGGGGATCTATGTGGAGCTGTTCCTTGAGGGACAGTTTGACGAGTCCGGAAATGACCGCTGCTCCATCGGCACATTCAAGACGCTTCGGGACGACGCCGAGGCCTGTCGGCTGATGGGCCAGCTGTGCGGGGTGTTGATGTACCATACAGCGAAATATGTCAACGAAAACCTGCACCGCTATACGCCAAAGCGGGAGCTGGAAGCGGAGCTGCATAGAAAATCCGCCGTGACGGAAAGTACCAGCGAGGACAGCCGCCATGCCTGAGCCTTTGCGCAATCAATCCGGGGCGGAGCAGGAACTCCCCCAGTATATCGAATGCCTGCTGAGCGTCAGCGGGGACGCGGCGTTTCTCAACACCTTTGACAAGGCTTTTCGGAGCGGATGCGGCCCACAGTGGGCCGACCGCCCCCCAAACACCAAGCCCAGGTATTCGTTCCACGCGCTGTTTCCGGTGCCGGAGGAGATCCAGCGCCGCGGCTTTCTCAAGGCCGGGCGCCTGTGGTGCGCGGATTATTGGGAAGCCGGCGGAGACCTGTGTGAAATGCAGGTCAAACGGGTATTGGGAGAACGGCGCTACCGTTTCTTCGTATGGGACACGCTCCCCAAAAATATGTTTCGCGTTGTCTCTCGGGATTATCCCACCCTGAAGTTTTGCTTGACCGCGCTTATCAAGGATGACAATTCCGTACTATGGGACAACGAATTGACCCTGCGCGAGTACATGATCGCAAATGGGCGGTACATGGGAAGCTACCGCCGGAATGAAACCGATGCTTTCGCCCAAATAAGAGAAGGGATGGGTTTTCAGCCATGACCTTTTTAGAGTGCTGCCAAACTGTACGCGAACATGGGCTGCGTATGATCCGCCCGCGGGAGCATACTCCCGGATTGTATGACATACGCGAGCCCTTTGAAGCGGGGGCCGGCTGGGTCTGGCTGGACGCGACCACTGCGAATGTCGTCTGCCAGATCTTCGACGCCCTCTCACCGGACCGGCAAGAGACATTCAAGACCCTGCCGGCGTCCGTAATCCTGAAGTTCTGCTGGAGGATTGCAAATGGCATATAGCCTTTATCTGATTCGCAACACCAGAGATACCGATCACCTGTACTATGCCGAGCATGGCGAAATAGGCGGGGTCCCGGATGCCGTCGGCTATGATGAGCCGCCCCACGCCATGAAATTCCGTACCCATGAGGAGGCGCAGGCATACATCGACACCCAGCTCCCGGAGTGGGCAAGAGACTGCCATCGTCCGGCGGAGCTTACCGCCTCGCATTTTACCTGGCTTGGCTGTGGAATTACGGCTATGCTCCGCAGCGGCAAACCGATCCCAGACCGCCTGCTGGCGCCGACACCCGGCCGGCTTCGTCTCTGGAGATGCTAAAGGAGGAAAAACAAATGAGTCAAACACTGAGAAACAAGATGCTCGCCCGGATGGAGGAAGTCCGGGCACAGGTGGCCGAGCGTGATGAACTCATTGAGATCATCGCCATCGCCCTGCTCACCCGCAAGAATGTCTTTATTTTGGGCGATACCGGCCAGGCCAAGAGCGCCGTTATCAACCTGTTCCGCGCCGGCATCACCGGCGCCAACCAGTTTGAGCGGCTGATGTCCAAGCAGACCGATGAAGAGGCGTTGTTCGGGCGTCTGGACCTCTCCAGCCTCATCCCCGGCGGCGTGCCGGAGGAGGTGTTGGAGAAAGACCAGCACTATCAGGAGCTGCGCCGGAAGCTGGAGACGGCGCTTCAGACCGGCGGGCCGGACAGCGCAAGTCAGCTCGCGGACCTGACTGCGGAGATGGAACAGTACCGTAAAGCGCTCGCTGAGCTGCACAGCGGCGAGCCCCGGATCATCACCAAAGGAAAGTTGCCGGACAGCCACATTGTCTTTTTAGACGAGATTTTTAAGGCCGCCGACGGTATTCTCAACGCCCTCCTGACCGCGCTCAACGAGCGCCGGTACACCAACGAGGGCAAAACCATCCACATTCCCGCGATCTCTTTCTTTTCCGCCTCCAATGAAATTCCGAATTTCGCAAACCCGGAGGAAAAGATCCTCAAGCCGCTCTATGACCGGTTTGAACTCAAGGTGGTCACTGAGTATGTGGAAGACAGGGATGCCCGCCTGACGATTCTGAAGCAGAAGCAGGCGGCGCAGGGCACGGCGCAAAATCCGTCGGCCGTCATTTCCCTGGCGGAGCTGCAGGCTATGCAGGACGAAGTGCTTCAGGTCCGCGTCCCGGACCAGGTGAATGAGCTGATGGACGATGTGTTGTGCGAGCTGCGCGGCAAGGGCATCCATATCTCTGACCGGAAATATTTTAACTACGCCCCTATCGCACAGGCAAAGGCCTGGCTCAGCGGCAGGGACACCGTGGAGCCGTCTGATCTGACCACGCTCTGCGCCTACCTGTGGACCGCTCCGGAGGAGCGGACTATCATCCAATCCACCTTGGAGCGGATGTGCAACGATCCCCTCAAGGACCGGCTGGACACCATTCTGGCGGAAGCCGTGGAGGGGTATCAGGAGTTTACCGATACGGCCGACGCCCCTGCGGCCCGCCGGATCGGAAAACTGCGGGATGAATTTATGTCCCTCTATATCACGCTCAGTCAAATGCTCTCCAATGCTCAGAGCGATGCGGAGCGGGAAAAGATCAACGCCTGTCTGGAAGAACTGGAGCGGTACAGCAAGGAGGCCCATGCGTCGGTCCAATACTCTTATGTTCCGCTTCGGGAGCTCTATGACCTGAAGACCAGTTGACAGCATCCAATGATAAAGAAAGAGGTGCCAATTATGTTAAATTACAATCTGCCGCTGACTGAGGCTGAATCAGAATTTGCTGCCGAACATCACTCCGTTATCTATGGGTATCTGCGCAAGGCGGGGCTGCCGGAGGATGACTTTTACGATGTTGTGGTCTTTGGCTACCTGCGGGCAGTCCGCAAATATCTGGCCCGGCCAGAACTGCGCAAGTACAGCTTTTCCACCATTGCCTACCGGGCCATGAGCTGCGATGTCCACCACTCCAAGGAGTATTGGATGCGCAAGAAGCGCCGTGCCCTGGTAGAGTCCCTGGATGAAGAGCTTCATACCCGGGATCTGCTGGACCCCGTATCGGCGGCCTATGAAAATGTGCTGTCTTTTCAGGAACTCTCCGGCAAGCTGACGCAAAAGCAGCGGCAGATCGCCGCATTGCGCGCACAGGGCTACCACGACCTGGAGATTGCCCGTATGTTTCAGGTCAAACCCGGTGAAATCAAGCTGGAGATGGACCAGGCGCGCTCGAAGGTCGTGCCGTTCCCCACGGAAACCGCCGCACTTGCGGCTTAAATTCAGGAGGTATCCTATGTCGAACATGAGCTACTGCCGATTCCAAAACACCTATGGAGATGCGGCCGAGTGTCTGGACGCACTGGAGCAGCAAAAAGAACTCAGCGGCGACGAGTACAACGCCGCCCGGAATATGTTCCTGGAATTTCTGCGCTTCTGTGTAGATATGGAGATCATCGAGGATTTCGATAAGGAGCGCTTTGGCGAATACCTCGGCGAGCTTCGCACCGGGAGGGACTGACATGGCAAATTGCCTTGAGATCACTCTCTGGTATCCGGAAGACAAATTCAATGCGCTATCCACTGCACTGGAGCCTGCGGGCTCCAGTGTGGAGGAAGAGCTGGGCAGGGTCTTGACGGAACTCTACGAACGCCTGGTCCCATCCGAACAGCGCGTTGAGATTGCCGAAAAGCTGGCCCGGGAGGAACAGCATGAAGCGGAGGAGCGGGTGCGGCACGAGGCGGAGACCTACCGCGTGTCCGTCCTCAAGCTGACCGCCGGCCGGGCCTGCGAGTACCATAAGCTCACGCGGGCCTGGGACCTCCTTGCCCTGGCCGCCTTTATCCGGGAGACGGTGCGAAAGTCGCCGTCATCCCCAAGCGGCGATTTTCGTTCCAGGCTGGGAGAGACGGAACGCCTTTCTACTCAAGACTTTGCCGAGCTGTCGATGGCGCGCTTTCGCAATGATCCTCATGTGAACGGTGCCTTCCAGGTCGATTTTCCCTCCGGAAGGTTTTCCTTTGTCATGCCCGGCGAGGGCTGGCGGAGCTATGCGCTCAAAGACATCTCCGCCGCTATTTACAAAGCGGGGCGGAAAAGCGGCCTGTCCAAGCTGGAAAGGCTTCACCGATTCTTCGACGCTCTGACCGACAAGCTGTATTTCACCTCGGAGGTTGAGTGGAACGGAGGCTCCGGCGATGTGTAAAGATTCGGAAAAGGACTGTAACACCTGCCGCCACAATCCCGGCTGCCTGAAAAAGGGGCTGGCAGTCTTTCTCCTGTTCATCCAGACTGGCCGCGACCGGGAGCTCTCCCGTGACCCTGACGGCCATCTGAAGACGGCATTTCGGTGCCGGGACTGGGAGGAGAAAGCGCCATGAGCTACACTGGCGGCGGCCCGTATTACGCGCAGCAGTACCCGGAGTACAACGGCATTCTGTGGAATGGGCGCTGTGGAAATCCTGAGTGCATATATCACTGGCATCCTCCAGAGGATGCTCCGGCGGAGCCTTCCCACAAGGAGGGCAGCTCCGGATGATGAAACTGTTCCGAGTCCATCATGTCCATGCCAATGGGCTGGAAACCCTGGCGCTGACGGTCAGCGCCGGCGGTCTGAAAAGCGCGGTCAAGCGGGTGCGCGAGCACCCCTTGATCCGGCTGCCAAATGGGACTTACTACATCTTTGAAGCAGGCAATTACAGTGATGGCCTGCAAATCACATTCTCATGATCAAGAGGAGGACAACCTTATGTTAAACCGTATCACTATGACCGGCCGCCTGGTTGCAGACCCTGAGCTGCGCCGCACCCAAAGCGGCGTCTCCGTCACCTCTTTCCGGATTGCCAATGACCGGGATTATGGCAAGGGCGAGGAGAAAGAGACGGACTTTTTCGATGTCGTGGCCTGGAGATCCACCGCTGAGTTTATCTGCAAGTATTTCACCAAGGGGCGCATGATCTCGGTGGACGGCCGGCTTCAGACAAGAGGCTGGAAAGACCGGGAAGGCAACAACCGCGTCAGCATTGAGATTCTTGTGGACAACGCCTACTTTGCCGACAGCAAGAAGGATGATGCCGCCGGCGACTTCCCCGCCGACGACCAGTTTGCGGGCTACGGCGCCTATCAGGGCTCTGTGCCGGGCGGCGGCGATGACTTTGCGCCGGATTTCTAATTCCGGCAAAACAACACGCGGGGGAGGCTTCGTCCTCTCCCGCGCTGTATTTCTTCCCTGCAAAAGCAAATATACCAAGATACAGGAGACGATGATACATGAGCTTTCCGGAACAGGATCGCGCAGTACAGATATTGGAGAAAGAGTTCGGCCCCCGCTGGAAACAGATTGTCCAGGAACTGGGGACCAAAGAGCTTCGCCAGCGTGTGGGTAAGGAACTCACTTCTTTTATGGCTTTCCCGGAACGCGGCAGCGGCGGGAACAACAAGTGGCGTGGAAACTGCTCGCCGGAGGTCGTGCGGGCGATTCTCCGCTATGTGCTTGAGTGCAAGCATTACTACGGGAAGCAGACACAGGACTTTACGCTCCTTGATCCTATGTCCGGCTCTGGGACGAGCCAGGCGGCGGCGCAGAGCCTTGGTGTGCGCTCGCTTCTGTATGACCTCAATCCCGCCCCTGCCTGCGGTATTGGCGGATGGGATGCGCTGCGGGACGAAGTGGACGATTCGGCAGATTTGATTTTTCTCCACCCGCCCTACCATAATCTGATCCCTTACTCCGGAAATATGTGGGGCACGCCGCATAAGGATGACCTTTCCAGGTGTTCCAGCTATCCCGAGTTTGTGGAAAAGCTGAATTACATTGTCCAGAAGCTCTTTATGGCCCTGCGCAGGGACGGCCGGCTTGCCATCCTGGTTGGGGACATCCGCACCAAAGGGAGTTTCTACTCTATGCAGCATGACCTTATGCGCGTGGGACAGATGGAAGCGTTCATCGTAAAAGGGCAATACAACTGCGTCAGCGACACCCGCAGCTACAAAAAGCCATTCATCCCTGTGGTAACGGAGTATTTGCTCCTTTTCCATAAACAGGATGCACTCTTTTTCCCTTTCGCGGTGCGCCGGGAGACCACCGTGGATCTACGGAAGGAGGACATCCCTGGCTTGACTTGGCACCACCTGATTCGGTTGACCATGGAGGAGCTGAGCGGCCGCGCCAAGCTGTCCGACTTGGGAGACCGTCTGGCCGCTCACCCAAAAGCAAAGAAAAACCCGCATTTTCGGGATCGCATACGGGCCACCGCCTATGAGCACCCGGGACAATATATTTCCTGCGGAAACGGCTTCTATGCCCTGAATTATGCCGTGGCCTAAATCAAAAACAGGAGGCAGAGATCTCAATGAAGATCACAAAAGAAGAGAAGATGTATCTTGAACGCTGCGGATATGGCAGAAAAGACTTCGCCCAGATCCAAGAAGCCACCAGAAGAGACAAAACAACTTACGAGATGGACGGCGCCCCTATTACCAGAGATGAGGCCGTCACCCGTTTGGGCCGCCTGGACTACCTATCCGGTATCGCCAGGAGTGCATTTCACTTCACAGCCATGCGTATCACGGAGGACGGGAAAGTAATCCTGTTCGACTCGTCCAGGCTGTTTGGAAAGGAATAGTACAATGGACAATCCATACTTAAAAGCTCAATGCCAAAACATGGTCTCCGCCCTCGCCGCCTTTTCCACAGCCTGCGAACTGGCGGCCTATGAAGATGACGGGTCCCTTTCCAAAGAGGAACTTCGTCAACTGCGGAGAATCCACGCCGCTGCCGCCCGTTTTCAAGCGGAGCTTCAGCGAGAAATGGAGAAGCGCCATGTCCCAACCGCCAAGCGCCTCTCCGCTGGATGCAGGTCACAGAAGGACGGTGAATACGATGCTCTTATCTGAGCCTGGAAAAGTCATCCGCTGCGCAGATCACCTCCAGGTTTTACTGGCGCTGCCCGCGGAGACCATAGATTTGATTCTGGCCGCTCCAGGCAAGCAGGAGTTTTTTCAAAAAGGCCGGCCATCCGATTACCTGTTTCGGAGGACTGCGGTTGAGCTCTTACGGGTTTTGAAGCCGGGCGGGGTGCTGGTCTGGCATGTCCCCAATGAGCGCGGGGAGGCCACCTTTTCCACCGCGCAATTCCGTCAGGTAGTCTACTTTCAATCAATCCAGTTGAGACTGATCGACACCATCCTTGTGGAAAAGGAAAGGAACACGCCGCCCACCCCTGTCCGATATGGAGACGCTTTTGAGTCCATGTATATCCTCGCAAAGGGCAAGCCCAAGACCGTTCATATTTTGAAAGACAAGCCCAACAAGTGGGCAGGTACAAAGACCTGGGGATGCCTCACCAAGCGTGAAGTGAACGGCACGCTCACTCCAAAAGGCCGAAAGACGATTCAGAAATTCGGCGCCCGCACAAATGTCTGGCACTACGGCACTGTTTTACCGATGGAGAGCGAGCTGTTCGGCGGCAAAGCTGTGAGCCTATCAGAACGGCTGGCCGAAGATCACATCCGGACCTGGAGCAACGAGGGTGATCTGGTGCTCGCTCCATTTGACAAGGACGGCACCGTGGCAAAAATAGCGCCGCTGTTGGAGCGGCGCTGGCTGTCGCTCCAAAATGCGGCAGACTGCGATGGCCTGAGAGACAACGCGGGATAAGATTGATCCCGAAGAGGATTTCGATCATAACAGGACTTTGAAAATGACAAAGGAAGGAAAGTAATATGCGTACTTATTTTCGCTCTTTAAGCGATGTGCTGGGCTCTCCCCTGGCACAGACCGCGCAGACATTCTCCCCCCGGCACGCCGGCGGACATCGGGTGCTGAAATCAACCAAACTGGAGGACGCGGCATACCGGGACCTGCGCCGGGGTGATAACGAGCTGGATGCGCTGGAAAAAGCCTGCGGCGAAAAGCTGTCCACCTTTCCCGCTCTGAGCAGGGACATCTATCAGAGCTTTTATTCCCTGAATGTGCGGCGGCAGCCAGAAGATGCCATTTCCGAGCAGGCCCGCCGCTTCAATGCACCGATCCTAAATGAGGTGATGGACGGCGAGGACTATCCCGCCATCAAAGCCGCCTGTGAGGGGCGGCAGCTCCCCGCCTATGAGGCCGCTTCGGAATTTATCAGTCAGGTGGCTGGAAACCTGGATGAGCTGCTGGAAAAAGCCAGTGGAAAAAAAGGGGCGCTGAATACCCTGGAGCGCCTGGAACAAAAAAGGGACAGGAGCATGGAGGAGCTTCAAAAACTGATGAAGCAAATCGCACAGGCCGGCCCTGAGCAGCTTCCCGAACTGGAGAAGCAGGCCGTCAAGGCTGCCAATCAGGCCCAGAGCCAGGTCAACCAGACGGAAGCCGTGGGCCATATGGTCCGCGACCAGATGCTCCAAAATAAAGAGGCCGTCTCCGGCTGTTTTGCACAGGCGGTACGGGCGGCGGCACAGAAAGCCGAAAGCGTTTCGTCGGCGCTTCTGGCCTGGGGCTACGGCCCTGACAGCAATGATCCGGAGCGGAGAGCGGCGGACCTGGAGTTGGCCGCCCGCGTCGGCAAGAGTCCCACGCTCATGGAGGTGGCCCGCTATCTGGGGCGCCTGAAGGAGCTGATGGACGGCAAGCGCAAAAACGGCTATGCCTATGGCCGCGGCGAGAAGTACAGCCTGGAGCTGGGCGGCGACATCAACAGGGCCATTGCCTCGGAGTTCGCCATGCTTGCCGCGCCGGAGACGCTGCCGCTTTTCCTGCGCAAGCTCCAGCGAAAGGCACTCAAGCAGTACCAGCGCCGGGAGCCCATCTGCAAGGGAAGCGGCGACATCATCTGTATGCTGGACGAGTCCAGTTCTGCGGAGAGCCAAGCACCCTGGTGTAAGGCGGTGGCCCTGGCCCTGCTGGACATTGCCATGCGGGACCAGCGCCGGTTTGCCGTGATCCATTTTGCCGGGGTTGGAGATGTTCAGACTGATCTCTTCCTGCCGGGGCAGTACGACCGTGAGGATGTTCTGCGCTGTGCCGAGACCTTCCTAAACGGAAACACCGACTACGAGACGCCGCTGCGGGAGGCCCTGCGCCTCATGGAGCAGGAGGGCTTTGAAAATGCCGACATGGTGTTCGTCACGGACGGTGAATGTGTTTTGCCGGACAGTTTCCTGGAAAAGCTGAAGGCGGAACAGTCCGCCAGAGGCTTCCAGATCACCGGCATCCTGCTGGATCAGGAGGACGCCGGGTTTGAGTTCAGCCTCCGGGAGTTCTGCACCAATGTCTACCGCACCAGCCAGCTCTCCCGCGATCAAATCGCGGAGCAGCTGGTGGTGAGCCGGGTGGCATAGCGGCGAGAAAACATCTTATTACACAGAGAACACGGACGGAGAGTTGCGAACTATCCGTCCGTGTCACTCTGCCGCCAAAGGCGTCTCGCCGCGAATCTCCAGACTTGCCTCATTCACCATCTCGACTTGATTTATCTCTAAAATCTGATTATACTAACAACAAATACAGAACTTAAAATCGCTTTGGAAAAGGAGTGTGCCGCATGGATCACAAGCTCCGGTTATATCATGTTGGTCCTATTCAAGAATGTGATTTGGACCTGAACGACTTCACCGTTTTGACTGGCCCGCAGTCCAGCGGAAAAAGCACCGTTGCAAAAGCCGTCTATTTTTTCAGGACGGTCAAACAGGATATTTTGAATATTATCATGCAGGGAGGCCCGCAAGCAGTATCGGACCGGGATGACGCTTCCTGGTCCATGGTCTTGGAACAGCGCCTGAAGAACAAATTCCTGCAGCTTTTTGGGACCTCCTGGGTCATGCCGCTGGATATGAAGATGGAATACACCTATAAAAAGAATGTCTCTATCCGGGTATCCCTGACTGAAAATTATGATGATCCCCTGAAAAACTATATCGAAATTGAATTTAGCGGCTCTGTGAAAGAGTATTTCACAGAGCTGGGCTGGCGGAATTTTTCCAATATCTCTCCCGGCCAGAGGGACTATGCCGAGAAACAGCTCAGCCAGTTGTTTAATGATCCGTATGAAACCGTCTTTATTCCGGCCGGGCGCAATTTGATTACACTGCTGAGCGCGCAGCTCAACTATATTTTTACTTCGCTGGAGGAGTCCCAACTCCGTAATATCGACTATATCACCAAGCGATACACGGAATTGATCCTAAAGCTCAAGCCGACCTTCGGCTACGGGATGGATGGCGTTATCCGGGAAATTGAGGCTGACCCGATTCGGCTGAAAAAGTACAAGGAGATCAGGCCCGCGGTCAACCTCTTGAGAACAGCCGCGGAGCAGGTGTTGAACGGCAGCTACCGATATACGGAAAATGAGGAGCGTCTATATCTTTCAGACGGCAAATATGTGAAAATCAACCTGGCTTCCTCCGGCCAGCAGGAAGTTGTGTGGCTTTTTAACCTTCTGTTCTATTATCTGATTGAGCAGAGAAAGGTGTTCCTGATCGTGGAAGAGCCGGAGTCCCACCTTTATCCGGCCTCCCAGCAGACAATCTCCCATGTGCTCGCTTTGATGCTTACCAGCGGGAACACAGGCATCGTGACCACACACAGCCCCTATGTGCTCAGCACACTGAACTATCTGATGCTCGCCGGCCAGGTTCCTGTTCAGCGTCAAGAAGAGGTCAAGCCGCGTCTCAACAAGAGGTTTTGGCTTGATGCGGAAAGATCAAACGCCTATTATATTCATGACGGCAAGCTGGAAACGGCTGTGAACGAGGATGATGGGCTGAAGCTGATCAAGAATGAACTGATTGACGGCGCCTCCACTGAGATCAATGCGTTAAGCGATTTCCTTCTCGGATTTTTGTTTTCTGAGGAGGGATAGGTATGTGCTGCAACATCAATGATTTTACGCCGCATCGGGCGGGACAGCACTCCGTATTTACTTCGGCGGAAAATCGCTGTACCCATGTCGGCAAGAACAAAAATAGGCACATGATCCGGCAGTTCAAGGTGGATGGAGAGGTGGTCGCAGCGGGGGATATGTCTCCGCGCTGTGATTATCTCCTTTTGAACGATGATGCAAAGACTTCCTACTACATCGAATTGAAGGGCTCCGATCTGGTCAAGGCCATTGAGCAGATTGAGACTACCGTCGCCATGATTGCCCCCTCCATTCCGGAATATGCAGTCCTGCGCCGTATCGTTTTCAGAACGGGTACCCATGGAATACAAACCAGGCCCGTACTCTCCTGGAAAAGGAAGCATGGAAATACCGTCGTCATCAAAGAGCGGCTTTTAGAGGAAACGATCTGATTCATCTTGCGAAGGATCGGCGCACCGGGGAGTTCAAATTGCCGCCCGGTGCCGGTCCTGCTGTTTTCTCAAAAATAAAAAGCCCCTTGGAGGCGCATCGCATACTCAACGGCAAGTTGCAAGTTCCTTTTTTCTTACTATAATCAAGCAGAAAGAGGTGAAACCAAAATGGCAGACAGTCGCTATGTTCTTATGCACAAAAATACACCTGTGGCCGACCTCCAATTGGATACGGACACCGGTGTGATCCGGTCTGTCGGCCATGTTTATAACGCGCTCCATGTTCCGGTAGGTATCCCTGTGAAAAAGGGAGTCATTGACAGGAGCGCCCTCAATACATGGTGGACCGGCCGGGCCATTCCAGCCAGCCGTGACCGCATCCGGGATGCCCTGCGAGAGTTGGAGTTGGCCTCCACACAACTGCTCCTGGACAAATGCCTGGGGCTAAGCCTGTCCGACCAATATTGGATCTGCCCGACATCCAGCGGCGTGCGCTGGGAGGAGGTAAACTTCTTTCAAAACGCCTTTTCCGATGATGTGGGCAATATCCTGCTCGGCCGCGGCTCATCCAGCGGCCGGGTAAGCCTGATGTCCCCGGACAACACCTCGGACGGTTGGCTGAAGAAAAAGTGGGCCATTCTGGATGAGCGCCGGTGCCTGATGAAGGGCGGAAGCGGCGCCACCCAGCAGGAGCCCTACAATGAGGTGCTGGCCAGTTCCGTGATGGAGCGTCTGGGTATCCCCCATGTGACCTATACGCTGACGGTCCAGGAGGACTACCCGTACAGCGTATGTGAGGACTTTATCACCCCGGAAACCGAGTTGATCCCAGCGTGGTATATCATGCAGACGGTAAAGCGGCCCAATCATGTCTCGGTCTATCAGCATTATATGGACTGCTGTGAAGCCCTTGGTATTCCCGGCGTCCGGGAGGCCGTGGACCGGATGATCGTACTGGACTACCTGATCGTCAACGAGGACCGGCACCAAAATAACTTCGGCGTGGTACGCAACGCTGAGACGCTGGAGTATTTGGGCGCCGCCCCGATCTACGACAGCGGCACATCCCTGTGGTTTGACAAGCCCACCGGCATGGTGGGAAGCGGGCGGGTCACCTGCAAGCCGTTCAAGGACCGCCATGAGGAGCAGATCAAGCTGGTATCTTCCTTTGACTGGCTGGACCTGTCCAGGCTGGACAGTATCGAGGAGGAATGGATGGAGCTGACCAAGGGCTCCCTGTTCCTGGATGAAGCCCGCCGCATTGCTGTGGCCCGTGCCCTGCGTTGGCGCATTGAAACGCTCAAGGAGATCTCCCGCTGCGGCGTCTATGCCGTTCCGGGAACAGGCCATGATGTGACGGAGGATATTCGTTACAGCGGCCAAAGCGAACAATAATATCGGATCAAAGAACACAGGCCGGCAGCTTTGCGCTGTCGGCCTGTAAAACACAGTATGGGTTATTTACAAAAATCATTTAGCCTGGTCCCATACATGGGAGTGATGAGGCAGCGTCCGCATATTCTGGGAAACGGAGCCGCACCGCCTCAAAGAAGCAGGACTGAAACCCACAGCAGAATATCTCATCCGGCAGGAATGCCGCAGAGACCCGTTCATCCTCCGGTTGCTCCTGCCCATAGCCGTTCCACAGGTTAAATGCCAGCCTGGTGATTCTTTTGCTCGTACCAGTCTGCCAGCCGTCAGCCAGCGCCTCCGGGCAGATACACCACTCCCGCCAGTCAAATAAACGATGGAAGTGGCTCCTGGTATCTGGGCACAGCCCGCACAGATAGAGGAAAGAACGAAAATAGTTGTCTGGAGTACGCCCGGATGCTGCGGCCCGCTCCAATTTCTCACGGAAAAACGCTTCGTGCGCATCGTCATAAAAATGTACCGTCATGTATTCCTTCGATCTCCTTTCACCTGCCCTATGTAAGAGTAGATGGACACAAGCGCATCCAGGCCATCGTCTCTGCGCTTGAGCAGTGTCCGCGGCGCCAGATGCATTTCCCGCTGTAATTCTCCCCAAGTTTTCCCCTCAAAATAATATTTTCGGATCACTTCGGCCTGTTTTTCTTCTAATTGTGAGACATAGAACTCCAGCTTGGAGATCTGTTGTTCAACGGTATAAAGCTCCTGGGCGATCTCCATAATGGTTTCTTGGTTGAGTCGGTCTTTCTTGTCCCGGAACTGTGTGGCGATACGCATGGTCTTATCTGAGATAAATCCCGCCGGTCGAATGCCGTCGCTCACCGGCCGTGAAAGCGCCATGCTGTCGATCACCTCGCTGTCTGAAATCTTGGCGGGGTGTTCCTGCTCATAGCGAAGCAAGATGACTTTCTTCTTCAGCTCCGGATATTGCTTCAAGTCATCAATTACCTGTTCTCTTATTTTCGTTTGCTCCATGATGATCCCCCCGCCTTTCTTTCTGAAATAAAATTTTTCAGCACAAGGAGACATCATGCGAGGAATTCTTATCCAAGGCAAGAAAATTGGCACCGGAGAATAGGATAGCGGTAGACCAAGCTGTTGCCCTGCCATGGTGGAAAAGTGGAGGCGCAGACCTATTCATATTCCCCCATCTCATTCCATGCTTTGAAAGCAAATTTCGTCGCGATGTGGGTTCTTGTGCCGTTATCCACAGAATAGCGGTGCATCATGGTTTCCTTACGCTCCCAAAGTGGACTTAAAAGAGAATTTGCGGCGGAATATGTGTTATTTCGACATTATGGAGCGAAACAGTACCCGACTCCCTTGACTGTCTTGATATAATCGGTATCTTTAGGAGACAGGCCCATCTTCTTTCGTATAGAACAGATCAGGTCGTTAACGCTCTTACTGCCGTAGAGACTGCTCTCCCTCCAGACCCGTTCATAGATCAGTTCCCTGGAAAAGACGATAGAGGGATTGCTGGCCAGGAAATAGAGGAGCTTGAACTCCAGAGCTGTAAAGGAGAGCTGACTTCCGCGCATTGTGACCCTTTGGCGCAAGGGGTCCATCATCAGATCTTTATAAATGATACGGCCAGGCGGTGCGGCCTCCGTAGGGTATTCATCGGCCGACGGACGGCGAAGCAGGGCACAGACAGCGGCAGAGCACTCCTTGGGACTGTTTTCCGCAAGGCACATATCAAACCCTCGGTTCATAAAAGCCGCCCGAACATCAGATTTACCGATTGGGAACATAAGTAGAAGCGTATTCTTTGCGTGCCGAAGATCCAGCAGCAAACCAATCAGACGGGCAGCATCCTCGGTATCCGCGTCCAGAGCCACTACATCAAAGGTGCGGATCATCATTTGGCTGACCGCGTTTTGGATTGTCAAGGCGATGCAAGGATCAACCCCGTTTTTCCTCAATAAGGCTCGGATGCTCTCCGCCTGTGCTTGGCTTTCCTCAATTAGTAGAATACGCTTTCCTGAAATGACGCTGCTCGTAATTTCATCTCCTTTTTATGGAAAATGGATGTATTATACTCTCCTGAATTATGTTTAATTTCTGATAAATTTCTGTACTTGCGTCACGAGCAAAATGCCGGGAATAATGCCGGAGCACGGTTGAACAGCTTCAATTAAGGAACACCCCCTGCCAAAGCAGGGGGTGTTCCTTTCCAGCTTCTTTTAAGTGTGCTTATTCAGGAGCCGAAAGAATGAGGCGTTACGCCTGCCTCATACCTTTAGCCGCCTCTTTCAGCCGCTCAAAAGACTCCGCGCTGATGATGTGCTCAATCCTGCAGGCGTCGGCTTCCGCCACCTTGGGGTCAACCCCTGCGGCAATCAGCTTCTCTGTAAAAAAACAATGGCGCTCGTAGATGCTCTCCGCGACCTCCCGGCCCACATCCGTCAGGCATAGGGAGAAATCCTCATCCATGGTGAGAAAACCGCCGTCCTTTAGCAACGCCACCGCATGGCACACGCTGGGCTTGGAAACTCCCAGGTGTCGGGCCACATCCACGGAGCGCACCGTGCCCTTTTTCATATGAAGGATCAGGATGGCTTCCAGATAGTCCTCGCCTGAAGCGTGTAAGGATGCGGGATGCTGTCGCTTGCTGTTCTCCCTCATGCCAGTCTCCAGCCCTCGGCCTGTTCCCGGATCTCAATGAATCGCCGGTAAAGCCCGCCCTGGGCCATGAGCTCGTCGTGGGTACCCCGCTGAACGATGCGGCCGTCCTCCACCACCAGGATCTGGTCCGCGCTCTGGATGGTGGCCAGCCGATGGGCGATGGTAAGGATGGTTTTCCCCTTTGTCAAAGCGGACAGAGCCTGCTGAATCAGGTGCTCATTCTCCGGGTCTACGCTGGCGGTCGCTTCATCAAGGATGACGATAGGCGCGTTTTTGAGCATGGCGCGGGCGATGGAAATGCGCTGTTTCTCCCCGCCGGAGAGGGTGGAGCCGCCCTCTCCAATCACGGTATCATAGCCGTTCGGCAGGGCAGAGATGAAATCGTGGCAGCAGGCGGCCTTGGCAGCGGCCACCACCTGTTCATGGGTGGCGTCCGGGCAGCCGAACTTGATGTTGTTCTCCACCGTGTCATGGAACAGATACACCGTTTGGAACACCATGGAGATGTTTCTCAGCAAGCTCTCGCAGGTAAACTCCCGCACATCGTGTCCGCCCACGGAGACAGAGCCGGCATTCACATCATAAAACCGGGCAACCAAATTGCAGATGGTACTCTTTCCGGAGCCGGAGGGGCCAACGATGGCGGTAGTGGTCCCCTGGGGGGCGGTAAAGGATACATCGTGGAGCACCTCGCGGCCGCCGTAGCCGAAGGACACATGGCTCAGGGCCACATCGAAGCGCTCCGGCACGACCTCCTTTCCTCCCTTGTCAATGAAATCGGTTTGCTCCAGCTCCTCCAGACGGTCCAGCACCGAGTCCGTCACCGACAGGATGTGGGCCGCATCGTTGATGGCCTCCACACTGCCGAAGATGGTAAAGGAGAACAGGGCGATCATCAGGAAATACTGGAGGGGAAGGGCGCCGGCCAGGGCCTGCCAGCCGGCGGTGAGCACCAGCCCCACGGAAGCCGCCCGCAGAGCAAACAGGTGCAGACAGTTCCAGGGGACAAAGCCGAACTCATTTTTGATGCGGATGGCCTTGTTTGCCCGGCAGGCCTCCCGAAACCGCTGGACAGAAACGCCATCCTGGCCGAAGGACTTGACCACCGGCAGACCGTGAATGTACTCAATGGCCGCCCCGGACAGCGCCTCCTGAGCCCGGTGGCTCACCGGGGCGGTGCGGGCGCTCTGGCGGCCGATCCCCCGCAGAGCAAAGGCGGACACCAGCACACCGATCAGCGCCGCCAGCGCGGCAGGCGGGCAGAAAAACGCCACACACAGCAGGATCACGGCCACTTGGATATAGCCGTTCACCACCGCATCCACCATTTTCATGCTCTGGAGCTCCAGGGTGCTCAGTTCGGTGGTGAGGGCTGCCAAAATGTCTCCCAGGTCGTTTTTGGCGAAGTACCCCAGGGACACCCGCTTGAGCACATTCCCCAGCTCCATCCGCTGCTCTGCCGCCCGTTCCGTGCCGATACTCTCCTGAAGCCGGTTTTTCCAGTAGGTGAAGAAAAACCGCAGAAGAATCAGCACCACGATCCCGCCCAGGCACAGCCAGGGAAGGTGCGGAGACAGGCGCTCCTCTCCCCAGGCGTCCACAATCAGCTGTCCCAGCGCCCAAGCCGCCAGCACCACCGGCCCGGCGGTGCACCAGGTGGCGAAGAAGGAGCACACGAAGCCCAGCACCATTCGTTTCCGGTAGGCTCCGGCCCACCGCATGATCCGTCCTACACTGTGAAACATCTCACTGTCCCTCCTTTGCGCCCGATGTAACTGCCCAGCCTTGGGCTCCGATGTGGGCCTGCCACAGCTTCTGGTAAAGCAGGCAGCGGCGGAGCAGCTCCGCCTGGGTGCCCTGGTCCACGATATGCCCCTTTTCCAGCACCACGATCTGATCCGCGTTCTGGATGGTGCTCAGGCGGTGGGCGATGACCAGCAGGGTCTTCCCTTTGGAGAGGGCCATGATCGAGCTCTGGATTTTGTCCTCATTTTCCGGATCGGTAAACGCGGTGGCTTCGTCCAAAATCACAATGGGGGCGTCCTTCAAAATGGCGCGGGCGATGGCGATACGCTGGCGCTCCCCGCCGGAGAGCTGTCTGCCCGCCTCTCCCGCCGGGGTGTCCCAGCCCCGGTCCAGTCGGGCCAGAAACTCCTCACACTGGGCCGCCCTGGCCGCCGCCAGCACCTCCTCGTCCGAGGCGTCCGGCTTTCCCAGGCGGATGTTCTCCTTGAGAGAGCAGTCAAAGAGGAAGTTGTCCTGGGTGACGAAGCTGATGGCCTGGGAGAGCTGTTTCAGAGGCATTTCCCGGATGTCCCGCCCACCCAGGGTGATGGAGCCGGCCGTCACATCCCAGAAGCGGGCAGCCAGCCGGGCGATGGTGGACTTGCCGCCTCCTGAGGGCCCTACCAGGGCGGTGAAGCTCCCCTGGGGGATGTGCAGCTCCAGGTCATGGAGCACCTCCGCGCCCCCCGTCCCGCCATAGGAAAAGGCCACATTCCGAAACCGGATGCCGCTGCCGTCCAGATCCGCCTCCTGCTTCGCCTGAGAGAGCTGGGGCAGGTCCAGCAGCTCCCGGGTGTCCTTCACCGCAAACTGCATACTCTTCATGGAGTTGATGAATGCGGTAGCTCTCATGAGCGGGGAGACGATGCCCAGGGCCATCATCAGGCAGAGCGTCACCTGAGCTGGGTCCAGCACCCCGGTCTGGTAAAGATAGATGCCCACCGGGAGGGTCCCCAGCAGGGTGGTGGGCAGGATGGACAGGCACAGATTCATGGAGGCCCAGGTGCAGCGGAACCAGTTCAGGGTAAAGTCCCGGAAAGAGCTCACAGCCTGGGCGAACTTGGCGTAGGATCGCTCCCCCTGGCTGAAGGCCTTGACCACCTGGATGCCCTCCACATATTCCACGATGACGCTGTTGACATGGTTGTTGGCCGCCATATAGGCGGCATAGTTCTTGTTGTAGGACCGCATCCCCGCCGCCATGGGGACCAGGGCCACTGGGATGGTCACCAGCAAGGCCAGGCCCATCCGCCAGTCGATGGCGAACATGGCGATGACGACCGCCAGGGGCAGAAGCAGGTTAGAGCTCAGCTCTGGGATCATGTGGGCCAGGGGCGGCTCCACATCCTCGATGCGGTCCACGATGGTGCTCTTCATGGCCCCGATGGGCCGGGATTCCACCTCGCCCAGGGGCGCCCTCATGAGCTGATCTGCCACCTGGAGGCGAAGGCCCTCCAGAATGGTATAGGCGGATACATGGGCCAGCATGGTGGACAGGGCATAGCCCGCCACCTTGACGGCGTAGCCTGCCAGGCACACCCCACACCACAGCAGGATGCCCTCCAGGCCCGCCCGACGCTCCACAAACAGCCGCAGGATTTGATAGACTCCCAGATACGGCACAAAGCCTCCTGCCACGCTGACCACCGCCAGGGCCACCGAGGCGGCCATTTTGCCCCGGCAGGGTCCGGCATAGGAGAGCAGGATGCTCAGCCAGGTCCGTTCTTTCATCGGCAAGACTCCTCTCAAAAGAAATGACTGCGATTTGCTTTCGCTAACCGCAGCCATTGTAACTGATAAAAAAGCTCTTTTCCGCTCCGCTCCGCCGATCCTGTCCCGTTTGGACAGAAGAATTTATTGTCCCTCCCGGCGGTATTCCAGGGGCGTTTTACCCTTTACCGCCTTGAACGCGGCGGCAAATTTGCTGGCGCTGTCATACCCTACCCGGCCGGCGATCTCCGCCACGCCGGCATGGGGCTCCTGCCGGAGCAGGAGGGCCGCCCGGTCCATGCGCAGGCACCGCATATAGGTGTTGATGGGCTGGCCGTAGACCGATTTGAAGCACTCTTTCAAGGCCGTGGTCGGGATGGAAAAGCGCCGGGACAGCTCAGTGATGGTGTAGTGACGCTCCAGATCCCCGGTCAGCAGGCGGTGAATCGCTTTCATTTTCTCCACCTGCGTCTTGTAGAAGTAGGGCTTCTCCGACTCCGCGGGCAGTTCCAGGGCATCCAGATAGAGGAGCAGTTCCAGCGTCTTGATGCGGAAATAGGGGAGCTTGATCTGTTCCGGTACGGCATAGAGCTCCTGGAAGATATGATCCAGCGAAGGGGCCCCGTGGAGTACCTTGGGGTGGGGGCCGGAGCAGTATTTGTCTCGGAGGCGGTACAGGTCCACCGGAAAGTCCCGCACCCATTCGGCCAGGGCCTGGGCTGCCCGAGGCAGCTCCAGCCCCACCGTGATCCCGTGATAGTGGGAAAGTGGAAAGACAAAGTGCCCCCGGTGCTCCAGCCGCCGGTCCAGCTTCAGGTCCCCCGCTTCCACATAGGAATAAGCATCCGGTCCCGCCGGGTACTCCATCCGTCCCTGGCGGCAATAGTCGATGCACAGCAGATCTCCGGTAATGGTCAGGTCGGAGTCGTAATCCTCCATGTGGAAGTCGTTATACATCAAAGTGATCCCGGGGTACAGGTCGTACTGGGTCATGCTCCCATCCCCGGTGCCGCCCATCATCTGAAAGACCCGGCAATGATCATTTTCCACCACCACTTTTGGAAAGCCATTTCCCGCTATCATCTGCTCCAGCATAGTTCCCCTCCTTACAGATGCAGGACCCGGTCACAAGCCTGCTGCAAAAACTCCTGGTCATGTGTTACCACCAGCACGATGCGGCCCTGTCGGGCCAGATCCCGGATCACGCCGGACACCTCCACCATCCGGGCATAATCCAGGCCGCTGGTGGGCTCGTCAAAAATCAGCACCGGCTTTTCCGACAGCAGCGCGGTGGCCACCGCCAGCCGCTGTTTCTGTCCGCCAGAGAGCGCCATGGGGTGCCGCTCCCGAAAGGACAGCAGTTGAAGGCGATCCAGCACCTCGGCGATTTTTTCGTCCGGTGCATCCGGGGCGGATATTCGACACTCACCCCACACGCTGTCCGAAAAGAGCTGGTGGTTTACATCCTGCATCACGCAGAAGGCTGCCCGCTGCCGCTCCTTGCGTCCCAGGGGGCGGCCGTGAAGCCGGACAGTCCCTGCCTGCTCCCGCAGCAGCCCGCACAGACAGCGGGAGAGCGTGGTCTTACCCACGCCGTTGGGCCCGGTGACAGCCACTACCTCACCCGGCCGGACGGAAAAGGACAGCTCACGGAACACCGCCTCTCTTTTCTGAAAGGCGCAGGTCAGCCCCTCCACAGAGAGGCCTTCCCCGGACCCGGCCGGCTTCGCCGGTGGCAGGGTACAGGGGGCCGATGACAGCGTGCGCAGGCCCAGCCTCTCCCGTTCCTCATCAGTCAGCCGCTGAAACTCCTCACGGGTGAAGCGCCGGGACAGGCTCCCCTGCCTGATATACCATGCCTGGTCGATCAGGTCGGTAAGAAAGTAGAGTCGGTGTTCGGCAATGACCACCGTGCGCCCCTGCCGCTTCAGACCGGCGATCTCGTCGTGAAGGCGGGCGATGGCCTCCTGATCCAGATTGGCGGTTGGCTCGTCCAGCACAAAGATGTCCGGGCCCATGGCGTAGACCGAGCCAAAGGCCAGCAGCTGCTTTTGTCCACCAGAGAGCGAGAAGATGCTCTGCCCGCAGAGGCTCTCCAGCCCAAGGGCCTCCACGGTCTCCGCCACCCGGGCATGGATCTCTTCCGGCGGGCATCCTGCGTTCTCCAGCCCAAAGGCCAGCTCGCTGTCCGTGTCCAGATTGAAAAACTGGGACTTGGGATTCTGGAATACCGATCCCACCTTTCGGGCCAGCTGGTGCATGGGCGTCTTGGCGGGGTCCAGGCCGTCCACCTCCACCCGTCCCTCCAGGCGGCAGCCGGGGGTAAAGGCCGGGATCAGGCCGTTGATGAGCTTGGTCACCGTAGTCTTTCCACAGCCGGAGGCACCGCACAGCAGGACACATTCGCCCGGCCGGATGGCGGCGTTCAGGCCGGCCAGGGTCTCCCGGGAGCCGTCATAACCAAAGGAAACATACTCAAATGAGATCATTCCGAGGGTCCTCCTTATTGTACCACAAATGACAGCGCCAGCAACACAAGGCCCGCCGCCATCCCGGCCAGGTCCACCGGGGACAGCCGCAGGAAGACGGCGCTTGTCTTAGGCGCGGGGTCCTCAATTCCCCGGGTCACCGCCGCTGCGGAGAGCTCCTCCGCCGTCTCGGTGGCGGACACCATCAGAGGTATCACCGTGCCCTCCAGTCGGGCCAGCCCCCGGACATCCCGCAACTTCATGGCGTCCCGGATATAGCCCATCTCCTCCCGGATAGCGGGGAAGTATCGCAGAGTCACCGAGACGGCCACGATCAGCCGCTGGGGAACACGGAGCTGGCGCAGTCCCACGATGAAATACCGCAGAGGCGTACATTTCAGCATCAGCGATCCGGTCATCAGGCACGGAAACATCCGGCGGGCGTAGGTGGCAAAAATGGTAAAGCTGGTGGCGATAATCTTGGGAGAGGCGGGCAGGATGTACTGCTGAAAGAGCAGTAGGGCACAATAGCCCACCGCCCATTTGACCGCCATGGAATACTTCCCGTGGGCAGCCATCAGGAGCAGCAGCAGGCCGACCAGTGCCAGCTCCAGCCACAGGGTATGGGGGCGGAAGGCGATGATATTGGCGGCCACCAGAAGCCACAGGCCGGCCCGTGGGTCAAAGATGCGCCGCTCCATCTCAGACAAGGCCTGCCTTTTCAAAGTGCTTGCGGAACATGGCCCGGGCGATAAAGCCGCCAATGATCGCGCCCACAACAGGGGCCAGGAACAGCACCACCAGCATGGAGCTGGACGACAGTGCCGCCAGGGTGTTCACATAGTCTGCGGGCATCCCCTGTTCCGTGATCTGCCGCAGGAAGTCCTCCCGCATCAGCCAGATGGGCAGCGGAGAGCCCACCATGCCCAGGGAGAACAGGACGAAGGACACAAGGTTTCCCCGGATGCTGGTATAATGGGTACAGCCACGGACCAGTTCCCCCAGGCCGCAGGCAATGACAAAGGAGACCAGGATTACCGGGGTGAACTGGCCGGTGACGAAGTAGATCAGCCCGGTGATAAGGCCCATCAGCAGGACTGAACCCACCTTCTGCACCTTGGCGCACATCATCAGGTGTGGGATGCCGGTGAACAGGGCGATAAAGCCCGGCATCAAAATCCATAGCAGCGGGTGTAGCCCGCCCAGGAGCATAAAGGCAAAGTTTATGGCAAAGTAGATGGCGGAGAAGATTCCCACGGTGATGACATCCCTGCCGCCCATTCCGCGGCGGCTGTTTGATCCAGACATAGCACACACTCCTTCTTGGTTAGATAATGCTAACCGTTTGAATAAAGAATTGGACGCCATGCGTCCCTCAACATTGCATTATTTTAGCGAAAAGAAATCGTTCTGTCCGCTCCATATAGACGATTATGCTCTGTTTGGACAGACTTTTGTGAAAGCGGCGGGCTATTGTGATCTTGACTCAGATAGAAAAACGCAGTTACCCATAGAGGATAACTGCGTTTTTTCGGAAAAGGCTTCTCAGGTTATGGAGGCAGCTCGAACTTATAGCCGCTGTGGGGTACCGTGCGGATGGGGTTGCCCGGCCCCATCTTCCGGCGGAGCTGGCTGATGATGTTGGCCACGGCCGCGCCGCAATGCTCCGGGAACTCGTGCCATACGGCCTCGTAGATCTGTTCCTGCGTGAAGACCCAGCCAGGGCGCCGGGCCAGGTAGGCCAGCGTAAAGAACTCCAGATGCGTGAGGTGCAGGGAGCGGCCCCGCCACTTTACCGTCTGCTTGCGCAGGTGCAGCTCCAGGCCGGGAAAGGTGAGGGTGTGCTTCGTGGCGGGCGGCTCCACGATTTCAATTCCAGGCGCTTCCGCCAGGAAGTCCTTGAGCTTGTCCAGGAGCTGTTCCTCTCCATCTGTAATGGATAAAATCAGCAGCTTCCCCATGCGGGGACCACCTCTTCTTCTGATTTTCCACCGTTCATTCCGGCTCCACCGCCCCTTTTAACAATTCAAAGGACCGCTGGCTGATGGTGTGCTCCATCCGGCAGGCCTCCCGTTCCGCGGTCTGGGGATCGACCCCGGCTGCGACAAGCTGGCGAGTAAAGAAGCAGTGTTTCTCATAGGTCTGCTCGGCTACCTCCCGGCCCACATCCGTCAGGAACAAGAAAGAATTTTCGTCCATGGTGAGAAAACCACCCGCTTTCAAAGTGGAGACCGCATGACACACGCTGGGTTTTGATACATCAAGGTGCCGAGCCACATCCACGGAGCGCACCATGCCTTTTTCCTTTTGGAGCACCAGCACGGCCTCCAGATAGTCCTCACCGGATGCTCGTAATTTTATCGAAACCACCACCCCTTAAACTACCCAGTCAAGACTTTCCTGCTGGATATGATATAACTTTTCGTACAGTCCCTTATGGGCAATTAGTTCGTCGTGCGTTCCTCGCTCTACAAGTTTCCCGTTTTCCAGTACAAAGATTTGGTCGGCATCCACTACGGTACGCAGACGGTGAGCAATCATAATGACGGTTTTCCCCTCGACCAATCGGGCGATAGCCCGCTGGATCAGCACCTCATTTTCAGGATCAAGGGATGCGGTCGCCTCGTCCAGCAAAATAATAGGGGCGTCTTTCAGAAGAGCGCGGGCAATCGAAATACGCTGGCGCTCTCCGCCAGAAAGGGTGCTTCCATTTTCACCGAGAACGGTTTGGTATCCATCCGAAAGCCGCATTACAAATTCGTCACAGTAGGCCGCTTTTGCAGCGGCCATAACCTGCTCCTCTGTTGCGGCCATGTTGCCGACGCGAATATTGTTATATACCGTATCGTTGAAAAGAGTAACATCCTGGAATACAAAAGATATGCTTTTCATCAAATGCTCAGGCTCGATGTTTTTTATATTTTCTCCACCGATAGTAATTGAGCCCTTCTGAACATCCCAAAAGCGGGCAATCAGCTTGGAGATGGTACTTTTTCCGCTGCCGGACGGGCCAACCAGTGCGGTGATACTCCCCGACGGGATTTTCAGCGAGACATCCTTGATAACATCTTCCTTAGCATACGCAAAGGTAACATTCTTTAATTCAATATCGTATGTGTGAACATCCTGCTCGTTTCCCTCCATCGCGGGAGTCGTTAGAAGCATACGCATCCGTTTTGTGACTGTCCCTAAATGGAAGAGGGAGGTGAGTTGAGAAAGAATGGCAAGGATAGGGCCATAGAGTTGAGTGGAGAACATCAAAAGAACAAGCAATGGGAGTAATTCGATTTGTCCGCCCGTAATAAGCACTGTACCCACGAAAATGGCGATGCCCAAACTGGCCTGCAAAATTAAGGCGGCGGATTGTACCAACACACCAGAAACGAGTTCCGCTTGAATTGCGACCTTTTTCATGGCTAAAAGTGCGCGATTCAAAGTAGAAAACCTTTCACCGCTCAACCCGCAGGACTTGATGATCTTGATACCCTCCAAATACTCCTGAATTTGACTTGACGCTTCCAGCTTAATACCTACCTGCCGGTCAAACATGCGTATCTGCAAGTTGCGCCCGGCCCAAATAATCAGGAATGTAATAGGCATGGTAGCAAACAATGCCAGAGCCATTCTCCAGTCGAAAAAGGCCAGACAAACACAGGTAAGAGTAACAGAGATCACATTGGCAATCAATGGTGGAATGGTGCTGCTCAGCATGGACTCCATGCTCGCACAGTCGGCCATCATATTGGTGGTTATATCAGACAGGTCCCTCGAATTAAAGAAACTCATAGGGAGCTTACGCAAATGTTCTGCGATTCGCAGTCGTGTATTGCTGGCCTCCTTATAGGACGCCAAATAGGTTTTTCGGTAATCATTTCTTGCTGCAAGGAAGACCAGAAGTGAAGCTATGATGCCGACAATCAGTAATCCCCACATATTCCCCCAGGAAATGTCTTTCCCATAAAAGGGATTTAGTAATTGCCAAAACAGCAAAGTTGTTACGCCGGCAGGAAGTAGAAGTGCAATATTGGTCAGGGTGCAGGCGACGATGGCTTTTTTCAAATCAGAGTAGCCTTTCTCGGACAACAGCAATTTTTCTTTCAGAAATTTCATTCGATTGCACCCCCTTTTCCTGCGCGGATCTTCCAGCTGATAGACTCCATGTAACTATTCCACATTTGTGTGTACTTCCCTTGCCGTTCCATCAAGGTATCGTGAGTCCCTTGCTCAATCAGCTGTCCGTGCTCCATCACAAGTATCTGATCTGCATTTCGGATCGTTGATAACCGATGGGCAATCATGATAACCGTTTTATTTTGTATTAGTTTTTCAAATGCTTTTTGAATCAGATACTCGTTTTCTGGGTCACTGAAAGCAGTTGCCTCATCTAACACAATAATGGGAGCGTCCTTGATAATCGCCCTGGCAATCGCGATGCGTTGCCGCTCACCACCGGAGAGCCGAATGCCAGACGCACCAATCATAGTATGGTAACCGTCTGGCAGTTTTTCTATAAAGTCGTGACATTGTGCTGCCTTTGCTGCCTCAATCACCTGCGCTTCTGAGGCGGTCGGATTACCCATCCGAATATTATCCAAAATGCTCTGCTTGAACAAGAAAGTATCTTGAAAGACGAAACTGACCTGCCGCATAAGCTCCGCCTGTGGTATTTTGCGGATGTCTACTCCGCCAATACGAATACATCCTTCTGTCACATCCCAGAAGCGAGAAATCAGATTGGCAATCGTGCTCTTTCCGCCACCAGAAGGACCAACAATGGCCGTTACTTCGCCCTGTCTGGCTATGAAAGATACATCGTTGAGGGCTTTAACCGAAGTGCCCGTATCGTAAGAGAATGAAACATGGTCGAACTCAATGCTATGCCCCTGCTCTCTGGCCCCCACATCTTGATTTTGCAGAACGGGGATGCTCAATACCTCTTCCATGCGTTCCACATTTCCGTCAATTTGTGTGAAAGACTCTGAAATATACATGATCTTATTAAGTACGCCCGAAATAGCGGGAGCCAAGACAAGATAAAAAATAAAGGTCAAGGAATAAGTACGATAGTCCTCGGCTCCCATGCCAATAAATATCCCTACCGGAATCAAGAGCAGGTAAATATTATGGATGATTGTCGTAAACCCCGGCATACAATTTTGCCAGCCCATAGCGTACTCCAGCACAAAAGAAGTATAATCAGTGATGGATTTGCTTAGAC
Source organism: Oscillibacter acetigenes (assembly GCF_025567605.1). Taxonomy (NCBI): domain Bacteria; kingdom Bacillati; phylum Bacillota; class Clostridia; order Eubacteriales; family Oscillospiraceae; genus Oscillibacter; species Oscillibacter acetigenes. Next base: position 249,846 of record NZ_JAOQKG010000001.1, on the reverse strand, counting down.
GGCGAAAAGAATCTGCGGTTTGATTAAATGCTTTGATTTCCGGCATACCACGGACATATTCTACCGAAGCATTGTTCATATCTTCCTGCGCGGTCTGATAGTGGTGCATTTTTTCTTTGGCACTCCCATTAAAACCAAGGAATTGCACCACAAAGGCCAAGATAATTCCAAAAAGAGAAACGATACCATACCGCCAGTCAATGGCCAGCAGAAGAATTACCAGGGCGAGTGGGGCCACCAGAGAAGCAACAAAATCCGGGAACTGATGCGCGATAAATTTTTCAATGCTCTCAATGTTCTCGTCCATAATCTTCCTCATCCGACCGCTGCCAATGGTCAGATGATACCCTAAAGGGATTTCCGTAATATGGTTCGCAAAGGCCAGCTTCAGCTCATAAAGCGTTCCGAAAGCCGCCAGATGGGAACACATCAACGCGCAGAAATAAAGGATTACATTTCCGGCAATCCCCCCGAGAGCCATCCAGCCATATCGGAGAACAACGCTCATATTTGCGTTCGCCATATCGGGAAAAACTCCGATTAGTTCCCGCATTATAAAATAGATAGAAAGATACGGTAGGAAAGAGCACACTGCGGCTGCTGCGGCAAGAATGCCTGAGATAAAAACAAGGCCCTTATGTTGTGATGCCAATTCCAGACACCGAGCCATACCGGTTTTTTTCTTGCGCGTTTCTTCCTGTGCCATAAAAGCACCTCCTTATGTGCCAGAATAACAAACGCCTCTTTGGCCACAGCTCTGATACCCAATTTTGTCCAAAAGAATATCTACGGAGTGGATAGGAAAGTCGTCCGTGATTGCGCCGTTTTCCAGGCGGATAGCCCGGTCACAACAAGAGAGCGCACATTCTGCGTCGTGGGTGATTACCAGAATGGTACGCCCCATTCCGGCCAGCTTGCGGATGATTTGGCTCACATTGCGCATATTGGCGCCATCCAGTCCGCTGGTAGGCTCATCAAGAATAATAATAGGCGCGTCGTGCATCAAGGCTACCCCCAAAGCCAGTCGTTGTTTCTGCCCACCGGATAGGGTGGCCGGGTGCTGCTCGGCATACTCCTCCAGTTCCAGGGCTTTGAGAATTGTCCGGGCTCGTGCGTTGCGCTTCTCATCCGTAGGTGCCCCAGTGGTCAATTCATCAACAAGGTCTTCTCCAAATAACTGACTGTCTAAATCCTGTGGAATGTACCATACTTTGCCCATCCGCTCTCTTGGCCGGGTCTTATGACCAAACAGGAATACCTCACCGGAGTTTTCCTTCAAAAGGCCGGCAAAGATGCGCCCAAATGTACTTTTCCCTGTGCCGTTCGGCCCGATGATACCGACGATTTCTCCTCTGTGGCAGACAAAATCCAAGTGTTCAGCCACCACCGTGCCATCAAAGGCTTTATGGAGCCCCTGCGTCTCCAGCACTACTTCGTCTGTGGCGGCCGATGGCATCTGCTGAAACGCCATTTGATAGAGGTCCGGCGTCCGCAAGCCAAGCGTATGCACTTCTGCCGATGGGAGGCTCTTCATTTCTTCCCTTGAGAACTCTCGCACAATCGCACCGTGCTGAATACAGAAAAATCGGTCCGCAACATCCATGAGATAGTACAAGCGGTGCTCTGCGATTACAATGGTTTTTCCCTGTGCCTTCAGATTGCGGATAATATCCCCGAAGCGGTAGGTGGATTCGATGTCCAGATTTGCGGAAGGCTCGTCCATGACATAGATCTCCGGCTCAATGGCCTGAGCGGAGGCGATGGCTACCTTTTGCCGCATTCCATAGGACAGTGTGTGCAGGCTGTGATCCAAAAGGTCCTCAATTTTATTGTACTGGGCTGCCTGGAGTACATGGGACTGGATTTCCTCATGGGTATATCCGTAATTTTCACAGCCGAAAGCGATTTCTCCGGCTACCTCATTGGCAAAAAATTGACTCCGGGGGTCTTGGAACACATTACCTACCAGCTTCCCGCGTTCCCAGGAGTGGATTTCCTCCAAAGGTTTATCCCCTACACGGATTTGCCCGCTCAGCTCCCCCTCATAGAAATAGGGGATCAACCCATTGATTACACGGGTCAAAGAGCTTTTTCCGCTTCCGGATGGGCCAGTCAGTACGATTACTTCCCCAGCGCGAATGTCCAGTGTAACATGACTGATCTGATCGCCCCGACCACTATAAGAAAATGTAAGATCCCGAATTGCGATTTCTTTTCCCATTGTGATACCCCTTTACAGCAGAACGCAGCATACGATTCCAGCTGCAGTGCTGACCAACATGAGGAACGCGTCCAGCGGTGAGATGCGGCTGACATAGTAACTTTGCTTTTTGTAAGGACTCTCAATGCCGCGGACAATAGCCGAGGCGGAGAGCTCATCCGCAATTTTTAGAGAGCGGAATACCATAGGCACGATTGCATATTCCAGCGTATTCAATGGGTGCCGCAGGACCGTAGGTACCGACCGAAGAAAGCCTCGGATTTTCATAGCCTCCCGAACTTCTCCGAACTCCAGGATGATCGTCGGAGCAAAGCGTAGCATGACGACCAGGACCAGCATAGCCTTGGCTGGGATAGGCAGTTTCCGCAGACTGGCCGTGAGCTTGCCGGAGGGAATACGGAAAAGCAGATATGCTGGCATAGCGGGAAGGAGCAGCTTGTAGATCATGCTCAGCAAAAGCGGAGATGGAAATGATATGCTGTATTTTGTCTCCAAATATAGGCCAACAACGGTTACCAAATAGACTGTATAACAGCCGATCCCCTGCTTATATAGCCCAAAATAACAGAGAATCAAGAGTAGCCAGAAAGTGAACACCGCATGGCCAATCAGGTCTGTGGTTAGAAAACTGACCAGGCAGGAGCAGACGGTCAAAAATAAGACCGTCCGCCCATCTACCTGCTCGATTCGCTTTTGTGTCGTACCTGTTCTGTTCATCCCACAATACCGGCTTTTTGGAAGTGCTTCCGCAATAGGCGCTGACCAAACAATGTCCCGAGGAAAGTAAGTACAGCGGTAATTGCCGCTCCCAGCAGCATCAGGGCCGGGGAAGTTACCATAGCCATCTGCATTTCTAAGGTTTCAGAGGTAAATCCACTCTCCAGAGCCATTGCCGTATAGCTGTCCCATGCCCACCAGAGGGGAACAGCACAGCCGACAAAGTTACCCACGCAGTTAATCGTCCAGCCGATACGAGTTCGGAGCGGGTTGCGGTAGGTGTCTTTACCAAGCATGGAGAGTTCTGCAATAAGTCCTACCGCCAGGAAATACGGGAAGAGGAACATGTAGCCCATGACGCCTTGGATCAGGCCGTAGATACCCGCCCAGGCAAAAAGAAGACCATGCTTATTGACGCGGTTAGCAGCCACCAGGAAAAAGACTGCGCAGATGAAACCGTCAATTCCGGCTGAGCCATACAGATATACGAGTGGGAAAGGGAGTGTAAGCGAACTCATTACCATCATGATGATAAAACAAATCACCATCATAGCGGCTATTGTCATGATATCGCGTATGCTAAACTTTTTCTTTGCGCTTGGAACTGATTTCTCCATATTGAACGACCCTCCTGTAAAAATATAAATCCGTTGGTTAGCTGCGTCTAACCAACGGATTTATTATACAAGAACCGATTTTTGTTCTCTACTCCATTTCATAAATGCAGGGTCGAAAATAGCCCGAAAACTAAATGGCTTTTTGCGCAGTCCGGTAATCCTTGGGAAGCACCCCGAACACATCCCGGAAAGCGCGGGCAAACTTGCTGGCGTTGCTGTATCCCAGTGAGAGTGCGATTTGATTGATGGACTCATTACTCTCTCGAAGTTGAACTGCGGCACTATTCATCCGGTAATGTTTCAAATAAGCATATGGGCTACGCCCATATATTTGCTTGAAAATGGTCTGGAATGTAACGGTACTGATTGCCTCACCTCGTAGGAATTGCTCCAGCGGAGTACTGCGGCTTAAATCCTTAAGCATAGCTTTACGAACTCGCTTCACAATTTCAATATGTTCTCGGGCATAATAAGTGGCGGCTACACGATCTTCCTTGCGCAGTTTTGTGGCGTGGTAGAGCAGTTCCAATACTTTGATGCGAAAGTATTGGGAAGTTTCATGCTCTTTGGCCGCATACAACTCCTCAAACACATGACACATGGAGGGAGGTGTTTTACAAATATACCATTGATGGGCTGTGTCTAAGTCCTCCTCCAAAACAGAAATATCAATCTGGAAGAGGGCGAGCTGAGATCTGGTCACTTCCGTCATTGAATTTTTATCGAGCACCAAGCTCAGTCCACTACAATAGTCAAATGGGAATGAGTACCGAGCCGGCATATTCAGCATACCGTTTACACAAAATTCATCCTGCTGCAGGTGAAACACTTTGTCACCCTCAAACTCAAATTCAACCCGGCCTTCTTGATAATGCCGAATTTCCAACACATTTCGCATTTCATTCGGCTCATCAAAAATATCTGAACAGTTGAAATCCATGAAAATCAGGTCGATACCCGGAAATATGGAGTAATCATATAAAATCCCAGTACCATTACACTGATAGGAAATGACGGAACAACCCGGCTTACGGCTTATCAATTTTGCGTTTTTATCATACCAGTCAGGATGGTAGCCATTTAGAGTCGGGTCCAAATTCTGATAAATACTTCTTTGCGTCATAACTCTGTTTCACCTCTATAAGCAGAAGGGTTAGCTTTCGCTAATCATCAATGTACGCTATTTCACAAGTTCCGTCAAGATACATTCAGATTAAAACTTGGGCCGCAAAATGACCGCAAACTTAATATACAACTCTGTTTATCATATAGAGCCCTAGCCGCAGGAAGGCCATACTCTGAGGCGGCCGTGCTGGGACATCGCCGACGCGCTCATTCGAGAAACGATCCGGTGCCATACGGAAAGCATGGGCAATCTCACGCCGCACGCACGCCAGCACATTTTCCCGCTTTTGTCCGAAGTGGATCGCCGTTAGCTCCCAGATCGAGTTTTGAAACGGGGTCCCGCATTGTAACTGAGTCAAAGCAAAGAGCAAGTATTGATAGGCCTTGCTGGAGGGGCGTATTCCCATTTCCCTCAAGTACGAAGCGGCCCGGTCAGCCGCAACCTCAGAACGCTGCTTCATGGTCATGCTCCCTTTCCTATTTCGCTCGGCAGTATCAACTCTACCGATTACAGCGGAATGATATAAATAAAATTATACAAGTATAAGCGGTAAATAACAAGTGACAGCGGCCTAATACCAAAATATAATCACGCTGCCAGCGAACATTGTTTTTGAATAATCGGGTATCATCAACATAAAGAGGTGATACCTGTTGGAGGAAAGCTATATCGCAAAGCGTATTACTCAACTCCGGATGGCTCGGAATATCTCAGAATATCAGATGTCGCTGGAGCTGGGCCACAGCAAAAGCTATATCCAGAGCATTACCTCCGGAAAGTCCAAGCCATCAACACAGGAGCTATTTAATATCGCGGATTATTTCAATATGAGCCTGTCTGAGTTCTTTGACGAGGAGAATGTTGAGTCTCCCACCGTGCAAAAAGCCATTGACGCCATCCGGAAGTTGAGCGAACAGGATGCGGCCCTGGCACTGGCCATGATCCAGCGCCTTTCCCTTCCTCTGCGGGAGGGTGGAGCGGAGCAGTAAGCCGTCTCTCAATAAAAGTGCCCGAGGGGTACGCTATGCGGCGTATCCCCTCGGGCTTTTTTCATTGGCCGCGCCTGCGGCCGGAGCGTTGATTGGCTCTTTACTTAATTTGGTGTGTTACATATTGGGTGGCGGCGTCCCGCGCTCTACGGTCTCGCCCGAAAAACAATGTCCACAATACTCCCAGATACCGGAGACATCCAGACAACGCTTGAATGTGGCGTAGGTGGATCTCCATGCCCCAGTTGTAGGGTCCTGGCGCATACCATAGGGGTCCCCCATTTGCGCGCAGGCGCTGCTCATGCAGATGGGCGGCAGGCAGTTCATCGCCGCATCCACCACGGCCTCCTCTACATAGTCTCCAGGCTTTGCGGCGGCATAGTCGAAATCGTCCGAGGTAAAAACTTCTTTCCCTTGGTAGGTCATATCAAGGTGCTCCTCTCCGGTTTGTTTTTTATGCGGCGTCCCGAACTTGTTCCGCCAGAAAAGCGGGGACGCGGTTTATCAGGTTTCCTCATAGGGCGGATGGCGGTAGATCTCCATGTTGCGTGCTTCGATGTTATACACAAAATTGACTTCACGCCATCGTCCCTGAAAGAAGGGGATGCCCTCCCAACGCCCGCTACTGTCCACGGCAATAATACCCCAGCAGCTGTATTCTGGTCCGCACTCCCACCAGGCGGGAGTGCCGTCCATCTCCTGAAGCTGCGCCAGGGAGAGCGGAAGGTTTACACGGCTTTCGTCCTCATCGGAATCATAGTCTGTCCAAAGGCAGCAATGGGCACAGGCTTTCATTCCCCATCCCAGGCAGAGCGGATAGGGATTGCGTGTTTCCGAACGGTAACACGGCGGGTGCTTATCTGGATGCTTGACTGCTTGGGGGGCTTCGATGCTCGGCCTATCCTTCTTTTCCTTGTTCATCTTGCTCCTCCATTCCAGGTATTTTAAGCGGCCTTTTGATGGACGCGGAGCCCTGCCGCTCTGATCCGAAGCTCGTCCGACAGGTAGCGGAGAGAGGTAAACTCCTCGTCCAGGTCGGTAAGCTCGCGCTTTAGAATATTCTCATAATTCCGCTTCTTCTCCTCCAGGCCCTGGATGCGCATGACCCAGCGATCCATGATCTTGGGGCTCTGGCTTCCGCTCTGGATCAGGTGGGTGACGCGCTCCTCATACTCGGCAATCTCCCTGCGGACAGACCGATAGAAGGCGGCAGTCATCTTCTTGCGCTGTTTGGCGTCGTCTACAACATAAATGCTGTTGACCTCCAGCGGATCACGGTCGGGACGCTTGAGCTGGTTATGCTCCTCCAGCATCTCCACAAAGTCCTCAAACACCTGCAATCTGGCGGCAAAGTCCCGGGGAACGAAAAAGAAATGCCCCCGGCCTATTTTGACGGCCTGCATAGAGTCCACATAGTTCTCCAGTAGGGTTTCAATCTGCCGCCGGCCGGCGCAGTTCTGGTAGAGTTCAAAAAGCCTCTGCGCCTCCATACAGTACGGAAGCGGGTCGATGAACGGATCGGAGACAAGATTATCATAGGAAAACAGCTTGCTGGTCTTATTGAAGGTGATGTTGGCCAGCTTGCGGTATTCATTGGTGTCCTCATGCACGGTCTCCTTGACCAGCTCACGGGAGATCACAGAGGCGTTTCCACCTTTGTTATCCCGGCAGTACACCTTGAAGATCTGTGGGCCGCTGTCGGTTTTCACTACCCGGCGCTCGTAAATATCGCCGGTGGCGGAACGAAAAGCGTCCCCCATGGCAGTCCGATTGCTCCTGCCCTTGGGAAATCCTACGGCGTCACACAGGCTTTCCAACTCGTCCCGGTCGATCAGGATGCTGGAAAGTGAATAGTACAGCACCTTTCCCAAAACATCTCCGCCGTCCTGAGAAACGGCGGCAAAGTCTTCAAAGCGGATGGTTTTCTCATTGTTCAACATTGTTTTTTACCTCCGAAATCAAATCTTTGGTTGCCTTTTGATGGCAGGCCGCACACTCAAAGTACCGGCTTGCCTGTTCGTATTCCGTGTCCACATAAATCGTCCGGTATGTGGAAAACTCTGCCGGAGCTCCACACCAGCAGCATAAACGGTTGGTTGGCAAAGCGTTCTCCTTTCGCTGGCGGGCCCTATGCCGCTGTGGGCATGGCCCACGGCTTGTTCTGATAGACCGTCACCGTCTGATACCCCATCTGCTGATAGGCCCAGAATCGGTGCAGGCCGTCGATCACCACGCCGTTGACGCTGACAAGGGGCGGAAAGTCCACTTTGCCTGCCCACAGGAGCTTCAGATAGTATTGCGCTTTCTTCATGTCCGCAGGTTTCCCGGCAGTCAGCTGGTCTATCGGAACTGTTAATTCCTCCCACTCGCAGGTGTGGATAAAGCCGCGGTCCTGCTCGGGATATTCCTGTTTCCACAGGCTTTCCAGGCGCATGGTGATAAAGTTTGAAGTCATATCCAAAATGTTCACACCCTTTGAGGCCGCTTCATTGCGGGCCTTGTAGAAGTCGTCCACGCCCTTGAAGGTCATGTTCCAGTTCATCAGGCGTACCCGGAGATTGGGTATGCTCTGTACCGTTTCCAGGATTTTTCCCAGGGCGTTTCGCACCCGCCAGTTGACCAGCTTATCCATGTCCAGGGCAACCACGACCTCTTCCAGATTCTCCATGGACTGGAGCGCATCCTTGAGGCCGGCGATGGCCGTCACGCCAGCAAAGCAGAGAAAGAGCGCGTCGTGATCCAGGAAGCTGGCCACATCGCCTTTTAAGCCTCCCTCTGTGAGATAGGCGGTCCTGGCATGGATATTCCCGGTGACATGGATATAGGAGTAGCTGCGGGTCCCATGAGCCTTGCCGCGGCTGGAGAGCCACCGGTATTTTCGATCCGGCTTGGTCTCATCATCCAGCCGGATCTGGAGACCCTGGATATAGCCGTTCCTGTCGCGGCACGGCACCAGAAGCCCCGAATGGCCGAGGATGTTCCAGTATCCCCGGTCAACATAGAAGCCCGGGACGCCCTCCAGATTGTGAAAGTCGGAAAGGATGCCCGCCAGAAAACGCCGGGCGGAGCTGGACATGGGCAGAGTGCGGTACATGTTTTGCTCAATACGCTCCTCACTCAATCCCCGAGCCAAAAGATCGGCTTTGTGCTTGGGGGAGAGCTCCAGGTGCATGAGCATATCATAGTAGACATTGTGCCGGACGGCCAGGGAGCTGGGCTCCCGTTCCGCCGGTTTTTGTGACAGGGGCTGCTGGGGAAACCGGTAAAGAACGCTGTCCTCCGATAACGCCCGAAACGCCTGCCGGTTTGAAACCCCCTCCATCTTGGCATAGAGGGACACGCTGTTGCCCTTTTCTCCGCAGAGCACACAGCGGAAAATATTTCTGGTGGTGTTGAGAAAGAGATGGTGTTTCCCTGGCCCGTGGTCGCCGCAGAATGGGCAGGAGGCTTCCACCTCCTCCCATTCCAGCGTGCGGTCATTCAGGACAAGCCCACATCTTCTCGCCACATTCAGGATCGGAAATTCCTGATAAGAATGGCCGGAACGGTGCTTGCCCATAGGCGCTCACCGTTTTATGCGGCTTTCGGGACACCCGTATTGTCGGCCACCTGGACCTGCAGCGCGGTGCCCTTGATCACTTTGGCGATAAACACCTGCCCCGTGGGGCGAACATTGTCGATGACGGGAACGGACTCCACATCGTCGATAAAAGTCGGGTACTCGACGCCCAGCAGACGCTTGATCAGCTCCGCAACTTCCAGTCCAGCCCGAATTCGCTCGGAGTGAGACAGACAAATGTAGTCGCGGCCCTCATAGGTGAAGCGGAATACATCCTTGACTTCGCCGGTGCTCTTCACCACATCATAGAGGGTGATCGACACCCGGTTCATCCTGAGCTTAGAGAAGTTGATCTCCACCCGCTTTGAGATATAGAAGGCCAGGGCGGAAAGAAGCTCCTTCTTTTGCTGGATGGAGGCCTGCATCTGCTTGATGTCCTGCTCCTGCTTCCCCGCAGCCTCCGGAGAGGCCTGGACCAGCTTCGACAGCACCTCAATTTTGGCATTGAGCCCGGCAAACTCCGTGCGGGCCCTGTTCAGTTCCTCGATTTCCTCCTGGCTGAGCATACCGCATTCCCGGTCCAGCTCGGTGCTCTGGATCTCGCTGTGCAGGCGCTCAAGCTCTTGCTGGTGGAAATTTCGCCGTTCCTCCGCCTGTTCAAGCGCCTGTTTACGTTGGCCGCTGAGTTCCTCAAGCTCGGCTTCTCCGGCGGCAATATCGTCCTCCCGAAACTGCTCAAAAACGGTCCGCGCCTTGGCGTCCAACTCCTGGACTTCTTTGCACTGGGCGGTGAGCTGGCAGCCTTCGGCCTGGATGCGGCGCAGGGAGGCGGCAAATTCCCCCTTCACCTGCGGCAATGTCTGCTCCGTGATGGTCTGGCGGCACATGGGGCACTGCACCCCCGCCGTCAGGCCGTCGTGGATATGCTTGGTTCGCTTGAACTCCATACTGAGCCTGTGGATACGCTCCTGCGCCTGGGCCAGTGCGGCGGCATACTTGCTCTGGTAGGCGTCCGCCTTGCGGCGGGCCAGCTTCTCAGCTGCGGCGTGAATTTGAAGATCCAGGTTTGCCGTATCGGCAATCACTGGATTCTCCCGCTGTAATTCTTCATAACGGGCGTATAAGTCGGCCAGACGGTCGATCATACTGTTTCCGTCAAAACCTGTGGTGCGCTTACGCTCCAGTTCACCGATTCGCTCCTGAAGCTGTGTATGCCTTACCTGAGCTTCCATGAGCTCCTGTGCCTGCTCCTTCTGTTGAGAGGCGTGCAGGTCAATCTGCCCCTGGATATAGACCATATCCTTTTCTATGTCGGTCACTTGTTCGCGCAGCTGCTTGGAGTAAGCCTCCGCGGATAGAAACTCCTGCTTTTCCAGCAGTGCCCGCGTCTGGTCGCTGAGCTGAGCGAGAACTTCCGCCTTGGGCACCTCCGGCAGATACCGCTCCAAAAGGTTGCGGCCCTTACTGCCCAAAACATTGATAAAGTATTGCGGGTTGAACATCGACAGGAAAAGATCGCGCTCTCCAAACATGGTGGTGAGATCCCCCTGGCCGATGCGGACACCATCCAGCGTGATGTCCATTTTGTCATCCTTGCGATGGCGGGCGAGGGTCCGAAGTTTGCCGGACTCATCCTCAAACTCCAGCTCTACCAGCAAATCACGGGTATCCTGATGATAGAGGTAGTCAATCTTCGCGCCGGCATAGAAGCCTACGCCGGTGATGGCAAAGGCGATGGCGTCGGCAATGCTGCTTTTCCCCACGCCCATATGGCCGGAGATCACATTCATGCCGCCAAACTGAAAGGTCTTCTGGTCCGCATATCCCTTAAACCCGCTGATTGTAAGCCGGGTCACGCGGAATTGCTTGATCGGTTGGATCATTTGATTGCCTCCTTACTTATGCGGCCTGTTCTGAGCCCAGGTCGAGGATCTGGTATGCCTCCAAAATATAGAAGGTGACGCCGTTGCTGTGCTGCGTGGAAAAATTCGCGTTTGTCAGGATCAGTCCCGGCGCAAGCCGGCTGTCGGCGCCCCGGGTATATGCCTGAAAGACCTGTCCCGCGCTGTCCCTGACCTGGACGCTGGTGCGGCTGTTTCCGCTCATCGTCGGCTTGAGGACAGCGCCGGTCACCAGATAGCACCCGGCCGGGATGCCGGAAGCGGAGGTCTGGCCTTGGGAAGGCTGTCCCTGCATCTGAGGGGCTTGCTGGGGCGGGCGCCCGGGCTGTGCCTGCGGCGGCTGCGGCGGAGGGGTTGCGCCCTGCCTCTGAGGGGCAGGCTGTCCGCCCTGCTGGCGGGGACGGCCATTGGGATCGGCAGATTGGCTCCGGGTGTGATGGCCCTGTTTGTCCTGTTCGCCGGGGTGGTCCTTTTTCTGCTGGAGTGACTGCACCCACTGATCATGGACGGCGTCCAAGGTGGGGCGTTCGTCGTTGCAGATCACATACCCTTTTCCCCTCTGCTCAATGGAGACCCATTTTTGCGTCATGCCGTAGAGATACCGGCCGATGCCCCACTCAACCGCGGCCCGCTTCATACTGTCGCTGAGGCCGCCCTTGACCGATTCAATATCGCTGTCATCGGCCCCGTCCCATTTGGTGATCCACGCCTCCTGGGACGGAAAATAGATGGAAATGCCGCACAGCTGGGCGCTCTCGCCTTTCCACGGCACAAAATCATTGTGCCAGCCGTCGATGCCCACTGTGCTGTCCAGCCGGGTTTGGATGGCTCGGTTGGTCACATAGGGCACTGCCAGGCCGCTGGTCTTTGCTGAATTGGTCGCGGAGATCCGCCACTCAATGTCGGCGCTCTGAAAGGGGGCGGAAAGGGCCGCCCGAAGTTCTTCCGCTGATTTGTTCCACATGATATTCGCTCCTTTAGGCCCGTTGAATAAACTCGCCGAGCGTTTCCTTTTTGGGGATGAGAATGTCCGAATAGTAGTATTCGGGGTCTTTGTCCTTCAGATGCTCCATGAGTTCCCGATATTCCAGTCCTAACTTGTTGTTGGAGCTGCTGTAATAGTGCATGTTGTTCGGAATACTCAGGAGAAACGCTGGAAGGTTGTGTGCCTTGTGCGGCTTTTTATAGATTGGCAGCGTGTTGGCTCCCACGCAAAGGCTCCCGCTTTCGCGGCTCACATTGGAAAATGGATAGTAGTACATGGGTGTCTCCGGGGTCGGGATTTCATCCGCCACCACCCCAATCCGGCAATGGGATGCTTTCCCCTCTTGATTGAGCGAAAAGCCAAATACCAGACGAGGGATCGGGAAGTGGGGATAGGGCGTATCGTAGACCGAAACATCGGCGTACAGCCTGGGGTGCCAGAGAACGAAGCGTTTTACCGTCTCGCTTTGATAGAGCGAGATAGTATTCAGCGGCAGGAAACCGCTGTGATAGCCCTCGTCTGCTGTCCGCAGGCTGTCTTTGAAGCACCGAAGCAGATCTTCCTCGGTGATGCTTTTCCGGGAGAAGACACCTTGCGCGTCCTCTTCCACGGTGATTTTGCCCTCATTGGGCGAAATGCGGATCATAATGTCGTTGCTGGCCTCCATTTATGCCGCCTCCTTTTGCTTCAGCGCAGGCTGAGAAGGCAGGGCAATTACTTTGCCCGCCGGCTTCTTCAGCTCCTGTTCTAATTCCCTGATTCCGCTCTGGCAGGCGTCCAGGATGTCGCACAGAGCCTTCGGAATCTCATCAAAGGAGTAGAACTCCTCGAACAGAAAGAGCAGGAGTTTGGGGCTTTTCCGCGCCTCCGAGCCGTCTACCCAAAGGTAATCAAAGTTATAGTTGCTGAGGCGCATAGCACTGTGGACCGCGTCCTCCAGCTCCCGCGCATAGGGGTTTTCAATTCGGGTTATCCCTCTTCGGGATTCATATTCCCGGCACAAAGCATGAAACCTGTCCAGCAGCGGGTCGCGCAGAACATAGACCTCACGATCCGGTTCATACGCATGATGGGAGACCTGCTTTCCGCACTGCTCATAGCACTTGGTATTCTGAAATACGCTCTCACAGGCAAACCGTTCCACCATGCACTGATTATCCCAGGTGATCTCCGTGCAATCTCCAAGCATATCCATGAGCCTGTTCAATTTCCCGTGGCTCTCCAGCACTTTTGCCATGTTTAAGATCCTCATGGCTGCGTTCAAAGTATCTTCGTCCATGTCCGGCCTCCTATAAAAACGCTCTGGTTTTCACACAAGACGGCAAAATGTCGGAAATCCGCCTGTTGATGTGGCGCATCGTATTACAAAGATTTTCCCGCCAGTAATAATAGTCGAGGATTGTGAACGGGTCCTCTTCGTCGAACTGATCAAAGTCGATTTGCTCCAGCCGGATGGGCTCCTCACCCTCCAGTTGCGGAAGAACTGTGTCCAGCAGGTAGGGGTTTAGCTCCTCGTCGAAGTGCGGCTCATGTTCCTCCGTCTGTCTGAGCTGTTTATGGAGTTCGCCAAGGTCTAACACTTTCCTCATCGCGCTGCTTCCTCCACTGGCTGAAGCTCAGCCACACAGAGAGCATAAGCCTCCGGATTGGAGAGGATCTGCCGCTCCTGCTGCTCATTGATGTAGTTGGAGCCAAAGCCTAAATAGTACAGACCCGCAGCGGCGGTAATATCGTCGGAAAAGAAACGCTGGGCAACATCCATCTGCTTATGCAGTTCAGGATCAGAAGAACGAAACGCCATGACGGTCAAAGTCGTTTCTTCATCAGGATGGAACTGACCAACTTTTCTGCCCAGAGCTCGAATGGCCTGAGTGCGGCTCCTGATCTCCTCCTCTTGATTTTCCCTGGCATGGAAATAGCAGAGCAGAAACTGTTCGGCTTCTGCACCGCCCAAAGCGACGCCGAAGGGCAGGTGAAGCGGCTCTCCATAGGGGGCTACCGCGGGAGAGAAACGGGAGCAGACACCTCCCAGAAGCGGCTTCATGCGTTCCGCCGCCTGCGACCAAACCGCCGCCCGCAGCGGGACGGCTGATGGGTTGCCTTGCACGATTTTCTGTGCATCAGGGGAAAGAGGCACAACAATGGTAAAATAGTTTTTTTCGTTCATATCACTTTCTCCTTTAAGTCAGCGAGCGGAAACCGCTCGGCGTCAGGATATTGAAGATCATCCGGTTGGAAATCGTCTCCCGTATCTCGGTGGAAATCAGGCGCCCATGGGGCCCCCTGTTTTCATCCGTGACGGTGTGCTTCTCTTTGATGATCCGGCCCTTGACGATATGCGGATAGTCGCACTCCATCAGTCCGTTGATCAGGCCGGAGCCGCCGATCAGCCCCACCTGTCCGATAGACAGGGGCAGGGGCGGACGCTTGATCTCGCTGTCCAGCCGGCTTTTGGCAAACAGCCGGTCAAAGCCGGTGGAGTTTGCCAGCTGGCGGGCCAGCTCGTCTTCATTGAACACAGCCCCCCGGAATGTCTCCACCTTTTTGGAGACTGCCGGGAGCTCATAGCAGGCCTTGGGCAGAAGGTCGGCGGTAGGTAAGGTCTCCGGGTGCTCCGCGGCGGAGCACAGCGCCTCCGCATCCTGTTCCGCCTCCGTCCGTCTGCGGCGCACGCCTGTGACGACCACCTGCTTAAACTGCTTGAACTCCCTGTCCAGGAAGCGGTGAATACGCACCTGTTCAAAGTTGTCACAGATGATGCCGCACAGATCTGCCGTCAGGCGGTAATAGGGGACAATGTAGATCAGAAGCCCGCCCATCATAAGAAGGGGGATGCTCTCAATCAGAAACCGCTTTTCGTCTCTGCTCCGTCCTCCATTCTCAGACAGGACAGACAGATAGGGCGGATTCAGGAAAACGGCATGAAAAGCTCCTGGGCTGATATTGGAGCCGAAGAAGCTGCCGAAGCCGACACGGTACAACTGCTGCTGTGCCTGTTCCGCCCGGTGGTCATCCAGTTCAATGCCGTAGCATTGGCTGTCCGTCCCCAGGGCGAGCCGGAGCAGGGCGTCCCCTGTTCCACAGCATGGGTCAATCAGGTTGGCCGTGTTCTCTGCGGGAAAGACAATGCTGTTGGCGATATACCCCACATGAGTGAGGTCCGTGGGGTAATGCCCCAGCCGGACATTGTTCATCAGGCGCCCGATGATTGAGGCGTCTGTGGTCTGATGGTCTGGAAGCGCGTCCGCAAACCGCTTCAGCACTTCGGTCAGTTTGGAGTAGTCCGCGGTCATCAGCGGAAAGGCTGCCAGTTGCTCCGCCAGCTTTTGCGCGGCAGGGGCCAGCGGATTCTCCAGCTCCATCAGGAAAGGCCGGGTCGCACGGATCTGTTCGACCAGATAAGTGCGCTGCCGCTCCAGCAGGCGGTACAGTTCAAATGCCTCCGCCTTTTTCTGGCCGGCCAAAAGCCCGGCAACCTGAGCCCGATAGGCTTGCAGGCCCTCCGAAATCAAAGTAATGGTACCGGCAAGCTCGCCAAGCTGTTCCAGGGCATAAAACCGCTGGGAAGGGGGCTGGCTTTGAGGCTGTGCCTCGTTTACCTGCTCCATGTTTGATCACCTCCGTGATTTAGCCAGAGGGGGACCGCGCTCCGCACAGTCCCCCTCTGCTTTCAGTGCCTACGCGGCACGGTTTGTAATAACAGGGTTTGCCGTTTTGCACGGCTCTTTCGGCCCATATCGGCCGACACAGCGTTTCAGGCGAAAAACGCCTGACTGGTCTATGTAGCCTTGGGCGCACAGCTCCCGGACCCGGGTTATCCCCATGGCGGTCACCTCCCGGCGCTGCCGGATGATGATGTTCTCCATAGGTCACGCAGCCTTGGGGAGGGTAGACGCGCTATCCTCCCGCGGAGTCAGCACAGTCTCCTCCTGCTTTGTGATACGCAGGGTGTATCCGCAGTCTTTCAGGAGACGGTACATGGCCTTGAGCCGCTTGAACTCGAAATCCTCTTCCAGGTCCAGATCCATTGGCTGGGTAACGGGCTGAGACTGAAAATCGCCGGCCCGCTCCGGCTTCGGCTGTTCCTGCTCCGTATCGGTGCTTTCCGGTGCCGGGGCCGCAACCTGGACATACGGGGCGTCTACCGGAATACGGTGGATCACGGACAACCACAAGCGGCGAAAAAAGCCCGCCACCAGGGTGCCGACGATCCCGCGCTTTTTCTCCGGAAGCGTGATAACATCATCGGCCTTGAGGGTACCGATGTTGTGCTTTGCCATGGTCAGCTTGGGGACCTCCACATACTCCGCCTCCAGATAGCAGGACACAGTTGCGGAGCCGGACAGGACGATCTCAGCGGCGCACACACGCTCAGCGGCCATGGTTTCTCCATTCATCGTGGCGCACTCAATATCCATCTCCGCCACATGGCGGACGGAAACTGTGCCGGCTTTCAAAATGCCCTTGCCGGAAATGCTCCGGGCGTGCAGCGTTCCGTCCACGATCAGCGTGCCGTCATTGACGATGTTCTGGCAGTACAGGGTCTCGTAATGCAGGGTTTTCCCTTTGGGAATATACAGGTTTTTCATTGTGATCGCTCCTTTTTTATTATGCGACTTCTTTCAGCCGGACCGGTAGGACCATGGCCAGGTCGTCTTTGCCATCCGTCAGGATCATGGGAGAGTGCGGGTGCCCCATTTTCATGGTGACCGTATGCACTTTCTTTGCCTTGAACTGCTCCAGCCCCTCCAGCAGGTATTTCGGATTGAGGCCCCGCGCCTCAACGGGAGGCAGGCCGACCTTGGAGAGATAGGTGCCTCCTGGTGTTTCAAGAGAGAGTGTGCCCCCGTCAAACCGGATCGGCTTTCGGGTTTTTGCGGTGATAAAGCCGTTGAGATACCTGACTTCATCCAAAAGCTGATCCACATCAACGGGATATTCCGTACTGAACGATGTGGGAATCGCCCTTTCGACATCGAAGCCGTCATAGCCGGGTATCCGGGTGAGCACACGCAGCGTTTCGCTTTCAACCGCCGCCCACTCCTCTCCAACGGAGATCGTGCAGTCCTGATCCTTGAACATCGTAAGCTCTGCCATGACCTCCGGCGGAATGTAAAAAGGTTTTTCCACATTGACGGCGGGATCGGTGCTCATTGCCAGGCGGTAGCCGTCCACAGCGATGATCTTGTCCTTCAGAAATTCAATACAGCACTGATTTGGTCTGGCGTCATTCGAGGAAACGGCGTATTTCACCCGCTTGAACCGCTCCAGCAGTCTTTTCGGATTGACAGGGTAATGGCGGTCCAAAGGCTTCTCCTTGAGCTCGGGGAAATCGGAAGTGCGCTCCGTACTGCGTTTCAGGCTCCGTTTCCCGTCGCTGATAGAAATTTGGCCCCTCGGATCAGGGTTTGTCTCTGTGGGTTCAATCGTGTAAGTGAGCTCCAGTTCTCCGGAAAAGTATTTGCAGGCGGAGAGGATTTTCCGGGTCCCCACAAACACAAAGGAGAAAGAGTCCCCGACTGCGGGAATTGTACTCATACACCACTGGTCTAAATTGGTGCAGGTCAGGACACAGTGCCCATCCTCAAAGCGGACCTGTGCTTCCTCCAAAATAGGAAGGCGGGAACGCTTGGCGGCAAAGCGCAGCACATTACCCAATGCTTCGTGGAAGTGTGCGGCGTCAACATAGGCATGGAAGGTACTCATGCGGCTTTCCTCCTCGTTGGCTGTTTTTGAAAAGATCGGATGTTCACCGATTTGGTAGAGAAGGTGGTCTGCTGTACGGTGTTGCAGCCGATGACCAGAATGTTGTAGATCATAGTGACCACGGCAGTGGCGGCCATCAGGTTTGCCACGATGGTCTGCGGGGCGGAGACCGACGCCTCCGCACAGGAGACCTCCGTGGGGAACAGATCTTCCGGGGTGCTTACCTCCGGGTAAAGCATCCCCACAGGCTTGTAGACGGTTTTACCGGCTCTGCGGATGCCGCAGACAATTTGGCCGGTGTATTCTCCATTCCCGGAGTCAATGTAGACCAGGTCCCGCGCTCTGAGGAATACCTCGTGACAAAGTTTACGAGACTTGTTGTTATCCACGGCTCCGATCAAAATGACCAGTTCCGAGTTGGTGACCCATCTGCCCGTGTTTGGCTCAGACCCATACACATAGTGGCGAAATACTTCGGGCCTAAGCAGTTCTTCCAGTTGTCCGGCATCCTCGATAAAACGGGGAATATACGAGGTTTCAAGGCCGAACACATCGGAATATCGCTCTGCGATTACCCTGGCCTTGTTTTCGCCAAGGTCAGCCTCTGTGAAATTCTGGCGCACCAGATTTTTAGGCTCCACTTTATCACCGTCGCAGATGATAAATTTCACCGGACGCTCCAACGCATATAAGAGCCGGTAAAGGTGCGGCGCAATGTGGGCTCCGGTCCCGCCGGCGCCCAGCATGACGATCTTTACAGGCCGTTTTTTTGAGAAGTTCATGCGGCCACCCCAAAAGCGCCCTCTGCATCCGTGCAGATCTGTGTCAGCCATTCCGGGGGAAAGTGCCCTACCGGGGGCATCTCCAGGACCTGCTCGGGGGCAATCTCCAGGAAGCGCCCGCCGTTGCTGATGCGCACCGTGATCTCCGGGAAGTAACGGTCCAGCCGGCCGACTACCATATAGACCCGGGTTGCCCTTTCGTCATGGTCATCCGTCTTGGAAAATACCGCGGGCATCCGGTTGTGGGAGTGCAGGTCAGCGTAGTGGATATAGCGGTCGCTGGTCATCAGCTCTTCATCGTCCAGAAGGGCGTCAACAGAAACTCCGCTCACGATCTGCTTCGGGACGCGGATAAAGTACCGCTGCTCCTGCTTATCCCAGTAGAAATGCACCAGGGCCTCCGCCGGTTGCCGCCCCTTTCCCTTGCGCATCATCGTGCGGAACAGGCCTATGGCCTGCTCCATCAGCGAATAGGGAATGCGGGGCAGGGACGGGTGGAAACCCGGCCGGATCTCATCCAGCACGGTGATGTTTTCAGCGGGGGTGACAAACTCCCCCGCGCCTGTAATACGGCGCTCATAGACCTTTCCATCCCGCCCGGGGATAAAGGTGATGGTTTTAGGCGAGGCCTGGGCCTCCGACAGATACAAAAAAGCGCCCTTATATGCACTGGCATCTCCCTTTTTCTGCATACTGATTGAGGGTTTGACCAGGCACTTGGGGTGCTTGTCGGTTGCCTTCTTCAAAGCGTTGATAAATTCCTTGGAGGTTTCGATCTCGCGCTTGATTTGGCCGATTTTGGTTTTCTTGGGGAGAACGATCTCCTTGACGATCTTGCCGTAAACGACTTTCCAGCTCAGGCTCTGCGCTTCGTCAAACTCCGGAAAGTCCGTCAGCTTGGAGAGGCGGAGTTCATCGAATGTCTGCTCGGTGTCTTCGATGGGCGCTTCCGATCCATTGTAGGAGAACACCGGAAGCTGGGCGAAGATGGGTTCGGCCACTTTTGGGGCGGTCTTTTCTTCTTGACGCTCCATAGCGGCAAGAAGGGGATTGTCCTCCGCTTCCTCCGGCTTATCAGAGGCATGGTCCTCCTCACTTTTCGGCGCGGGAGGTGATTTTGGCTGTGGATCTTGAGGGGCCGGAGATTTGGAAATCTCATGGGACTCATCCTCTTCCACGGTCTCGTGATTCTGGTCGGTTTCGTCTTTCTCTTCCGGGATTGAGTCATCTGCCTGCACAGCGCCGGCGCCTTCTGCCGGAGGCTGTTCTGTCGCTTCTCCGCCCGCGAGCAGATCAGCAAATGGGTTTTGGGTGTTGCTGCCGGTCAATTCAGTGAAGCCACTCAGGTCGAATGGGTTGTCACCGCTTGCGTCGGCTGTCCCTCCGGGGAAAGTAAACAGGTTTTCATTCATGGTCGTTTGCTCCTTTCTGTGTTTAGTGCACAAAAAAGCCGCAGCCGCCCCTTGAATGGGGTAACTGCGGTTTTTGTGCGTGGTCGGTCCGGTATTTAGGTTCTGGCAAGTCTCCGCTTGGGGCGCATTGGCCCCTCACGGGTAAAAATCTGACCTACAAAATCTGACCTAAATACAAGTAGAGCATACCACCTTTTTCATCTCTTGAACAGTTGCGCTTTTTGCCAGGATGTGCCACAAATAAACCAACGGAGCTATAATTGCCATCCCGTGGCGGCGGTTCGCAGGGTTAAAAACCTTTGGTAAATTCCCTCCTTTTGCAGCAACTCATGATGTGTTCCCCTCTGAACAATCCGTCCCTGGTCTATTACAATAATCTGGTCGGCGTTTCGGACGGTGCTCAGGCGGTGGGCAATCGAGATCAAGGTCTTATCCTTTGTCAACTCCTGGATGGCAGATAAAAGCGCCTGTTCATTCTCCGGGTCCACGCTGGAGGTCGCTTCGTCCAGAATGATGATGGGAGCATCTTTCAAAATGGCCCTGGCGATGGAAATACGCTGCTTTTCTCCGCCGGAGAGGGTGGAGCCGCCCTCTCCGATGATTGTGTCGTACCCATCAGGGAGAGATAGAATGAAGTCATGGCAGCAGGCCCGTTTTGCGGCCGCTATCACCTGCTCACGGGTGGCTTCCGGCCGGCCAAACCGGATGTTGTTTTCCACAGAGTCGTGAAAAAGGTACACATTCTGAAAGACCATGCTGATGTATTCCAGCACACTGTCCGCAGTATAATCCCTCACATTTTTCCCGCCAATCCGAACGGTCCCTTCCTGCACATCCCAAAAGCGGGCAATCAGATTGCAGAGTGTAGTCTTGCCGCTGCCGGAGGGCCCTACAATCGCGCAGGTGGTGTGCTCCGGGATTTCCAGTGAAATATCATGGATCACCTGGCGGCCCCCATAGCCAAATGAGATATGCTCCAGAGAAATATCATAGTGGGACACAACCAGTTTCTCCGAGCTGGTATCCATCTTTGGAATGTCGGTGACCTCCTCCAGCCGGTCCAGTTCCGTATTGATCTTTTTACTCAGAAAGGCGCTGTTGCCCATCGTCTCCAAATCGGAATAGACTGTGAAAGCGCAGAACAGGAAAGTCAGGCAATAAGGCCGGCTGATCTGCCCCGCCAGATACAGCAGAGCCGCCGCCGCAATCAGCACACAGCTCATGAGCTTAAAGGTCAGCCCATAGAAACGGAGGACGCCAGCTGTAGCCTTTTCCTGGCCGTAGTCCGCATCCCATTTTTTCTGGAACGCAGCGCGGACTTCCACCTGTCCCTCCTCGCCTTTGGAAAAAGAACGCAGCACCGAAATGCCCCGTATGTATTCCATCACCTTACCGACCAGATGCTCCTGGGCCTCCTGGTAAATGGGGGCATATTGGGCGGCGCGAAGCCGCACCCAACGCAGGACCAGCATCCCAAGTGCCAGCCCCACAAGGCTCAATCCCGCAATCACCGGGCTGAAAAAGAACATCATCACGGACATCAGTACAGCCATAGCCACACCGCTGGTCATCTGCTCAATCGCCAGCATGGAGTACCCCTCCAGATCAGCAATCGTGGTGGTGAGCATGGCCTGAATGGTGCCCAGATTTTGTTCTGAGAAATATCCCATGGGCGCCTGCTTCAGCCGTTCCCCAATCTCCAGACGGTAATCCCGGAAAATGTCATAGCCGGACCCGCTCATGGTACGGTCATACATCCACTGGAAAAAGAAGCGGCCCAGCACACTGCCCAGAATTACGCCAAAAGCCTGCCCGATGATGGCCGGGGAGAGTCCATCCAGATGGAGCAGAATCCAGAATACACCGAACATCATAAAACCGTTGAAGAAGGATTTCAGAATGTTGCAGACGATGCCTGCCACAATTTTTCTCCGGCTGTTTCCCGCAATCTTAAAGACACGGCAAATCATTTCAAACATCTTCTGCGCCTCCTTCCGTAGAGCCTGTGTAGTCCTGCCACATCTTTCGGTAAAGGGGGCAGCTCTGCAGAAGCTCCTCCTGGATGCCCCGGCCCACAATCTCACCGTTGGCAACAACCAATATCTGGTCGGCATTGCGGATTGTATTCAGCCGGTGGGCCACGACAATCAGAGACTTTCCCACCACCAGCTTGCTGATAGCCTGCTGGATCAGCGCCTCGTTCTCAGGGTCTGCATAAGCGGTCGCCTCGTCCAAAATAATGACGGACGCCTGCTTGAGCATGGCCCGCGCAATGGTGATGCGCTGCCGCTCTCCGCCGGAGAGGCGGGCCCCGGCATCGCCGGCCATGGTATCATAACCCTGCTCTAACTGCATGATAAAGTCGTGGCAGTTGGCGGCCTTGGCCGCAGCCTCTACTTCCTCGTCGCTGGCATCTGGATTTCCCATGCGGATGTTTTCCCGAATGGATTTGTCAAAGAGAAAATTGTCCTGGGCTACATAGCTGATTTCACCCATGAGCTGTCCAAATGGGATGCTACGAATATCCTGCCCGCCAAAGTGGACCGTACCGGAGGTTACATCCCAAAAACCGGCCATCAGCTTGGCAATCGTAGACTTCCCGGAGCCGGATGGACCAACTATGGCGGTCATGGTACCGGGCTGTGTCTGGAATGAGATACCGTGGAGAATTTCGGCTTCGTTATAAGCAAAATGGACATCCTCAAATTGATAACACCGCTCCCCAAGCTCTGCGGGCTCTGTGGGGCGGACAAGTTCCGGTGTTTTCAAAAAGGCGGTGACCTGTTCCAGATTGCCCTTAATCATGCTGACCTGCTCCATGGCTTCGGATACCTTCATCAGAGGCGCAATGAACCCCAGAGGCACCACCAAGGCCACCAGAAAGACATGGAGGGAAAGACTTCCCTCCATGTAGAGCCACGCTCCCACTGGAAGGGTCCCCAGAAGCGTAGAAGGGAGGACCGCCCGGGCCGCCGCGTTCCAAAGCCAGCACTGGCTCCACCATGCCATGGTGGAATCGTGGAAATAGCGGACAGAATCAGCATACTTTCCATAGGAAGCTGCGGACCGGTTGAACGCCTTAATGACCTGAATGCCGTTGACATACTCCACCAGAGCACTGTTCATCTCGTTGGCAGAGCGCATATAGTTCTCCATGCGGGGCCCATATCCCCGCATCATGGCGGCAAAAAAGAGGGTGCCCAGCGGAATTGTCACCAGTGCGGCCAGCCCCATCCGCCAGTCCAGCAGAAAAATCAGAAGAATACTGCATAGGGGCGCGGCGATGTTAGAGGGCAGTTCCGGCATGAAATGGGCCATGGAGTCCTCCAGCTTCGCCACATTGTCCACAATCAGATTTTTGAAAGCTCCTGTGGGCGTTTCCAGCATGACGCCCATGGGGATCTTCGCCATCCGACCTGTAATGGCCTCCCGGATATTTTTCAGTATGGTAAAGGAAATTTTGTGGGACATCAGGGAGGACCGCCAGGTAAGCAGCATTTTTATGATCTGGCAAACTGCGGCGCCTCCGCAGAGAAACAATACCAGCTTGGGCGTTGCAGTCCCCCGGTACAAGGCGTCCGCGAGGACAGCCACCATTAAAAACGGGCCTATGCCAAACAGTTCTCCCAAGACAGCCAGGAAGATGGAGAGGAGCATTTTACCGTTGTTTTCTCCCACGAAAGCAAAGAGCTGCCGAATCGTTCCCGGTTCTTTCGACTTCATAACCAGCCTCCTTTCAGGCCACAAAAAATGCAAGGAGGGTATTGCAATTTCAAGGGTCCTGTGCTAAAATTTGAATTACGATGTAATATTACAGTGTAATTTTAGTATAGGACGGAGGGACAGCGAATGTCAAGAGACTTTCAGCAGACACACGAAAATCTTTTGTTCTGCGCCCAAAAACACTTTCTGGAATACGGTTTTGAGCGGGCCAGCATCCGGGAGATCTGCAAGGACGCCCATGTGACCAATGGAGCTTTTTATAACCACTTTGACGATAAGGAAGCCCTGTTCGGCGCGCTGGTGGAGTCTGTTGTCCAGGAGGTCAAGGCCATCTATGAGGCGTCAGTAAATGAGCACATGGAACTGGCAAAGACGGATGACTTGAAATCCCTCTGGAAACTGTCGGAGGAAACGCTGTCGGTCATTATCGAATACATCTATGAGCATTTTGATGTATTCCGGCTGCTTCTCATGCGGGCGGAGGGCACGCGGTATTCCTCCTTTTTGGATGATGTTGTCTGTCTGGAAACCCGGGTCACGCTGAAGTTCTTTGCGGAATTGAAATCTCGGGGCTTCCAGGTCCGCGAATTGGCGGAAGAGGAGTGGCATATTCTGCTCCATGCGTATTTTGCATCTCTGGCTGAAGTGGTCATGCACAACTTCCCCAAGGAGGCCGCGCTGAAATATGTTCATACGCTTGTCTCTTTTTTCAACTCCGGATGGCAGACAGTTTTGGGGATCTGATCCCCAAAATTTTTGCGCAATAGTTAGCATCTACTAACCAAATGATGTGGAGGTGAAACCGCAGCGTCCCCTTTGCACGGGGTTTTGCAACACTTAATTCTTTTCAGAAAGGACATATTAAAAATGGAAAACACAAAGAAGCTCACAGGTAAAGACCTAATCAATGTCGGCATTTACACAGCCATGACCCTCGTTATTTTCTTTGTTGTCGGCCTGCTTACTGCGCTGCCGGTGGTTTACCCGTTCCTGTTCATAATTTGGCCTATCGTCTGCGGCATTCCTATGATGCTCTACTATACCAAGATTCAGAAGTTTGGTATGCTGACCATCACAGGTATCATCGGCGGCATCTTTTTCTATCTGATCGGCTATGGCTGGATCGGCCTGCTCGGCTGGGTACTCGGTGGCATTCTAAGCGATGTCGTGCTCAAAATCGGCGGCTATCAGAAATTCAAGGCCACTGTTCTGAGCTATGCCTGCTTTTGCCTTGGCATCATGGGCTGCCCCGCCAATCTCTGGTTTGCCGGCGAAGCGTATTGGGAAAACATCCACACCTCCATGGGCGATCAGTACGCAAACACTTTACAATCCCTGATGCCCTCCTGGATGCTGTATGTGGGCTTTGCGCTGCTGTTTGTGGGCGGTATTTTGGGTGCGCTGCTGGGTCATAAAATGCTGAAAAAACACTTTGAGAGAGCTGGAATTGTGTAATGGAGCAGTTTCAAGCGGTTGTTGAAAACAGAACAGGCTTTTGCTTGGACCCACGAACCAAGCTGCTGCTGATGGCCGTTGTCGCTACCGCGGAATTTCTATACAGCCACACCGCCTTTATGATCGCGGTGGCGATGATTCCCTTCGTCCTGTTGTTGACTAACCGGCAGTATAAGACGGCAACGGTGTTCTTCTGCCTGTTCGCGGCGGGGCTGTTTGTACAGGCCATCCAGAACTCCGTCCAGTTTCCCATGATCGTCAATATGCTGGTAGTCCTGTTGGTGGGACTGGTCCTGCGGCTCTTTCCGGCCTTTGTGATGGGGGCCTACATCATCAAATCCACCACGGCCAGCGAGTGCATTACCGCGCTGGGCCGGATGCACATTGGGCGGCAGATCACCATTCCGCTCTCCGTCCTGTTTCGCTTTATCCCTACCATGCAGGAGGAGTCGGCCGCCATCAAGGACGCCATGCGGATGCGGGAGGTCCAGTTCGGGACAAAGAAATTCTGGCAAAACCCCGCCGCCCTGATTGAATACCGTTTTATTCCCCTGATGATCTCGGTGGTCAAAATCGGGGATGATCTCTCCGCGGCGGCCCTGACCCGCGGCTTGGATAACCCGGTCCGGCGCACCAATATCACAAAGGTCGGTTTTACTGGCTGGGATCTGCTGGCGGTGCTGATTGCCGGAGCCGCACTGCTCTCCACATACTTTTTCAGTCCGTGGTAAGGAGGTGATACCGTGATCGAATTGAAAGATGTTTCCTTTACTTATGAGAGCGGAGAAACCCAAAATAACCTGAACCATATCAATCTGACAATCCAGGATGGCGAAACCATCCTGCTCTGCGGAGAGTCCGGCTGCGGCAAGACGACGCTGACCCGGCTGGTCAACGGTCTGATCCCGCATTATTACGGCGGGAAGCTGACCGGGCAAGTCCTTTTAGACGGGAAAGAGTTAAAAGACTATCCTCTTTATCAAATCGGGCAACGGGTGGGGTCTGTATTCCAAAACCCAAGGACTCAATTCTACAATGTAGATACGACCAGCCAGATCGTTTTTGGTTGTGAAAACATGGCCCTGCCAGTCCCGGAGATGCGGGAGCGCCTGGAAGAGACTGCCCACAGCCTCAAGCTGGAAAAGCTGCTGAATCGGAGCTTGTTTGCTCTGTCCGGCGGAGAAAAACAGAAAATCGCCTGTGCCTCTGCCGACGCAATCCACCCGGACATCTTTGTACTGGACGAGCCATCCTCCAACCTGGATATTGCCACTATCGAAGATTTGATTGGTGTGATTCGGCACTGGCAGTCCGAGAAAAAGACTGTGATTGTCGCGGAACACCGGCTTTATTATCTCGTTCCCTACGCAGATCGAATTCTTTATATGAAGCACGGAAGTATTGTACGGGAATTTACCGGGACGGAGTTTCAAAAATTATCGCCCGATGAATTGCAGGGGATGGGGCTGCGGGCACTGGACCCATTCCACCTGCCCCCAGAGGCCGCCCCCAAACCGGCCGCTCCGAAATTACATATCAAGGGGTTCCAGTTCTCCTATGAAAAGCACGGCCCCCTCAATGTGGATATTCCAGACCTGACCCTGCCTCAAGGCGAGATCATTGGCATCATCGGAAACAACGGCGCGGGAAAATCTACCTTTGCCCGGTGTCTGTGCGGTCTGGATAAAAAAGCAAAAGGTGTGCTTGAAATGGATGGGACCCCCTATGACGCGAAGCAACGCAGGCATATCTCCTATATGGTAATGCAGGATGTAAACCACCAGCTATTTACGGAAGATGTGCTGGACGAATTGCTGCTCAGTATGGGCGGTGAGGACGAGAAAGCTGACACGGCCCGCGCCAAGGAGATACTGAACAGCCTGGACCTGTTGGACAAAGTAAAGCTGCACCCCATGTCCCTGTCCGGCGGTGAAAAACAGAGGGTGGCGATTGGCAGTGCAATAGCCTCGGACAAAAAGATCCTGATATTTGACGAGCCTACCAGTGGATTGGATTACCGGCATATGCTGGAGGTGTCGGACAACTTAAACCGCTTGAAAGAGATGGGAAAGAGCCTGTTTCTGATCACGCATGACCCGGAACTCATTTATAAATGCTGCACCTACCTGTTGTTCATTCAGGGGAGCAAGGTGCTGTGGCATCGGCCAATGGATGGGGAAGCTGTGAAGCTCTTGCGGGCTTTCTTCTCCCACGAGCAAGAAACAGGTGCGGTCAATGCCTCCTGATAAAAAACTGCACGCTTCCGGCGAGGATTATTTGGAGGCCGTGCTGGTGCTCCAAAAGGAAAAAGGAATGGTACGCTCCGTGGGTGTGGCCCGGTATATGGAGGTGTCCAAGCCCAGCGTGTGCCATGCGGTGGCAACACTAAAGGACGGTGGCTTCCTCACCATGGACGAGGACTTTTCCCTGCGCTTGACCGATATAGGCCGAGAGGTGGCTGAGCAGACCTATGAGAAGCACTGTTTTTTCACCCGCCGGCTTATCGCGGCTGGTGTCGATCCCCAGACTGCGGAACGGGAGGCTTGCCGGATGGAGCACACCATCAGCCAGCGGTCCTTTGAATTGTTAAAAGGGGCGGTGGAGCCGGAATGACCGGTAAGCAGTCAGAAGAAAGGGAGGACCCCGCGTGGGGAAATTGCTGATTTTATCCGTCACCAATGGCGAGGAACAAATTCTGGATAGGATCAAGGACTTCCTGGCGGAAGAGCCTGGAATCGAGGTCGTGGAGCCGCCCGCCGCAAAGCACACCCTCACCATTCCCGGCCTGGAGCTGCACCTGCGCAAGCAGACGGTAAAGTGGCAGGGCCAGCCTCTCCACCTTACGCACCTGGAGTTCTTCACGCTGGCTTATCTGGCCCGGCACCCCGGCTGGATTTTTACACAGGAGCAGATTTACGAGGCCGTATGGCACGAGTTCCCGGAGGACTGCGGCGCGGCCGTGGTCAACATCATCAGCCAGCTCCGCCGGAAGATGGGACCGGGAAACCCGATCCGTACCGTCCCCCACAGCGGCTACAAGTTCGAGCTGCCTTCTGCGGATTAGGTGCGCGGGAAAGAGTAAGTTCAACAATCTATGCAGATTGATTGCCATTTACCTGAAAGAAAATGAGCAGAGGGTACGGGCTTGTAAGTATCATTTATTTCTGTTATCATGTCAGTGTGAACAAATAGGGATCGCCGTAATTCCGGCGGTCCCTATTCCTATGTCCACGGGCTATCGTTTCGTTAGAATAATTGCCCAAAACTTGGAAATAATGATTGCAAGGCGGTGAGGTCATGGCAGAAAAACATCAGGTTGATAAAAGCATCGACGAACTGGTTGATATTCGTGATGTAAAGCTGGATAGCAGCTTGGGACAAGCGGAACGCATCCAGTCATTTCTTCAGCAAATCAAAAATCCCTACTGCTTCAGAGTGGGAGATGTTGTTGTCAATGTGGCCTATACAGAGGGTGGTCCAACCCTAAACGACTGCTTTGCTGATATGCTGTCGCTCCTGTGAGGATTTACCTGAAAATGCGGCTGGACTTTTTTGACCCGCTGTGGTAAACTGAGCATGGACAAAATCAGTGAAACTCCAGTCGTCATGATGGCCTGGCCGTCAATATCTCGACAGGAGCGGTAGCTATGCTAAATGCAGATATGATTTATGAAGCCGCCGACTACCTTAGACTTTCTAAGGAAGATGGCGACTTTTCTTTATCCAATGATAAGCTGGAGAGCGACAGTATTTCCAGCCAACGGGCTATAATCGAACGATTTGTCGCTCAAAATCCGAATATCAAGCTGGTAGCGGAGTTTTGTGATGACGGTTATACCGGAACAAATTTTGATCGTCCGGACTTCCAGAGAATGATGGAAGCTGTTAAGGCCGGTAAAATCAACTGTGTTATCGTGAAAGACCTTTCTCGGTTTGGTCGTGACTACATTGACGCAGGAAAATACATTGAGAAGATTTTTCCTCAGCTCGGTGTACGCTTTATCGCAGTCAACGACAACTACGACAGCTTAAATCATTCCACCGGGGACAGCCTTGTTCTGCCCGTAAAAAATTTCCTGAATGACTCATACAGCAGAGACATCTCCATCAAGGTGCGGAGTAGTTTTGAAAGCCGTCGCCAAGACGGCGAGTTCATTGCCAATTATACAGCTTACGGTTATCTGCGCGACCCGGAAAATAAAAATAAGCTGGTTATAGACGAGGTGGCCGGTGAATATGTGCGCGAGATCTTTCAGTGGAAGATTGAGGGCATGAGCCCTGTCACCATTGCTGAGAAGCTGAACGGCCGCGGGGTCCTGCCACCGTCAGAGTATAAACGCTCCATTGGGATCAAATACAAAACCGCCTTTCAGACCAGTAGCCGGAGCAAATGGAGTCCGAAAGCGGTGATCCGTATTCTGACCAACGAGCTCTACACGGGTGTTCTGATCCAAGGCCGCCGCACAACTCCAAACTATAAAGTAAAAAAAGTTATCATCAAGGACAAGAGTGAGTGGAGCCGTATCGAGAACGCTCATGAGGCGATTATCCCAGCCCGGGAGTTCCAATTAGTGCAGCGGCTGATGCAGGAGGATGGCCGTCGGGCACCAGGCTCCGATACGGTATATCCTCTGTCCGGGCGTGTCTTCTGCGGGACTTGCGGCGCACTGGCAAAGCGGAAATCCGTCTCTTATAACGGGAAAAAATATGCCTACTACGCCTGTCCCACAGCGAAAAAAACGGGAGGATGTGAGGGGCGGAACATTTCGGAGCGAGAGCTGGAAACGGCTGTCCTTACTACACTTCAATCTGAGATCAAACTGATTTTGGATGTAGACCGGGCTCTGGGGCAGGTTGAAGCATTGGCCTGGGAGCGTCGGGAGATTATGCGTCTGGAAGCGGCTATTTCTGCACAGGAAGCTGAAATTGCCAAATATAGAACGCTGAAAACCAGCGTTTACGAGGATCTTCGAGACGGGCTGATCACCCAAGATGAGTTTCTACACATGAAGCAGGACTTTTCTGAAAGGATTTCTTTCATCGAAGATGATATTTCGGGTTTGAAAACAGAGCTGGATGCCGTCCGAGCTGGTCTTGTCAACCAGACGGGGTGGCTGGCTCAATTCCGTCAATATCGAAATCTTGCCAAGCTCACTCGCACGGTGGTCGTCAATCTGATTGACAAAATCCACATTTATCCCGATAAAAAGATTACCGTCACCTTGCTTTGCAAGGACCAACTGACCGATGTGATTGCGTTCCTGCGGGAACAGGTGCAGACACAGCACGCCGCTGAAAAGGAGGCGGGTTGAGCATGGCCAGGAAGAAAAGAGTCCACGCATCCCCCATGCGCCCGGAGATCCAAGGGGCTTTATGGGTCGCCGGGCTTTATGGCCGCCTATCCGTGCTGGACAACGGCAAAGTGGATGGGGAGCCGATTGAAAGCCAGATCGCCATCATAGAGCAGTATGTCGCCGGTCATCCGGAATTGAAGATCGTAGAGCGGTATATCGACAACGGTTATACTGGGACAAATTTTGATCGTCCGAACTGGGAGCGAATGATGGCGGATGTTAAGTCCGGGCGGATTAACTGCATTATCGTCAAGGACCTTTCCCGCTTGGGCCGCAACTATATTGAGACGGGCCGTTTTTTGGAACGGATTTGTCCAAAGCTGGGTATCCGCTTCATCTCGGTGAACGATAACTATGATACGGCGGAGATCAAATCACAGGACGAATTTGCCGCGTCTCTGAAAAATATCGTAAATGACTACTATGCAAAAGATATTTCCCTGAAATCTGGCAGCGCCTTAAAAGCCAAACGGCAAAGAGGAGAATATATCGGTAGCTATGCCCCTCACGGCTATCTGAAAGACCCCTCAAACAAAAACCACCTGATTATCAACCCTGAAACCGCGCCGGTCATCCAGCAGATTTATCAATGGCGCGCCGAAGGGCTCGGATACGGGACAATCACACGAATGCTCAATGAGCGTGGTATTCCATCGCCGGGCCGCTATCGGTTTGAACACGGGATTGTTACCAATAACAACAAAAAAGGCAGCTCTCTTCTGTGGAATCGCCATGCACTCACCGATATTCTCCGCAACATTGTCTATATCGGACACTTGGCTCAAGGAAAATGTACGGCAAGTCTGGCCCGCGGCATACCCGTCCATCGCACACCGGAGTCTGAATGGGATATTGCCTACCATACGCATGATCCGATTATTACCGAGGAGCTTTTCAATCAGGTACAAGAAATCAACCGTTCGCGGGCAGATGCCTATAATGCCAATTATGGAGCCTGCAGCCACCTCCCCAAGGGTGATAACCCCTATCGGGAAAGACTGGTCTGTGCGGACTGCGGGACACAAATGAAGCTATATCGCAATCTAAGCAAAAACCATAAAAAGGCCTACTTCACTTATATCTGCCCCACCTACGAGGAACATCAGGAACTGCGATGCACCAAAAAGACGATACGCAGTAACGCTTTAGATGCCATGGTGTTAAAGACACTGAAAATACAGATGGAGCTCTTTTGCGATGCGCAACAAGTGCTGGAGCGGCTATCAAAGAAACAACCGAAGTTCCCTGCCCATACCGAAGAAAATGAATTGCAGCAGCTCGAACAGCAAGTTAAGCGGAAACAAGGGTATGCGACATCGCTTTATGCCGATTATCGGACGGGGCTTCTGACGCGGGAGGAATACACATTTGCCCGTGGCAAATACCAGGAAGAAGTAGCTGCCTTACAGGGGCGGATCAGCCAGCTCCAAGAGCGGCTTACCCTTACAAGCCAAGTGTCGGATTGTGCTAAAAGCTGGATGGCTCTGATTGAACAATACAAAAGTGCTGAAATCGTGTCCAGAGAATTGGTCACAGCATTTATCAGTGAGATCCGGCTGTCCGCTGACGGCTCCATCAAAGTCTCGTTCTTGTTCCAGGATGAATTATCTCGCATCCGGGCGCACTGCAAGGCTGTGGAAAGCGAGGTGGCATAGCATGACGGATACGCCTGCCGCTTACCTGCGGACTTCCCTGGAGGACTTTAACCGTGCTCATGGCCTTGCCGACCAAAGCCAGTCTATTAGCAACCAGCGGAAGGTAATTTTAGAATATGTTCAGCATAATCCAGAGTTTTCTGAAGTTCAAATCAGAGAGTTCATCGACGATGGGCTGACAGGTACCAACACGGACCGGCCGCAGTTTCAGGCGATGATCGAAGCTGCACGGCGCGGTGAGGTCAAGTGTATCATCGTCAAAGACCTTTCTCGATTTGGCAGAAACTATCTGGATGTGGGCGACTATCTGGAGCACATCTTCCCCTTTTTGGGGGTCAGGGTCATCGCGGTCAACGATGGCTATGACAGCAAACAGTATGAGGGCAAAACCGGCGGGATGGATATTGCCTTTCGCAATTTCATGTACGAAAATTACAGCCGAGATCTTTCCATCAAGGTCCGTTCCGCAATGCACTCCCGCATGAAAAAGGGGCGGTTTGTCAATCATGTTCCCTACGGTTATCAAAAAGCCCCGGGTGACAAGCATTTAATGGTGCCTGATCCAAACACAGCCCCCATTGTCCGCGAGATTTTCCAATCAATCATCAGGGGCAAAAGCACCTCTCAAATCGCAAAGGAATTGAACACCCGCGGTGTGCTTACGCCACTGGCCTATAAACAGCACCGTTTGAAGCCAGCGTGCCAAAATCGGGAGTTGATGTGGTCGCATATCACTGTGCTGAACATCTTAAAAAACGATAAATATACCGGGGTGATGACCAATCACACACGAGAGAGCCGGTATATGCGCGACAAAAACCAGCGCCGGGTCCCCCGCGAAGAATGGATCATCACCGAAAATACGCACGAAGCCCTTGTAACGAAAGAAGAATTTGACGCCGCCCACGCCATGATAAGGGAGGTAAAAAGACCCGAGCGAAAATCTCCCCCCGCCTGTGATACAGTGTTCTATTGCGGGCATTGTGGCAGGAAATTGAGGAAGTCTCATGGCCTTGATACCTATTTCGCGTGTGACACCCAGTTATACCAGGAAAACGCCACCTGCTCAAATATCCGATGGAGCAAAACAGATTTAGAGGCCGTCATGCTGCCGGTCTATAAGGCCCAGTTGTATTTGCTCGGAGAGCGGGCAAAAGAGCTGGCGCTTCAAGGCGACGGCCACCCAAATGAAAACTGGCCAGAGATGGTAGGAAAAATTGATCGTGAGATTGCCGCTTGCCAAGCGCAAAAAGTCCAATACTACGAAGCATACCGCAACGGCGACTTAGATCGGGGGGCTTTTGTAGAACAAAAGGCCGCCCTGGCCATAAGAATTGAACACCTCCAAGGCGAGCGCACGGAAATTGAACTGAAGCGCCAGGCACAACGGACACAGATTGAGGCGCGAGAGTCTGCCAAGCGGGAGCTGTCCCAATACCTTTATGCCACACATCTGGATGGGGCGCTCCTGACGGAGAGTATGTACCAAGCGATTGACCGCGTAAAAGTTTTTAGCAATGAGCGTATTGAAATCCGATGGAAGTTTGAAGACCTGTTTGCGGGACAAGGTTACCGAGAAAGGAAAGCTGTATGAGGGTCGCATTATATATACGAATTGCAAACGACAACACCGGGGATGCGATTTCGTATCAAGAGCAGGAATTGAGGCGCTGGTCAAACGAGCACGGGCATGAGGTTGTAGAGGTTTTCAAGGATAATGCCCCAGGAGTTCTTGCGGAATGTTTTGAACTTCAAAGGCTGCTCGCCCAGCTGGATGCTCACACCTTTGATGGCGTTGTCGTTCGTGGATTGAATAGGCTGGCGAGGAGCTATTACGATTTCCCACAGCTTGCTGATAAGTTTCAGAAAGCCGGAGTTAAAATCATCGTCCCCTATGATACCGACGATGCCTTTGCGGAGTGTGAGACGGGTTTCCATATTTTGAATGCGCTAAAGGCAACCTGGGAACGCGCATGAAGGTAGCGCAAAAATCAAGCAGGAAGCAGCGGTGCAGCGCACCAAAAATTTTATGTTTTACTTGACACATTAGGACGACCTGGGCCGGGTGGTAATCCCCAAGGAGATCCGGCGCACCATGCGGATCCGGGAGGGCGATCCATTGGAAATCTACACCAGCCGCGAGGGTGAGGTCATCTTCAAGAAATACTCGCTGCTGGGCGGTGTGGAGGACTTCGCCGCGGAGCTCTGCGAGACCATGAGCCGGTCCACCGGCAGCGTCTGCGCCGTCACGGACCGGGACACGGTCATCGCCGTGGCGGGCGGCAGCAAGCGGGAGCTTATGGGCAAGCGGATCACCCCGGAGCTGGAGCAGATCATGGAGAGTCGGAAAATCTACCAGTACACCGGCGAGGGCCAGCCCCTCCAGGTGACGGAGGGCATCGACA
>NZ_JAOQKG010000001.1:93732-215079 GCF_025567605.1 Oscillibacter acetigenes | reverse complement strand
CGCGGACGCCTGTACAGGCGTCCGCGTTTTTGATGGCATGAAATGCCGGAAAGACGCTATGCTGGAAGTATCCCCCAATTCGGAAGGAGCTGCTTCCATGACAGTTTCAGAGTGGATCGCGTATGTGGACCAGCGGGTCTGGGGCCCGGGAATGCTGGTGCTGCTGATGGGCACCGGCGTCTTCCTCACCCTGCGCACCCGCTTTCTCCCCTGGCGGAACCTGGGCTGGGCGCTGAAAAGTGTTCTCGGCCGTGACTCCCGCGCCAAGGCAGGCGGGGCCGGCGATGTGTCCCCCTTCTCCGCCCTGATGACCACGCTGGCCGCCACCATCGGTACCGGAAACATCGTGGGCGTGGCCACGGCCTTGGTGGCGGGCGGCCCCGGCGCCTTGGTGTGGATGGAGATCTCCGCCCTCTTCGGCCTTTCCTCCAAGTGCGCGGAGTGCCTGCTGGCCGTCAAGTACCGCCAGCGGGACGCCGGCGGCGAAATGCGCGGCGGCCCCATGTATACCATGTGCGCCGCCCTGCGGTGGAAGCGGCTGGGAGGTGCCCTGGCCTTTCTCTTCGCCCTCTTCACAGTTCTGGCCTCCCTGGGCATGGGGGACATGGCCCAGGCCAATTCCATCGCCGGGGCGCTGGCCGACAGCTTCTCCGTTCCGGCCCGGACCACCGGGGTGGCAGTGGCTCTGCTGGCTCTCGTGGTCATTCTGGGCGGTATCCGGCGGATTGCCGGAGTCTGCTCCGTGGTGGTGCCCCTCATGGCGGTCCTTTACCTGCTGGCGGGCACCGCAGTGCTGCTGGGGCATCTGTCCGCTCTGCCCGGAGCCGTGGCAGAGATGTTCCGCCTGGCCTTCTCTCCCGCCGCCGCTGCGGGTGGCGCGGCGGGGACTATGACCGCCTCCGCCCTGAACGCCGCTCGCTGGGGCATTGCCAGAGGCTGCTTTTCCCACGAGGCGGGCATGGGCTCCGCCGCCATCCCTGCTGCCTCCGCCGCCACAGACAGCCCCGCCCGCCAGGGGTATGTGAACATGACCGGCGTATTCTTCGACACCACAGTGATCTGCACAGTCACGGGCCTGTGCATCTGCGCCTCCGGCGTGCTGGGGACTGCCGACGCTTCCGGCGGGCAGGTAAACGGCGTGGCCCTCACCGCCCTGGCCTTTAAGACCGTGCTGGGCCCCCTGGGGGGGCTGCTGGTCTCCCTGGGGATCGTGCTGTTCGCCTTCTCCACCATCCTGGGATGGGAGTTCTGCGGGGAAACGGCCTTTGCATTTCTCTTCGGCCGCCGGGCCATCCCTCTCTATCGAATTCTCTTCGCCCTGGCGGCCTTTCTGGGCGCCACTCAGAGCCTGGAGGTGGTATGGAATCTCTCCGACATCTTCAACGCCCTGATGGCAGTGCCCAACCTGATCTCCCTGCTCCTCCTCTCCGGCACCGCCGCCCGGGAGCTGGAGGCCTTCCAGCCGGAGATCCGCCGCGGGCGGAGACTCCGGCAGAGGCGGGCCGTCCGGCGGGCACTCTGAGTCCGCTTTCTTCAGGTGCCACCGACGGGGGCCGCCTGCCCCTGCCGGCATGTCCGGGACCGTGTGCAGGTCCGTCTCCCCATTCGGATGGGAAATGGCGGAATTCGTGAATTTTTTTCTGGAGGAGTTGCTTTTTTCCAGTTTGATGGTAAGATAAAGTACGGTAAAAATTTTAAACAAAGGACTTGATACCATGACCAAAATTGATATTGTCTCCGGCTTCCTTGGCGCCGGCAAGACCACTCTTATCAAAAAGTTGCTGGCGGAGGCCTTTCCCGGCGAAAAGCTGGTGCTGATCGAGAACGAGTTCGGCGAGATCAGCATTGACGGCGGCTTTCTGAAGGAGTCCGGCGTGCAGATCAGCGAGATGTCCGCCGGGTGCATCTGCTGCTCCCTGGTGGGGGACTTCCACAAGGCGTTGAAGGACGTGCAGGCTCAGTTCCACCCGGACCGCATCCTCATCGAGCCCTCCGGCGTGGGCAAGCTGTCCGACGTGATCGTGGCGGTGCAGAACACCGCCGATGAGACCGACGACATGAAGCTGAACAGCTTCGTCACCGTGGCGGACGCCACCAAGGTGAAGGTCTACATGAAGAACTTCGGCGAGTTCTACAACAACCAGATCGAGGCCGCCGGCACCATCATCCTCTCCCGGACCCAGAAGATGAGCCAGGAGAAGCTGGAGGCCGCCGTGGCCATGCTGCGGGAGAAGAACGCCGACGCCGCCATCCTCACCACCCCCTGGGACCAGCTGGACGGCAAGACCATCCTGGCGGCCATTGAAAAGGTGTCCCTGGCGGACGAGCTGCTGGGGAAGATGCGCGCCGAGCACGCCGCCGATGAGGCGGAGCACGAGCATGCGCATCACCACCATGACCACGAGCATGCGCATGAGGAGCACGAACACCATCACGATCATGACCATCACGACCACGAGGAGCATGACCACCATCACGATCACGATGAACACGCGCATCACCATGACCACGACCACGAGTGCGACGATCCCAACTGCTCCTGCCACCACCATCACCACCACGCCGACGAGGTGTTCACCTCCTGGGGCAAAGAGACCCCCAAGGTGTTTGCCCAGGCGGACATTGAGCGGATCCTCACGGCCCTGGACTCCGGCGACTACGGCAAGATCCTGCGGGCCAAGGGCATCGTGAACGGCGAGGGCGGCAAGTGGATCGAGTTCGACTTCGTCCCCGAGGAGCATGAGGTCCGGGCAGGCCATCCCGACTACACCGGCCGGCTGTGTGTCATCGGCGCCGAGCTGCAGGAGGACAAGCTCTCCCAGCTCTTCGGTCTGTGAACTCTTTTCTTGAAAGACTGTAACCACACTTGATATTGCTGCACAAAATCAAGTGGAGTCCGTCCCCGAAGTAGGGAAAAGAGCCAAAAGAGCTTCAGCGCGCCGCGGTGGCCGGTGTGAGGGACTGTCAGAGTCGAAAGTCAGATTTCCTGCTGTCCGGGCGCCCGTTCCGCGTATTTTACCCGAAAGGAAATGCACATTATAATGGCAGACATTCCTGTTTATCTGGTGGCCGGCTTTCTGGATGCCGGCAAGACCAATTTCATCAACGGCATCCTGGAGGACGGCTTCGCCCGCCAGGATCCCACCCTGCTGCTCTGCTGCGAAGAGGGCGAGGAGGAGTACGAGAAAAACGCTTTGGACAACGTGACGGTCATCACCATTGAGGACGAGGAGGACCTGAAGTGCTCCTACCTGAAGGAGCTGGAGAAAGAGTACCACCCCAAACAGGTGCTGATCGAGTACAACGGCATGTGGCAGATGGAGCGGCTGTACCGGGAGGTTCTGCCCGCCAACTGGGTGCTGTACCAGATCATGACCTTCGTCTACGCCCCCACCTTTGAGATGTACGCCAAGAATATGGGCCAGCTGATGATGGAGAAAATCACCAACGCGGACATGCTGGTGTTCAACCGCTGTACGCCGGAGCTGCGGGACGCCCTGCGGAAGCGGAACCTTCGGATGGTGAACCGTCGGGCTGACATTTACCTGGAGATGGAGGACGGCACCAGCGAGGACTACCTCACCGGCGACGAGTGCCCCTTCGACCTGAGCCAGGACCTGATCGACGTGCCGGACGACGACTTCGGTGTGTGGTATGTGGACGTGATGGATCACCCGGACCGCTGGGCGGGCAAGATGGTCCACATGAAGCTTATCATGTGCCACTCCAAGAAGTACCCGGGCATCCACTGCCCCGGCCGCTTTGTCATGACCTGCTGTGAGAACGACATCCAGTTCATGGGTCTCATCGCCAAGGGCATGAACCTGAACCAGTACCAGAACCGGGACTGGGTGGAGGTCACCGGCCGGATGGCGGTGGAGAAGCACGCCGCTTACAAGGGCAAGGGGCCGGTGATGCATGTGATCTCCATCGGGCCCTGTGAGAAGCCCCAGCAAGAAGTCGTGACGTTCTAAGAGGGGAGCGGGCTCCCCTCCTAACCACCCTACCACCAGTCTGCGGACTGGTGTGTGCCCAAGGCGCACGGATCAACGTATTTTCGGCAGGCGCATGTCCTGCCGAAAATGGATCCGAATTTCTTCGAAATTCGATACGGGGTGTATAACCTTGCTGCAAAAATCCCCTCCGTTGTTGAACGGAGGGGATTTTTGTCTTATGCGAGACCAAGCGCCCAAGGATTCTCATCGGGCAGGCCCCGGCCCGTCTCCCAGCGGCTCACGGCCTTGTCCGTCACGTGGAGCCGTTCCGTCAGTTCCCCCTGGCTCCAGTTCTTCTCTTTTCGGCGCCGGGCGATCAGCCCGCCGGTGGCTTTTGCGTCCATGCCATCCGCTCCTTTTCCAGCCATATCATACCACAAAACTGTCTCAAAGGCACTCTACACTTCGCAGGAGCCTTGCTTTTTTCCGGAAAATCCTTATAATGGAGGTATTCTGTGTGTGTGGAAATCCAACCAGAAAGGACCGTCTGCTCTTGAAGCTCCATGACCATTTTCCCAAAGTCCGACTGCCCCTGTGGGCCACGCTTCTGGCCGCTGTGCTGCTGGCGGGCGCCATCACTCTGCTGGCGCTCTGGTGCCAGCCCAATGCCCTGCGGAGCGTCCTGGCCGTCTTCCGGGCGCAGCCGCTGCTGATTATCCTGAACTGCCTGCCGGTGGGGATGCTGCTGCTGGTGTTCACCTGCCTGCTCCGGAACGTGTTCTTCGCCGGGGCGCTGGCGAACTTCGCCGTCTGCGCCCTGTCTATCGCCAACCGCATCAAGATCGAGGTACGGGACGAGCCGGTGTTTCCCCGGGACTTTGCCCTGCTGAAAGAAGCGGGCAGCGCTGTGGGGACTTACGACATCCAGTTCCCGGTGCCGTCCATCGCCGCCGTCGTGGTGTTCTCGCTGGTGCTGGTGGCCCTGGGGCTTTTCGTAGGCAGCCGCCCCTTCCCCATCGCCCGGCTCCGCGGCTGGGTGGGAAGCCTGCTGGGGGCTGCCGCCAGCTTTGCCGTGCTGGCAGGACTGATCCTGACAGTCTATGCCTCCAATGATCTGTACAACTCCTTCCGGGTATCCAACGCCTACTATATTCCCTCCGTGTTCAACGAGCTGGGGTTCCCCTACTGCTTCTGCCACCAGTTCACCACCTACCCGGTGGACAAGCCTGAGGGCTTCAGTCGGTCGGAGGCGGCCGGCTGGGACCAGGGCGGCGACACCGGTCTGGGGAAGGATGTGAACGTCATTATGGTGATGGATGAGGCCTTCTCCGATATCACGGACAGCGACGCTTTCGCTTTCACAGCGGAGAACGACCCCCTGCCCAACCTCCACGCCCTGCGGGAGGATCCCCACGCCGTCGCCGGCCATATCGTGGTGCCCGGCTTCGCCGGCGGCACTGCCAACACGGAATTCGACGTGCTGACAGGCATGCAGACCAACGCGCTCGCTGCCGGAACGACCTCCTCCTTCCGGGTGGTAAACCGGAACCTGGACAGCCTCTTCCGGGTGTTTGGCGGCGATGGCTACCACACCTCCTTCTTCCACCCGGGGGACGACTGGTTTTACAACCGGGAGAACGTCTACCGCTGGTTCGGGGCGGAGGAGACCGTATTTGCTGACCAGATGGAGGCGCTTGCATACAAGGGCCGCTGGGTCACGGATGACTACATGGCGGGCCTGATTGAACAGGAATTCGCGGACACTGTGGCCGCTGGCGAGACGCTGTTCCACTACACAACCACCATTCAGAACCACATGTCCTACACCCTGGACAAGTACGGCGAGAGCTATGCCTATCCGGAGGTGCCGCTGAACACGGCGGTGTCCGACGAGGTGGAGACGCTGCTGAGAGTCTACACCGAAGGGGCTCGGGACGCGGACGCCATGCTGGGCCGCCTGGTGGACACCTTCTCCGCCGTGGAGGAGCCGGTGGTGCTGGTGTTCTTCGGAGACCATCTGCCCTATCTGGGCGACAACCAGCTGGCCTACGCGGAACTGGGCTTCACGGCCCGGCCGGAGTGGGACGCACTGACCTCCTACGAGACGCCCTATGTGATCTGGGCCAATGACGCCGCCGCGCAGGCCCTGGACTGGGAGGCCGCCGTAGCGTCCCTGGACCTGCCGGAGGATGGGCGGCTCTCCGCCAGCTTCCTGGGGGCCGCGGTGCTGGAGCTCACCGGGCGGACCGGGGAGAGCCCCTGGTTCGACTTTCTGAACCAGCTGCGCCGGGAGCTGCCTGTGGTGCAGAAGCAGGCGTATCAGCTGGCAGACGGCACAGTGACGGACCAGCTGACGGAGGAACAGGCGGCGAAGATCGCCAAATGGCGTCAGTGGAGCTACTACAAGCTGATGTATAAGGAGATCGACTGAAAACGGCCCCCGGTGGACAGTGTCCGCCGGGGGCCGTTCTTTTCTTGACAGGTCTGACTGCCCTTGATACAATGGAGAAAAGCCCCATCTTTTGAAAGGATGTGCGCCCCATGAAGTCCTGGTCTCAACGGGAACTGGCGCTGGCTGTGCTGGTGGTCTTTGCCGCACCGGCTATCCCCTATGTCACCTCCCGCTTGCTGGGGGATTTGTCGTCTCTTTTCCTTGGGACAGTTCCTCTCATAGGGACGCTCTTGTCTCTGTTCCTCTACGCTTGTATCTCTGCCCTGGTGACGGGGGGCCGTTTTTTCTCTGGGCCCGGAGAGGCCGCCGGATCTGGCCCTGGGTCTTGGCTCTGGCGGTCTGCCTGGGTCTATTCCGTCTTTTGTGTATAGACATAAATGCCACTAACAATCTGCTGGCACTTGTTACTGGCTATCACAACAATGAGTCCACCGCTTTCCACCTGCTCTACCTACGGGTATGCTACAGCGGAATGCTGTTTGGGGTGGCCTTGGCGGCCATTGTCGCCTGGTTCCTTCGCAAAATCAACTCCTGACAAGAAAGCCGCCCGGAGCCGTTGGCTCCGGGCGGTTCGGTGTGGAGCTCCCGCCCCTGATGGATCGGGACATTGGCCGGCCCATGGAAAGCTAGGCCGTGTGGAATTCCGGCCCGGAATCCCGTGCTCCTTTGCCTACATCCCCTCCAGCGGTTGCAGCTCCGTTCCTTCCGGGAAGGCCCCGGCATAGGAGACGCCTACCGCATCCAGCAGCTCCAGCCGCATCCGGCAGAAACTCCCGCCGCCGGTGATGCAGAACACGTTTTCCCCCTGCCGCAGCGTCACCGGCCAGTTGCTCCAGATGGCGCCGTATGCCTCCTCCGATGCCCCCTGCAGTTCCCAGGACTCCCCACCGGCCAGACACACCGTCACCGGCTGGTCCTGGGAGGCATAGGTGCAGTTCACCGTGGTCGTGCAATCCTCCTCCACGGCGACATAGAGAAACGCCGCCGGTTCCTGCCGGGTGGTCAGGGAGAATTCTGCCGTGATCGGATCATCGGCAACCGTCAGGGTTTCAAACTGCGGCCCTGCCGGGGTCTCGGCGGTCTCTTTCCGTTCTGTCTCTGGAAACGCCGACAGATCCTCCGGAATATCTTCCAGGCGGCCGCAAGCCGCCATGAGAAAGCAGCAGATCAGGATCAAAACACAGTGTTCCTTCTTCATGAAAATACCAGTCCTTTCCTCACGCTCTGTTTATCAAACGAAATGGCTGCATCCTTTTCCTCATCTCCCGCAAAAAAGCCAGCGGCTGTGCCGCTGGCTTTCAGACGTTCTCGTTTTTCGGGTGAAAATGTTCCCACACCGCCTGGGCGGCGGCCCGGGGCACCACGGCGGCAAGGGTCTCCACATCCGCCTCCCGGATGGCCTTGATGGTGCCGAAGTGTTTCCGCAGCTCCGCCCGCCGCTTCTCGCCCACACCGGGGATACCGTCCAGGGCGGAGCGGGTGGCGCTTTTGCTGTGGCTCTCGTGGTGGTAGGTGATGGCAAAGCGGTGGGTCTCCTCCTGGATCTGGCCGATGAGGGAGAACACCGCCTGCTGGGTGACGATGCCGATCTCCCGGCCCTCCGGCGTCACCAGGGCCCGGGTTCGGTGGCGGTCATCCTTCACCATGCCGAAGATGGGCACATCCACACCGAATTCCCAGGCCACCGTCTGCGCTGCCCGGGCGTGGGTCTCGCCGCCGTCGATCAGAAACACGTCCGGCAGGGGCAGAAACTTCTCGTCCCCATCCGCTGCCCGCTGGAGCCGTCGGCGCAGCACCTCCTGCACGGAGGCGTAGTCATCCGGATGTCCCTCCAAAGACTGGATGCGGAAACGGCGGTAGGCGGACTTCAGCGGCCGGGTGCCGCTGTATACCACCATGGAGGCCACGATGTCGCTCTTTCCCGTGTTGGAGATGTCGAAGGACTCCATCCGCTTCGGAGGCTCCGGCAGATTCAGCATCTTCCCCAGCAGCTCCAGGGTGTAGGCAGTCCGCTCCTCCACGGTGGTGGCTCGCTCTGTCTCCTCCTGGGCGTTCCGCTGGGCCATGGCCCGCAGCTCCGCCTTCTCTCCCCGCTGGGGCACGTGGACCCATACCTTGTGGCCCGCCCGCTTCGTCAGGACCTCCGACAGCTCTTCGCAGTCCTCCGTCTCCATGGGCAGCAGGATCTCGTGGGGCAGGATGGCCCGGGGAAGGTAGTACTGGGCCGTCAGGGCGGAGAGCATCTCGGCCTCCGACTCCTCGTTGGGGGCGGAGAACAGCTCCGTCTCCCGGCCGGCCAGATTTCCCTCCTCCATGTGGAGAATGGCGTAACAGCTCTTGCCGGATCCCCGGTACAGTCCCCAGATGTCCGTATCGGCACAGAGGCCCGCGATCACCGTCTGCTTTTTGCTGAGGGCACCGATGGCGTTAATCCGGTCCCGGAGCAGCGCCGCCTGCTCGAAGTGGAGGGCCTCCGCCTCCGCCTCCATCTCGGCGGTCATGTCCCGGAGCAGCTGCTTGCTCCTCCCCTCCAGCAGCTGCACCGCCTGCTCGATCCGGCGGTTATACGCTTCTGCTGTCATCTCCGGCCGGCAGAATCCGTCGCACCGGCCCATGTGGAAGTTCAGACAGGGGCGCTCTGCCCCGATATCCCGTGGGAATTTCCGGCTGCAGGTAGGCAACCGCAGGGCCACACACACCGCGTCCAGGGCCTGGCGGGTCTCGAACCGACCGCCGAAGGGCCCAAAGTACCGGGCGGAGTCATTGGCCATCTTGTTCACCAGGGAGAAGCGGGGGTATGCCTCTTTGGACAGGCGGACGAAGGGGTACCCCTTGTCGTCCTTCAGCAGGATGTTGTAGCGGGGCATGTGCCGCTTGATAAGGGAGTTCTCCAGCACCAGGGCCTCGAACTCGCTGGTGACGAAGATGGTGTCGAAGCGGTCCACCTGAGACACCATGTTCCGCGTCTTGGCGGTGTGGGAGGCGCTGTCCTGGAAATACTGGCTCACCCGGTTTTTCAGCTTCTTGGCCTTGCCCACGTAGATGACCCTGCCTGTTTTATCCATCATCAAATAGACGCCCGGCACCAGTGGCAGGTCGTTGGCCTTCTCCCGCAGCTCTTCCTTTGTCACGCCCGCCGCCTCCTCGCATAAAAGATACACGGCCTTGCGCGCCGCAGGGCCGTGTCGTACTTCCTGTATCGAATGTGTTATTCGCCGAAGTTGTCCTTGACCAGTTCCACCAACGCCTCGACAGCCTCTTTCTCATCGGCGCCGTCGGCGATCAACGTAATGGTGGTGCCCTTCACGATGCCCAGGGACAGAACGCCCAGCAGGCTCTTGGCATTGACGCGGCGATCCTCCTTTTCAACCCAGATGCCGCTCTTGAACTCATTTGCTTTCTGGATAAAGAACGTGGCCGGTCTTGCGTGCAGACCTACCTCATTATTTACGGTGATCTCCTGTGTATACATGATCCAGCTCTCCTTTTCTATACCAAGTCAACCAAGTCTGTTCCAACAGCTCCACATGATAACCGATGATTTTTCTGATAACATCATACCCGGTTTTACACAGACAGTCAACGGCGTTTTTCACAAACATTTTAAAATTTCCAGGAAACCGTACACAGTCTTTTCGTCTTTTAGCCTATCTTTCACAATTTTCCGGCAGTTACCCCCTCTTTTTTATCTATTTCTACAAGGGCGGCTGGAGACGCAGACAGGGGACCTCCCAAAAGGAGGTCCCCTGTGGACAGTGGGATCAATAGTTCTCGGCCTTCACCTGGAAGTAGGCCTGGGGGTGCTTGCACACCGGGCACACCGCCGGCGCGCTCTCGGCGATCTCCACATGGCCGCAGTTGCGGCAGAACCACATGACCTTCTCGCCCTTCTTGAAGACCTCGCCCTTCTTCAGGTTGTCCAGCAGCTTTAAGTACCTCTCCTCGTGGGTCTTCTCGATCTTGGC
This sequence comes from Oscillibacter acetigenes, assembly GCF_025567605.1. Taxonomy (NCBI): domain Bacteria; kingdom Bacillati; phylum Bacillota; class Clostridia; order Eubacteriales; family Oscillospiraceae; genus Oscillibacter; species Oscillibacter acetigenes. The sequence goes on along the minus strand of NZ_JAOQKG010000001.1, from coordinate 204,727 downwards.
CACGCCCTCGAACTGGGCGGCCAGCGCCAGGAAGCCCTCCTCCTCGGCGGTCTTCGCCATCTCGGCGTACATCTTGGTCCATTCCTCGTTCTCGCCTGCAGCGGCAGCCACCAGGTTCTCCTCAGTGCTGCCGATGCCGTCCAGGGCCTTGAACCACAGCTTGGCGTGCTCCTTCTCATTCAGAGCGGTTTCCTGGAAGATGGCCGCGATCTGCTCGTAGCCCTCTTTCTTGGCCTTGCTGGCAAAATAGTCGTACTTGTTCCGGGCCTGGGACTCCCCGGCGAACGCGATCCACAGATTGGCTTCCGTCTTGCTGCCCTTCAGTTCCATGTGTCTGACTCCTTTCAAATTTTACAATTGTCTCTTTTTTCCTCTGGTCTATACTCATGCCGGCCGTCCTGTCCCGCACAGCGCGGGCAGTGTCCGGTGAATATCAGGGTGTGGCCCGTGACCACGCAGCCCCGGGCCGCAGCCAGACGGTCCAGCCTCTCGTCATAGGGCACAGTCTCCAGATCCAGCACAGCCCCGCAGGCGCGGCAGCGGAAATGGGTATGGGGCCGAGTCACCGCGTCAAAGCGGGTCACAGGGCCGTCCAGCTCTGTCAACCGCCCCTCCCGGGCCATCTGCTGGAGATTGCGGTACACGGTCCCCAGGCTCAGCCGGGGCATCTCCGGCTTCAGCTGCTGATAGACCATCTCCGCCGTGGGATGGGCGCGGCTCTCCAGCACAGTCTGGTAGATCCGCTCCCGCTGCTGGGAAAAACGCTGCGGCATAGGCTTTCTTCCTTAAATAGTAATAATTACTATTATTTATATATCATATCCTGCTGGAAAATGCAAGCACTTTTTCAAAATTCGGACAACATTCGACTGTCCGGCGCTGGCGGAAACTTCCGCTGCTAAATCCAGACGCCACGGAGACAATAACACCTGGGTATCGCGAAACAAACGCCCGCGCAAAGGGAGGTCAACCCATGAAAAGACAGTTTACGCTCTTGCTGGCCTCTGTCCTGGTGGTGTTTGCCCTGACCGCCTGCGGCGGCAACGACAAAGACACCAACCAAGATAACAACGGCCAAAACACGGTCGGAGAGGATATCCAGAACGCTGGCGAAGACATCATGGATGCCGGCGAGGACATCCTGGACCCCGACAACAACAATAGCAACAAGGACAACGGGACCGGCGATCACAAGAACGACCAGAACACCACCGACAGAGGTGACAGTGCCCTCACCGGCGGCGACACCACCGTGGAGGATGCCGTCACCAAGCAGAACAGCCGTCCCGGCGTATCCTACGGACAAATGCTGCGCAATGCCCGGGTCCACGATTCCGACGGGCTTCTGACGGACCACGAAAATGCCGCCAGCGGCCGCACAGCATAAAAACGGACAGAGAAGCGTTTTGCCTGCTTGAACAGGAAGACGGCGCGCAGAAAACACACAGGGCCGCGGCAACAGCTGCGGCCCTGTCTTTTTCCGAAAGGGCTTGGGAAGGTCCTTGCCTTTTCCAGGGAACATGGTACAATAAGGCAAAGCATACATTTTGTGGAAAAGGAGCCGCTATGAGCACTGTGAAAGAACCCCTCCACCCCCTGAGGACAGCCCGGTACCTGTGGCTGGGCATCCTTCTCTGCGCCCTGGTGGGCGGCGCCTGCTTTCTGGGCGGGCGGTGGTCCGCCGGCCGGTCTGAGACAGCGAAAATAGACACGGTCGTCCTGCAGAATCAGCTGTCGGAGATCCGGGAGCTGGCCACGGTCACCTACGCCTACACCAACATGGCCCAGTTCGAGAGCAGCAACGACTTCTACGGGGTGAAAATCCCCTTCACCACCAAGTCCTTCATCCTTACCTACGACGGCACCGTCAAGGCCGGGGTGGACCTGGACGGGGCGGAGGTGTCCGTCAGCGGCACCACGGTCACCATCACACTGCCGGAGGCGGAGATCCTCTCCCACGAGATCGATGAGGACAGCATGGAGGTGTTCGACGAGAAGACCTCCATCTTCAATCCCTTCACAGTGGAGGATTTCACCTCCTTCCAGTCGGATCAGAAGGCAGCCATGGAGGAAAAGGCCCTGTCCCGCGGGCTTCTGGCGGAGGCTCGCGCCAAAGCCGTCTCCAGCGTAGAGCAGCTGTTTGCCGCCGCACTGCCGGACACATACACCGTCACGGTCCAATAAAAAACAGAGGCGGAGCCGCGGCTCCGCCTCTTCTCATGCCAGGATATAGTCCCCCAGGGCCTCCGGCGTGTCCGCCAGATGGTCCGCCCCGGCGTCCTCCAGCTCCTGCCGGCTCCGAAATCCCCAGGTGACGCCGCAGGCCGTCAGGCCGCCGTTGTGGGCCGTTTGCATATCCACGCCGCTGTCTCCCACAAACAACGTCTCCTCCGGGCGCACTGCCAGGTCGGCCAGCAGAGCGTGGATGCCCGCCGGGTCCGGCTTCACCGGCACTCCCTTGACTTGGCCCCGCACCAGATGGAAGACACCGGGAAAGTAGTGTTCCACGATCTCCCGGCAAAAGCCGTCCGCCTTGTTGGAGTAAACCGCCAGGGTCACTCCCCGTCTCCCCAGCCGCTCCAGCAGTGCCGGGATGCCGTCATAGGGCCGTGTCTCGTCCATGTTGTGGGCGCCGTAATAGGCGGAAAACTGGGCGAGAGTATTGGCCAGCAGCAGGGGACTGCGGCTCTTCTCCGGAGAAAACCGCCGCACCAGATTGGGGATTCCATGGCCCACCATGGTCTTGAACTCCTCTGCGGAGTACTCCGGCCAGCCGTTCCGGCGGCAGACCCAGTTTCCGGCATTGGTCAGGTCCTGAATCGTGTCCAGCAGGGTGCCGTCCAGGTCAAAGATCACTGTATGATACATGGCCCGTCTCCTTTGTTCTTCGGTAAGATTGTTTTTATTTTATCAATTTCTCCGCACCGCTACAACTGGCATTCAAACCGAAAGGCGCGGTTTTCACCGCGCCTTTTTTATGAAAGTTTCCCGTCATTTCACAGGGGGCAGGGCTTCCAACCCCTCCCGGTCAGCAGAACACATTCCCGGAAACCCGCCGCTCTTGCCAGCTCCGCCGCCTGGCCGTAGCCGTACACGACCGTTTCCGGGCTGTGGGCGTCGGCGGTGAGGATGATCTGTCCTCCCATGCCCCGCCACTCCCGCAGAAGGAACACCGCCGGATAGGGCGTGTCCCGGTATCCCCGGGAGATGGCGCCGGTGTTGACCTCCAGCAGCGTGGCATCCGGGTCCGTGTGGTGCAGGGCCTCCAGCGCCGCCGTGCGGCAGCGGGGATCGTCCTCGTCAAACAGGGCATTTCCCCGATTCAGCTTGGTCACCAGGTCAATGTGGCCCAGAATGGCGGGTCTTCGGTCCGCCATGGCGGCTACATCCCGGTAGTAGCCCTCTGTCAGGGCCAGCATATCGCCGCCGAACATCTGGTCCCGGCAGGCGATCAGCCGCTCCCGGTCCCAGTCTATGCCATGGTACTTCCCGGTCTTCGGGTCATAGAGGTTGTGGACGGAGCCGATCCAGTAGTCCGCCCAGTCCGGAACCGGCTGTGCGGACCGGCTGTCCTGCTCGATACCCAGCAGGACCTCCATCTGTCCGGCGTATTCCTCCCGGAGGCGTAGCACCTGCTCCCGGTATTCCGCCGGATCGGTTGGCAGGACGTTGCCCGCGTCGTGGGGGATCTCCGTGTGGCTGTGGCCGGAGGCGCCGAAGAAGCGGACCCCTGCCGCATACGCGGCCGCAGCCATCTCCGCCAGGGTTCCCTTCCCGTCGCAGAGAACGGAGTGGGTGTGGACGGAGCAGCATTCCGGTGTCAGATTCATTGCATCCGCTCCTGCTTCACCTTGTGGTCGATGACATGGCGCTTCTCCAACTCCGCCGTCACGTCCTCCAGGGTGATGCCCATCTGGACCATCAGCACCATCACATGGTAGGTCAGGTCGGCGATCTCATAGATGGTCTCCTCCCTGTCCTCCTTGCGGCCGCCGATGATGACCTCGGTGCACTCCTCACCCACCTTCTTCAGGATCTTGTCCAGGCCCTTTTCAAAAAGATAAGTGGTGTAGCTGCCCTCCTTGGGATCGGTCTTCCGCCCTTGGATCAAGCGGTACAGGCCCTCATAGCTGAAAGCCTTCAACTCCTCGGAGAGGTAGACCGGCCGGAAGAAGCAGCTCTCCGCCCCGGTGTGGCAGGCGGGGCCGTCCTTCACCACCTCCACCACCAGGGCGTCCTTGTCACAGTCCGCGGTGATGGACACCACATGCTGGACGTTGCCGGAGGTCTCCCCCTTGCGCCAGAGCTGCTGGCGGCTGCGGGAGAAGAAGCAGGTCCGGCCCTCGTCAATGGTGATGGCCAGGCTCTCTGCGTTCATGTAGGCCAGGGTCAGGACCTCCTTGGTGTAGTGGTCCTGGACGATGGCGGGGATCAGGCCGTTTGCGTCAAATTTCAAATCCATGGTGCTGTCTCCTTTTCTTGGGTATGCCGCCCGTGGGCGGCTGGGACTCCGCTTCCCGTCCGGGACCGGGCGTTCTGTCAGATCCGCATCTCCACGCCTTGCGCCCGCAGATAGTGCTTCAGCTCCTTGATATCCACCTGCCGGGTGTGGAAGATGGACGCCGCCAGCCCCGCATCGATGCCGGGGTGGGTGAAGAGCTGGGCAAAGTCCTCCATTTTCCCGGCGCCGCCGCTGGCGATGATGGGCACGCTCACCCGTGATGCCAGGGCGTCCAGCATCTCCAGGTCAAAGCCCTGCTTGACGCCGTCGGTGTCGATGGAGTTCAACACGATCTCCCCGGCGCCGTCGGCCACGCCCCGGGCGGCCCACTCCATAGCGTCGATGCCGGTGTCCTCCCGGCCGCCCTTGGCGAAGAGGCGGAACTGCCCGTCCACCCGCTTCACGTCCATACTGAGCACCACGCACTGGTCGCCGTACTTCTTGGCTGCCGCGCCGATGATGGTGGGGTCCGCGATGGCGCCGGAGTTGACGCTCACCTTGTCGGCGCCGCATTTCAAGACCCGGTCAAAGTCCTCCAGCGTCCGGATGCCGCCCCCTACCGTCAGGGGAATGAAAATCTCGCCCGCAACCCGCCGCAGGATGTCCGTAAACAGGTTCCGGCCCTCCGCAGAGGCGGTGATGTCATAGAATACCAGCTCGTCCGCCCCGGATTCGTTGTAGAACCGGGCCATCTCCACCGGGTCTGCCATATCCCGCAGACCCTCAAAGTTGGTCCCCTTCACCACCCGGCCGTCCTTCACGTCCAGGCAGGGGATGATCCGCCTGGCTAACATGCGCCCACCTCCCGGATGACCGTTTTTAAATCCAGACGGCCCGTGTACAGGGCCTTGCCCAGAATGGCGGCTTTGGCCCCGATCTTCCGGAGCTCCCGCAGCTCCTCCAGACTGCTGACGCCGCCGGAGGCGGTGATGTCCAGGCCCTCAATTTTTGCCAGCTCCCGGTAGAGCGCCAGATTGGTGCCCTGTTCCGCCCCATCCCGGCTGATGTCCGTATAGATGACGGTCTGGACGCCCGCGTCCCGGAGGCGGCGGCAAAAGTCCACGCCCTTTTCCGCAGACAGCTCCTTCCAGCCGCTGACGGCCACGTAGCCGTCCCGGGCGTCCACCCCCACGGCGATCCGGTCGCCGTATGTTTGGGCCATCCGCTCCGTGAAGTCGAAATCCTTCACCGCGATGGTGCCCAGGATGCACCGGCCCACACCCAGATCCAGGTACCGGCGGATGCGGTCCTCGTCCCGGATTCCGCCGCCCACCTCGATGTAGAGGCCACCCTGTCCGGCAATGGCGGCGATGGTGTCAAAGTTGGCCAGGGTGCCGTCCTTGGCGCCGTCCAGGTCCACCACATGGAGGTATCCGGCACCGGCAGCGATGAAGTCCCGGGCCACGGCGCAGGGGTCCTGGGCGTAGACCGTCTCTTTGTCATAGTCTCCCTGATACAGGCGGACCACCTGTCCGCCCCGCAGGTCAATGGCGGGAAAAATCTGCATAGACCACGTCTCCTCTGTCAATCTTTGTTCTTGTTGTCCAGAAGCACCAGCACCAGACCGATGATCCCACAGAGCAGACCCACCGGGGCCCAATAGGCCCGCATCCAACTAAGAATCGTGAGCGCAGGGGGCTCAAATCCGACCAATACCAGCAGAATGCCGAACAGGATCCAGGCAAAACCCAGCCAGATCCGCCTCATGCCGTCTCCTCCCAATCTAATTATAGGTGCTCCTTGCAGGAGAGCTCCTCCGCATCCAGCCGCAGGACGCACACGGCGTCCACCGCCGCGTCCGGAAAGGTCCAGTCCCCGCAGCAGGTAGCCTGGCGCATGATAGCCGCCAGACCCCGCCGCCTCTCTTCCGCCGTCTCTACCACACGGATGGGGCCCTCGCCGATGACGCTTTGAAACGCGGCGGTGTAGCCGCAGGCCGCCTCCGCCCCCTGAAGCCGGTAGCCGGTGTCCAGCTCGAACCCGGCCCAGCCGTTTCGGCGGACCAGGTCCACCTTCCGCCCCTCCGCGGCGCCGTGGAAGTAAAAGACATGGCGGCCGCCCTCCACCGTGTGGCCGAAGTTCACCGGCACCACGTAGACGCCTCTGCCGTCCTGAAGGCCCAGGCGGCAGACTTCACATGCGTCGATAACCGCCCGGACCTTCTCCGGAGCCGTGACGGCCCTGTCCTGTCGTCTCATAGGTCTCATGGCATCCTCCCTCACAGTTCTGCAAAGGCCCGCAGCAACCGCAGTCCCGTGTCCCCGGATTTCTCCGGGTGGAACTGGGTGCCGTAGACGTTTCCCCGGCGCACCACACCGGTGACATCCACATTGCCGTACCGGGACGCGGCCAGAGTGCCGGCGGCGCAGTCCCGGGCATAGAAGCTGTGGACGTAATACACATACTCTCCGTCCCGGACGTGGCGGAACAGGGGGTCATCTTTCAAAATCTGCAAGCTGTTCCAGCCCATGTGGGGGACCTTCAGCGTCTTGTCCGTCAGGTCCCGGCGGAGGTCCACTACTTGGCCGGGCACCAGCCCCAGGCCGGGGTGCTCCCCGTACTCAAAGCTCTTGTCAAACAGCAGCTGCATCCCCAGGCAGATGCCCAGGAGAGGCTTCTTCTCCGCCTCCTCCTGAATCACCGGCACCAAGCCGGTGGCATCCAGCTTGGCGCGGGCGTCCCCAAAGGCGCCCACGCCGGGCAGGATGATCCGGTCTGCCGCCCGGAGGCGGCCGGCGTCGCCGGTGACCTCCGCCTCCAGGTCCAGGGCCCTCAGGCTGGAGAGCAGAGAGAACAAGTTCCCCACGCCGTAGTCTACAATTGCAATCATTTACAGCACACCCTTCGTGCTGGGAATTTCATCCCGGTGTTTTTCGTCCGGGGCCACAGCCATCTTCAAGGCCCGGCCCGCGCCCTTGAACACGGCCTCCAGAATGTGGTGGGTGTTCTCCCCGGCCATCTGCCGGATGTGGAGGGACATGGGGCACGCCCGGACGAAGGCCAGGAAGAACTCCTTGCCCAGCTCCGTATCGAAGTCCCCCACCCTTTGGGCGGGCAGGTCCACGGACCAGCCCAGATAGTCCCGGCCGGAAAGGTCGCAGGCCACCAGCACCAGCGTCTCGTCCATGGGCAGGAGGAACTGGCCGTAGCGCGTGATACCCCGCTTGTCCCCCAGAGCCTCTGCAAAGGCCCGGCCCAGGCAGATGCCGATGTCCTCCACGCTGTGGTGGCCGTCCACCTGGGTGTCCCCCTGGCAGCGGATGGTCAGGTCAAAATCCCCATGCCGGGCGAACAGCTCCAGCATGTGGTCCAGGAACCCCACGCCGGTGGCGATGTCCGCCTTCCCAGTGCCGTCCAGGTTTAAAGAGAGCTGGATCCGGGTCTCCCGGGTGTCCCGCCTGATATCAGCAGTGCGCATCTCTCCGCCTCCTTACAGCTCTTCCAGGATGGCCGTCAGCTCCTCCACCAGGGTCTCCATCTGCTCCATGGATCCGATGGTAATGCGGATATAGTCCCGGATCCGGTCCGCGTCGAACCAGCGGACCAGGACGCCGTTCTCCTTCAGCTTCCGGTACAGGGTCTCGCCGGGAAGCTGGCTGTGGCGGGCAAAGACGAAGTTGGCCTGGGAGGGCAGGACAGTGAAACCCAAATTCTCCAGCTCTCCCACGGTCCAGGCCCGGGTCTGCCGGATGGCAGCGGTGCAGGCGGCGAAGTACGCCTCGTCCGCCACAGCGGCGGCCCCTGCCGCGATGGACAGCCGGTTTACATTGTAGGGATGGAAGCTGTATTTCACCCGGTTCAGGTCCGCGATCAACTCCGGGCTGCCCAATGCGTAGCCCACCCGACCGCCGGCCAGGGACCGGCTCTTGGACATAGTCTGGGTCACCAGCAGGTTGTCATAACGGTAGATCATGGGCACGCAGCTCTCGGCGCCGAAGTCCACATACGCCTCGTCCACGATCACCACTCGGTCTGGGTTCGCCTCCAGCAGCCGCTGGATGTCGTTCCGGGGCACGGCAATACCGGTGGGGGCATTGGGGTTGGCGATGACAATGGTGCCGGGGAAATCCATATAGTCGTCCACATGTAAGGTGAAGTCCTCCCGCAGGGGGATTATCTTCACATCCAGATCGAACAGGGCAGCCTGGGACTTATAGAACCCATAGGTAACATCCGCAAAGGCCACGGGTTGCCCCGCTCCGCAGAAGGCCCGGAAGGCAAAGGCCAGCACCTCGTCAGAGCCGTTGCCCGCCAGCACGTTCTTGGCTTTCAGCTCATAGCGCCTGGCGATGGCCTCCGTCAGCGCGGCACAGGTGGGGTCGGAGTACAGGTTCAGTTTCAGGATCTCCGCCCGGTTGATGGCCTTGAGAACCTTGGGCGACGGGGGGAAGGGGCTCTCATTGGTGTTCAGCTTTACATACTGCTGATCCTGGGGCTGCTCGCCGGGGGTGTAGGGGGCAAGGCGCTCCGCCTCCTGGGAAATCCAGCGGCTCATGGGATCACTCTCCTTTCTCTTCCGTGCGGGACAGGGCAGACCGGGCGTGGCCGTGGAGGCCCTCCCGCTCTGCAAAGTCCGCGATCCGGGGGGCGGCGTCTGCCAGCGCCTCCCGGGTGTAGTAGATGAACTGGGTCTTCTTCACAAAGTCGTCTACGCTGAGGGGACTGGAAAACCGGGCCGTACCGCTGGTGGGCAGGGTGTGGTTGGGACCCGCGAAATAGTCCCCCAGCGCCTCTGGCGTGTGGCGGCCCAGAAAAACGCTGCCGGCGTTTTTGACCAGGGGCAGCAGGGCAAAGGGATCGTCCACGCACAACTCCAGATGCTCCGGAGCGATGCGGTTGGCGGCCTCCACTGCCGCGGCCAGGTCCTTTGTCACCAGGATCTTACCGTTGGCCTCCAAGGACTTTTGAGCGATATCTCGCCGGGGCAGGTCCGTCAGCTGGCGCTCCACCTCGTTTTGGACGGCCTCCGCCAGGGGGCGGCTGTCCGTCACCAGCACGGCGGCGGCGTGGGCGTCGTGCTCCGCCTGGCTCAACAGGTCCGCCGCCACCCAGGCGGGGTCGCTCTTCCCGTCCGCCACCACCAGGATCTCACTGGGGCCGGCGATCATGTCGATGTCCACCTGTCCGAACACCTTCCGCTTGGCGGCAGCCACAAAGACGCCGCCGGGACCCACGATCTTGTCCACCTGGGGGACTGTCTCCGTGCCGTAGGCCAGGGCCGCCACCGCCTGGGCGCCGCCGATCTTGAACACCCGGTCCGCCCCGGCGATTTTTACCGCTGCCAGAGCTTCTGCAGAGATGGCGCCGTTTTGGTTCGGCGGCGTCACCACCGCGATCTCTTTTACCCCGGCGATCCTGGCAGGGATGACGTTCATCAAAATGGTGGAGGGAAAAGCCACCGGGCTGCCGGGTACGCAGATGCCCACCCGCTCGACAGGCGTGTATCGCTGGCCCAGCACCACGCCGGGCCGGTCCGTCAGGCAGAAGTCCCGGTGGACCTGTGCCTCATGGAAGTGCCGGATATTGTCCGCCGCCTGCCGCAGCGTCTCCCGGAAATTCCCGTCCACACAGTCCCAGGCGGCGCGCAGCTCCTCCGCCGTCACCTCAAACCGCTCCAGATCTGCGCCGTCGAACCGGCGGGTGTATTCCCGCAGGGCCTCATCCCCCCGGGTGCGGACGTCCGCCAGAATGGCGGCCACCGCCGCATCCACATCCTCCTCCGCCTGGGGGGGGCGGTCAAAGAGGGGCAGGTCCTCCAGGCGGTCCGCCTCATAGATGGGAATCATGCCTCCGTCACCTCCTTCAGCCTGCCCAGAAGCGCCTCGATCTCCTGGTGCTTGAACTGGTAGCTGGCCCGGTTGGCGATGAAGCGGGCCGAGATGGGCATGAACTCCGTCAGCACCTTCAGATCGTTCTCCCGCAGGGTGGTGCCCGTCTCCACGATGTCCACAATCACATCAGAGAGGCCCAGGATGGGGGCCAGCTCAATGGAGCCGTTCAGCTGGATGATGTCGATGTCTCGGCCCTGGGCGGCGTAGTACCGCTTGGCGATATTCCCGAATTTGGTGGCCACCCGCAGGGCCCGGCTCTGGTCCTCGGTAAAGTCTTTCGGCCCGGCCACGCACATGCGGCACCTGCCCAAGCCCGTGTCCAGCAGCTCATACACATCCGCGCCGGACTCGGCCAGGATGTCCTTGCCTACGATGCCGATGTCCGCCGCGCCGTGCTCCACGTAGATGGCCACGTCGCTGGGCTTCACCAAGAAGTAGCGGATGCCCGCCTTTCGGTTCTCCACCACCAGCTTCCGGGTGTCGGCGTAGTTTTCCGGGCAGCCGTAGCCCACGCCCGCCAGCAGGTCGTAAACCTTGTCTCCCAGGCGGCCCTTGGGCAGGGCCACGTTCAGCATCACCAGGCCAGCCGGCTCCGCCGCCGCGTCGGACAGCCGGTCCAGCTCGTCTAAGTACAGCGCAAAGCCGATGGCCCGGGCGCCGGGGCGGAACTGCTCCGCCAGGGGGTCATACTGCCCGCCCCGGAGCACTGCCCGGGGCGCTCCCGCCAGATATCCCTGGAGCACCAAGCCGTTGTAATACTCCATATCGTTCACCAGGGAGAAGTCCAGCTTCCAGTGGTCCGTCTGCCCCTGGTCCTCCAGCGCCCGACACAGGCCCCGCAGCTCTTCCAGCGCCGCCCCCATGGCGGCGTTCAGGGCCAGCACCTCCGCGGCAGCAAGAACCTCCTGCCAGGGCCCTGCCAGAGTCCCCAGGCGGCAGAGTGCGTCCGTCCCCTGGCGGGAGAGGCCCGCGGCCTCAGCGGCTTTGCGCAGCTCATGGACGTTTTTGTCCCGGATGCAGGTGAGGAGCCTGGGCCGCACAGCCTCCTGGGCGCCCACCGCGTCAAAGAGGCCGGTGACGAAGCCCATGTGGCTGATCTCCAGCACGAAGTCCCGCCCGGTCAGGGCCAGGCTCCGCAGGGCCAGGGACACCACCTGGGCCGCAGCGGCATCATCCACGGCACCGATGCACTCCAGGCCCATCTGACTGATCTCCCGGAAGGTATGGCTCTCCTGGCTGGGGCGGTAGACGTTTTCCTGATAGTAGTACCGGCCGCAGCCGCCGGGCCCCACCTGGGCATTCTTGGCGATGGAGAGGGTCACGTCCGGCTTCAGCGCCAGCAGCCGCCCGTCCAGGTCCGTAAAGGTGATGACCTGCTCGCTGGAAAGAAAACGGCGGTTCTCCTGATAGAGACCGTATTCCTCGAACCGACCCATGTGGTATTTGCGGAAGCCCTCCTGTTCATACAGCAGCCGCAGCTGCAGCGATGCCCGCTCCTGGGGCCGCAGGACGTTCAGATCCAGTTCCATGGGGACTCTCCTCCCGGCGGACTATCAGCCCGCGTTGATTTCAGCATTTATTTTACTTTATTTTATTAGCAAAGTAAAGCGGTAATTCGGTAGTAAGAAAAATTCTATGCTTTTAACAAATTCAACTTCGCACAAAACAGAAGTTAACGTGATTTTACACCCAGGATGGTGTTTTTGCAATCTCCCTTTCCCCTGTTCCCGCCCTGACATTTCCAGCCCTAAAAATGAAATTTTCTTCATAGATAGAGGATTTCCGACAAATGCTCCTTTTATCATTTAAAGAAAACCCATGATTCTATGGAGTATGGCAATGAAAAGAAGTACCCCTCTGACCCGCAACATCGGCGCGAAAGTGAAATACTACCGGAAGCTCCGCGGCCTTTCCCAGAAGCAGCTGGCCGCCCAGCTGCAGACCAACGGCTGCGATATCACGGAGACCATGCTGGGCCACATCGAGACGGGCTACCGCTCCACTTCCATTTTTGAGATCGACAAGCTGGCCGAGGCGTTGAAAGTGGACTACAACGCCCTGTTTGCCCAGGATTAACGGCACGGTACGGAGAGATCTCCGCGCCGTGCCGTTTTGCTTCCGGTCATCCGTTGTCCAGGGCCACGGTGTAGGTGAAGGAGAGGCGGTTGCCCTCCTCCACCGGCTGCCAGCCCATGCCTTGGAAGTAACAAAAGCCTGTCTGCTCCACCTCTGCCGTGATGATTACCCCCGGCTGATGAAGGGTGAAGCCCCGCTCCCAGTCCGCCTCCTCCTGCTCCCGCAGCTGGGCCTGCCGGGAGAGAGACCAGAAAGGCGCCTCCCTGCGCCCCCAGACCAGGGCCGTCACGATTTGGGGCACATAGCTGTCAGGTGTTTCCACCCACATAGCTGTGGTATTTTGGAAGGTTCCGGACATGGTGACCGCTGTGACATGGCCGTCCTCCACCGTGTAGTGGAACGCCTTGGCATCGTCCCAGGGGTTCACATCCATCAGGTCTTCCAGGGAGATGATCTGGCTGCCATCCTCCGGCTTTTCCTGCCACTGGCCGTCTTCATCCAGATAGGCCCTGCCGCCAAAGTCCAGATATTCCGCCTGGCGGTTGTAGTTCTCCGCGAACTCCGCCACAGTCAGATCCCCTCTGTTGGGCGGCAGCTGGGACCAGCTGTTGACAGCCTCTCCCACTATCAGCACCAGGAGTACCGTCAGGATCAGCGATGCGGCGTATCGGAGCCGGAAGGGCTTTGCGGTGTAGGCCACCCCGTCGTCCCAGGGCTGGGGCTCCTCTTTCCAGCACCGCCAAGCAGATCGGAGGATCATCACAAGAGACAGTATGGGGATATAAAAGCCCAATCCCATCCATAGCATCATGAGATAGCGGGTCACGCCCTCGCTGTATGGGAGGTTTTTTCCATCCATTCCAGCCAGCCGCATCCCCAACAGGGCCTGCCCGGCGTGGTGCCCCAGAGATGCAGGGACAGAGGTTCCAAAACACCCAGCAGGACCACCCCCGCGAAACTGATAGCCAGTGCGGCCCGAGTCGGGTTATACCCCAGCAGGCATAGTCCCGCCACCAGCAGCATCCGCACCAGCATCTCATCGAACATTCGGGCGAACAGCCGCCGGGAGGCGCTGCACACCGTAGGCAGCCGGTCCGTCTCCGGCAGGGCCGAAGCAGATGCCTTCTCCCACCAGGGGCCGCCCTCCCCCGGCAGGGCCGGGGCGTCCAGGTCCGCCAGGTACCTCCCCGGGTCCAGGCCGGTGAATGTGGCGCCGGTCCGCCGCAGGTCGCCGCAGACCCGCTCCACCCGGCCCAGGGCGGCCTGTTCGCCGCCCACCTCCGCCAGCCGCCGGTCCAGCACGGCAGAAAGTTCCGCCCTGCCGTCCCGCAAGGCCCGAAGCGCCTCGATGGTTACTCCCAGCCGCCGCAGCAGCTTGATCTTCTCCAGGGTCCGCAGGTCCTCCTCGCTGTAATCCCGGTAGCCGTTACCGGACCGGGCGGGGGCCAGCAGCCCCTCCGCCTCGTAGTAGCGGATATTGGCCCGGGGCACGCCGGACCGGGCCTCCATCTCCTTGCTGGTCAATGATACCGCCTCCTTTGGCCTCAGGATAAAGTATCAAGGGACTTGACAGTCAAGCCTTTTTCGCAAAAAAGCCGCCCGCCGCCGGAGATTTCCCGGCTGGACATTCCCCTTTGCCTCTGCTATGATGGTATCATCTTCGCCGGGGCTCTGCAAGACCACCGGCAGATCAATAAAAAGGAGAGACTGCCATGTTCACCCCATCCGACAAGTGCCCCCGTCGGGATGCCTGCGTCCAGAACGGCAAGGGCCTCATCCACATGAAGGACCTGACGGACAAGGAGGGCCTCTATAACCACGGCCGCCTGTTCGCCCACGTCACCGTGGACCCAGGCTGCTCCATCGGCGACCACCCCCACGACCATGAGACCGAGTTTTACTACATCATCAAGGGCGAGGGCGTGTTCAACGACAATGGCAAGGAGATCGTGGTCCGCCCCGGCGACATCTGCGCCACCGGCTACGGCGAGGTCCACGGCCTGGAGAACCGGGGCACGGAACCCGTGGAGCTGATTGCTTTAATCGTGGGAGAATAAAACCGGATCCAAGCGGCCCCAGGGGCCGCTTTTTCCTGCCCTGAAAAAAACTTTCCCCTCCCTGAAAGTTTTTTCCCCGCCGGATCGTATCCTGGGTGAGAGCGCTCCAAAGGAGTTGAGATACATGGACGATATGGAACAGGCGGAGCGGCTGGCCAACACATACGCCGACGCGATCCTCCGCCTCAGTTACACCTATCTGAAAAACACCCACGATGCCCAGGATATCTGCCAGACGGTCTTCGTGAAGCTGCTGATGGAGCCCCGGGAGTTTAAGAGCCCGGAGCACGAGCGGGCCTACATCCTGCGGATGGCGGCCAACGCCTGCAAGGACCTGCTGAAAAGCCCCTGGCGGCAGCGGTCGCAATCCCTGGATGTCGGACTGGAGGTCCCCGCCCCCCAGGCGGGCGACGGGTCTGTGCTGGAGGCGGTAAATCAGCTGCCGCCCCACTACCGGGCCGTCATTTACCTGTTCTATTACGAGGGTTACCAGGCTGCCGAGATCGGTCAAATCCTGGGCATCCCCACCGCAACCGTCCACACCCGGCTGGCCCGGGGACGGACGAAGCTGAAAGAACTTTTGGGAGGATATGGCTATGAACAGCTCGTTTGAATATCAGGAGTCCCTGAACAGCCTGCACTTTACAGAGGAGGAAAAGGCCGCCATCGCCCGCCGGGCCGCTGAGGCGGCGCGGAAGCAGACCCGGCCCGCTCGCCGCCCCGTCCGCCGGATAGCCCTGATCGCCGCTGCGGCGGTGCTGGTGCTGGCAGTGGGCACCGCCGGCGCCACCGGCATCCTGCGGTCCGCTGCGGAGGTCTTCTCTCCCCTCTTTGGCGGGGCACCCGCTCAGACGGAGATCATCGACAAGATCGGCTATCCCGTGGGCGCCAGCGACACGGACAACGGCGTCACCGTCACCGCCGACGCCGTCATGGGCGATGCGTATAATGCCGTTATCGTCTACACCATCAGTCGGGACGACGGTACCCGCCTGCTGCCGGAGGACATCACAGGCGAAATGCTGCTGGTCCACGGCAACGGCACGGACCTGAGCATTCTGGGCGGAAGCCACGGCAGCAGCTATTTTGTGGTGGAGGATCCCGCAGCCAGCTCCATCCAGATGGTGGAGACGGTCAGCGCCGACAAGCCCATCAACGACTGCACCGCCACCGGTGTGTTCGAGAACCTCTACAAGTGGGACGAGGAGGCCGGCGAGGCCGTACCCATCATCGAGGGTAAGTGGAGGCTCAAGTTTGAGATGACCTACGAGGACAGCTCCGTCACCCTGAGCGGCGGCGAGACCTTCACCCAGGACGGCATGACCTTCACCATCGACTCCATCACCCTCTCTCCCGTGGCCTACAAGGTGGACTACACCGTGGACAGCGAGGTGGTGTGGAGCAACTCCGGCAGCGGCCGGCAAAGCGAAGAGGACCGCCTCACCACACAGCGGTACTTCGAAAACGTGGAAATCCTGCTGACCCTCACCGACGGCACGGTGATCGACCTGTCTAACGCCGGCGGCAGCATCGGCCCGGAGGATGGCGTCACTGTCTGCTCCAAGGGCGAGGTGTTCTCTGAGGTCCTCCCCATGGAGGACATGGCCTCCATCTCTGTGGGCGGCGTGGTGTACGATCTGACAGCGGAGTGAGCTGAGGCATTCCCAGGCAGGCCGAACCGTTCCGGAAGCAGCGCAGAGAACTGTGCGGCCGCCTCTATCGGATGGCTCTCAGACGAAGGGGCCCGCACTGCTCTAAATTAAAACTTTGCCTGTCCTGTCAAAACGTTTTTTGCAGAAGAAGGACCCGCCGGGGCACACGCCCCAGCGGGTCCTTATCTTTTGCAGTTCCGGTTACTGGGGCGCCACGTGCTCCGGCTTTACCAGATCCGCCAGCAGCTCCTTCGCCCGCTCCACGTCCTCCGGCTTCACGGAGATGTAGTAGGTCAGCCGGTCGATCTTCCCGTTGGGGCCGAAGTCCCGGTGGTCCAGCTTGGCGCCGCAGCCGCACGCCGGCGCCTCCGTCTCATAGAAACCGGTCTCCATGACCTTGATGCCAGCATCCTTCAGCCGCTGCCGGGCTTCCTTCCACCGGGGTTTGTCGCCCCAGACCTCATAGGCCTTCTCACGCTTTCCGAACAGCGCCATACGTCAGCCCTCCAGGGACTTCCAGGCAGTCTCCAGGGCGATCTCCATCATCTCGTGGAAGGAGTCCTGCCGCTCCTGGGCGGAGAGGGACTCCCCGGTGAAGATGTGGTCGGAGATGGTCAGCAGGGACAGCGCCCGCTTCCCCAGCCGCTGGGCCGTCCAGTAGAGGCCAGCCGTCTCCATCTCCAGCGCCAGGATGCCGAACTTCCGGTACATGGCCCCGGCGTCGGGGTTGTCGTTGTAGAACTGGTCCGCCGTGAACACCTGACCTACATCTGCTCGGACGCCCATGGCCTCCGCCGTCTCCACCGCGTCCCGGAGGAGCCGGAAGTCGGCGGTGGCGCACAGCTGGCCGGGGAACCGGTACTGGTCGGCGAAGTGGGAGTTGGTAGAGGCCCCCAGGGCGATGACCACATCCCGGACCTTCACATCATCCCCGATGCCGCCGGCGGAGCCGATGCGGATGATGGTATCCACACCGAAGAATTGGTACAGCTCATAGCTGTAAATACCCATAGAGGGCACGCCCATACCGTGGCCCATGACGGAGATGCGCTTGCCCTTGTAGGTGCCGGTGTAGCCCAGCATGTTCCGGACGGTGTTAAAGCACACCACCTCCTCCAGATAGTGGTCCGCCACGTACTTGGCCCGCAGGGGGTCGCCGGGCATCAGCACAGCTTTTGCAATCTGGCTCTCTTCCGCCGCGATAGAGGCGGATGGGGATTCCTTGATGGCCATTTTTGATTCCTCCTTGTAATGTAGATGTCAGATATTCCATTTCGTTGTCACTTCTTGTCGTCAAACAGCGCCTTCAGGCTCTTGGTATAAGGCGGGCGGCAGATGCCCTTCTCTGTGACGATGCCGGCGATCAGCTCATGGTCCGTCACATCGAAGGCGGGGTTGTAGCACTTCACCTCGGGCAGAGCCATGGGCTTTTCGTACCACATGGTCTTGATCTCCTCGCCGTCCCGCTCCTCGATGGGGATGTGGTCCCCGTCGGGGCAGGCCATATCAATCGTGGAGGTGGGGCCCAGCACGTAGACGGGAATGCCGTAGTGCTTAGCCAGAATCGCCACGCCGGAGGTACCGATCTTGTTGGCGGTGTCGCCGTTGGCGGCCACCCGGTCGCAGCCCACGAAGCAGGCCTGGACCCAGCCGTTCTTCATGACAATGGAGGCCATGTTGTCGCAGATCAGCGTCACGTCCACCCCGGCCCGCTGGAGCTCATAGCTGGTGAGCCGGGCGCCCTGGAGCAGGGGGCGGGTCTCGTCGGCGAATACCCGGATGTGCATCCCTCGCTCCGCCGCCAGCAGGAAGGGGCCCTGGGCCGTGCCGTATCGGGAGGTGGCAAGGGGCCCGGCATTACAGTGTGTCAGGACGCCGTCGCCCTCCTTCAGCAGACTCAGACCGTATTCGGAGATGGCCCTGCATTTGGCGATGTCGTCCTCATGGATGACTACTGCCCGCTCGTACAAAGCGTCCAGCATTTGGCCCCGGGTATCGTGGACATGCTCCAAGGCGGTGCGCATCATCTCCCGGATGGCCCAGCCCAGATTCACCGCCGTGGGACGGGCCGCGTCCAGCTGCTGGCCATAGTCGCTGAGGCGCTTCAAAAACGTGGGACGGTCCTCGGTCCGGATGGACTTGGCCAGCACATACATGCAGTAGGCGGCGCAGATGCCGATGGCCGGGGCCCCCCGCACCCGCAGGGCCCGGATGGCCTCCACCATCTCGTCAATGGTCTGGAGGCGGATCTCCTTCTCCTCCCCCGGCAGCAGGGTCTGGTCGATGATGTAAAGGGCCTCCGCCTTCCGGTCGTAGCGGATGTTCTGGGCATGGGTTACCGCGGTGATATCTGGCATGGTGGTTCTTCCTTTCCAAACGGCGGCCGCCCCTCCGGTCTCCCGGGGCAGCGCCTTCGTGTTCTCCCGTCCAGTGTATCGCAATTTCCCCGCCGACGCAAGGGGGGGGAGGTCAGCAGTTCCCTTTTCAAGCTCCGTTGTGATGGCCTGAACTCCGTCTTTCACCAACCGACCTTGTGAAAAATGGGTTTGTATGATAAAATAGGGGTGTTTCCAGTGAGCCTGTGTATCAGGAGGGATTGTATGCGCCAGCCCCAAACGATCTGGTCCTTATGCGCTTTTATATTTGGGTTGATGGGAATCATTTTTGTTTTCCTCGGGATGCTCTTTTATATCACAGACATCCCTGTGAATGGCGGCTGCAATTGGTCTTTTATCCCAATTGGGGCGATCCTTTTATTGGGCAGTATTGTTTGTTTGGCGAGGTGCGGTCTGCAGGAGCAGCGCAGAAAGCACCTAAAAACAAACGGCATTTCAGTGGTCGGAAAAATTCAATCCGTTCGACATCTAGTTTGGATCAACTGGAACACAAAGACATTTGTAAACTGGCCCGGGCAATGCTCTCCGTGGGTCGTTCAATGCTCCTACTGTTATGGCGGACGGACTTATACAGTCAAAAGCCTCTTGTCATGGATAAAGCCGGCTACTGATTTTCAGCAGCCCGTTATTTATCTTGATCCACGCAATCCAGTACATGCCTATGTGGATATGGATACAATCAAGTGGGAACTTTCATCTTTTTGAGCGCAATCACAAGCCGATCATATCTACAGGCCTCTCTGTTGATTTCACCAAATGAAGCGATTGCATACGATTCGCCAAGGGCTACCGCAGCAAAACAGCAGGGCGGCGGGAATGCTCCCGCCGCCCTGTGTATCTGTCACACGCGGAGGATCCAGCCGTCCTTCCGGGGCTTGGGGGCGGGCAGGTCCCCCTCCACATACCCCAGGATGCAGTTGCCCACACCACGGTAGGTCTCCGGCAGCCCCCACTTCTTCAGCAGTTCCTTGCCCTCCGGCCGGTCAAAAAGCTCCATGGCCCGGTTGATCCAGCAGGAGCCCAGTCCCAAAGCCGCGGCAGCGGTCATCAGGTTTCCCATCACCAGGGAGCCGTCCTGCAGCCAGTTCAGCTTCTCTCCGTCCCCCAGAACCACCACCACGGTGGGGGCACCGTAGAAGGGATCCGTGCCGGGATTGCCCTGGATCTCCGCGTTCAGCTTGGACATCCAGGCAATGGTCTCCGGGTCCTGGACCACCACCATGACAGAGGTCTGGAGTCCCTTGGCGGAAGGCGCCCAGGTGCCCGCCTCCAGAATGGCGTTCAGCTCCTCGTCCCTGATCTGCTCCGCCTTGTACTTGCGGACGCTCCGGCGCTCCTTCAAAACCTTCAATGTCTCGTTCATGTTCGCAGCTTCCTTTCTATCGTTATGTTGCTTTGAAAATCAAATGGCTCCGGGTTCCAGCACCTGCCCCATAATCTCCCGGCACTTTTGGTACATCAGGATGGTGTCGCGCAGGCCAGGACGCACAGGTCCGCCGCTTCCCCGGCCCGGACCATCTCCACAGTTTTCTCCGGGCCGTAATAGGTGTGCTCCAGATCCACGGTCAAGAACCGGAACCCGGCGTAGCCCGCGGCCTCCACAAACTCCGGTGCAGCGGACTGGATGAAGGTCCCCAGAAAAGGCCGCCCCTCCGCCAGCAGAGCGGAAAATGCAACGTGCATGGCCGTGCCCCTTTCTCATCTATTATAGCACATCCCCCCGGAATTCCCAACGTTTTTTCACATCAGGTATCGCCCCTTTGCGGATTCCGGAGGTGACAGCTGTCCCGTGACGTGCTATACTGATAAAAATATTGCGCTTTGGCAGGACTTTTTCCCAACTGTTCCAAAGTAAGGAGTGATTTTGACCATGCCCCAGCCTCTTTCTGAACGCACCGCCAGTTTCACCGATTCCGTGATCCGGCGGATGACCCGCGTCTCCCTGAAGTACGGCGCGGTGAACCTGTCCCAGGGCTTCCCCGACTTCGAGCCGCCCCAGGCGATCCTGGAACGGCTGGCCCAGGTGGCCCGGGAGGGCCCCCATCAGTACTCCGTCACCTGGGGGGCCCAGAACTTCCGAGAGGCCCTGGCCCGCAAGCAGTCCCGCTATATGGGCCGCACCATCGACCCGGACAAGGAAATCGTGGCCACCTGCGGCTCCACCGAGGCTATGATGTGCGCCATGATGACCGCGGCCAACCCCGGGGACAAGGTCATC
Source organism: Oscillibacter acetigenes (assembly GCF_025567605.1). Lineage (NCBI taxonomy): Bacteria > Bacillati > Bacillota > Clostridia > Eubacteriales > Oscillospiraceae > Oscillibacter > Oscillibacter acetigenes. The sequence continues at coordinate 183,996 of NZ_JAOQKG010000001.1, read as the reverse complement.
GTCTTCTCCCCCTTCTATGAGAACTATGGGGCAGACACCATCCTCTCCGGGGCGGAGCCCATCTATGTGCCACTGCACCCGCCCGCCTTCACCTTCGACGTGGACGAGCTGGAGGCTGCCTTCCGCCAACGTCCCAAGGCCCTGGTGCTGTGCAACCCCTCCAACCCCTGCGGCCGGGTCTTCACCCGGGAGGAGCTGCTGACCATTGCGGAGATGGCCACCAGATACGACACCTACGTCATCACCGATGAGGTGTATGAGCACATCGTCTACGCCCCCCACCGGCACACCTACTTCGCCACCCTGCCGGGGATGTGGAACCGGACGCTGTCCTGCTCCTCCCTGTCCAAGACCTACTCCATCACCGGCTGGCGGCTGGGATACATCATCGCGCCGGAGGAGATCATCGACCGGGCCAAGAAGGTCCACGACTTTCTGACGGTGGGCTGCGCCGCGCCGCTGCAGGAGGCGGTAATCCCCGGCCTGGAGTTCGGCCAGGACTACTATGACGACCTGCTGGCCAAGTACACCCACAAGAAGGACCTGTTTCTCAAGGGGCTGGATGACCTGCACATCTCCCACAATGACCCGGAGGGCGCCTACTACGTGCTGCTGGACATCAGAGAGTACGGCTATGAGAGCGATCTGCAGTTCTGCAAGAACCTGGCCCGGGAGGTGGGCGTGGGGGCCGTGCCCGGCTCCAGCTTCTTCCGGGAGCCGGTGAACCACCTGATCCGCCTCCACTTCGCCAAGAATGACGACACCCTCAACGAGGCCCTGAACCGGCTGGAGAAGATCCAGAAGCTGAAAAAATAATCCCCCTCGGGCCCGTCCGGAAAACCCGGACGGGCCCTTTTTCGTCTAAAGACAGAAGAGGTTCTCTTCCCTCCGCCCCAGTCCGCGCATATCCCTTTTTCTCCCCGCATAGGATGGAGCAACAAGAGGCGGGGAGTGTTGTGTTTTGAAGGGTAACATGGAGGAGCGGGCCGAACGGCTGGCTCAGTACATCATCGAAAACCGGACCACGGTCCGCGCCGCCGCACAGAAATTCGGCATCAGCAAATCCACAGTGCACAAGGACATCTCCGAACGGCTGCCCCAGTTCAATCGGGTGCTGTACCAGCAGGTGAAGGAAGTCCTGGAGGTGAACAAGGCCCAGCGACACATCCGCGGCGGCATCGCCACCCGGAAAAAGTACCGCGGGGAATAAAATGCGCATAGACTAGTCTTAGAAAGCTCGCAACGGAGGAATCGATATGGCAAAGCAATCCCGCTGCCGCCGCGTGGCCCGGTCCACACCGGAGCCCCCGGTCGCCGCAGTGCCGGCCACCCCGGAGCCTCCCGTCCGCCGCTGGCCTCACCCGGTGGAGGGCGTGGAGCCCATCCAGGACCTGGATCCGGCACTCCATTACATACGATGCGCCCTCTCCTATCAGAACCAATTGCTGGCTGACATCAAGACTCTCTTGCAGCAGCTGGTTCCGGAGGAGACCCGGGAAGATGCGGAGAATTCCTGAAAAATGGCGTGCCGCGCTCCGGCACGCCATTTTCCTCTTGTGTTTTTCCGCTTCCCGTTTTATAATGTTGCAACGAGTATTATGTAAATCTTCTCACCCAGTTTTTCCAAAGAAACCCCCGCGGCACCGCCGCGGCTGTAAGGAGCGTTTTGAATATGGCAAAGAGAACCCGCCGGAGACGGCGCAGCTGGAGCAGACTGCTGCTTCTCGTGGTCTTTGTGGCCGCCGCACTGTATGCCGGCTACTTCTGTCTCTTCCGTCCCCCTGAGGTCCCCGCCGAAACCACCCGGCCCGACGAAGCGGAGGAGGTCTCCGCCGAAGACACCGCCCAGGACGCAGAAGTCCTGGCCCAGGCGGCCCATCTGGAGCGCAAGCCCTATTTCTACACCATTCTGGTGTCCGGCGTGGATGACCACAATGGCGGCAGCGACACCAATATCCTGGTGGCCGTGGATGCAGAGAACGACTACATCTATGGTGTCAGCATCCCCCGGGACACCAAGGCCGTCATCAATGGAAAGAACCACAAGATCAACTTCGCCTATAACTCCGGCGGGACCGCTCTGCTGGCCGAGACCATCTCCCAGCAGCTGGGCATCCCAGTGGATTTTACGGTAACCGTAGATCTGGACGGCTTCGCCGCGCTGGTGAATGCCATCGGCGGCGTGGACTTTGAAGTCCCCATCAGCATGAATTACGACGATCCTTACCAGGACCTGCACATCCACTTCTCCGCCGGGATGCAGCATCTCTCCGGTGCGGAGGCGCTGAAGGTGGTCCGCTTCCGCCACAACAACGACGGCTCCGGCTACGGCAGCGAGGACATCGGCCGGATGCAGACCCAGCAGAACTTCCTAAAAGCCGTGGCTCAACAGACGCTGACGCTCTCCAACGTGGACAAGGTGGGGGAGTTCGCCAAGATCTTCCAGCAGTATGTGGACACGGACCTGTCCCTTGGGAACCTGGCCTGGCTGGGGAAGGAGGCCATCAGCATGGGCGTGGATAAGATCTCCTTCTCCACTCTGCCCAACGAGTGGCGCTCCCCCTACATCTATCTGGACCCGGACGCCACTCTGGAGCTGGTCAACCAGTACCTGAATCCCTATGTGGAGGACCGGACCATGGAGGATTTGGACATCCCCTCCTGAAAAGGCCCCTGTCCGCGTTTTGTTCCATCAGGCAGAAATCCTGAATTCGATCTTCCATTTTGTATAAGGAGGTGCCGTCATGAAGAAACGGGTCCCCGCGCTGGTGCTGGCACTGGCGCTTGCTCTTACTGTCCCCGCCTGGGCCGCCCAGGACACCCCGGACAATTTTGTCCGCAGCAAAACCTACGCCGGCCAGTTCTCCGACCTGACGCCGGAGTCCACGTTCTACGACAATGTGGCGGCGCTGTATGCGTATGGTCTCTCCGTAGGCAAGGCCGACGGCACTTTCGGCCTGCGAGACCAGCTGACCGTTGGGCAGGTGGTGATTTTCGCCGGCCGCATCCGCAGTCTGTACCGCACCGGAGACGCGGAGGCAGGTCCAGGCGCCTATGCCGCCGAGAATGAGGCAGCGGCCCTCCGGTACCTGCGCTATCTCCAGTCGGAGGGTGTCATCGGCACGGAGCTGGACGAGTCCCTCTCCACCCCCGCCACCCGGGCCCAGGTGGCCCATGTGCTGGCGAACACGCTTCCGGAGGAGGCCCTGCCGCCCGTTCACGCGGACCTGGTAACTCAGGCTTACGCCAGCCGGCAGTTCATCACCGACGTGACCGAGTACACCCCCTATTACCAGGACATCCTGACCCTCTACCGCACCGGCGTGTCCGTAGGCAGCGACGCCGCTGGCTCCTTCCTGCCGGACCAGCCCATCACCCGGGGCGCGGCCGCCGCCATGCTGACCCGCATGGTGGATCCAAGCCTGCGGGCAACGCCGGACTGGGACCTGGGAAAGGAGTCCTGGAGCGCCCTGGGCGCTGCCATGGGAGATCTGGTGCCCTTGGGGACGTATATCGCCGCTCCCGCCACTGCGGCGGAGATAGATGAAAGCGTCCGCTACATGCTGGCATCCAACCAGAACACGCTGGTCCTGCAGTACCCCAGTCTCTCCGTAACCTCCGCCCGACGGGTGATGGAGGCGGCCCTGGCAGCTGTGAAAACCTATTGTGAGCAATGCTACAACACGGTCAACTGCACCTATTCTGCGGACGGGTCCATCACCCTCACCTTCTCCGCCGCCAGCGCGGGAGATCAGATCCTGACTTACCGCGACGCGGCCATGGAGGCGGCCATTGCCGTCCATGATGCCCTGTGGGAGAGCGGAGAGATCACCACCTCCATGTCCGACTATGAGAAGGCCCGGGTCTACTTCACCTGGATCTGCGATAACTGCGTCTATGATTACACCGCCGGGGACAGCTCCCTGAGCCATATTGCATACAGCCTGTTTGAAAACGGCACCGCCGTGTGCGACGGGTACACCGGCGCCTACAACCTGCTGCTGAAGCTGGAGGGCATCGACTGCACAGCCCTCTCCAACAACTCCCACATCTGGACCGTGGCCACCTTGGACGGCACAGACTACCACATCGACACCACCTGGGGCGACAGCGGCCCCGCCCCCAATTACGACTACTTCGCCATGACTGCCGAAGAGTCCTGGCAGCACCACAGCTGGTAAGCTGTTGAAAAGCGCCCCCGGCTTTTGCCGGGGGCGCTTTTTTCTCTTCAGGGGCTGCCGACTTTCAAAGATGATGGTCCCGCAGCAGCCGCTTGGCCTGCTCCCACAGCTCGTCGCTGACAGTCTGGACCACCACGACCTTCTGCACCAGCTCCGGCAGGGCAGCCGTCAGCTCATGCTCGATCAGCGTCTCGTTGGTCAGGTCCGCGGAGGGGCACCCGGCACACTGGCCCAGCAGCTTGATATACAGCACGCCGTCCTCCAGGTGGTCGATCTCCAGCTCACCCCCGTGGGCCCGGAGAGACGGGCGCACCTTCTCGTCCAGCACGGCTTCGATCTGCTTCCACTCTTCCCTCATGTGTTTTCCTCCTGTTCTGCCGCCTTGGCGGCGGCAATCTCCTCCCGGATGCGGTGGCGGGTGCTGTCAAACAGCAGCTCCCGGTTGTGGCGGAAATAGGCGTCACAGCCAAACTGCTCCACGAACCAGGAGGTGTTGTACCCGACGGTGATCTCCGTGACGAAGATCACCAGCTCCTGGCTGTTGCCGAAGGTGGTCTCTAGGAAACGGAAGGCGTTGTCGAACATGTCCTTCGTCTCCATGGCCACGGCCTTCCGCCGCTCCACCTCTTCACCGAACCAGCCCCGGACGGCGTCCATAGCCCCTTCCGGGGCCACGGCCTCCCGGTCCAGCCGCTGGCGGTAGTCCTCCAGGGCGTTGATCTCCCGCTGCTTGAGGTCCCGGGACTCCTTGTCCAACTGGCCGGCCTCTTTGGCCTGCTTCATGGCAGTACGCCGCTTCCACAGCAGCTGGTCCAGCACCGTCAGCGGCGGCGCGTCCGCGATCTTCTCCCGAAACTCTGTCAGGGAGGTGTGGAGGGCGTCGGTCAGGGCGTCCTGGCAGCGGGTGTTCCGGGCTTCCTCGCTGAGCCGGGACAGCACCAGCCCCATGACGGAGAGCTTCTCATCAAAGGGCGCCTCCCGCAGCTCCAGCACGGTGATGTTCTCCCAGGTGCCGCTGAGGATCCCCTCCACGTGGTAGGTCTTTTGATACTTGTAGAACATCTCCAGGTAATTGGCGAAGTCCTTGGCAATGCGGGGCATCTGGATGTACTGCCCCACCACCTCCCGGTCCGCCCGGATGCCCAGGGTCTCATAAGCGTACAGCAGTTCGCTGAGATCCTCCCAGCCCCGGGCGGTGGCAAACTGGAGGCCGTCTGCCGTGTTCTCGATGCGGTAGAAGTTGTCCTTCTTGATGTCCAGGTAGGAGAGGATGGCCCCGTGGAGGTTCTTCCGGCGGGCGTACTCCTTCCACACGCCGTAGTCCTCCTCCACGTCGATGCGCTTCACCCGGTCCAGGGTCACCACGTCGAAGTCCCGGACGGACTTGTTGTACTCCGGCGGGTTGCCCGCCGCCACGATCAGCCACCCCTCGGGAAGGGCCTGGTTGCCGAAAGTCTTGCACTGGAGGAACTGGAGCATCATGGGGGCCAGGGTCTCGCTGACGCAGTTGATCTCGTCCAGGAAGAGGATGCCCTCCTGCAGTCCGGTCCGCTCCATCAGCCGGTAAACGGAGGAGAGGATCTCGCTCATGGTGTACTCGGTGACGGAGACCTCCTCCCCGCCATAAGTCCGCTTTTCGATGAAGGGCAGGCCGATGGCGCTCTGTCGGGTGTGGTGGGTGATGGTGTAGGCCACCAGGCCCACGCCGGTCTCGGCGGCGATCTGCTCCATGATCTGGGTCTTGCCCACGCCCGGCGGGCCCATCAGCAGCACCGGCCGCTGGCGCACTGTGGGGATCAGGTAGTTCCCCAGCTGGTCCTTGGCCAGATACGCCTTCAAGGTATTGGTGATCTCCTGCTTTGCCTGTTTGATGTTCATATCGTTAGCTCCTTACAGTTGGGGAAGTTCGTCCAAATCGATCAGGTCCAGCCCGGCGGCTTTGGCCTCCTCCGCTGCCTCCCGGGCGGCCTGTTCCAGGGCCGGGGTGGGCACCACCAGCCGGATGGCCCAGGGGGGCATCTTTACGGACAGGGGCGGCTCCTCCAACAGCACGAAGGCCGTGTCATAGGGCGGCCGCTTCCGGGGATAGACGCCCATGCCGTCGGTGAAGTATACCAGCCCCCGAAGGAAGGTGAAGGCCCCCTCTACCTGGAGCTCCGCCACGTGTTCAAACACCGGCCGGAAGTCCGTGGCGCTGCCGCCCATCAGAGAGAAGTTCTCCATATAGGCTTTCAATTCCTCCAGGTCGCGGATGGGGGTGTCGGACCGGACCTGGTCGTCGCACTGGAGAATGCGAATGTTCACCTTCCGAGTGAAGGTCTCCGTGCTGCGGAGGATGGCGTAAGTGCAGGCCAGAAACTGCCGCACCAGCTCACCGGAGGTAGACATGGAGGTGTCCACGGCGATGACGAAGTCCTCGATCCGCTTCTCCTCCTTCGTCTCCGGCGGCTCCACCAGGGGCATGTTGCCGTAGAGCTGGAGGCCGTAGGTGTAGAAGATATAGTCAAAGGCGTCGCCGTCCACCGCCATCACCTCCCGGGGCACGGCGAACCGCCGGAGGAAGGTCCGGTAGTCCACGTCGTCCCGGTTGGCCACCTGGATCTGCTCCAGCACCGCCTCGCCGCCGGTGGCCTTGCCGGCCAGCACGGTCTCCAGTCCCGTCTGGGTCTTTTCGGAGACGCCCTGCCACTTCTGCTCCCGCTGCTTCTGCTGCTCCTGGTCCTGCTGGTCCGGGTCCCACAGGCCATGGTCGTCCACCAGAAAGGTCCGCTGGAGCCGGGCCACCTCGTACTCCGGCAGGTCCAGCCGCAGGAGATGGCGGTAGATGCCCTCCGCCGTCAGCACCGGCATCTCTGCCCGGCACTCGCCGTAGAACTTCTGCTTGGCGGGGACGAAGCCCCCGGCCAGGCAGGGGTAGTCCAGCTCGTCCAGGATGCTCTCCACCGCGACATCGCAGGCCAGATCCCACAGCTCCGCCACCCTGCCCCGCTTCTTCCACAGGTGCCGCAGCATACAGTGGAGCAGCACGTGGAGATAGGCCCGGTCCACCGCCGTCCGGGACCGGAGATACCGCTCCGAGAGGAAGCTGCCGTCGTAGTACAGCGTCTCCCCGTCGGTGGCCAGGGACAGCGTCACCCCGCCGCCGGGCTGGAAGTCCAGGCTGCACAGCGCCACATCCAGATAGGGCAGATTCAGATACAGTTCATTCCGGGCCGTCTGCAAAATCTCCAGTCCGATGGCCGTCAGGTCCTTGGCCGCCATGGTGCGCCTCCTTCCCTGCTATAAGTCAAAAGTCTTGTCCAGCCCCCGGGGGGCCACATCCCGCTGCTGTTCCAGCAGCAGGGCCAGGGCCTCGGAGACCCCGCTCTCCCTCGCCAGGGCGCAGGCGGCGGACAGGGCCTCCCGGTCCGGCTCCGCCGTCCTCAGCAGAAACGCCAGCCCCGGCATGTCCCGCTCTCCCACCAGCCAGACTGCCGCCTCTCCGGCGTGGGCCCGGAGGTAGGACAGGTACTGCCCCTCCGCCCGGGGCGTCAGCTCCACCGGGTAGCGCAGCCGCCAGAAGGCCAGCCGCACCGCGCAGTCCTCATCGTGCTCCATGCCCAGAAAACCGCTCCACAGCTCGTCATACGTCCGCAGGTCCAGCCGCTTCCGGCGGAAGGAGTGGTGATAGGGATATCCGGCGCCGAAGATGTTGTAATCAAAGTGATGGGCCGGGCAGTTCTCCTCATAAACCTCCCGGTACTCCGGAAAGAGCAAACGGAACACGGTGCCGTCCGTCTCCTCCACGGTGACATCCAGCTCCCAGGGCAGTTCGTCGGCAAACCAGGCCAGGGTGTCCCCCTGCTCCCCCACCCGGGTCAGATGGAAGGCTGCCAGCCGTCGGCAGTTCATCAGCACCCCGCCGCCCCACTGACCGATGCCGTCGTGAAGCCGCAGGGTCCGCAGGCCGCCGCAGTTCATCAGGGCGTAATCCCCCACCCGCTCCAGGGACCGGGGCAGGGTCAGGTCCTCCAGGTCCCGGTTGCTCCAGGTCCCCGGGTCCGTCCCGGTGCCGCAGGTCACCAGCAGGTCCTCCCCCTCCGCGGAAGCGGCGGTGGGCGAGAGGGCGTGGTCCCCCAGGGCCGTCACCGGCAGGCCGTATAACGTCTCCGGCAGGCGGGCCCGGGCGTCGCAGGTGGCCGCCCGCAGGATGGTAATCCCCGCCGCCTCCCGGCGAATGGTTAGCTTCCAGTTTCCGCTGCCGGGGATGGTCTCCACGGCGCTCACCTCCTTTTCTCCGGACAAGCCGTCAGTCTCAGCTTTAGTAGTGTATCACATTTTCTGTTGAGAGCCTAGCCCCAAGGACCACAAAAATTTTTGCGGGATCCAGCATTTCCCTCTTGACAATCCGTGCATACTGTATATACTGTAAATGTACAGTACGAACAGGAGTGACTTCCATGGAACTCATCATCCGCAATACCACCAACCAACCCATCTACGATCAGATCTACTCCCAGATCAAAGCCCAGATCATTGCCGGGAAGCTCTCCCCCGGAGAGGCGCTGCCCTCCATCCGGGCCCTGGCCAAGGACCTGCGGATCTCCGTCATCACCACCAAGCGGGCCTACGACGAGCTGGAGGCCGACGGCTTCCTCTACACCGTGGCCGGCAAGGGCTGCTTTGTGGCGGAAAAGAATCTGGACCTGATCCGGGAGCAGAAGCTGAAGGAGCTGGAGGACCACCTGGACGCCGCCGTGGAGCTGGCCGCCCAGTGCGGCGTCTCGGCACTGGAGCTGATGGAAATGCTCCGCATCCTGCTGAAAGAGGAGGAACCTCACGTATGAACGCCATTGAATTGAGCCATGTGACGAAACACTTTCCCGGCTTTACCTTACAGGACCTGTCCCTCACCGTGCCCAGCGGCACCATCTGCGGTCTGGTGGGAGAGAATGGCGCCGGCAAGTCCACCACCATCCGCCTGCTGATGGGGGCCCTGCGGCCGGACAGCGGCACCTGCACCGTCCTGGGGGCGGATTCCGCCGCGCCGGAGTTTCTCTCCCTGAAAGAGGACATCGGCGTGGTGCTGGACGAGGCCTATTTCCCAGAGAGCCTGAACGCCCTTCAGGTGGGAGGCGTCATGGCCAAGACCTACCGCCGTTGGGACGGAAAACAGTACCAGAATTACCTCACCCGCTTCGGCCTGCCGGAGAAAAAGCCCTTCAAGGACTTCTCCCGTGGCATGAAGATGAAGCTGGCCATCGCCGTGGCCCTGAGCCACAGCCCCAGGCTGCTGGTGCTGGACGAGGCCACTGCCGGCCTGGACCCCATCGTCCGGGACGAGGTGCTGGAGATCTTCAACGAGTTCACCCGGGAGGAGGACCACTCCATCCTGATCTCCTCCCACATTTTGAGCGACCTGGAGAAGCTGTGCGACTATATCGCCTTCCTCCACCAGGGGCGGCTGCTGTTCTGCGACGAGAAGGATCGGCTGCTGGAGGAGTATGGCATCTTCGTGGGCACGGCAGATCAAGTGAACAGCCTTCAGGACGGGGCCGTGGTAGCCCGGGAGAACAGCAGCTTCGGCGGCGTCCGGTGCCTGGTGAAGCGGGCGCTGGTGCCTGCGGGCTGGGCGCTGGAGCGGCCCACAGTGGAGGATATCGTCCTGTTTTTGGTGAAAGGAGCGAAGGAGCAATGAGTGCCCTGCTTTTGAAAGACTACTACGTGATCTTCCGGCAGATGAAGATCTTCCTGCTGTTAATTCTGGTGTTCTCCTGCATCCCCGGCACGTTTTACAGCACCTTTGCCGTGGTGTATGCCTCTATGCTGCCCTACACCGCCCTGGCCTATGACGAGCGGAGCCGCTGGGACCAGATGGCTGCCATGATGCCGTATTCCGCCCGGGACGTGGTGCTGAGCAAGTATCTCTTCGGCTGGATCGCCGTGGCCGTCTCGGCGGCGGCCACCTTTGTCCTTCAGACCATCCTGTCGGTCATCTGGCTCAGCGATGTGGAGGGTCCCTCCATCCCCGTCATCCTGCTGTCCGTGTGCGTGGCCGTGTGCATCCTGGACATCACCCTGCCCATGATGTTCCGGTTCGGCGTAGAAAAGGGGCGGCTGGCGATGTTCCTCATCATCTTTCTGGTGTGTGCCAGCGCCGGAGGCATCGCCACCATTGAGCAGTCCTCCCTGGACGGCGGCTTCTATCTGTCCCTCTCCCTGGTTCCCGCCGCCATCGCCGCCGTGGTGCTGACCGTGGTGTCCATCCCTCTCGCCATCCGGTTTTACGGCCGCCGGAGCCGGTGAGCGGTATGGAGGATACACCGAAAACGCTCTGCCCGGCGCCGGCCCCGGCGGACCTGGCCGCGTTGCTGGCCCTGTGCGGGGCGGCCCTCCTGAATCGAAAGGAGCCGAAATGAAGAATTCGCACACCTGTCCCAAGTGCGGCAGCAGAGACATCGTCCGAATCCCCGACCACCCCAGCCGCTACGCTAGCGGCAGCAACATTTACACCACCCGGTACACCCTGCTGGGCAAGGTCCCGGTGATCCGCTACGTCAGCTGCGGCTGCGGGTATGTGGAGAATTGGGTGGAGTCCCCCATGGAGCTGGTCCAGATCCACCAGACCTACGGGGCTCCATGACTCTTCCAAAGGCCGGGCGCGGAGTTTCCGCGCCCGGCCTTTGCCGAAATCCACAGAAAACCAGTTGGAATCGCCCTGCGGATTCTGCCGGTTTTGCCATCTGACGGCCGTTGACATTTTCCCAAGCCGGTGCTACACTGAAACAGTATTTTTTGGAAACGCTTTGGGCAGCGGTTTGCGGCGGATGCCGCAACGCGACAACCGAACAGACACACCGCGGACCGCGGCCGAACGTCCCGAAAGAGACTGGGACTTTCAGCCGCAAAATCGGTCCGGCGGTGTTTTTTGTTATGCTTTTGCATAACAAAAAACGAAAATGCGCCATTTCCCCGCCCCTTTGGGGCAACCGGAAATGATGCGCAAAACTTCATGCGCAGCGGCATTTGCCTGTATTCGTGGTGCACTGTACCGCGCATGAAGTTTGTTTTTTGTTTGTCGGCCCGGGGCGTACAATTCGGTTTCCTGCTAAAACTGTTTGCGTGGAAAGGCAAGGTGAGCGGCATGTCAACGAAATTCGTATTCGTTACCGGCGGCGTGGTCTCCGGCTTGGGCAAGGGGATCTGCGCGGCCTCCCTGGGGCGGCTTCTGAAGCAGCGGGGCGTCCGGGTGCGGAACCAGAAGTTCGACCCCTATATCAATGTGGACCCGGGGACTATGAGTCCCTATCAGCACGGCGAGGTGTTCGTCACCGAGGACGGAGCCGAGACGGACCTGGACCTGGGCCACTACGAGCGGTTCGTGGACGAGGACCTCACCGGCAACAGCTCCGTGTCCTCCGGCAAGATCTACTGGTCCGTGCTGAACCGGGAGCGCCGGGGCGACTACCTGGGCGCCACGGTGCAGATCATCCCCCACATCACCGACGAGATCAAGCGCCGCATCTACGCCATGGCGGAAGAGGACGTGGACGTGGTCATCACGGAGATCGGCGGCACCGTGGGCGACATTGAGTCCCAGCCCTTCCTGGAGGCTATCCGGCAGGTGGCGGCGGAGCGGCCCCAGGGGGATGTGGTGTTCATCCACGTGCCCCTCATCGTCCAGATCCCCGGCAGCGGCGAGCTGAAGAGCAAGCCCACCCAGCACTCCGTGAAGGAGCTTTTGTCCCTGGGCATCCAGCCGGATATTCTGGTATGCCGGTGCGACGTGCCCATCACAGAGGACATCCGCCGGAAGATTGCCCTGTTCTGCAATGTCCAGCCGGACTGCGTCATCCAGAACGCCACGGCGGAGACGCTGTATGAGGTGCCCCTGCTGATGGCCAAGGAGGGTCTGGACGAGGTGGTGTGCCGGAAGCTGGGCCTCATCACTCACCAGCCGGATCTGCGGGAGTGGAGCGCCATGGTGAAGCGGGAGAAGAACGCCCGCAAGCGGGTGTCCATCGCCCTGGTGGGCAAGTACACCCAGCTCCACGACGCCTACCTCTCCGTGGTGGAGTCCCTGAACCATGCGGGCACCGCCAACGACGCGGTAGTAGACATCCGGTGGGTGGACTCTGAGACCCTGACGGAGGCCAGTGCGGCGGAGCGGCTGGCGGGCTGCAGCGGCATCCTGGTGCCCGGCGGCTTCGGCGACCGGGGCATCGAGGGCATGATCGCGGCCGTGCGGTACGCCCGGGAACACTGCATTCCCTACTTCGGCATCTGCCTGGGGATGCAGATGGCGGTGATCGAGTTCGCCCGCCACGTGCTGGGCTGGGCAGACGCCAGCTCCTCCGAATTTTCCTCCACCGCCCACCCGGTCATCGACCTGATGCCGGACCAGGTGAATGTCACCGCCAAGGGCGGCACCATGCGGCTGGGCCGCTACCCCTGCGTGCTGGCAGAGGGCTCCCGCAGCCGGGAGCTGTATGGCGCGGCAGAGATCTCCGAGCGCCACCGCCACCGCTACGAGTTCAACAACGATTTCCGGGCGGAGATGCAGGTGGGCGGTATGCGGCTGGCGGGCCTGTCCCCGGACGGCCGCCTGGTAGAAATCATCGAGCTGCCGGACCACCCCTGGTTCGTGGGTGCCCAGTTTCACCCGGAGTTCAAGAGCCGTCCCGACCGGCCGCATCCGCTGTTCTATGGGTTTATCAAAGCCTCTGTGGAGAAAATGGAAGCTGACACTCAATAAGTCCCGGGCGGGACGGCTATCTGCCATGTGGGCGGTTGCCCCGCAAGGGGCGAGCCCGCCAGCATCTCTCGCGGACTGCCGCTGCGGCCGTCCGTCCCGACCGGCCGCATCCGCTGTTCTACGGATTTGTAAAGGCCTCTGTGAAGAAAATAGAGGCTCAGGAGGTAACACGATGAATCATTTTGCTAAAATCGCCGCCCAGCTGGAATCCCGTGACCTGGACGGTATGCTGCTGACCCATGAGGCCAACCGTTTTTACGCCTCCGGCTTCCACTCCGCCGGAACCGACGGCATGGCCCTGGTCACCCGAGAGAAGTTCTATTACTTCACCGACTCCCGGTACACAGAGGCCGCCCGGCGGCATGTGCAGGATGCGGAGGTCCAGGAGGCAGGCCACGGCCGGGGCTATTCCGCCCTGCTGATGGAGGCCGTCCAGCGCCACAGCATCCAGCGCCTGGGGTTTGAGGACGCCTATATGACCGTCCGGGAGCACGACGCCTATGCCCGGGCTCTGCCCTGTGAGCTGGTGCCCGCGGCGGACCTGCTGGCAGAACTGCGGGCGGTAAAGGACCCGGAGGAGCTGGAGATCATGATTGCCGCCCAGCGGATTGCGGAGAAGGCCCTGACGGATATCCTGAACGAGATCCGGCCCGGCGTCACGGAGAAGGAGATCGCCGCCCGGCTCCAGTATCTCATGCTCCACTACGGGGCGGAGGACAAGTCCTTCGATCCCATCGTGGTGTCCGGCCCCAACGGAAGCCTGCCCCACGGGGTACCCTCGGAAAAGGTCATCCAGGCCGGGGAGTTCGTCACCATGGACTTCGGCTGCATCTATCACGGCTACTGCTCCGACATGACCCGTACCGTGGCGGTGGGATCCGTGACGGATGAGATGCGCCAGGTCTACGACACGGTGCTGCAGGCCCAACTGGCGGGTATCGCAGCCGCCCGGGCCGGGGCCACTGGAAAGGCCGTGGACGGCGCCGCCCGGGACATCATCCGGCAGGCGGGCTACGGTCCCTGTTTCGGCCACAGCTTCGGCCACAGCGTGGGAGTGGAGATCCACGAGGGGCCCAACGCCACTCCCTCCAACGACAAGCCCCTGCCCGCCGGGGCGGTGATCTCTGCCGAGCCGGGCATCTACCTGCCCGGGAAGCTGGGTGTGCGGATTGAGGACGTGCTGTACCTCACACCGGAGGGCTGTCAAAACCTCACTCTGGCCCCCAAGGAGCTGGTCATTCTCTGACCCCGATTCAATCCCACGCAAGGAGGAAAAATCCCATGGCAAGCTATATCGGCGCGTCCGCCGAGCAGGAGGACGCCGACCCCATTCTCATGGCCTTTGCCGCTGAGGCGACCAAGGGCGACCCCGCCAGTCCGGAGGCCCGGGAGCTGGTGCTCCGCTGGCAGGCCCATCTGGTGAAGTTCAGCCGCAGCTGCGACGAGGAGAAGCTCCGCCGCCTGGCGGACCTGTACAGCTGGGACAACCGCTTTGCAGAGGTTCTGGACAGCTACGGCCCCGGCACAGCCCACTTCATGGGCGAGGCCATCGAGGCCTATTTGGAAACCCTGTGAACGCCGTCGCGCACCGGCGCAAAACCGCCTCCGCCCCCGCTGGCGGAGGCAGTTTTTGCCCTTCCGGCCCCCGGTTTTCCGGCCTGCGGGCTGTTGACAAACCTGCGCCGGAGACGCATAATAAAGCTATCAACACGCCAAAAATTGGATGCCCCGCATCCACTTGAGAGGGAGTATTCATGGACACCATCTATATCACCGGACACCGGAACCCGGACACGGACTCCATCGTCTCCGCCATGGCCTACGCGGCGCTGAAGAACGCCCTTGGCCAGCGGCAGTACGAGGCCGCCCGCCTGGGCCAGATCAGTGACGAGACCCAGACCGTGCTGGATCGCTTCGGCTTCCAGCCCCCCAAGCTGCTGAACAACGTGCGTACCCAGGTCCGGGACCTGGATTACGACACGCCCGCCACCCTGTCCGCCGCTGCCACCATCAGCCGGGCCTGGCGGACCATGCAGAAGGACAAGATCTCCGCCATCCCCGTGGCCAATGAGGACGGGACCCTGTTCGGAATGCTCTCCGCCGGGGATGTGGCCAACTATGACATGTCCTCCGTCCGCAACCCTAAGGTGGGCGAGATCCCGGTGTACAACCTGCTGTCCGTGCTGGAGGGCAAAATTCTCAACCAGGGCGGCGAGATGCGGGACGTGATCTCCGGTGAGGTCACCATCGCCCTGCCCGCCAGCCGGGAGAACCTGGTGTTCTCCGACCCGGGCAGCATCGTGGTCTGCGGCGACCAGCCAGACATGATCCGCCGTGCGCTGGAGATCGGCGTCAGCTGCATCATCGTCTGTCAGGCGGAGGTGGACCCGGAGCTGCTGGCCATGCAGACGGACACCTGCATCATCTCCACCGCCTATGACGCCTACCGGGCAGTGCGGCTCATCTACCATGCCATGCCCATCAGCAGCATCTGCAAGAACAAGGATCTGGTGTGCTTCCACCTGGACGACTATATCGACGACGTGCAGAACACCGTGCTGGAAAGCCGCTTCCGGGCCTATCCCATTCTGGATGAGGAGGAGCGGGTGGTGGGCACCCTGTCCCGCTACCATCTGCTGCGGCCCCGCCGCAAGCAGGTGATCCTGATGGACCACAACGAGAAGGCCCAGTCCGTACCGGGCCTGGACCAGGCGGAGATTCTGGAGATCATCGACCACCACCGGCTGGCGGACATCCAGACCAAGAATCCCATCACTGTCCGGAACGAGCCCGTGGGCAGCACCACCACCATCGTGGCGGGGATGTATCAGGACAAGGGCCTGATGCCCACCGCCAAGATGGCGGGATTGATGGCCGCGGCCATCGTCTCTGATACGGTCATGTTCAAGTCTCCCACCTGCACCCAGCGGGACATCGACGTGGCCAACCGCATGGCCCGGATCGCCAACATCTCCCTCCAGGCGCTGGGACAGGTGATCTTCTCCGCCTCCGGCGGCGGTGCGAAGTCTGCAGAGGAGATCTTCCGCACAGACTACAAGGAGTTCCACATCGCAGGCCACAACCTGGCGGTGAGCCAGGTCACCTGCATGGACTCCGACCAGCTGCTCCAGCGCAAGGGAGAGTTTTTGCAGCTCATGAGCTCCCTGCAGAAGAAGCAGGGCTTCGACATGGTAATCCTGATGATTACCGATGTACTGCTGGAGGGCACCCAGCTGCTGTTCGTGGGCGACAGGGACAGCATCCGCCAGGCCTTCAATGTGGAGGATGCGGAGGACGTGGTGTTCCTGCCCAAGGTCATGTCCCGGAAAAAGCAGGTCATTCCCATGCTCTCCGCCCTGTGGGGCTGAGGAGCGCGTGGCCCCGCCGCCCGGCGCTTTCTGCTGAGGAAGCTGCCGGGCGGCTCTGTTTTTTGGGAAATCTCCTGCCTCTGAAACATTTTCCAGAGATTTTGTATAAATTCACCATTGACTTTGCCTGTTTAAAGCAGTATGGTGTAAAAGTACAAAGGCCGGTCGGCAGAAGGGAGCTCTTCCATGGTTTTGTTTGCAGCAGCGTTCCGCACTGTGGCGGGGTTCTCTCGATTTTATGGCTGCCAGGTCCGCTATGCGGGCCGATATTGTCATAGGCAGAGCAGCCAGTGAAGGTCCGGCGGCCGGTGGATCTCACCCCGTATGGAAGGCGGCTCTGCTCTTCGGACAGAGCCGCTTTTTGTAATTTCCCCGCGATCAATCTTGAAAAGGAGATCTCTGCGATGAAAAAGAAGTTTCTTGCCCTTGCGCTGACCGCCGTCATGGCTCTGAGCCTGGCTGCCTGCGGCGGCGACACCCAGTCCACAGATACCGATGCCGATACCAGCGGCGACGAGTCCGCCTCCGGCAGCCAGACCTACACCGTGGGTATTATCCAGCAGGTCCAGCACGAGGCCCTGGACGCCGCCACCCAGGGCTTTCAGGACGCCCTGACGGAACTGCTGGGCGACAGTGTCACCATCGACCCCCAGAACGCCTCCGGCGATACCGCCAACTGCACCACCATTGCCAACAACTTTGTCTCCCAGGGCGTGGACCTGATCATGGCCAACGGCACCACCGCTCTCCAGGCCGCTGCCACCGGCACCAGCACCATTCCCATTCTGGGCACCTCCATCACCGAGTACGGCGTGGCTCTGGGCATTGACGGCTTTACCGGCACCACTGGCTACAACGTCTCCGGCACCTCCGATCTGGCGCCCCTGGACCAGCAGGCTGAGATGCTGCACACCTGGTTCCCCGACGCCCAGACTGTGGGCCTGCTGTACTGCTCCGCCGAGCCCAACAGCCAGTATCAGGTGGACACCGTCCAAGGCTACCTGGAGGATCTGGGCTATACCTGCACCCAATACTCCTTCTCCGACTCCAACGACCTGTCCGCTGTGGCCTCCTCAGCCTGCACGGCCAGCGATGTCCTGTACGTTCCCACCGACAACACCGCTGCCAACAACGCCGAACTGATCGGCAACATCTCCCTGGACACCGGCACTCCCATCATCGCCGGTGAGGAGGGCATCTGCAAGGGCTGCGGCGTGGCCACGCTGACCATCAGCTACTATGACATCGGCTACAAAACCGGTGAGATGGCCTATGATATCCTGGTGAACGGCGCCGATCCCGCCACCATGCCCATCGAGTACGCCCCCCAGTTCACCCCCAAGTACAACCCCACCATGTGCGAGGCTCTGGGCCTGACCCCGCCCGACGGCTATGAGGCCATCGCCGAATAAGGACGAATGGACGGAGAACCGATAAAGAGCCGGCGGATGTTTTCAAATTCTTGTCTGCAAAACTTCCGCCTTCACCGGCGGGGAGCCCTCTCCGGGGCTCTCCGCCGCCCGGTCTCCGTCCTATGGGCGGCGTCTGCGGTATGCCACCCTTCCGCCCCGTCATCCAAATCTTATCAACACACTTTCAGCGGAAAAGGGGCTTCCCCTTTCCGCTGAACTTTGCTAGAATAGAGCAGCAAATTGCCTCCGGAAACAGCCGGGGGATTTTGGAGGGATTTCACTTGAACATCATGCATCTGGTCAACGCCCTGCCGGGTGTGGCCGCCCAGGGACTGATCTGGGGCATCATGGCCATCGGCGTCTACATCACGTTCCGGATCCTGGACGTGGCCGACCTGACGGTGGACGGCACCATGGCTACCGGCGGCGCCGCCTTCATCATGCTGACCATGGCGGGGGCGCCGGTGCCGCTGGCGATGCTGGGGGCGTTTCTGGCGGGTGTGCTGGCGGGACTGGTCACCGGCCTGTTCCACACCGCCTGCGGCATTCCGGCAATCCTCGCCGGTATCCTCACCCAGCTGGCCCTGTACTCCGTCAACCTGCGGATCATGGGACAGGCCAACCGGCCCGTCAGCTCCCGACAGTATGACCTGCTGGTGGACCAGCAGAGCGTCCGCTCCCTGAGCCTGGACAACCCCATCCTGGTGGTAGCCATTTTTGTGGCGGCGGTCATTGCCCTGCTGTACTGGTTCTTCGGCACGGAGCTGGGTGCCTCCCTGCGGGCTACTGGTTCCAACCCCAATATGTCCCGGGCCCAGGGCATCAACACCAACTTCACCAAGGTGCTGGGCCTGATGCTGTCCAACGGACTGGTGGCCCTGTCCTCCGCCCTGCTGGCCCAGTACCAGGGTTTCGCGGACGTGAACATGGGCCGGGGCGCCATCGTCATCGGCCTTGCCGCCGTCATCATCGGCGAGGTGATCTTCGGCAAAGTGTTCCGCAACTTTGCGCTGAAGATGCTGGCTGTGGCCATCGGCGCCATTTTGTACTACCTGGTGTACCAGGTGGTCATCTGGCTGGGCCTGAACACCGATGACATGAAGCTCATCACCGCCCTGATCGTGGCGGCCTTTCTGGCCATCCCCTACTGGAAGGGGAAATACGCCCACGTCAAGGTGCCCGCCGGGAGCGCCAATGCCGGAGCAAAAACAGGAGGGGATCAGGATGCTTGAGATCAAGGAGATCTGGAAGACGTTCAACGCCGGGACGGTCAATGAAAAGCAGGCCCTCCGGGGCGTCAGCCTGACGCTGAAGGACGGTGACTTCTGCACGGTCATCGGCGGCAATGGCGCCGGCAAGTCCACCATGCTCAATGCGGTGGCCGGCACCTTTTCTGTGGACAGCGGCGCCATCGTCATCGACGGGGTGGACGTGACCCGCCTGCCGGAGCACAAGCGGGCCAAATTCATCGGTCGGGTGTTTCAGGACCCTATGATGGGCACCGCCCCCACCATGCAGATCGAGGAAAATCTGGCGCTGGCGGCCCGCCGGGGCCAGCCCCGCGGCCTGGGCTGGGGCATCACCAAGACGGAGCGGGCGGACTACCGGGAGCTGCTGCGGGACCTGGGGCTGGGTCTGGAGGACCGTCTGACCAGCAAGGTGGGGCTCCTCTCCGGCGGCCAGCGCCAGGCGCTGACGCTTCTGATGGCCTCTTTGAAGCGGCCCAAGCTTTTGCTGCTGGACGAGCACACTGCCGCCCTGGACCCCAAGACCGCCGCCAAGGTTCTGGCTCTCTCCGACCGGATCGTGGAGGAAAACGGCCTCACCACCATGATGGTCACTCACAACATGAAGGACGCCATCGTCCACGGCAACCGGCTCATCATGATGTACGACGGCCGTATTGTCATCGACGTGTCCGGCGAGGAGAAGAAGAAGCTCACCGTTCCCGACCTGCTGGCCCTGTTCAGCAAAGTCAGCGGCTCTGACGAAGCCGACGACAAGCTGCTGCTTTCCTGAGCCGCGGAAAACCCGATTCAAACTGCATGTTACTCCCCGGCAGGGCCATCCTGCCGGGGTAGTTCTTGCCCCGGATTTTATCTCTTTAAAGCAGCAAAAAAGATTTGTGCAAAATCACGGTTGACATTTCCGCCGCCGCTTCGTATAATGCAAAGCAATCAAGCAAAACCGATGAGCAAGAGGAGTACCTGGTCAGGTCACCTTTCAGAGAGCCGTGGATGGTGGGATCACGGCAGAGAACTTTCCAGCGAATGGACTTGCGAGGGCAGCGCAAACGGCAAAATGCTCAGTAGCGTCTGACGGGGCCCGCACCCGTTATCCGGGCGGCGCGTATGAATGTACGTGGAACGAGCGGGCGCTTTGCGTCAACTTGGGTGGTACCGCAGGATGGTTTCAAGTCTTGTCCCAAATATGGGGCAGGGCTTTTTTTGATTCCCCTGATCGGTCCGGGAAAGGAGTATGGAGATATGAAACACAATACCAGACGATGGCGCGGCCTGTGCTGCAATATCAATTCCCTGAACGGACCCCTTTCAAATATTCTGTATCAAAGATTGGAGAATCTATTATGATGAATCTGCTGAAGAAGCTGGCCGCCTGCGGCCTGTCCCTGACCATGATCCTGTCCCTGGCCGCCTGCGGCGGCACCGATGACACCTCCTCCGGCGAAAGCGGCGGTGAGCCCGTCAAGTATCTGATCGGCATCAGCCAGTACGGCCAGCACGGCTCCCTGGACAACTGCCGGGAGGGTTTCCTCCAGGGCCTGGAGCAGGCCGGTCTGGTGGAGGGCACGGACTTTGAGGTGGACTACCAGAACGCCAACTTCGACGACAACCAGGCTACCCAAATCGGCCAGATGTTTTCCGCCGAGGACGCGGACCTGATGGTGGGCATCGCCACCAACTCCGCCATCGCCTGCTTCAATGCCGCGGAGGACAAGGACATCCCCGTGATCTTCACCGCCATCACCGACCCGGTGGGCGCCCACCTGGACGCGGGCAACATCACCGGCACTTCCGATGCCCTGCCGGTGGAGGGCCAGCTCCAGCTGATCCGGGCCCTGCAGCCGGATGCCGACACCATCGGCATCGTCTACACCACCAGCGAGGCCAACTCCGTCTACTCCATCAGCGTCTATGAGGAGCTGGCAACGGACTACGGCTTCACCATTGACGCGGTGGGCGTCACCTCCCAGGCAGAGGTCACCCAGGCGGTGGATACCTTGCTGTCCCATGGGGTGGACTGCCTGTCCAACCTGACGGACAACAATGTGGTGGGCGTGCTGGGCGCCATTCTGGAGAAGACGGACGAGGCGGGTATCCCTGTCTACGGTTCCGAGGTGGAGCAGGTAAAGCTGGGCTGCGTGGGCGGCGCGGGCCTGGACTACATCCAGCTGGGCATCCAGACCGGCCTGATGGCCGCCAAAGTCCTCACCGGCGAGGCCGCCTGTGAAGACCTGCCCTACGAGACCATCGAAAACTATGGCCTGTATATCAACTCCGACGCGGCGGCCGAGCTGGGCATCACCATTCCCGACGACATCGCCCAGGAGGCCCAGGAGTGCGCGGAATAACATCTGTAACATCCATTACCAAGGAGAACTCTTCATGAAGCTTGTCACCTATCGTCTCAGCGGCGCCGAGCATGTGGGCGCCCTCACCGCCGATGGAAAGGGCGTGCTGCCCCTCCCCGCCGCCGATATGAACACCTTGATCGAAACCATGACCCTTGCCGACCTTCGCTCTGCCGCCGCGGCGGCAGAGCGGGGCGGTGCGGTCCCGCTGTCAGATGTGGAGCTGCTGGCTCCCATCCCCCGCCCCCGGCAGGATGTGGTCTGCCTGGGCATGAACTACCGGGACCACGCGGAGGAATCCGCCCGGTACAGCGCCGATGCCTTCACCAAGAACAGTACAGCGGCGGTCTACTTCTCCAAGCGGGTCAGCGAGGCCGGGAAGCCCGACGGCGTCATCCCCCGTCACGCGGGCCTTACGGACCGGCTGGACTATGAGGCGGAGCTGGCGGTGGTGCTGGGCAAAGCCGCCCGGGACGTGAAAGCCGTCGATGCGGCAGACTGCATCTTCGGCTACACCGTCCTCAACGACGTATCCGCCCGGGACCTGCAGACGGGCCATAAGCAGTGGTATTTCGGCAAGAGTCTGGACGGCTTCACGCCCATGGGCCCCGTACTGGTCACCGCCGACGAGATCGCCTATCCCCCGGCGCTGGAGATCACCAGCCGGGTCAACGGCGAGCTGCGGCAGAAGTCCAATACCGCTCTGCTGATTACCTCCATCGGGCAGATCCTGGAGGAGCTGACCGGGGGAATGACGCTGCTGCCGGGCACCATCATCGCCACCGGCACCCCGGCGGGAGTGGGCATGGGCTTCGATCCGCCCAGATTCCTCCAGTCCGGCGACACGGTGGAATGCGCCATCGAGGGCATCGGCACCCTCTGCAGCACCGTGATCTGATCTTTTCACAAGGAGGCTTCTCATCTCATGGATGTGATGGAACTGCTGACCAGCACTCTGATCCAGGGGCTGATCTACGCCCTGATCTCCTACGGCGTGTATATCACCTATTCCATTCTGGACTTTCCGGATCTGGGGGTGGATGGCACGTTTCCCCTGGGGGCCGCTGTCACGGCGGTGCTGATGACCAAGGGCGTCGATCCCTGGCTGACCCTGC
The DNA here is from genome assembly GCF_025567605.1 of Oscillibacter acetigenes. Taxonomy (NCBI): domain Bacteria; kingdom Bacillati; phylum Bacillota; class Clostridia; order Eubacteriales; family Oscillospiraceae; genus Oscillibacter; species Oscillibacter acetigenes. Next base: position 161,594 of record NZ_JAOQKG010000001.1, on the reverse strand, counting down.
CCGCCTCCCTGATAGTGGGCGGTCTGGCGGGACTTTTCACCGGTCTGGTCCACGTGAAGCTGAAGGTGCGGAACCTGCTGGCGGGCATCATCACCATGACCGCCCTGTTCTCTGTGAACCTGCAGATCGCCGGGTCCAACCTGACCATCGACCGGGGTACGGACACCATTTTCACCTCTGCCCCGGTGATGGCCCTGTTTGGGGATCTCTCCCTCTCCGGGCGGAAGCTGATTGTGTCCCTGGCGCTGGTCATCGTCATCAAGCTGCTGCTGGACGCCTATTTCCACACGAAGTCCGGCCTGCTGCTGCGGGCTGTGGGCGACAACGCCACCCTGGTGACCACCTTGGCCAAGGACCGAGGCACAGTAAAGATCCTGGGGCTGGTGATCTCCAACGCCCTGGTGGCCTTCGGCGGCTGCATCGTCTGCCACGAAACCCGCAGCTTCTCCGCCACCATGGGTACCGGCCAGCTGGTGTACGGCCTGGCGGCGGTGATTATCGGTGTGTCCATCATACACTTCTACACCGGCACCCGGCTGGCCCGGGGACTGCGGAAGTCCGGGCCCCTCCGCTTCCTGGGTTCCCCCCAGGGCACCACGGCGGTAGTGCTGGGCAGTGTGCTCTACAAGCTGTGCATCCAGGTAGCCATGAGCCTGGGACTGCCCACCAATATGATGAAGCTGATTACGGCTGCACTGTTCCTGCTGGTGCTGGTGCTGTCCGGCCGGAAGGGGGAGGCGATCATCCATGCTTGAAGTACGGGACATCACGAAGATCTACAACCCCGGCACCCTGACGGAGCAGCGGCTGTTCGAGCACTTCTCCCTGACAGTGGAGGAGGGCCAGTTCGTGGCCATCGTGGGCAGCAATGGCAGCGGCAAGACCTCCCTGCTGAACATCATCTGCGGCTCTATCCCCATCGAGGGCGGTGACGTGTTGGTGGGCAGCCGGAGCATCTCCAAGCTGAAGGACTACCAGCGGTACGCCACCATGGGCCGGGTCTACCAGGACCCCGCCGCCGGCACCTGCCCCAACCTCACCATGCTGGAAAATCTGTCCCTGGCGGATAACAAGGGCGGGTCCTACGGCCTGGGCCGGGGCGTCAATAAAAAGCGTATCGACTTCTATCGCCAGCAGCTGGCCTCCCTGGGCCTGGGACTGGAGGATAAGCTGGATGTGCGGATGGGGGCTCTCTCCGGCGGCCAGCGGCAGGCGGTGGCGCTGCTGATGGCCACCATGACGCCCCTGAAATTCCTGATTCTGGACGAGCACACGGCGGCCCTGGACCCCAAGACCGCTGAGGTCATCATGGCCCTGACGGACAGAGTCATCCGTGAAAAGCATTTGACGGCCATGATGGTCACCCATAACCTCCGCTACGCGGTGGAGTATGGAGACCGGATCCTGATGATGAACCGGGGCCGGGTGGTGCTGGACCGGGCCGGAGCGGAAAAGCGGGCCACCTCTATGGACGATATCCTGACCATGTTCAATCAGATCTCTCTGGAGACCGGGAATTGAGGGAAAAGAAAGCGGGCATCCTTTGGATGCCCGCCTTTTTACTCCTTTTCCAGCTCATAGCCCATGGCCGTCAGCTCCCGTCGGATCTGCTCCACATGGGCGGCGTCCCGGGTCTCCAGCACCATGGAGACCATGCAGGCTCCCACGTCGGAATGCTGATCCTCCCGGGCATGGTTGATGCTGAGGATGTTGGCGCCGCTGTCCGCCACCACCTTCAAAAGCTGCAGCAGGCTGCCGGGCTTATCCGCCACCTTCGTGCTGATCTCTGCGATCCGCCCGGCCTTGGACAGGCCCTTGGTGATGATCCGGGACAGCGTGGTCACGTCCACATTGCCGCCGGAGACCACGCACACGGTTTTCTTCTCCGACGTGTCCACCTTGCCAAACATCACCGCCGCCACCGGCACGGCGCCGGCGCCCTCCGCCACGGTCTTCTGCCCCTCCATCAGCGCCAGGATGGCGGAGGCGATCTCGTCCTCGCTGACAGTGACCACCTCATCCACATACTGCTGGCACAGGGCAAAGGTCAGATCACCTGGCTTCTTCACCGCGATGCCGTCCGCAATGGTGGACACGCTCCGCAGCTCCGTGGGGCCCCCGGCGTGGCGGGACAGGTACATGGACGCCGCGCCCGCCGCCTGGACGCCCACGATCCGGCAGTCCGGCTTCAGCTGCTTCACCGCAAAGGCGATGCCGCCGATGAGGCCGCCGCCCCCGATGGGCACCACGATCTGCTCCACGTCCGGCAGCTGCTCCAGGATCTCCAGGCCGATGGTGCCCTGGCCGGCGATCACCAGCGGGTCGTTGAAAGGGTGGGCGAAGGTGTAGCCCTGCTCCTTCGTCAGCCGCTCCGCCTCCGCCGCCGCGTCGTCATAGACGCCGGGCACCAGCACCACCTCTGCGCCGTAGCCACGGGTGGCCTCCACCTTGCTGATGGGCGCCCCGGCGGGCATGCAGATCACCGCCTTGATCCCCAGCCGGGATGCGGACAGGGCAATGCCCTGGGCGTGGTTCCCCGCAGAGCAGGCGATGACGCCCCGGGCCGCCTCCTCCGGCGTCAGGCTGCGGATCTTGTTGTAGGCGCCCCGGAGCTTGAAGGCCCCGGTCAGCTGCAGGTTTTCCGCCTTGATGTACACGTTCTCCCCAAATTTCGGGGCCCTGTCCAGCGGTGTCCGCCGGGCGATGCCCCGCAGGGCCTCCTGGGCCTCCCGGACCATATCCAAAGTCAGCATGGACTCCCCTCCCACGTCTTTCTTATGCTTCATTATATCGGCGTGCCCGGCAGAATACAATGCACAACTCCTCCAATGTTTTTCATTCAATGACATCGTTTTTACAGTTTGTCTTTATACAAAGGATATCCATATTCTCTCCGCGGGCAGCAAGGCGTTCCTCCGCCTGCTGCGGCACGGAAAGTTTTCAATTCATCTCTATACAAATCTTCCGAAAATTGCTATAATGAATCAAATTTTGTCGAAGGAGGAGTGTCCGTGAAACCGCACCGGAAAGCGGCCCCCGCGGAGGCCGCGGCCGCTGGCCGCCAGGAGATGCCCCGCTGTGCCCCCAAGGCGGACAGCGGCCTCTCCTCCGCCCAGGCTCAGGCCCTGGCGGAGGCCGGCTGGGACAACCGCCCGGTGGAGTCTCCCACCAAAAGCGATAAGCAGATCATCCGGGAGAATATCTTCACCTACTTCAACCTGATTTTCGTGGTTCTGGCGGTGTGCCTGCTGCTGGTAGGGGACTGGAAGGACATGACCTTCCTCCTCATCGTGGCAGCCAATGCCGTCATCGGCATCGTCCAGCAGCTGCGCTCCAAACGCACCATTGAGAAGCTGTCCCTCCTCTCCGCCGCGAAGGTGCGGATCATTCGGGACGGAAAGGTCCGGGAGCTGCCGGTGGACCAGCTGGTGCGGGAGGACGTAGTAGAGCTCACCGCCGGCTGCCAGATCCCTGCGGACGGACCGGTCCTCACCGGGCAGGTGCAGGTGAACGAGGCCCTCATCACCGGCGAGGCGGACGCCGTCACCAAGGAGCCTGGGGACCAGCTGCTGTCCGGCAGCTTCGTCATCTCCGGCAAGTGCCGGGCCCGGATGGACCAGGTGGGAGCAGACTCCTACGCCTCCAAGCTGACGCTGGCGGCCAAGAAAGATGACGGCCCCGGCAAAAGCGAGATGATGCGCTCCCTGGACAGCCTGATCCGCTTCATCGGCATCGTGTTGATTCCCATCGGCGCAGCGTTGTTCTACAACCAGTTCATCAATCAGGATCTGGGCCTGCAGCAGTCCGTGGTCAGCACGGTGGCGGCCCTGATCGGCATGATCCCGGAGGGGCTGTTCCTGCTGACTTCCGTGGCCCTGGCGGTCAGCGTGGTGCGGCTGGCCCAGAATCGGACGCTGATCCACGAGATGAACGCCATCGAGACCCTGGCCCGGGTGGACGTGCTGTGCGTGGACAAGACCGGCACCGTCACCAGTCCTCAAATGCAGGTGCGGGAGGTGGTGCCCCTGGACCCGGAGTCCTGTTCCGACACGGACATCACCGACATTCTGGGTGCCTTTTACCGGGTGCTGGATCCGGATAACGACACGGCGAAGGCCATCGCGGACAAGTTTCCCCGGGGGCCCGGCTGGCCGGACCGGGGAGCCGTGCCCTTCACCTCCGCCACCAAGTGGAGCGCCGTGAATTTCCTGGACCGGGGGGCTTATGTGGTGGGCGCACCGGAGTATATCCTGGGGCAGGACTTCGCCGCCCTGGAAAAGCGTACTGCCCCCTACGCCGCCCAGGGCTGCCGGGTACTGCTGCTGGCCCAGTGCGACGGGGCGGAGATCGGGCGCCTCCACGGCGTGGTGATCCCCCTGGCCCTGCTGGTGCTGGAGAATCCCATCCGCCCCAACGCTCCCAAAGTCTTCGATTACTTCCACACCCAGGGCGTGGATGTGAAGGTCATCTCCGGCGACAACCCGGTGACCGTCTCCGCTGTGGCGGCCCAGGCAGGCATCCGGAACGCAGAGCAGTGGGTGGACGCCCGGGAGCTCCAGACGGATCAAGACATCGCCGCGGCCGTGCGGGAGTACACTGTGTTTGGCCGAGTGGTCCCCAACCAGAAGCGGAAGATCGTCCGGGCCCTCCAGAGCCAGGGCCACACGGTGGCCATGACCGGCGACGGTGTGAATGACGTGCTGGCATTGAAGGACGCCGACTGCGGCGTGGCCATGGCCTCCGGCGCGGATGCCGCCTGCCAGGTGGCCCAGCTGGTGCTGCTGGACAGTGACTTTGCCGCCATGCCCAAGGTGGTGGCGGAGGGCCGCCGGGTCATCAACAATATCCAGCGGGCCTCGGCATTGTACCTGGTGAAGAACATTCTGTCCTTCTTTCTGGCCCTCATCACCCTGTTCGCCGCCTTCCCCTATCCCTTTGTTCCCATCCAGCTGACGCTGATCTCCGCCCTGACCATCGGCGTGCCCTCCTTCTTCCTGGCGCTGGAGCCCAACCACGACCTGGTGAAGGGCAAGTTCCTCCACAATGTGCTGCGGCGGGCTTTTCCCGGCGGTCTCACAGCCATCTTCGTCATCCTCTTTGCGGAGCTGTTCGTCTACACCTTCGACCTGACGCTGGCAGAGCTCTCCACCATCTGCGTGATCCTGATGGCGGTAAACGGTCTCATGGTGATCTACTACGCTGCCCGACCCCTGGATGCCAAGCGGCTGGTGCTGCTGGTGGCCATGAGTGCGGCCATGTTCGTGGCGGTGGTGTTCTATGGGGCGTTCTTCTCTCTCTCCTCCCTGTCCTTTGCAGCCTGGCTGGTGCTGATCGTGCTGGTGCTGCTGGTGGTGCCCATCCAGATGGGCCTGGAGTGGTGCTTTGACCGCTGCACCACGGCCCTGGACCGCCGCCGGGAGCGGCTGGCAAAGCGCCGCCGCGCTCCCCGCAGACCCCGGCCGGCGCACCGCTCCCGGCGCCGTCGGTGATCTTTCCCACGCCAAATAGAGCGGACCGTGGAAAACCACGGTCCGCTTTCTTCATTGGGTCAGCAGGCGGAGCATCTCCTCCGCCGGGTCCACCAGCGGCAGCCTTGTCCGGGCCGCCAGGGCCTCCTTAAAATAGGGGAAGTGCGTGCAGCCCAGCACCAGCGCCTCCATCCCGCCGTCGGCAAACCACGCTGCCAGCGCCGCCAGACGGTAGCGTTCCACCAGCTCCTCCGGCGGCATCCCCGCCTCCACGGCCAGCACCACCGGCAGCGCACAGGCCCCCAGCAGATCCAGGGCGGGATTGGCCTCCAGCAATACCTTCTCGATGCCGGAGAGTCCCTGGGCGTTGGCGGCGATGACTCCCAGCGCCCGGTAGCGGAGCGCCAGCCGCCGGTACACGTCCAGCGGCGTCACGATCCGCATCCCCGTCTCCTCCGCAAGCCCCGGGAAATCCACTGCCGCAGACAGGGAGTTGCAGTAGACGAAAGCCCGCCGACAGCCCTGGGCCATGGCGCCCCTCAGCACCGCCAGGGCCTGGCGGCGCTTGTCCGCTGCCGGGGCGTGCTGAAAGGCAGTCTGCTCCCTGGGTCCCCGGGAGAGGGGAAACGGCACGCCCGGCAGCCCCCGTTCCTCCAGATATGCCACGCCCATCCGGGTGTCCACCGGTGTGCCGGCCAATACAGCAATGGGTCCGTTCATGGCGATCCTCCTCTCCTCATCCCAGCTTCCGCGGAAAGTTGCCGAATACCCGGACGCCCTCCTGCACAGTCAAAAACGCGTGGGGGTCCACAGAGTGCACCATGTGGAGCAGCTCCTCGATCTCATATTTGGAGAGGCACACGCACAACACACGGACATCGTCCTTGGTGTAGGCGCCCACGCCGTCCCAGTAGGTCACGCTCCGCCCCAGCTGTTTGATAATGAAGTCCGCCAGGACGCTCTCGTCCTCCCGCGTGAAAATCAGAGCCTGAACGGTAACATTCTGCTGGTGCATCCTGTCCAGGATCATGGAGTTTGCGAAGTTGTAAATCACGGAGTAAATGGCGACCTCCGGGTCAAACAGGATCAGGATGGCCGTATAAAGCAGGGCATTGAAGCCCAGCGCAAATTTACCCACCGTAAAAGCACTGTCCCGCTTGCTCATGATGAGTCCCAGCACGTCCAGTCCGCCGCCGCTGCCGCCGCAGGTGAGGACGATTCCGCTGCCGATCCCGGTGAGGATGCCGCCCAGCAGGCAGGCCGTCAGATAATCGTCCACAATGGGCTGCGTGGGAATGGGAATGATGCTGTAAAAAACAGAGTAGGATACCGTACAGATGATGGTCCGCACCGCCAGTCCCCTGCCCAGGTTCCGATACCCGATCATGAGCAGCGGGATGTTCAGCAGAAAATAGAGGACGCCTGCGATGTCGTAGGCCCCGAAGCTCACGCCCAGGAAGTCCTGCAGCAGCGTTCGCACCAGTTGGCAGAAGCCCAGCAGGCCGCCGGTGTACAGGCTCAGGGGGACAATGAAGAGATTCAGCGCCGCGGCCGCGATCAGCTCGCCCAGCACGGCGAGCACCAGCCGCAGGATTCGGTTGTGCAGGGTAGTGTACAGCATGGGTAAAACCTCCCTTGGGAGTGCAGCTCCCTTCTGCGGATATCCATGGTCCCTCTTTGATACCGATTATACGGTGTATCCCGCAAAACCTCAAGAGGGAAAATTACAGGGCGTACCGCAGGCAGCGGTACAGCCGCTGTTTAGCCCGCTTCACCGTGCGGGAGACGGTGGAGCGGTTCACCCCCAGCTTTTGAGCAATCTGGGACATTTTCAGTCCCCGGTCGTAATAGAGGAACACCATCTCCCGCTGCCGGGGCGTCAGCTCCTGCTCCCGGGCCCGGCGCAGGCCGCGCCGCAGCCGCTCCAGCTGCTCACTGTTATCCTCCGCATGGTCCCGCAGCCAGACGGTCATGTCCCCGATCCACTCGCTGCTGCGGGCGTCAAAGCGTGTATCTCTCATGTCTGTGATAGCTCCTGTCGTAATAATGGGCCGTCAGCGCCGCCAGCTCCCGGGTCTCCTGCAGCAGCGGCGTCAGCTCTGTGATCCGCCGCCGCAGAAGGCGGCGGTCCTCCTCGTCCTTCAGCTCCCGCGCCGCCTGCCGCAGCTCGCCGATCCGCCGCCGCAGGGCGGCCGCGCTCTCCGCGTAGAGGGCGGACATCTCCAGCAGCGTCATGGCGCCGCCTCCCTTCCCCGCACCTGGCGGAAGGGAGCCAGCTCCGCCCGGGCGAACACCGGGAGGCAGGCCCCACATACGCTGCTGCCGTTGCAGTACCAGTAGTCCTCTCCCTCTGTGATCTCCAGCCCGCAGAGCGAGCAGCGCAGCGTCCGCCGTCGGCGGGTATGTTCCTTTGTTTCCAAATGCGATGCTCCTTTCCTGTATACAGATCCCGGCAAGTCTCATGTGCCCCGCCGGCAAAATGAAAAAAACGGGTGGAAAAGCAAAAATTTTCTGTTGACAAACAGGCGCTTATCTGGTAAGATAAATTCTGCTGTTGGAACTGCTGGTGTAGCTCAGCTGGTAGAGCAGCTGATTTGTAATCAGCAGGTCGGGGGTTCGAATCCGTCCACCAGCTCCAGTTTTAATATGGGGGAATTCCAGAGCGGTCAAATGGGGCAGACTGTAAATCTGTTGCCTTCGGCTTCGGTGGTTCGAATCCACCTTCCCCCACCAAAAAGGTGCCTGCAATCGCGGGCGCTTTTTTCATTTTGATAAACAAGATACTTGTAAATTTTTATTTATTTTACAAGTATCTTGTTTACAGCTATACAGTAGCACAAGTTTTTTTGAAAGTCAAGTATAATTTTACAAGTTTCTTGTAAAATTGGATTGACAGCTTCCTTGAAATCCGATAGGATACTGTCAAGAACATCGGAAAGGATGGGATCCATGGCATTTGGAGACCGGATCAAAGCCCGTCGGGAGGAGCTGGCTCTCTCCCGCCCCCAGCTGGCGGATCGGCTGGGCGTCACACCGTCCACTGTCAGCAACTACGAGACCGGTGTCAGCTTCCCTAAGGAGGAGATGATGCTCCGGCTGTTCGACTGTCTGGAGACGGACCCCAACACCTTGTTTCAGGACAGCTTTCGCCGCGGCGCGGACGTCCTGACTGAGCGGGAGCGGCAGCTGCTGGAGCAGTATCGCTCCCTCTCTCCCCTGGGGCGGGAGAGCGTCCAGACGATGGTGGAGGCGCTGCGGGCCTGTCAGCAGGAATCCGCAGCCCCGGAGCAGGAGCCCCGGGTCATTCCCCTGTACCGGACCCCTGCGGCGGCCGGTTATGCGGCGCCAGTGTTCGGCGAGGATTTCGACTACCTCCAGGTCACAGACGGCGTGCCTCAGGCCGCAGAGTTTGCTGTGCGTATCCAGGGGGACTCCATGGTCCCCTACATCCCGGACGGCTCCGTGGTCTATGTGAATCGCGATCCCCTGAAGGCCGGGGACGTGGGGATCTTCTGCGTGGACGGGGATATCTTCTGCAAGCAGTATTACAAGGATCCCGCCGGAACGGTGTATCTTTTCTCCCTAAACCGGGCGCGGGCCGATGCGGACGTGGTACTCACCGCCGGCAGCGGCCGGACGCTCGCCTGCTTCGGCCGGGTGATCCTCCACGCGCTGCCGCTGCCGGGGCGGACGTAACGGAGAGCCGGGCGCCGCCTATGCGGCGCCCGGCTCTCTTGTTCGGCAGTCTTCAAACGATGAACCCGCCGTCGGCGGCGAGGATTTGCCCCGTGAGGAAGGATGCCTTGTCGGAGGCCAGAAAGGCAACGGCGTGGGCCACGTCCTCCGGCGTCCCCAGCCGTCCCAGAGGCGTCTGCTCCGCCAGATCCCGCAGGGTCTCCTGTCCCAGAACCTGAACCATGTCGGTGTTGATGACGCCGGGAGCCACGCAGTTGACCCGGATGTGGGAGGGCGCCAGCTCCAGCGCCAGGGACCGGGTCAGCCCCACGAGAGCGGCTTTGGTGCAGGCATACGCCACCTCGCAGGAGGCTCCCCGCAGTCCCCAGATGGATGAGATGTTGACGATGCAGCCCGCCTTCTCATGGAGCATGTGGGGCAGTACTGCCTGGATGGTGTTCCGGGCGCCGCCCAGGTTCACGCCCAGATAGCGATTCCACTGGGCATCTGTGATATCCTGAAATTGGATCTGCCCCGCAATGCCGGCGTTGTTCACCAGCAGGCTCACGGGTCCCAGCTCCGCTTCCGCAGTGCGAACCATCGTCTCCACAGCCGCCCGGTCCGCCACATCCGCCTGAACTGCAATGGCATTTCCACCATGGTTCCGGATTTTTTCTGCCAGCGTCTCCGCCTCCTGCCGGTGCGTCAGGTAATTGATACAGACAGCATGTCCCGCCTCCGCCAGCTCTGCCGCAATCGCTCTCCCGATCCCCCGGGAAGCCCCAGTGACCAATGCCACACGATTCATAGTGATCCTCCTGTCATAGTGCTGTCAGCAGTATAACAAAAAAAACAGGATCGCGCAAGAAAAGTGTTGACAAAAGGTGCGTTTTCGTGTATCCTATATACGTTCCGTTTTGGACGATTAGCTCAGCTGGCTAGAGCACCTGCTTGACGTGCAGGGGGTCACAGGTTCGAGTCCTGTATCGTCCACCATCGAAAGTTCCGCTTTCTGTTGAAAGCGGAACTTTTTTATAATTTTTTCGCAATTTTCATGCGTGTTATGTAACCTTATTTTATCCCTGACCACTCAACCAGCCACAGTCAGGAAAAATACGGGCCTCCGAGAGCAGTTCGCCCTGGGAGGCCCGTTTGTTCAACCTGCCAGTTCTGCCTGCTTCCGCCGCTTTTTCTCGGCGGCGATCTCCGCGATCAGCCGGGCCAACTTCTCCTTGCACGCCGCCTCTGTATGGACGGAGACGTTGGTGCCATTCGTTTCCCGTTCACTTTCGGGGAGTAGAGAGGCTGGGACGCTCCAGTTCCCAGAAAAACCGCTGGTGCAGGGCCTTCATGTAGTCGTTCATACGTGTCGCCTCCCTTGTTCAGCAACACAACATACCACAGAAACAGAGAATAGCCAGGGCTCCGGCGCACCGGGCCGCGGACTCCGCTTTCTTCCAGGAGACTAATAGCGGAACCCGTAATCGTCTTATTTCTCAGACACCTGCACTCGGCTCTCCGCTCCCCCACTCACCTCCAGAAATGCGCAGAGGGACTGCTTGCTTATCGTGTAATACTTGGGCGGGTCCAAGAACAGAAACAGAATCCGGATGGCAGTCTCCTCGCCGGTGTCGGCATCCATGGCCGCAGGAATCCCATCGATAGTTTTCCATCGCACCGCCGGTAGTACCCGGTATAGTCCCGCCCGCCCAGCATACCCTCCCCCCATTCCATGTTCTGCTTTCAGTATAGTGGGGTAAGGAGCATCTGCAAAGCATTCACATCTCATCATCTGATTTTATGGGTAAGTGTGAGCAGAGGGGCGACCGTTTGGCTGCCCCTCTGTTTCACGTTTACATTACTGCACTTCTGATGAATATTTATAGTGCCCCACAGAGCAACTTGCAGTCCTGAGAAAGAAAACTTATGGTGCCAGGAAACTGGCTCCCGTGTATAGCCAGTTGACGCATACAGACGTACGGGCACCGCCTCGGGAAGAAAAGATTCGGATCTCACACATGGACCAAAGACCGGTAGAGGGCTCTTGTTGCCGGATTCGTGTCCAGTGCATCTCCTGAGACTGGCTGTAGATCAGATCATCCACTACGAACACACCTGAGATTGTCAGGTTGTCATTGGTCTGGCTGTCAATAGAAGCTCCATCGTAAATACTTGCGCGGCGAATATCGGCCACAATAGACGTTCCTGTTACCGCAGGCTGGAGGGAAAAGCGGAGTGAAGTGGCCGAAGTGTTCTGCAAGGTCATGTTCAGCGCCTCCAGAGGAACCGTCAAGACACTTCCAGCAGAGGACAGATTTGCGTTGTAAACCTCCGGAACAGCTTTTAGATTGGGAGTCAGGAAATCTGTCTCCGCAGTTTTAAACCGAACCTTGTAGACAGTAGGTATATTTTGCTCCACTGTAATTTCAGGAGTCTGCCCAGGGATGCCCTGCGGTCCTTCGGGTCCAACTTCACCAGGTTCACCTTTCGGCCCCTCGGGGCCAACGGGAACCACAAAGTCCAGGGAGATCCCGGTGTCTGTCGGATTGGCGGTGACGGCTGCGGCAGTACCAGAGGAGACAGTTCCCACAGTGACGGTAGGTGTCGTGCCCGCGGGTCCCTGAGGGCCAAGTTCACCCTGAGGCCCGGTTTCGCCCCGCTCGCCCTGAGGCCCTTCCGGGCCCTGGGGACCTGTCGGGCCGGATTCTCCCTGAGGGCCTGCAGGACCGACGGGAACCACGAAGTCCAGGGAGATCCCGGTGTCCGTCGGATTGGCGGTGACGGCTGCGGTAGTACCGGAGGAGACAGTTCCTACAGTGACGGTAGGCGTTGTGCCCGCGGGTCCCTGAGGGCCAAGTTCACCCTGAGGCCCTTCCGGGCCCTGAGGACCTGTCGGGCCGGATTCTCCCTGAGGGCCTGCAGGACCGACGGGAACCACGAAGTCCAGGGAGATCCCGGTGTCCGTCGGATTGGCGGTGACGGCTGCGGTAGTACCGGAGGAGACAGTTCCTACAGTGACGGTAGGCGTTGTGCCCGCGGGTCCCTGAGGGCCAAGTTCACCCTGAGGGCCGGTTTCACCCCGCTCACCCTGGGGTCCTGCCGGACCTTGGGGACCTGTCAGGCCGGATTCTCCCTGAGGGCCTGCAGGGCCGACGGGAACCACGAAGTCCAGGGAGATCCCGGTGTCCGTCGGATTGGCGGTGACGGCTGCGGCAGTACCGGAGGAGACAGTTCCCACAGTGACGGTAGGTGTCGTGCCCGCAGGTCCCTGAGGGCCGGTTTCGCCCCGCTCGCCCTGAGGCCCTTCCGGGCCCTGGGGACCTGTCGGGCCGGATTCTCCCTGAGGGCCTGCAGGGCCGACGGGAACCACGAAGTCCAGGGAGATCCCGGTGTCCGTCGGATTGGCGGTGACGGTTGCGGCAGTACCGGAGGAGACAGTTCCCACAGTGACGGTAGGTGTCGTGCCCGCGGGTCCCTGAGGGCCAGGTTCACCCTGAGGGCCGGTTTCACCCCGCTCACCCTGGGGTCCTGCCGGACCTTGAGGGCCGCTTTCGCCACGCTCGCCTTGGGGCCCTGCCGGACCGATGGGGCCCTGTTCTCCCTGTGGTCCGGGACAGCCGCGATCTCCTTGGAGTCCTTGAGGGCCGGTCTCACCAGGAAGCCCTTGCTCACCCTGAGGTCCCTGTTCTCCTTGAGGGCCGCGGTCGCCCGGAATGCCTCTTTCCCCCCTGGGGCCGACTGGGCCAGCCGGTCCCGGATCACCCTTAGGCCCTACGGGGCCGCGGTCGCCTTTGGGGCCCATGGGGCCGGGATCCCCGCGGACACCCTGCGGTCCGATATCTCCTGTGTCTCCTTTTGGCCCCATATCGCCCCGAATACCCTGAGGCCCCGGGAGTCCCTGAGGGCCCACCATTCCTTTTGGGCCCATGGGACCGGGACAGCCCTGCTCACCCTTTGGCCCCTGGGGACCACGCTCTCCGCGGGGGCCGCGTTCACCCTGGGGCCCGCGTTCGCCCTGCGGCCCACGTTCACCTTGGGGGCCGCGTTCACCGGAGAGAATGGGGCAAAAACACTGACAGGAGGAGTCTCTGTCAGGTGCAGAGCCGCAATGACGTTCTTTATTTAAATTGTTGTTGGGAAAATAATTCATCTCATTGACCTCTCATCCAAAGTAAGGGAACTGTGGTTATAGCTAAAGTTGCTTCTTGTCTGTGTCCTTCTCGATCTTTTCATTCAGGCGCTGACTCTGTGTGCCGAAATAGAATGCGATGACAACTGAAAAAATTGTTAAAAAATCTTGGTTGGAAATTCGATCCAAAACAGCGAGATAGGCAAATACTACCGTCAAGACAAGCGTTACAATGCTTTTAACACACAGAAGGTTGCTGAATTTCTTCAAGAGAGCAGACATTACAATCGTTCCTTTCTCATAAGGCCTATGCTCATGGTATGCTATGCACATGGTGGGGCTGAAGTGTGTGGTTTTGCTTCAGGGAAATTCGTCTGCATATAGTCGTCCATCACTCTAAACGGCATTTCCATGGCAATCTAACTGCTGGAAAATTCGGCATTTCGGGGCAAAGAGAGACATCTGCCTGTCCAGGGCTGAAAAACGAGCCCGCTTTTCAGCAGGCTCGCTTAATGGAACCATTCTCCCTTCAATGTTCTGTGAGTATCCGGTGCACTCTCCGGCAGAAGTTTCTCCGCCTCTTCTTTGTCCTCCAGTTCGGCTGGTATTCATACAGCACGACAGGGTGTTCCACATCCCTGCGGTCCGGTACAGCCGCATATAGCATTTGCTCCGGATAGTCCGGCCCTCCAGCTTCAAAACTTGCGGAGCTGCCAGGGATTCGGGCAGTCTTCTTTTCAGCTTTCAAGATGGGCATTTCCGTTTCTGCCGTGTGCAATTTTGACAAGCGTATGTATGCCCGAATCCTCACCTGTGTGGGGATTATGACTCATGTCCGCCGGACTTTTCTGCCAATCCCCTCCATGGGCGATCCGGAGCATACACACCCAGATTCAAAAAGCCGGTGCTCCATCATCTCAATAGTGACATTTTCGGGCGGAAGCTCCTCCACTTGTAGGGACCGCTCCTGCCGGATATGGGGCTCTGCCGCGGTTCCCCTTATAGCAGCTCTGATAGACAACCATGCCTCCGTCTCATCAAGTATCGGGCTCAGTTGACCCGCCAATTCCTCTTTCATCTGTTCAGAGAATGCCCACAGGCTTTCTTTTGGCAAGACGCACCTGTTCCATCAGCCATTCCAGCTTCCGGTTTCGTTCCGTATACCCCGCGCTCTTTCGAAGCAGTTCATCCTATTCCGCACGGGAGAGCGTTACCATCTCCGTGCTGTTCATCTGTGTATTGGTCTTGTTTTTGCAAATTTGGTGGCTAAAAATTACCCGGAAAGTTGTCATTTTCAATGCTTTTGACAATTAAGGATACTGCTGGTAACTTAACCTCCGAGCCTCTGCGCTGTTCCGAGGCCACTGGAAGCTTCCAGCCTCCAACCGCTTCGTGACCAGCGCAAATCCATCCTCTTCCCAATAAAGCCTCTTGATCCAGTCCTGCCTATAACCACAGGGCAAAAACAGCGTACCGCTGAACGGAGCTAAACGGAACTTCTGCTGTACCAATGTCGCAAAGCCGCATACCCACAGGCAATATAAATCTGCCCTGCTCCCGCAAGGTCATTCAGCATCCCTCAGCCCCCAGCACAACGCTGCCTCGGCCGCGCTGTCTGCTCGGATGTAAATCCCCACTTCAACTGCTCCGGTTTTAATCCCGGCAATCACCCTGCCTCGGCTCCCACGCAATTCCGAGGCGGTAATTTCCGCGAATACCGGCGCTGCTTCCGGCATCCGCCCCTCTTTCTGCCTGTTTTGGTTTTCGCTGTTTATGCCGTACAGCTCCCGCTCTCACCGCTGGTATATCTTTGGGCCGACACCGTGTTCCAAGCACCATTCACTTACTCGTCTCCCCCTGTTTCGGCAACCTTCTATCTGCTTCTTCCACGTTTCAAGCCGCGCCTCATGTCAGGCTGCTCTCATTGCCATTTGATTCACCTACTTCTGTTTATCCGTCCTTCTTTATTATATTGCGCCTGGGCAATCCGCTTTTCTATTTGGCACTTGTTTTTATGGCGCTTAGAAGCCGTAGCGATATCCACTTTTCTATCGTAATACAGAAAGCCCGGGCGGAAAAAATCTGCCCGGGCTTTCTGTCAAATTGATTTTTGAGTTCCTTACTCGTACCGGCTCCAGTCGGGAGCACGGTTCAGGTCGGTCCAGCTCTCATAGACCCGGTCCTTGGTGACAAAGTCGTGGGAGTTGGTGGCCTCCTGGATGGCTAGGTAGAACCAGTCGCTCTCGTGGCAGTCGGTCCAGGTGTTCATGCCGGAGAGCAGATCGTCCGTGTCCTCCGGCAGGCGGCACAGCACCCGGTTGATCATGGTCACCGCCTGGGCGCGGGAGATGTACTGGTCGGGCCGGAAGGAGTCGTCGCTGTATCCCTGGATCCAGCCCAGCGCCGCGGCGCGGCTGATCTCGTCCTCCGCCCAGTGGTCGGCGGTGTCCGTAAAGGTGGTGACGCCGGCGACGCCGCTGTCGTCGAACCGGGCGCAGATGGCCGCGAATTCGGCGCGGGTGATGTTAGCGTCGGGGTCGAACAGGCCGGAGTTGCGGCCGTTGATGACGCCCAGCCGGGCCATGGTGGAGATGGCCGTGTTGGCCCAGTAGTCCTCGTTCACATCCGGGAAGGCGTTGGACGTGGTGAGATTGTCGTCCCGCACATTCTCGTCCAGCAGGCGGAAGAAGATGGTGGCCACCTGGGCCCGGGTGATATTGGCGTTGGGCCGCACAGAGCCGTCAGAATAGCCCTGGATGTAGGCGTAGTGGTCGTCGCCGTTCAGCATGCCGGGCACGGAGGTCTCCGTCCAGCCGGCGAACAGCGTCACGGAGGAGGTCACCCGCAGAGTCTCATCCTCGTCCACCCGTATGGTCAGGCGGCTGTCCTTGTACCAACCGGTAAAACGGTAGCCGGGCCGGGTGGGGATGTGGGCGCCGTACTCCTCATCATCGTACACATTGAGGGAGAAGCTCCTTCCGTCTTCATCGATGGGGTCGAAGCGGGTGCCGCCATTGGAGTCGAACCTCAGATAGGGATCGCTGTCATGGCCGCCACCGTCTCCGGAGCTATCGCGGGCAAAGGTTGCAGAAATGGTGTGGTTTGCATTAACATCCGTAAATGTATAGCTATCGACTGCTCCTACGCTCTTTTCATCCACTTTCACATTGGCGATGGTATAGCCGCCGTTCGGCGTGATGGTGAAAATCTTGTCCGCACCCTCGGCCACAGCAACGCTGCCGCGGGGGCTGATGGAGCCGCCGTCACCGGCGGAGGCGGTGATAGTGAAGGTCTGCGCGTTCTCCTGCCAGACAACAGCGAAAGGAGAGAATCCGGAACGGTCCACATCAAATTCGATACCATTGGCGTCAAATTCAGCGGTTATAACCTCCGGCTCACAGGCTTCAATGGCATCCGTCACCTCGGCCTGACCGGCAATGCCATATTCCCGGTGCAGGCCCGGAAAGTGGATGACCTGTACATCCAGGTCATTTGCGTTATCCATTGTCACACCGTCGGGATATGGCAAATAGATTGTGGTGCCATAGCTGGCAGAAACCCAGGCGTTGCCGTTGTAGGCGTCCACCAGATCCAGGTAGTGAAAGTCGTAGCGGTAGGTTTTGCCATCGGACAACTCATTCAGAAGATCAGAATCCTCTGCCTTTTGTTCCAGCAGAGCCTGGCGGTCCGTGCCGTCATCATCAATCAGCAGCGAGTCATCCAGGAGTTGGATACCGGCGATATCCTCGATCTCAAAGTCTTCGTTATCGTTGGTGTAGAAAGACGGCTGATACACGGTTCCCCATGAGCTGGTTTGTGTCTTTGCAATCGCCTCGGCGTGGATCACAGCCTTGGTGGGCTCTGCGGTCAACAACACATATGTATTGGCGCCGTCCTGCGCTTCCTCAATATCCTGCGTATGGCGGACGATTAGTGTACCCGCACCGTCAAGGTTTACATTGTTGCCATTCACCCGAACGTCCTCATTGGTAAGTCCGTTCTTCCATTTGAGGGTAACTGTGTACACGCCCGGCTTGGAATCATCTGTGGCGACAGTGCCGTCCTCATAGGTATAGACCGCCTCAATGTTTTCAAGGAGCTGATCGAGCATGGTCTTGTCGTCCGTTGCCGGGATAGTCACACCCTTGATTTCCAAACTTGTAATGTCGCCGGTGTATTTTACGTCAACACTGCCATTGATGGTGAGCTTGGGGAAACCGCCGTCGTCATAGTTCTCCTCGCCCTGACCGCCGCCGGTGTAGATGGTGATGTCATCGGGGGCCAGGGTATACTCCTTGTTGTTGAAGAGCATCACCGCATACGGAGCACCTGCCGTCAGATCCTTCAAAGCGATGGGCACCTTCTCCGCATTCTCCACCTCTTCGACCGCCACTTCAGCCCCATCAATGGGTGAACCGTCCGGATTGACCTGTACATAGGCCACATAGAGGTCGGTCTTCTTAGGGGAGGAAGTAGGATCGAGCTCGAAGCTGTACTCAGTCGCAGACGGCTGAACCCACAGGGCGCTGCTGCCCACGGGGGTCCAGTCGGCGTGCTCGTTAGCAACGCCAGCTTTCAGCGTGTTGACTGCCTCATTCGTGGCGCGGCCCAGGTTCACATCCGCATAGCCCTCAGGAAGTTCCACCTTCCCGGCGCTGACGTATATGGTACGGGGTTCCCCCATCACATCAGCGCTTACATGGGTGTACTCATATCCGGCGCCTTCCTCCGTTTCAGCAACAGCATAACCGCCGGAGGAGGAGATTTGTCTGCCACTCGATCCCTTATTGCCGGAAATGGTGCCGCCATTGATCTCGACGAGGGACTTCCCTGCAACGGTATGGTAGATACCATAGCTGCCGTTGTCGCAGATTTTGCCGCCGTTCATAATGAACCTGACACCCGTCCAGTCGGTCTTGCCGCTGATCTGGATACCGTAGCTCGAGTTGCGGGCAATCTCACCGCCGTTCATGGTGAGATTGGAGCTGTTGTTCACACGAACGGCAAGACCCTTGTTGTCCACAATATGGGCAGTCTCCTCAATCGTGGCGATGACACCGCCGCCACCCTGGTTGGCAAGATAAATCATGCCTTTAGAGGCGGTATTGTCGCGGATGGTGCCCGCAAATGTGTAGTGGGAGCCGTTATTGGAATAGATCAGGCCGCCCGCACTGCTGGAACTACAGTTTTCAATCACGCTGTTCGGGCCAAATGTGATCTGGCCGTACCAGGACCGCAAAAGACTCGCCGAACCCGAAGCACATTCTGAGATCGTACCGTTGAGGTACACCTCATGGCTGTAGTTGTTGTTGTCGAGGTCGTCAAAATAGAGCAGCTGGAAACCGTCCACATGAGAAATCTTAGATCCCGCTTTAGTGGTAAAGTTGCAAAATTGGGTCCAGATGGCGCAGTTATTGCCTGCGTTGGTGCCGGTCACATTGGTGATCTCTCCAGTGCTGGCAAGGGTAGCTTCACCGTGAGACCGCAGATGGACAGCAACACCGTTCTGCCCCTGCCAGGCCGCATCGGTACCATGAATATTTTGAATGGTGCCGCCGATGTTAGCGGTGCCGCCGTCTGCATAGAGTGCACGCCCATTCATCATGACACCTTTATCGCCGCCTATCGTGCCGCCGTTCATGGTCAAGATGCCGCCCTGGAGCCAGACCGCACCAGCGGGGCCAAAGCTGCCGGACGCACCTTTCTCACGTTCGTTTTCGGTTGTATCCAAAATGGCGCTGCCTTCTTCCATGATCAGCTCGCCACCGGACAGGCGCACGGCACTCATACCGCCGTAGTTGCGAAGTTCCGCACCATCCCCCAAAGTAATCGTACCCATACCGTTGTAAGTTGCGATTATGGCGTCTTGCACAATGCTTGTATTTGGGACCTCACTCCTGCTAACGGTGGTCTCTCCATCGCCTTCGGAATCGGCCTGCACAAAGTATTCACCTTCGTATTTGCCCATATCATCCAAAATGATGTGGGTCAAAATAAGAGACGAAACGGTCCCTTGTTCCGTTTCCCCGCCTACTTCGATCATCGCGGGGTTGTAGCGCTGTCTGGCGGGATCTGTGTTGGTATGAAAATTTTCTCCGCGGGAGAGCGTCACAGGATCAACACCATAGCTGGTGATGGTCAGCTCTTTCTCCCAGACCCATGCCATTTGGTTCATTTCCACATCTGACATGACATAAATCGTCGCACCATCCGGGGCTGCTTCCGCCGCCTTTGCCAAGGTGGCGTATGGAGCGTCTGCTGTGCCAGTGCCGTCCGCATCATCGCCTGCTGCCGACACATACACCGCGTTCTCAGCCACAGGCTCTTCTACCACTGTCCCCGGATCCTCAGCAGGCTCTATGGGATCCAGCTCTCCCGCAGGCTCCGTGGGGGCCGTGGGATCCGGCCCCTGAGGGGGATCTCCCGGAACCTCTGTCGGCTCATTTTCCTCTGGATCCCCTGAAGTCCCCGGCTCATTTGGCGCACTGGGGCCATCCGGTTCATCGGCGGTCCCACTTTCCACGGCCTCCTGTTTCCCGCCTTCCTCTGCGGGGTCTTTCCGCAAGTCCGATCCATCCTGATTGATCGCAGGATCCGACTCGCCAGTCCCCTCCTCTGCCGCCAGTGTCGAAACCGGCAGCAGTGTCAGCAGCAGGCACAGCACCATCAAAGCTGATAAGATCCGTTTCTTCATCTCTTCTCCTCCTTTACAACTCTCGGCGAGAAAATATCTATCGCAAACATCCTTTTGGATGGAATTGCTCTCATTCTCCGTCCATCCGGCAGCCAACTGCTCCGTATCCAGAATCTGCTCATAGGCTTGCTCCGCCGGGAGCCGCACGTTCCGCTCGATCTCCGACCGAGTGGCCAGATACAACTTCCGCAGGCACCAGGGGTTGCACTTGGCCTCCTCCCCCCGCTTGTCAGACGGCAGGTAGTGATAGAAGGCCCGCAGCTTGGCACCGTACATCTGCACCGTGTTCCGGCTCCTCCCCCGGCGGGAGAGTGTCTCCAGATAGGACCGGATCATCTCTGATGTGATGACAGCGCCAGTCTGCTCCCCAGTCTCTGGCAGCCTGGCTGCCTCCGCGCACCGCATATTCACACCCCCTGTCAACGGAATTCGCATTCCATCCCGCGCCCGACCAAGCTGGCGCAAGAAGCTCCGCAGAACAAGTGCGAAAAAAGCCCGTGCGGCTGGCACGGGCGTAAAAAATGGCGCAGGGACCAAGGCCGGACAAAATTTGACATTTTTCCGGCTTTTTTCTGCTGCCCAAAGCGGCAAAATCCCTTGCGGTTAGCTGTCCTTTGTGCTAAAATTTGTCTATTGATATGTAGGACGAACTATTTTTTCACGATCATTTGTGTCGGAATGCGAATTCCGTGATTAGGAGATCAGTCCCAGCCGGTCCAGCGTCCGCTGGTGTTCTGCGCCAGAGGTCACCAGGTAGATGCGGGTGGTCTCGATGCTGCTGTGGCCCAGCAGGTCCGCCAGCTTGACGATGTCCCGGCTGGTCCGGTAGAACACCATAGCAAACAGGTGCCGCAGATTGTGGGGGAACACCTTGCGCGGGTCCACCCCGGCGTGCCCGCACAACCGCTTCATCTCCGCCCAAATCTGCCGGCGGCCCAGCTCTTTTCCGCTTTTGGTGCGAAAGATTGCACCGGAGGCGGTTTTTTGTTTTTGGGCGTATTGGAGCAGCTTCCGGCAGAGCTTTCCCGGCAATAGGATGGTGCGGATCTTGCCCTTGAGGGAGATCTCGGCCTTGCCCTGCCGGGCGGCCTCCACCGTGAGATACCGCACCTCGCTGACCCGGATGCCCGTGGCCCCCATGGCTTCCACCAGCAGGCCCAGCCGCTCCTGTCCCAGCCGGTGCGCCGTGTCCAGCAGGCGCTGGTACTCCGCCTTCGTCAGTTCCCGGCCGGCGTCCCGGAACAGTCGCCGCTGGACCCTCAGGAATTTCACCCGGCAGCCGCCGAGGCCCAGGAACTCCAGCAGGCTGTTCAGTGCGGAGAGCTTGGCGTTGATGCTGGCGGGGGCGTAGCCCCGCTCCACCAGATGAGCCTTCCACGCCGCGCTCAACCCTTTGCTGATCTCCCGCCCGTCCAGCCAGCGTGCGAAGGCCCGGATGTCCCGGAGATACTTCTCCATAGTGGCTTCGCTCTTCTCCTCCAGCCGGAGGTGGCGGGCAAATGCCTGGATTTGCAGGGGAGTCAGTCTGTCTTCGGTCATAAGATGCCTCCTTTTGTGATTTCACAACGATATTTTACCGGATGCGCAAATATAACAAGGCCCACAGCGGCAGCTGCCGCTGTGGGCCTTGTTATTTTAGTGCCGTAATTGTAAGATTTCCTCCAGTTCCAAAAAGCTATACGCGGATCTGCCAGTTTTTCTATGAAGGGACGCGCCTCCTCCCGTTTTACGGCGAACATGATACCAGAGGCCGTACCGGAAGTCGGTATGTAGAAAAACGTATACGCAAGTTCTTGATTCCGCAAAGGTTCTATCTTTCAATACCATCTCAAACGGCTCAGATAGTGCATGTCTGTATTCCTTCCGGAACAGCGGCATGGAATTCCATACCGCTGTCGTTCTAAAAATACTTCTCTTTTTCTGTCAGGGTCTCATTTCCGATGATATTCTCTAAACTGTCCCATTTTTAGCTGATAGCTTCGATTCCCGCCCCTGGTCACGATGGCCCCCTGAAATCAGATCATTCAGATAATCTCTTGTACAGGACGGCTTCAGGCCAATAGACTCTGCAATTTCCGATGCTTTGCTTCGGAATGATCGGCCAGGTATGTCATGATGGTCTCTTCCACCCTTACACTTATCGCTGTTTTTCTTAAGGAAGAGCTCCAGCAGAGTCCCCTCCGGCTCAAACCGCTCTGTGATTACAGGCGCCATACGTGAAAGATATTGCGATGCCACTGCCGGCATGTTCGCCGACATCAATGAGGCTGCATATTTTCAGTATCGTCCCATTGCGGGAATCGAAGACGCCACCGCTCTTTGCCTCATTGATTTCCATGCGAACACTACTGGGGTTCGCCATGGTGATGGCGTCCCATTCTTTGATGACCACTCCGAGTCCCGGCAGCTCGCTTCGGGAGCCCTTGATTCCCCTGAGAAACATACTGTCAAGGCCCGGCGGATGTTGCGCCGCAAAGGCAATGGCAATATCATACCGCAGAAATTTGAATCGTTTTTCCCGGTTCTATTGCAGAAAATCGCCGCACCGGACAGCGACAAAGCCGGAAAAGCCCCCGAAAACGCGGAATGCTTTTTCCTTTTGAGTGGAGCGATTGTTTCTTGACGGTTTCTTTTGTGAAAGGCTTTCAATTTTCACAGCTTCTTTCCAAGAATTCGGATATCTTTTCCACTTTTTATAGAATTCGTTGAAAATACTTTACAGGATACACGCTTTTTTGATATGATAAAAAAGTAACAAATCAGAAGTACTATGCTCATTTCTGGGAGCTCATCTCTACGCCGCATCAATCCCAGGATCGGAGGAAAATCGGATGAAAAAATTTTTAACAGCGATTTTAGTCGCAGCAGCTCTTTTTACAACTGTCGGCTGCAGCGGCCGGCCCGCCACGACAGCGGATGTTCTCCAGAGTTCCGCGGATGCGGAGGAAGGTTCGTCCCATGACAGCCAGGGCAGCCTCCGCACCGGCCTCTATGCGGTGGGCTCCCTATCCTCCAGCGCCAGTGCGGGAGAGGAGGACGGTCTGATCCAAACGGATGTGACGATCGTCGCCGTCACCGTGGATGAGACGGGCGTCATCACTGACTGCGTGATCGACGCCGTACAGGCAAAGGCAAATTTTGACAGCCAGGGCCAGCTCCTCACGGATCTCACCGTCCCGGTGCCCAGCAAAAATGAACTGGGCGCTGATTACGGCATGGGCAGCATCAGCGGCATCGGAAAAGAGTGGAACGAGCAGGCCCAGGCTCTGGCGGACTATGTGGTGGGCAAGACGGCCGATGAGGTGCTGGGCATTGCCGTGGATGAGGCCACCAAGCCCGCAGAGGCGGACCTGGCCTCCAGCGTCACCATCTCCATCGGCGGCTTCCAGAACGCCATCGCGGAGGCGGTGGATCGCGCCCAGCCGCTGGGCGCTCAGGCCGGAGATGAGCTGCGGCTGGTGACCAGCAATTCCATGGCCGCCGGCAATGCACCAGAGGGCGCCGCCGGCATGGTGGAGACCAATGTGAACATCGCCGCCGTGACCATGAACGGAGATGCCATCACCTCCTGCGTGATCGACGCCGTGCAGGCCCAGGTCAGCTTTGACGGCCAAGGACAGCTCCTCACGGATCTCTCCGCCCCGGTGCCCAGCAAGAATGACCGGGGAGCGGACTACGGCATGGGCGCCGTCAGCAGCATCGGCAAGGAGTGGAATGAACAGGCGGCGGCCTTTGCCGCCTATGTCACCGGCAAGACCCTGGACGAGGTGGCGGGCATCGCGGTGGATGAGGCCACCAAGCCCGCAGAGGCGGACCTGGCCTCCAGGGTCACCATCTCCATCGGCGGCTTCCAGGCCCTGCTGGAAAAACTCCGGTGAGGCTCCGGCTGCTGTCCCTGCTGCTCCCCTGCCTCCTTCTGACCGCCTGCGCCGCTCCGGAGGAGGTGGAGACGAGGCCCAAGCAATATCAGGCGACCTTTCTGGACGTGTTCGATACAGTGACCACGGTCATGGGCTATGCGGAGAGCCAGGAGGTCTTTACAGAGACGGCGGAGATGGCTCACGATCTGCTGCTGGAATACCACCAGCTCTACGACATTTACAACGACTATGAGGGGATCCACAACCTCAAGACCGTCAATGACCAGGCGGGGATCGCCCCGGTGACGGTGGATGCGCGGATCCTGGACCTGCTGCTCCTGTGCCGGGACCTGTATGCGGACAGCGGCGGCAAGGTGAATGCCGCCATGGGGAGCGTCCTTCTGCTGTGGCACGAGGCCCGTGAGGCGTCCGTCAACGACCCGGAGCATGCCTATCTCCCAGAGGAGGATGCTATCCAGGCCGCGTTGGAGCATACCTCCTTTGACAATGTCGTGCTGGATGAAGCGGCCTCCACGGTGTATCTGACGGACCCGGCACAGCGCCTGGACGTGGGGGCTGTCGCCAAGGGGTACGCCGCCGGTGCCGTGGCCGCCGCACTGCCGACGGGCATGGTGCTGAGTTTGGGCGGCAACGTCTGCGTCACGGGCCCCAAACCCGACGGCAGCCCCTGGGTGATCGGCGTCCAGAACCCTGATGGGGACGACACGGAGTATGTCCAGCGCCTGGATATCACCAGCGGCGCGGTGGTCACCAGCGGGGACTATCAACGGTATTACACGGTGGACGGCGTCGCCTACCACCATATCATAGACCCGGATACCGGCTGGCCCGCCCGGCATTACCGGTCCGTGACGGTCATCTGCGCGGACTCGGGGCTGGCAGACGCCCTCTCCACGGCGGCATTCATCATGGATGAGGAGAGCGGCCGGATCCTGCTGGAGACGTATGGCGCAGAGGCGTTGTGGGTCTACGCAGACGGCTCCGCCTCCTGGACGGGGGGCTGTGACGCCTATTTTCATTCATAAACGGAACATGAGGAGAGGTGAGATCATATGCTGCGAAAGCAAACCTTCTGGGGTGGCGTCCACCCCGCGGGGCGCAAGGAGCTGTCCAGCGGAGCACCGCTGGAGGACTGCCCGCCGCCGCGGGAGGTGGTCATTCCGCTGCTCCAGCATATCGGAAAGCCCTGCACGCCCCTGGTAAAGGCCGGGGACCATGTGGACATGGGGCAGAAGATCGGTGACGGCGAGGGACTGTGCGTCCCTGTTCACGCCTCGGTGTCAGGCACCGTGAAGGCCGTGGAGCCCCGGAGCCACCCCAGCGGCCAGCCCCATCTGGCTGTGGTGATCGAGAACGACTTTCAGAACACCTACCACAGCGCGGTCCCGCCCTGCGCCGACACGGATGCCCTGGACGCCGACGCCTTGATCCGCCGCATTCGGGAGGCCGGGCTGGTGGGCATGGGCGGTGCCACGTTCCCCACCGATATCAAGGCGAACATCGGGAAGGTGGAGACCCTGATCGCCAACGCCTGTGAGTGTGAGCCCTATATCACGGCGGATGACGCCCTACTCTGCACGGATGCGGACCAGGCGATTCGCGGACTGCGGCTGCTGCGGCAGCTGCTGAAGCCCCGGCGGACAGTGATCGCCATTGAGGACAACAAGGAGCGGGCCGTTTCGATCCTGACGGACAAGCTGAAGCAGCAGGACGAGGTGGAACTGGTCGTGCTGCCCACCCGCTACCCCCAGGGGGCGGAGAAGCAGCTCATCCAGGCAGTCACCGGCCGCCAGGTCCCCTCCGGCGGATTTCCCAAGGATGTGGGGTGTGCGGTCTTCAACATCGCCACCTGCGCCAGCGTATGCCGGGCCGTGGCGGACGGGGAGCCCATCCTCCGCCGGATCGTCACGATCACCGGCCACGGGATCAAGGAGCCGAAAAACCTGATCGTCCCCATCGGGACGCCTTTCGCCCACGCCATCGAGGCGGCGGGCGGCCTGCAGGGGGATGTGTGGAAGGTCATCGCCGGAGGCCCCATGATGGGCCGTTCCCAGGCGGATCTCTCCACGCCGGTAATCAAGGGCACCAACGCCATTGTGGCGCTGACCAGCGCCGATGACCTGGAGTCTCCCCACCCCTCCTGCATCCGCTGCGGCAGGTGCGTGTCCGTCTGCCCGATGGGGCTCCAGCCGCTGTACCTCTATCGCTTCTCCCGCTGCCGGGATGTGGGAATGCTTCGGCAATACAGCATTCTGGACTGCGTGGAGTGCGGCTGCTGCGCCTACACTTGCCCGGGGAAGCTGCCCATCGTGGCGGCGATCCGGGAGGGAAAACAGCGGGTAAGGGAGGAACCATCATGAGGTTTGCCATGTCTTCATCCCCGCATATCCGCTGCAGCGACAACACCCGGCGGATCATGCTGGACGTTTTGATCGCGCTGCTGCCCACCCTCCTGGCGGGAACGATCTTCTTCGGGCTCCGCTGCCTGCTGCTTGCGGCGGTATCCATTGCGGCCGCAGGATTGGCCGAGGCGCTCTGGAACAAGCTTACCCGCCGGTACCAGACCGTGGAAGATCTCTCGGCCGCCGTCACGGGGCTGCTGCTGGTGCTGACGCTCCCGGCCACCGTGCCCTATTGGATGGCGGCGGTGGGCGCGGTGTTTGCCGTCATTGTAGTGAAGGCTGCCTTCGGTGGCCTGGGCCAGAACATTTTCAATCCCGCGCTGGCGGCCCGCGCCCTGCTGCTGTTGCTGTTTCCCGCGTCCATGACCCGCTTTGTGGCGCCAGGAACATCCATCCCTCTCGACCTGCGTTCCGCAGACGTGGTCACAGCCGCCACGCCCCTCCACAGCATGGTGATGCCCGCGCTGCCGGACGTCCCGCTTTCGGAGATGTTCCTGGGCAGCATCGGTGGGTGTATCGGTGAGGTCTCCGCGCTGGCGCTGCTGATCGGGGGCGGATATCTGGTGGTCCGCGGGGTCATCAAGCTGCGGATCCCCGTCAGCTATCTCGGAACGATGGCGGTCCTGAGCTTCGCCTTCGCACCGATGGAACCGCTTCGGTGGATGCTGTACAGTCTTCTGGGCGGCGGGGTCCTGCTGGGGGCCCTCTTCATGGCATCGGACTACGCCACCTCCCCCGCCACGCCCGGCGGGCAGGTGCTCTATGGGATCGGCTGCGGCGTGCTGACCGTGCTCTTCCGCTCCGTCGGTCTCTACCCGGAGGGCGTCACCTACGCGATTTTACTGATGAATGCCGCGTCCTGGCTGCTGGAGCGCTTCACGCCCACCCGCCTGTTCGGCGCGCCGCAACGGAAAGGAGGCCTTCGATGAAGGCAAAAGAGCTGCTTGTCAGTGCCGGTTCCCTGCTGCTTGCCGGCCTGATCCTGGTAGTGGCTGGGAATGCCGTGGCTCCCGCCGCGGCCGCAAACGCCGCAGCGGAGCAACAGGAGATGATGGAGACCCTGCTTCCCGGAAGCACGGTCTTCACCCCGGAAGAGGACACGGGGACCGATGCCAATATTACGGCCGTCTGGAAAGGGGAAGGCGGCTGGATCATAGAGACCA
This sequence comes from Oscillibacter acetigenes, assembly GCF_025567605.1. NCBI lineage: Bacteria > Bacillati > Bacillota > Clostridia > Eubacteriales > Oscillospiraceae > Oscillibacter > Oscillibacter acetigenes. Next base: position 134,182 of record NZ_JAOQKG010000001.1, on the reverse strand, counting down.
CTGTGGACGGCTATGCCGGCCCCATCCGCCAGTGGACCGGTGTGGACAGCAATGGCCATGTAACAGGTCTGGTGGTCCGGGACATGGAGGAGACCTTCGGCCTGGGCCGGAACGCATTGACGGACATTGATTTTCTGGTGCAGTTCGTCGGCACCTCCGGAGAGGCGGAGGTGGGCGGTGGTGTGGACGCGATCACCGGCGCCACCGTCACCTCGCGGGCGGTTGCCCGTGGCGTCAGTTCCGCCTGCGCGTATGTCACCGGTGCAGATGTCAGCACGTCTGCGACAGAGTGGGGAGGTTGATGCTGCTTGAAAAAGATCATTGTATCGCCGCTGTGCACGGCGTCCATCTGCCTTTCCGTGACCTTGCTGGCAGCGGGTCTTGCCGCCCAGATTGCAGCGGCGCTGGTCCCCAACATCATCCTGCCCGCGCTGGACATTCCCACGCTGGCGGCCCTCTCTCTCCTCGCGCTGGTCCTGGAGGTGATCCTCTTTGGGGAGAACCACCGGTTTTGGGCAACCTCGCTGATCGTGGGCACTGTGGCGTTCGGCGTGCTCTCTCTGTGCGCCGGCAGTGTGCCGACGGTGCTGGACGCGCTGCGGGTCGGGATCCTGGGCGGCGCTGTGTTCCTGATCTGTGAGGTACTGCTCCACTCCATCCTGGACCGGATCTCCTCCGGTGCCGCGGGCAAGTACCCCAGGAGCATGGCTGTGGTGTCCGCGCTGCTGCTGTGGCTTGCTGCACAGATTCTGATGAGTATTGGGATTTAAAACTGCGGTCGGGGTTCCCATACGGCAGGGCAGCGAGCTGCGTGGATCGGTTCGCCGGTACAGTCCAGCTGTTCTGCAAGCCCGGACTATCCGTTCCGGTACCGGTTGTATGCGGAGCACCGGAAGGCCGAAGCCGCCTGAAAAACCCTCCATCGCTAAAAAACAAGGGCCTCCGGCAAGATGCCGGAGGCCTTTTTCATATCCCCGAGAACTGCCGTGAGCTGTGAAAACATCGGACCGCAGCGAAGGATTGGGCGGCAACGTGATCCCGCAAGCTGTGTGTTCTTGTCAATACCGTTGCAAACGCGGCTTTGACGCAAGCCGTTTCAGCTGCCGGCAGGCATTTGGGGATGGTAGTCCATTTTCCCGTGGAGACCCCACCGAGTCTTCCGCACCTCTGTCCCATTTACACAGGGATCACCGGCAAGCAGGGATTTCAATGCGCCTCCCCGGGTGGGGGAAGGTCTCAGTGCTCCAGCAGGGTGAGTCGTTTCAGAATATGTCCGATGTCCGCAGGGATGCAGACAGACCGCCCCCGAATCTCCGGGGGAATATAGGACTCCTTCTGATTGATACAGGCATAGGCAGCGCTCCGGTTCTCCAGGGTCATCTTCCAGAAGGGATACTTGATGATGCCCGGGGTGTTGCCGCCCACCCCCAGCTCCAGGAACAGCAGCCGCCGTCCCCTGTGCCGCCGTAGGAAGTCCTCGTACCGCCGGGCGGCGGCATACCAGCCCGCATCCTGGACGAAGGTATCGTCGCACCGCAGGTTCATGGCCATGGGACGGCCGCACCTGGGGCAGCGTGGCACCAGCTCCGTGGGGATCCGCATGTCCCTCTGTTCTGCAAACATTTTGCGGACGGTCTCCTCGTTGTCATAGGTCTCCTGATGGCAGGGCTTGGAGCACTGCCACAGGCCATAGTCCCCCTGGGTGTAGAACAGCCGCTGCTTGTCGAAGCCCGCCAGCTGGAACTGGTGGTCCACATTGGTGGTCAGGACAAAGTAGTCCTTGTCCTTTATCAGCTTCAGCAGATCGCCATATACAGGCTTCGGCGCCTTTTCATAGCGGTTTACCAGGATCTGCCGGCTCCACCAGGCCCAGTACTCCTCCAGGCTTTCAAAAGGATAGAATCCGCCGGAGTACATGTCCTGGATGTCGTACCTGGACTGAAAGTCGCTGAAATACCGCCGGAACCGTTCGCCGGAGTAGGTCATCCCCGCAGAGGCGGACAGACCCGCCCCCGCCCCGACCACCACTGCGTCCGCAGAGGCCAGGGCCCCCTTCAGCTGCTCAATCGGGTCCGAGGAGACGGCGGTAGATGGCTGCGTCCAGGTCTTTGAAAACATTGAAGATCACCCTTTCTACGGAAGTTGTCTGCTGCTCCAGAAATTCCCGGACCGTTCTCACGGCGATCTCGGCGGCCTCCTGGTTTGGAAAGTGGAACTCCCCGGTGGAGATGCAGCAGAAGGCCACACTGCGGAGACCATGCTCCGCGGCCAGCGCCAGGCAGGAGCGGTAGCAGGCGGCCAGCTCCCGCCGGTCCTTCCAGGTCACCCATCTGCCCACGATGGGCCCCACAGTGTGGAGCACATACCGGGCCGGCAGGTTATAGGCACGTGTCAGCTTGGCCCGGCCGGCGGGCTCAGGATGCCCCTGGGCCCGCATGATTTCTGCGCACGCGTCCCGGAGCTGGAGCCCCGCCGCCGAGTGGATGGCGTTGTCGATGCAGCCGTGGCAGGGGGCGAAGCAGCCCAGCAGAGCGGAATTATCTGCATCCACAATGGCGTCCGCCCGCAGCCGGGTGATGTCCCCCTGCCAGAGCACCAGGCGGGGATCTCCTGCAGTGGGAGGCAGGGCATCCCCGTTCACCACGCCCTTTTCCTCCCGCTCGGCGGAGAGCAGGGCATCCTGGACTTCCAGAAATTTGGGGGCCAGGGGCATGGGCGGCCGGACATTCATCAGGGAGCGGAGCAGCCGCCGCTGTGAGAATGCATCCACCGGAAATGCTTCCGCCTGCTCCCGGTACTGAGGCATTTCCGCCAGAAGGGTTTGATTCAAATATTGTACCTGTTCCCTGCGATCCATGGGTCTCCTCCAAAGGAAAGATTCATTGTACGGTCTGATACCGGAAATGCCAGAGCGGAGATCGGCACAGAGCCCGCTTCCCGGCACTTGCAGAGGGCGTCCCCTTCTGCGGGAAAGCGCAGGCTGCTTCACCCCTCGCTTTCTATTGTACGGCGGGATTCACCACTCGTAAAGTACGCACAATGCTGTGACATAGGCACCGGGAGGTAACCAAGGGGCTGCGGGGCTTTCCACGGGGCGAAATTTTTCATCGCCGCCCCATGGGAGCTTGACAATCGCTCTGCAGGTACCATAAAATATGGATGATATCAGAGGATTTGAAGTGATCGGTATACAGGAGGGACCTGCAGATGGCAGCCGCGGCAAAAGAACTTCCGGCCTGTCCGGTGGAAACCACGCTGACGCTGATCAGTGACAAGTGGAAGGTGCTCATTCTCCGGGATCTGATGCCGGGGACAAAGCGTTTTGGAGAATTGAAGAAGTCCATCGGCTCGGTCAGCCAGAAAGTGCTGACGGCCCAGCTCCGGGAGATGGAGCGGAGCGGCCTGCTGACCCGTACGGTCTATCCGGAGGTCCCGCCCCGCGTGGAATACACGCTGACCGACCTGGGGTACAGCCTGAAACCCATTCTGGACGCCATGAGGAACTGGGGCGAGGCGTATAAGGCCCAAAAACAGGGGTAGCCCTCCCTCAGCGTCAAGCCGCCTGCTTTGGCAGCCTTTGCGGGGCGGTCCCGAAAGAGCCCCGACCCAGCAAAAAACAGACTGCTCGTGCAGTCTGTTTTTTGGATCCCGCCGTCCCGCAGCGGCAGGGCCCGCAAGGGTGCAGGCTTCCTCAAAGGGGAAACGACTCCATTACCAGAGTCAGGAGCGGGATCGTCAGGATCGAACACAGGGTGGAGGCAAACGCGATCTGCGAGGCAAAGACGGCGTCGCAGTCATACTTGTCCGCCAGAATAGAGCCCGTGCTGCCGGCGGGCATCCCCGTCATCAGGATACAGACATTGGTCAGCGTCGTGTCCAGGTGGAGCGGTTTGAGCAGTACGCACAGCAGAAGCGGGTACAGGACCAGCCGCAGGCAGGTGTACCACAGAACAGGCTTTGAGAACATGGAGCGGATGGGGGCGTCCGCCAGGATTGTCCCGATGACGAACATGGAGACCGGGACGGTGCAGCTGCTGACCGAGGCGACGGCGCTGTCCAGGAAGCCCGGCAGGGACACCGGAGCGGCCATCAGGAGCAGCCCCGCGAAAACGGCGATGATGCAGGGGTGGCGGACCAGCTTGCGGAAGGCGTCCTTCCTGCTGACGCTGGTGAAGAGGGACAGCCCCGCCGTCCACATGGTGAAGCGGAGCGGGATCTGGAACATGGACGTGTAGATCACGCCCAGATCCCCAAACAGCAGGCGGGCCACCGGCAACCCCACAAAGCTGGAGTTGGAACAGATGATGCCGTAGGAGAGAACGCTCCTCTGCTCCCGAGGGTACTTTCGGAAGAGCAGCTTGCTGCCGTATATGGACATCAGCTGGATGACTGCGGAAAGTCCAACCGCCAGCAGGCAGTTCCGGGCGAAGCCGTCTGGGAACACCATCCCGCCTAAAAAGGACTCGACGATATTGCAGGGCAGGATCACATCGATCAGCAGGTCGGAGAGCATCTTCCGCCCCGCCGCGTCGATGATCTTCAGCTTTTTGATGAGTACGCCCGTCAGGATCAGAAGGAACATCGTCTCCTGCAGGGACAGCATCTCCCAGAAAAACTCCATCCGCACGCCTCCTGTCCGGTCCCCCGCAGGCCCCGGTCTGCATTGTTATTCATTATATACCACCCAGACGGGATTGCAAGCGCCGGACACTTCTGTGCTTTTGTCACAGAAATCCCGGTCGGCGTGTGGTATACTCTTTTTAAAAGAGCCGCCGGACGGCCCGGCTCCCGGTGCCGGGAGCCCCGCCGCAGCAGCGGCGCGGACAGAAAGGATGCGTATGATGGGATTCTTTGGATTTCTGCAGCGGCCGGACCTGGGACAGGGGCTGGAGCGGTTTGCCGCCACGCCGAACGCCCTGCTGCTGGACGTGCGCACACAGGAGGAATATGCGGACGGTCATATTCCGGAGAGCCGGAATCTGCCGCTGCAGACGTTGGGGCGGACAGAGCTTCTGCCCCCCGCCCGGGAGACGCCCCTCTTCGTCTACTGTCTCAGCGGCGTCAGGAGCCGTCAGGCGGCCGGCCTGCTGCGGCGCATGGGGTATACTGATGTGACGGATCTGGGCGGCATCTGCAACTATCGTGGAAAGGTGGTCAAGTGAGATGAAAGTCATCATTGTAGGCGGCGTGGCCGGAGGCGCCACCGCCGCGGCCCGGCTCCGCCGGCTGGACGAGACCGCGGAAATCGTGGTATTTGAGCGGTCCGGATATGTATCCTACGCCAACTGTGGTCTGCCCTATTACATCGGCGGCGTCATCACCGACAAAGAGGAGCTGACGCTTCAGACGCCGGAGAGCTTCTGGCAGCGTTTCCGGGTGGACATGCGGGTGCGCCACGAAGTCACAGCCATCCACCCGGCAGAGAAGACCGTGGACGTGCGGAATCTCGCTACCGGCGAGACCTTTACCGAATCCTATGACAAACTGGTCCTCTCCCCCGGTGCCCGGCCCACCCAGCCGGCGCTGCCCGGCGTAGGGATCGACCGCCTGTTCACCCTCCGCACGGTAGAGGACACCCTGAAGATCCGGGAATTCATCGAACAGCACCATCCCCGGTCCGCGGTGCTGGCCGGCGGCGGCTTCATCGGCGTGGAGCTGATGGAAAACCTGCGGGAGCTGGGCATCGACGTCACCGTGGTCCAGCGGCCCCGCCAGCTGCTGAATCCCCTGGACGCGGACATGGCCGCCTTCCTCCACGCCAAGCTGCGGCAAAAAGGGGTGCGGCTGCATCTGGGCTGCACTGTGGAGGGCTTTGCCGCCAACGGTGACCGGGTCAATGTGCTGCTGAAGGACGAGGCGCCCCTCACCGCCGACATGGTGGTGCTGGCCATCGGCGTCACGCCGGACACCGGCCTCGCCAAGGCGGCCGGGCTGGAGCTGGGGATCAAGGGCAGCATCCTGGTGAACGACCGGATGGAGACCTCCGCGCCGGACATCTACGCTGTGGGGGATGCGGTGCAGGTGAAGCACTTCGTCACCGGGCAGGACACCCTCCTCTCCCTGGCGGGCCCCGCCAACAAGCAGGGGCGCATCGCGGCGGACAACATCTGCGGCGGAGACAGCCGGTATCCCGGCTCCCAGGGCAGCTCCGTCATCAAGGTATTCGATATGACCATCGCCACCACCGGCGTCAATGAGAAGACGGCAAAACAGGCGGGCATCGACTGCGACAAGGTCTACCTCTCCCCCATGAGTCACGCCGGATACTATCCCGGCGGCAAAGTCATGACCTTGAAGGTGGTGTTCGAGAAGGGCACATACCGCCTGCTGGGTGCGCAGATCGTGGGTTACGAGGGTGTGGACAAGCGGATCGACGTGCTGGCCACGGCCATCCATGCGGGACTCTCCGCCCTCCAGCTGAAGGATCTGGATCTGGCCTACGCGCCGCCCTACTCCTCCGCCAAGGATCCGGTGAACATGGCAGGCTTTATGATCGAGAACCTGTCCCATGGGCTGGTGGAGCAGTTCTTCCCGGAGGATGTGGACGCCCTGCCCCGGGACGGCAGTGTGACGCTGCTGGACGTGCGGACCCCCGGCGAGTACGCCGACGGCCACGCGGAGGGCTTTGTTAACCTCCCGGTGGATGACCTGCGGGAGCGGCTGCGGGAAGTCCCGGTAGGCAAGCCGGTGTACGTTATCTGCCAGAGCGGCCTGCGGAGCTATATCGCGTGCCGTATTCTGGCCCAGCAGGGGTTCAAATGCTATAACCTCTCCGGCGGCTGGCGGCTGTATGAGACGGTGGTGCGGGACCGGACCGCCGCACAGGAGGCCTGGCCCTGCGGGATGGAGAAGTAAACAGGAAAACGCAAGCCACCCGCTGCCTTTGCAGCGGGTGGCTTCATCCGTTATTTGTCTCAGCAGTCGGACGCGTGTTGATCTGCGGCCTTCTGCGGGTCTGCGGGGTGCGCCGCCCTCTCCTGCCGCAGGGCCGCCAGAATGCCCAGGAACACCGTCCCGCACATATAGAGGTACTGAAACCCCTCATCGCCGCCGCTGGAGTTGAACAGGTGAATGGAAGAGGGGATCGTCATTCGGAAACACCAAGACGCCGCAGTACCGCAGCAGTCCATAGGCCATCCCCACAGCCAAAAGGGCCAGTCCGATCAAAAGGCATACTCTGACACCCCGCCGGAAACGCAGAGTCTTCCGCTGCAGGCCCCAGCGGGCTGCGGCAAAGCAGAGGATGCCGTAAGGTACAGACAGCGGCAGAAACATCAGGGCCATCACCAGAAACAGTTTCAGCATACGACCTCCCTCATCGGTTATGCTATCCTCTCCGGAGCGGGAAGTCAACGGCACGCCTTCAGCGGGGTATCGCGTTTGCCGTCTATCATCCCGGCCCAACAGACCGGCGGCGCCACTACGCCGTTCAAGTATTTTGCCGAAGACAAAACCTTGGCGGGACAAGTTCGCCTCCTACACAAAAAAACAGGACACCCAAAGCTGGGTGTCCTGTTTCACTCTGGAGCGGGCAACGAGGCTCGAGCTCGCTTCCCGGCATCCCGCGAATGGCTGACCGCCATTCGCAGGCCCCCTGCCTCACCTCTGATCCAATCGCGCCTTCGGCGCGGGGCGGAGGCAGCGAGTTCGCTTTCTGATGAAAAAACAGGACACCCAAAGCTGGGTGTCCTGTTTCACTCTGGAGCGGGCAACGAGGCTCGAACTCGCTACCTCCACCTTGGCAAGGTGGCGCTCTACCAGATGAGCTATGCCCGCGGAACAAGGGGTATTCTACCAGAGAAACACCCGCTTGTCAAGACTCTTCTGCAAGATTTTCCGAATTTTCTTCCGCAGCAGCCGCGGCGTCTCCGCCCATCACAAACTCGATCAGCCCCACCGGACCCTGTGCCGGATAATAGGAGATCGTCCAGGGCGGCGTCTCTGCCAGACCTCGCGCCTCCCGGAGCTGTGCCACCGTCTCCTCCACCCGGGCCTGGCCGTCCTCTCCCCAATAGCCGACCCGGACCGCCAGCTCCGTGCGGCCCTCGTCCAGCGCCGCCTCCAGCAGGGCGGACAGCGCCTCCGTACTGGTGGCGTTCACCACCGCCTGGATCTGCTCCGCCGTCCGGCGGTAGCTGACCTGGATGCTGATCTCATAGTACCCCCGCTGGGACCGGCTGGAGGCGGTGATATACTCCACGGCATAGGCGCCCATAGGCGTCTCCTGCTGGACCTCCGTAGTGGCCTGCTCCAGTGTGTCCGCCACCGTCAGATCGTCCTCGTAGTTGTAGAGGCGGACCGTGGCGCTCTCCGTGTGCTGGCCGATGAGGATCAGCAGGTCGTTCACGATGTCCTGGTAGTTCTCCGCCCGGAGAGTCCCGGCGGCCTCGCTCTCCCAGAACTTGCTGCTGTGGGGCTCCACGGTGGCATAGTTCCGCTCCAGCAGGGCGCTGCACCCCGTCAGGGACAGGCTGACGCACAGGAGCAGGGTGAGATGGCGCAGCTTCACGGCTCGGCGCCTCCTTTCCGGTCAGAATGGCCCAGGGACGGGCAGGGGCGCGCTTACAGCCCCAGGTCCTCGTCCACCAGCAGGACCTCCGTCTCCATGCCCAGCATAGGCCCCCAGAGAGTCACCAAGGCGCGGCAGACCCGCTCAGGACTCCGGCAGTCGTAGCAGCGGTCCGCCTTCACGGCGCAGGGCGTCTTCTTCCCCAGCTGCCGGGCGCGCTGGGGTGCAGCCACGTTCCGGGCCCGGTACACCGCCGCCTCGTAGGTGGGGGCCAGCTTGTTCCGGCCGATGACAAAGTACACCTTCTCATGGCCGAACAGCGTAGCGGACACCCGGTTGCCGGTGCCGTCGATGTTGACGATCTCCCCCGACTCCGCCAGGCCATTGGCAGAGGACAGGTACACCTGGGTCTGCATGGCCGCCTTCCGGGCGGCGTTCGCCTCCTGCTTCCAGTGCCAGATGACGGTGTTGTGGGCCGCCAGCTTGTCGTACACCCCCAGAGCGTCCAGGGTGGCGGAGCCGCCGAAGCCCACGGTCTTGCCGTCGATGGCGCCGTCCAGGTAGGCCGCGGCCTCCTCCGCCGCCGCAAAGGTGCGTACGGTGTAGCCCCGGCGCTCCAGGGCCTGCTGAACCTTCGTGAAATCTGTCATGTCAAATTTCCTCCTTCTGATAATCCCCAAATCCCTCGCCCAGGATCTCATGGGCGTCGCACACGATGAAAAAAGCCTTCGGGTCGATCTCCCGCAGCATCCGCTTGATGGGCACGATCTCCCGCTGCCTGAAGGCCACCAGCAGCACCTGCTTCTCCGCGCCGGTGTATGCGCCTTTTCCCTGAAGCAGCGTCACGCCCCGGTTCATATCCAGCAGTCCCTGGACCGTCTCCTCCCACCGGTCGGTGATGATGTAGGCCACACGAGAGGTATCCCACCCGTACAGGATCATATCCATGACCTTGGACAGCAGATACATCTGAATCAAGCCATAAAGTGCCGCGTTGACGGTGCCGAACACCACTGCAGCCAGGATCACCACCACCATGTCCGGGATCATCACCAGCTTACCGATGGGCAGCCAGGGGAATTTCAGCTTCAGCAGCTTGCCGATGATATCCGTGCCGCCCGTCGTGGCCCCCTGGGAGAATACCAATCCCAGCCCTACCCCCATCCCGGCGCCGCCGTACAGGGTCGCCAGGATCGGGTCCATCGGGGGGAAGGTATGCATCCATGCAATCACGTCAATGGCCAAGGAACTGACTGCCATGGCGTACAGGCTGCTCACCAGCAGGCGGCCTCCCAGCAGCCGCCAGCCCGCCAGAAACAGCGGCACATTGACAAGGATGGACAGCACTCCCACCGGCAGGACCGGCACCAGGGCGTTCACGATCTGGGCCAGACCCGTCACGCCGCCCATGGCGATCTGGTTGGGGGCTACGAACCAGTCAAATGCCAGGGCGTAGATCACCGCCCCCAGCGTGATGATACCGCAGCTCCTCACCTTCTGCGCCATAGATCTACTCCTTTTCTATCTGATTCAGTCCAGCAGATCCATCTGCCGCTCCTCGGAGTCCTCCTCCCGCAGCAGGGCGCCCGCCGCCGGGAGACTGCGCACCCGGTAGCGGCTCTGGTTGGTGATGGGCGTGTCCTCCAGCGCCTTCACCGTCTCCAGCTGGTACTTTGGCTTCAGGGTCATCACCGCCACCCCCTGGGTAGTGCGGGTGGTCTTGGGAGCCAGCAGAGCGGTGTGGAAAATCAGCGCCCGGGGCTCCGTGGAGTACACCGCCAGCTCGCAGTCTGCATCCAGCCTGCGGATACAGGCCAGGGACGCCTTGTCGGAGTAGGCCCCCGTCAGCTTGCGGCGGTTGGAGGTGGTCTTGTAGGCAGTCAGGTCCACCCGGGCCGCCTTGCCGTTTGCAAAGAAGAACAGCAGGGCCCCGGCGTAGTCCGGTCCCGGCAGGACGGCGCAGATCACATTCTCGCCGCTGTCCATGGAGAGTTTTGCGGGCAGATAGTCCCCCAGGGCGCTGGCCTTGGTGTCCTCAAACTCGCTGAGGCGGGTCTTGTACACCTGGCACCGGTCCGTGAAGAACATGATCTCCGCGCCGTTGGTGGTCTCAAAGGTCTGGGACAATCCGTCCCCGTCCTTGTACTTCTGGTCCGCCGCCATTCGCAAAGAGGCGGGGGTGATCTTCTTGAAGTACCCCTCCCTGGAGAGGAACACATGGACGGGATAGTCCTCCACCTGAGCCTCCTCCACATAGGTCTCGATCTCGTGGCTGTACACGATGGAGGTCCGGCGGGGCTCGCCGTATTTCCTGGCCGCCTCCGTCAGCTCGTCCACCAGGATCTGCTTCAGCCGCCGGGGGGAGTTCAGGGTGTCCTCCAGGTCGGCGATCTCGTCCTGGAGGGCGGCGGTCTCGTTGACACGCTTGAGGATATACTCCTTGTTGATGTTGCGGAGCTTGATCTCCGCCACATACTCCGCCTGGATCTGGTCGATGCCGAAGCCGATCATCAGGTTGGGGATGACCTCGGCCTCCTCCTCTGTCTCCCGGATGATTTGGATGGCCTTATCGATGTCCAGCAGGATCCGCTTGAGGCCCTTTAAGAGGTGCAGCTTGTCCTGTTTCTTCTTCATCACGAAGTAGACCCGCCGCCGGACGGACCCAGTCCGCCAGGCAGTCCACTCCTCCAGGATCTGCCGCACCCCCAGCACCTTGGGAGTACCGGCGATCAGCACGTTGAAGTTGCAGGCAAAGGCGTCCTCCAGGGGTGTCAGCTTGTAGAGCTTGGTCATCAGCTTGTCCGGGTCCACGCCCCGCTTCAGGTCGATGGCCAGTTTCAGGCCGGAGAGGTCCGTCTCGTCCCGCATGTCGGCGATCTCTTTCGCCCGGCCCGCCTTGATGAGCTCCGCCACCTTGTCCAGGATGGCCTCCACGGTGGTGGAGTAGGGGATCTCGTAGATCTCGATGAGATTCTCCTCTTTGACGTAGCGGTACTTGGCCCGGACCCGGACGCTGCCCCGGCCGGTCTCATAGATCTCCCGGATGGTGTTCCGGTCGAAGATCAGCTCTCCGCCGGTGGGGAAATCCGGCGCCAGCAGGGTCTCCATCAGGTCGCAGTCCGGGTTCTTCAGATAGGCGATGGTGGTGTCGCAGACCTCCTTCAGATTGAACCCACAGAACTGGGAGGCCATGCCCACGGCGATGCCGCTGTTGGCGGACACCAGAATGTTGGGGAAGGTGGTGGGCAGCAGGGCCGGCTCCTTCATGGTGTTGTCGTAGTTGTCCACAAAGTCCACGGTGTCGCTGTCGATATCCCGGAACAGCTCGGCGCAGATGGGCGTCAGCTTGGCCTCTGTGTACCGGGGGGCGGCCCAGGCCATGTCCCGGGAGTAGACCTTGCCGAAGTTGCCTTTGGAATCCACAAAAGGCGTCAGCAGGGCGCCGTAGCCCCGGGAGAGGCGCACCATGGTGTCGTAGATGGCGGCGTCGCCGTGGGGGTTGAGGCGCATGGTCTGGCCCACGATGTTGGCGGACTTGGTCCGGGCTCCCGTCAGCAGACCCATCTTGTACATGGTGTACAGCAGCTTGCGGTGGGAGGGCTTGAACCCGTCGATCTCCGGAATGGCCCGGGAGACAATGACGCTCATGGCGTAGGGCATGTAGTTGGTCTCCAGCGTGTCGGTGATGGGCTGTTCCACCACCGCCGCGTGAAGGCCGATGACGTTGGACGCGTCTACCTTATGCTTGTTGTCGTCGGTTTTTTTCTTTTTGGGCAAGTGTAATCAGTCCTTATCTTGTATCCATTTCAAGGGGTTGTTGCGGATGTACTGGCGAACATTGGCTAGGTCCTCGTCATTGCGGATCACATGGTCATAAAAGCCCTTCTGCCAAAGAGAAATGCCCGCTTACTTGCTGGTGATCCGCTTCATCTGCTGGATGACGTTCGACAGCGGCGTAGGGGCGGCAATCTGCCGCTCGTCCGGCCCGATGTGCCGGAGTGCCAAAATCAAATGCACATGGTCCGGCATGATGATATATTGATCTACCGATATGCCGGGGTAGTGATCCGGGATCGCTCGGATGGTTTCATCCACGATCCGCCCCAGAGGTGTCAGGGAGATTCGAGGCGGGCGATTGATAATCGCCCCTACGGCGGGTTCGATGGAACACAGGACCTCCTGATTCCGCTCCCTGGTGCAGATGGTGATGAAATAAGATCCCGGCTGGCTGTAATCATAGGACTCCAGCCGCAGGCGCTTCCGCTGGGGGCGTTCCATGGCATCCTCTCCGCTATCCGTTGATTGGGAGTGTATTTTCCGTTGTCGAAACAGAGGGTGCTTTCTGTCCCAACGGCTACGCATTTATTAACCCAAACAGCCAAAATACTTGAAATAATTCACGTATTGCGCATTTTCCGAAACTCTAGTATGCTGTATTCATAAAATTCAAAGGAGGCTGCTCCATGAATGAGACCTATAAATGGCTGTATGACTACTACGCCCTGCCGTTGATGAAAGTCGGCAAACAGGCGGATGCGCTCAAAGAGCGGATCGTCTCCCACGGCAGCCCTGCGGACGCGCTGTTCCTGTGGGACCGGCTGGAAGACCTGTGCCTGCTGTGGGGCACGGAGTCCTTTGCCATCGGGCTCCAACTGGGCCTGCGGCTCATGGCGGGCCAGCGGGCGGACGGGCTGCTGATCTCATAAAACTCTCACGAAATATCCGCCATCTCCAGGTACTTGTACCCGTTCTCCGCAATATGGTCCTTCCGGCCCTGGAGGTTGTCCCCCAGCAGCAGGTCGAACACCGCCGCCGTCTGCTCTACGTCCTCCGGCATCACCCGGATCAGCCGCCGGGTCTCCGGGTTCATGGTGGTCAGCCACATCATGTCCGGGTCGTTCTCGCCCAGGCCCTTGGACCGGTCGATCTTGTACTTCTTCCCCTCCAGGGATTTCACGATGTCGTTCTTCTCCTTGTCGGAGTAGGCGAACCACGTCTTGTCGCCGCTGTTGATCTCAAACAGGGGCGTCTCCGCGATATACACGTACCCCTCCCGGATCAGGGTGGGGGTCAGCCGGTACAGCATGGTGAGGATCAGCGTCCGGATCTGGAAGCCGTCCACGTCGCCGTCGGTGCAGATGACCACCTTGCTCCACCGCAGGTTGCTCAAGTCAAAGGGCGCCACGTTCTTCACGTGCTTGTTCTGGACCTCCACGCCGCAGCCCAGGACCTTGATGAGGTCCGTGATGATCTCGCTCTTGAAAATCCGGGCATAGTCCGCCTTCAGGCAGTTCAGGATCTTGCCCCGCACCGGCATGATGCCCTGATACTCGGAGTCCCGGGCCAGCTTCACGCTGCCCAGGGCGCTGTCGCCCTCCACGATGTAGATCTCCCGCTTGTCCACGTCCTTGGTGCGGCAGTCCACGAACTTCTGGACCCGGTTGGCGATGTCCACCGAGCCGGAGAGCTTCTTCTTCACGTTCAGGCGGGTCTCCTCCGCCTTCTCCCGGCTGCGCTTGTTCAGCAGCACCTGTTCGCCGATCTTCTCCGCGTCAAAGGGGTTTTCAATGAAGTAGATCTCCAGGTTGCTCCGCAAGAACTCCGTCATGGCCTCCTGGACGAATTTGTTGGTGATGGCCTTCTTGGTCTGGTTCTCGTAGCTGGTCTGGGTGGAGAAGTTGTTGCTGACCAGCACCAGGCAGTCCTCGATGTCCGCCCAGGTGATCTTGCTCTCGCTCTTCTGATACTTCCCCTGGTCCCGCAGGTACTTGTCGATGGCGGAGACAAAGGCGGACTTGGCCGCCTTCTCCGGGGAGCCGCCGTGCTCCAGCCAGGAGGAGTTGTGGTAGTGCTCGATGACGTTCACCTTGTTGGAGAAGCAGCAGGCCACACTGAGCTTCACCTTGTATTCCGGCTTGTCCGCCCGGTCCCGGCCCTTCTTCTCCGTCTGCCAGAACACCGGCGCCATCAGGCTCCCCTCTCCCGCAAGCTCCGTCACATAGTCCATGATGCCGTTTTCGTAGAGGAACTCCGCCTCTTCGAACCGACCCGGCTCTGTCTCGTTCCGGAACCGGAAGGTGACCCCGGCGTTCACCACCGCCTGGCGCTTCATCACGTCGGTGAAGTACTCCGCCGGGATGGCGATGTCCGTGAACACGTCCAAGTCGGGAAGCCAGCGGGTGCGGGTGCCGGTTTTTCTGGCCTGGCTCTTGAGCAGGGGCGCCTTCCCCAGCTCCCCCACGATCTCGCCCCGCTGAAAGTGCAGGGTGTATTCAAAGCCGTCCCGCCAGACGGTGACGTCCATGTACCGGGAGGCGTACTGGGTGGCGCAGGCACCCAATCCGTTGAGCCCTAAGGAATATTCGTAGTTGTCGCCGGAGACGTTGTCGTACTTGCCGCCGGCGTACAGCTCGCAGTACACCAGCTCCCAGTTGTACCGCTGCTCCTTCTCATTCCAGTCCACCGGGCAGCCCCGGCCCGCGTCCTCCACCTGGATGGACCGGTCTGCAAACCGGGTGACAGTGATGGTCCGGCCGTGGCCCTCCCGGGCCTCATCGATGGAGTTGGAGAGAATCTCGAACACCGCGTGCTCGCAGCCCTCCAGTCCGTCAGAGCCGAAAATGACGCCGGGCCGCTTCCGGACCCGGTCTGCGCCCTTTAATGCCGAAATGCTGTCGTTGCCATAGTCCTGCTTCTTGGTTGCCATTAAGTTCCTCCAAAGGCAGTGTCTGCCGTAAAATTCATAAATTTATTGTAGCACACCCGGCGCTGTCCTTCAAGTGCTCCCCCAAAAGACGCCGTGATCCCGCCCGCTTCCCGACGCTTCACACAAATTTTACAAAAATGTTATTGCGTAAAATTTCTCATAACCTGGCCGTCACCCAGCTCAATGCCCTTTTCATCGGGGTTTTGCACATTCTCCACAGAGTTTTCCACACCGTTATGTCAACTTTTGAAATACGAAAAAAATACCGCGCCGCGCACACCCCGGCCGGACGCTCCGTTTTTCGGATCAGATGCTTTTACAGAGCGCCTTTTCAGCCAGCCGGATACCCGGAATTTTTTTGTAGTTGCAAATGCAATATATGCGCACATTTGGATATGCTAATATATTGCCAGAAGAAATCCCTCTCCCCTTGAAAGTATTTCAAAAAACGGAAAAAGGAGAATTCTATATGAAGTTCTATATCTGCAAACATTGCGGCAATGTCATCACCAAGCTCACCTCCGCCCAGGTGCCCGTGAAGTGCTGCGGCGAGGAGATGCATGTGCTGGAGGCCGGTGTCACCGACGCCGCCCAGGAGAAGCACGTGCCTGCCGTCACGGTGGAGGGCAGTCTGGTGAAGGTGGACGTGGGCTCTGTCACCCATCCCATGACCGCCGAGCACTTTATCCAGTGGGTGGTGGTGGAGACTGAGCGGGACGCCCTGATCCACTGGTTCCACCCGGAGGAGACGCCGGAGGTCGTGTTCGCCCTGGCGGAGGGCCAGACTGCCAAGGCCGTTTATGCCTACTGCAACCTCCACGGTCTTTGGAAGAAGGACCTGTAAGCTGCGAGACACCAGACCGCCCCGGCGCTGCACAGCGCCGGGGCGGTCTTCTGACTTTTGAGATCGGATATATTTAGGATATAGGAAGCCTCTGTGGGTGCAGCATCCCCAAAGCGGGACGGCATGGCATTCCCGCTTCAGCCGAGCAGCACCAGGACCACGCCGTAAATCACCGAGGCCAGGGTGCCGAACACGATCACCGGCCCGGCGATCAGGAACATCTTGGCCGCCATGCCGGTGACGAATCCCTCGCTGCGGAAGTCGATGGCCGGTGAGACCACCGCGTTGGCAAAGCCGGTGATGGGCACCAGCGTCCCGGCGCCGCCAAAGCGGGCCAGCTTGTTGTACAGGTTCAGCCCCGTCAGCAGGGCGGAGAGAAACACCAGCGTGCAGGAGGTGGCGGTGCCCGCCGTCTTTTCCTCCAGGCCGGCGGCAGTCCAGCCGTTCAGGATCAGCTGGCCCACCACGCAGATGGCCCCGCCCACTACAAAGGCCAGGACCGTATCCTTCAGCAGCGGCGACTTGGGGGCCTTCTGCTTCACATACTGCTGGTATTCCTGCGGCGTCATATTCATTGAAAATCCCCTCCAGGCCATTTTCCCATAGGGTCTCCTGCTTGTTCGGAAACTATACGCACTTGCAAACCTGCGCGGAAGGGAGTACACTGTTGCCCGAAGATTTGTGTGTTTGGAGGAATCCCCATGAGACCCATGCCCGCCCCGCTGGGCCTGTATATCCACATTCCCTTCTGCAAGAGCAAGTGCGTCTACTGCGACTTCTACTCCCTGCCCCGGTCCGAGAGCCGGATGGACGACTACACGGATGCCCTGTGCGCCCATCTGGCGGAGACCGCCCCCTTCGCGGCGGGCCATCTGGTCGACACCGTGTACTTCGGCGGCGGCACCCCCAGCTATCTGGGGACCAAGCGGCTGGTGAAGATCCTGAAGACCATTCTGAAAAAATACAAGGTGGACAAGCAGGCGGAGATCACCCTGGAGGCCAATCCCGACTCCGCCGGGGACTGGAAAGAGCTGCGCACCCTGCGCCGGTGCGGGTTCAACCGCCTCTCCCTGGGAATGCAGTCCGCCGATGACGAAGAGCTCTCGGAGATCGGCCGGGTGCACACCATGGCTCAGACGGAAGCCGCCGTGGAGGCCGCCCGGAAGGCCAAGTTCCAGAATCTCTCCCTGGATTTGATTTACGGCCTGCCCCATCAGACGCTGGAGGGGTGGCAGAAAAACCTTTCCGCTGCCTTGGACCTGACGCCGGAGCATCTCTCCTGCTATGGGTTGAAGGTAGAGGAGGGTACGCCCCTTTTTGCCCGGCGGGGGACCGCGGGTCTGCCGGGGGACGACGCCCAGGCGGACATGTATCTCTACACGGTGGAGTTCCTGAAGGCCCAGGGCTATGAGCAGTATGAGATCTCCAACTTCGCAAAGCCGGGCTGCGCCTCCCGGCACAATCTGAAATACTGGACCCTGGGGGAGTACGCCGGCTTCGGCCCCGGCGCCCACTCGGACTTCGGCGGCGTGCGGTACGCCTACACAAAGGATCTGGAGGGCTATATCCGGGGCGTGCGGGACCACGCCCCCATGCTGTCGGAGAGCGACCGCATCCCACCCCTGGACCGGGACACCGAATGGGTAATGCTGGGCCTGCGGACCACGGCGGGTTTGGACCCCAAGGCATTTGAGCGCCGCTTCCGCCGCCGGTTCACCTGCTTTCTGCCCTTCCTGGACCAGTGCGCCAGGGCCGGCTATGCGGTGGAGGAGGACGGCCGCTGGCACCTGACGCCCCGGGGCTTTCTGGTGTCCAACCAGATCATCGGTGGGATGCTGGATGCCCTGGCCGCGGACAAACAGCGGCGGGCCGATGCCGCCGCCCGGGGAGATTTCCGGGTGAACCTGGATTGAATGAAAAAAGCCGCCCGCTGGAATGCTCCGGCGGGCGGTTCTTTCTCATGCCTTCCGGGCCCGGATGGCATTGACCGGGCAGCCGTTGGCCGCGTCGAAGGCCCCCGCCTCCTCCGCCGGGGTCCGGGGCTGGGCCTGCACCACGGACACCCGCCCCTGGATCTGAAACACGGCCGGCACCGCCGCCGCGCACATCCCGCAGCCGATACACCGGGAGGCGTCCACATTGACTGTCATGCGCTTCCTCCTTTTCCGCGGGCTGCGCCCGCTGTTCCCTTTTATTGTAATACACCGCGCCGGTTTCTCCAAGTCTTTTCTGCGGCGGGCGGAACTTTTTTCCCGCAGACGCCGTCTTGTATTTGGGAGACTCTGTGCAATCTGGTGGATTTTGTTGCCCCATTCCCATTTACTTTTCCGCCTGTTTATGCTATTCTGAAGAGGATTATGTAGACCATCTCAGCTGCAGCTTATGGAGGTATGACATGAAAAACACCCTGCGCAAAACCCTGTCCCTGTTTTTGGCGTTCACGCTTCTTTGCTCCCTGGGCCTCACCGCCGCCGCGTCCGAGGCCATGGGCGAGGACCTGACCTCCAAGGGCACTCTTTTGAACCAGAAGACCCAGCTCTCCACCAATGTGTTTTGGAGTACTGCGTACTCCGACCTGCGGACGGAGAACGTCGTCACATACGAGCCCAATGCAGATGTGACGCCCATCGTCACCTTCGGGGACTCCCTGACCACCCGCACCACGGTCACCTCTGCGGCCCGGGCACTGGAGAGCCAGGGCTACCGGGTGGCGGCGGGCATCAACGGCGACTTCTTCAACACCTCCAACGGCCTGCCCATCGGCATCCTGGTGTCGGAGGGAGAGGTCCTCAGCAGCGACGGCGGCTACTACGCCATGGGTTTCCGGGAGGATGGCTCTGCTGTCATCGGCAAGCCCGGACTCTCCATCTCCGCCAACCTGGGCTATCAGGGTTCGGACAGCAGCGGGTACTTCACGGACATCATCCGCACGGTGGCCGGCATCAACAAGGCCCGGGTCTCCACCGGCGGCATCTACCTCTATACATACGACTTCAACAACCGGCACACCACCGGCAATACCGAGGCCGGCGTGGACGTGCTGTGCACCATCGTGGACGGCTCCCTCTCCATCGGCGGCACCATGACGCTGGTGGTGGACCAGGTGATCGAGGCCACCTCCGCAACGGCCATCGGGCCGGACCAGATTGTCCTCTCCGCCAACGCCCTCTCCAACACCTACTACACCGACGCCCTGCGGAACATCCCTGTGGGCGCCACGGTGACCGTCACCGTCTCCGCCGCCAATGAGGCGTGGAACGATGTGCAGTACGCCGTGGGTGCCTTATACTCCCTGGTGCAGGACGGCGCCGTGGTCTCCGGTCTGCCCTCCGGGGTGAACCCCCGCACGGCGGTGGGTGTGACAGCTGACGGCACCGTGGTGTTCTATACCATCGACGGCCGCCGGTCCGGCCACTCCATCGGCGCCAGCCTGAGCCAGGTGGCCCAGCGGATGATCGAGCTGGGCTGCGTGGCCGCCATCGGCCTGGACGGCGGCGGCTCCACCACCATCACCGTGACGCAGCCCGACGACACCACCGCCGCTACCATCAACCGTCCCTCCGACGGCAGTGAGCGGGCGGTGGCCAACCACCTGTTCCTGGTGGCCACCAATGAGCCCACCGGCGAACTGGGCCACTTCTACGTCCAGGCGGACAACGCCTACGTTCTGGCGGGCAGCAAGGTAGAGATCTCCGCCGCCGCCGTAGACACCAACTACATCCCCATGGACGAGGACTATGACTACGACCTGGAGGCCTCCGACGGGGAGCTGGACGGCAATATCCTCACCACCCCGAAACGGGGCGGTGAGATCACCGTCACCGCCTCCAGCGGCCGCAGAGAAGGCTCTACCACCGTCTACGCCATCGAGGATCCCACGGACGTGGTGATCCGGGACAGCAGCGGCACCGCGCTCACCACGCTGAATGCCGCCACCGGCACCACCACCCAGCTGGCCGCCACCGCCGCCTACAACCACATCTCCCTGAAGGCGGATCCAGAAGCCTTCACCTGGGAGGTCACCGGCGACATCGGCACGGTGGATGAGCACGGCCTCTTTACTGCCGCCGCGCCCGGCACCGGCACCATCACGGTCTCCGCCGGCCGGGCCAGAGTCTCCATCCCCGTCACCGTCTCCAGCTCCGGCACGGTCTCCGCCGGCGGCGTCATGGAGGTGGAGTCCTTTGAGGGCAGCACCACCATCTTCCGGGGCAGCGGCAGCAACATGGACTTCAGTCTGAACCACAGCGCCGACACCGTGCGGATGGGCAGCGGCTCCGCCAAGGTGGATTACACTCTTACCGAAACCGGCGCATCCCAAGGCGCCTACACCGCCGAGTGGCGGGCCTCCAAGTCCACGGGCATCGACTGCAGCACCTATACTGCCCTGCACCTGTGGGTCTACGGCGACGGCTCCGGCAACATCCTGTCCCTGCTGTACAACGATGGCGCCGCAGGCTATCAGTCCCTCCAGGTAACCCCGCTGGACTTCACCGGCTGGAAACAGGTCACCGTCACCCTCCCCGGCGCACACTTCGAGATTCAGGGTCTGCAGGTCAGCGCCACCACCGCCGCAGACGGTACGGTTTCTGTCGGCGACAAGCTCTCCGGCACCATCTATATCGACCACATCACCGCCACCGCCTCCGGCACGCCGGACAACGCGGCGCCTGTGGTCTCCGCCTCCCTCGACAATTCCCTCTGGCAGGTGACCGCCTCGGTCGCCGACGCGGTGGATGGCATCCTGCCAGCGGGCAGCGTCACCGTCACCTACAACGGCGCCCCCTACGGCAGCTATGATCCCGCCACCGGTCTTGTGACCGTGGCCCTGCCCGGCCCCGGGGAGAGCCACGAGGCCATGCGGATCACCATCACCGCCCGGGACCTCTCCGGCAACATCGGCCGGGCCTCCGTGGATGTGGAGCCCTACGGCGTGGACCACAAGTTCACGGACATCAACGACTACTGGGCGGCCACCTATGTGGACTTCCTGTACAACGCCAATATCACCACCGGCTATGCCGACGGCACCTTCCGGCCCAACGACAACATCTCCCGCCAGCAGTTCGCGGTGATGCTGTATCGCTACCTGGGGCTGGACGGCACCCAGTATGAGAGCGTGACGCTGCCCTTCGCGGACAACGCCTCCATCGGGGATTACGCCCTGACGGCGGTGAAGGCCCTGTACACCGAGGGCATCATCAACGGCTCCACCGGCAGCGACGGACGGCTGTACTTCAATCCCGGCGGGTCCCTGACCCGGGCCCAGGCCGCCGCCATGATCGGCCGTACCCAGGAGAAGGGCTACGCCATTGTCGATCTGACCTTCTCCGACACCGCCTCCATCCCTGCCTACGCCACCTACTACATCCAGACCATGGCGGCCCAGGGCGTCATCAGCGGCTATGCGGACGGCACGTTCCAGCCCGGAGCCAACATCACCCGGGGTCAGATGGCCAAGATCCTCTACAACCTGATGTGAGTTTCGCCTTTCAGAGGCCGGCGCATCCGCGCCGGCCTCTCCTTATGGAGAGCGTCTTTTCGGAATCTGCCGGGTGCTGCAAAGCGCTATCGACTCCAATCCCCTGTGATTTCAGGAAAGGGTCTCCCCCGGGGCCCGTCCAGGCAAATGCCGCCGGGCACAGCCCTTCCCGGTCGGCCTCTATTCAGGCGGCCAGGGCTGTCCGGTGAAGCCGGAAGATGGAAACGGTGCCTGTTGACAGCTCCTGCCCCAGGGTGTAAAGTAATCATATTCCACATCCTGTCCGCGGACAGGATGTCTCTTTGCGAGGAGGCCCCCCATGAAGCTGAGACGTTCCGCCTGCATTGACACGCTGTACCTGGAGCTGCCCTTCCTGGACCGGTTCCAGGCGGCAAAGGAGGACGGCTTTGACGCCGTGGAGTTCTGGAGCTGGGCGGACCGGGACCTCTCTGCCGTCAAATCGGCATCAGATCGGGCCGGGATCCCTGTCTGCGGCTTCAACGGGGACGCGGACCTCTCTCTGATCGACCCTGCCCAGCGGGAGGCGTATCTGGCCTTTCTGCACCGCTCTCTGGAGGCGGCCCGGTTCCTGGGCGCCTCCGGCGTCACCGTCCACTCCAACGGTCTGGGGCTGGGGGGCGTGGTGCTGGCGCCCCGGGAGGACCTCTCCCACACGGTGAAGCTCTGCTCCCTGTACGCGGGCCTTGCCGCCAGCGCCCGCCTGGCGGAGGAGGCAGGCGTCACCCTCTATCTGGAACCGCTGAACATCTCCACAGACCACCCCGGTAATTTTCTGCGGGACACGCAGACGGCGGCGGAGCTGGTACGCCTGATCGGCTCTCCCCGCCTGAAGGTCCTGTATGACATCTACCACATGCAGCTGAACGAGGGCCGCCTCTGCGACACCATCCGGCAGTACGCCGATACCTTCGGCCATGTCCACGCGGCAGACGCCCCTGGCCGCCGTGAGCCCGGTACCGGGGAGATCGCCTTCCCCCGGGTCTACAAGGCGCTGGAGGCCGCCGGCTACACAGGGCTGGTGGGCTATGAGCTGTTTCCCGCCCGCTCCACCCGGGAGGCTGTAAAGGCCATTCTGGACGCCGGCTGACACGTTGACCGGTACCCCCTGTATTCTGCGAAAAAGGACGGATCCAACAAGATGCACTCCATAAAAATCGCTCTCTCCCGCTATGGCTGGTTCACTGCCGGGGTCCTGCTGAACGCCTTCGGCGTGGCCCTGATTACCAAGGCCGCGCTGGGGACCTCCCCCATCTCCAGCCTGCCCTATGTGCTGAGCCTCCGCTTTCCCGTCACGCTGGGACAGTTCACTTTTTTGATGAATATGCTGTTCATTCTGGCGCAGGTCCTGCTGCTGCGGAAGGACTTCCGTCCCGTTCAGCTCCTACAGGTTGCTGTGAATGTGGTGTTCAGCCTGTTCATTGATGTGAGCATGGGACTCCTCTCCTGGATGGAGGTCGGTGTGCTGCCCATGCGGCTGCTGGCGCTGGCCGTGGGCTGCGCCGTGCTGGGCTTCGGCATCAGCGTCGAGGTGGCGCCCCGGGTGCTGATGGTCCCCGGCGAGGGGATCGTCCAGGCCATCGCAGTCGTCACCGGCCGACAGTTCGGCAATGTAAAGACGGCTTTCGACGCCACGCTGGTGTCCACAGCCCTGCTCCTCTCCCTGCTCTTCTTCCATCAGCTCCAGGGCCTGGAGATCGGCACCATTTTTTCCGCACTGGCGGTTGGCCGGTTCGTGAACCTCTATAACCGGAGACTGCCGCTGATCTCCCGCATCTCCGCCCTGGGTGCAAGAACCTGAAAAATCAGTGTTGCATCCCTTCCGTTGTTATGGTATATTAGCAGATAAGTAAGTTGGCCTGCCGGCCAGGAAGGATCTGTGAACCCGCGTGGACGAACCTCCGTTGCCCACCCATACATACCGAGGTGTCTTTCAGAAGGACAGTCTGCCCCAAGGGGTGAGACTGCCCTTTTCGCGTTTTGGGCCTCAGGGATCCGCTGATTTTTTTGAGGAGTGATGATTTTTCCCATGGACAGTTCCACTATATCAATGACCGTGGCCATCGTCCTGCTGGTGATGATGTCGGCCTATTTCTCCGCCACGGAGACCGCCTTCTCCTGCCTGAACAAGATCCGGATGAAGAGCCGGGCGGAGTCCGGCGACCACCGGGCTGCTCTTGCCATGGACCTGGTGGAGGACTATGACCGGCTGATCTCCACCATCCTCATCGGCAACAACATCGTGAACATCACCGCCTCCACTGTGGGCACAGTGCTGTTCACCAAGCTGTATGCGGCTTACGGCCCCACCGTCTCTACGGTGGTGTTGACGCTGGTGGTGCTGATCTTCGGCGAGATTTCCCCCAAGAGCCTGGCCAAGGAGCACGCGGAGAGCTTCGCCATGTTCTCCGCGCCCATCCTGCGGGTGTTTCTGCTGGTCCTGCGGCCACTGAACTTCCTGTTCTCCCAGTGGAAGCGGCTGCTGAACATGATCTTCCACCCCTCTGAGGACCAGGGCATCACGGAAGAGGAACTAATCACCATGGTATCCGAGGCGGAGAACGAGGGAGGTCTGGACCAGCACGAGAGCCAGCTGATCCGCTCCGCCATCGAGTTCGGCGACCTGGAGGCCGGGGACATCCTGACGCCCCGGGTGGACATCGTGGCGGTGGAGGACTCTGCCTCCATGGAGGAGATCGCCGCCGTGTTCGCTGAGAGCGGCTACTCCCGCCTGCCGGTGTACCACAAGGACGTGGATGACATCGTGGGCGTGATCCATGAGAAGGACTTCAACGCCGCCCGCTACCGGGGCCAGGGCAACATCTCCGGCTGCATCACGCCGGTCCACTATACCACCGCCAATGCGGACCTGGGCCTGCTGCTGCGGACGCTGCAGAAAAAAAAGACCCACATGGCCATCGTGGTGGATGAGTACGGCGGCACCGAGGGCCTGCTGACCATGGAGGACATCCTGGAGGAGCTGGTGGGCGAGATCTGGGACGAGCACGATGAAGTGGTGGAGTCCTTCCGCAAGCAGAGCGACGGCAGCTTCCTGGTGGCCGCCGGCGCCGACCTCTCCGACTTGTACGATCTGTTCTCCATCAAGGGGGACTGCGACGCCAGCACCGTCTCCGGCTGGGTGATCGACCAGCTGGGCCGCCTGCCCCTGGTGGGGGACCACTTCCAGGCGGAGGGCCTGGACGTCACTGTGACCATGGTGGACCACCGCCGGGTGCTGGAGGTTCGGGTGGCCGTGGCGGCGGAGGCGCCGGAGACCGCGGAGGGCGCGGCACAGCACTGACCGGACGAACCCGCCGCCCGTCCCGCCAGAGCCCCGGCGGGACGGGCGGCTCCCTCATTTGAAACCGGAGGTCTTATGTACGTCTATTCCCTGGGACAGTGGCTGCTGTTCTTCTTTCTCTACTGCTTTCTCGGCTGGGTGTGGGAATCCTGCTACGTCTCCGCCAAGCGGCGCCAGTGGGTGAACCGTGGCTTTCTTCACGGCCCCATGCTGCCCATCTATGGCACCGGCGCCGTCATCATCCTGCTGGCCACCATCCCCGTGCGGGACAGCCTGTGGCTGGTTTTCCTGCTGGGCATGCTGGCCGCCACGGCGCTGGAGTATGTCACCGGTGCCGCCATGGAGGCCCTCTTCAAAGTCCGTTACTGGGATTACTCCAAGCAGCCCTTCAACCTCAACGGCTATATCTGCCTCACCAGCTCCCTGGCCTGGGGCGCCTTCTCCATCCTGCTGGTGCGGTTTCTGCACCCGCCTGTGGAGGATCTGGTGCTGCGGCTGCCCGCCTTCCTGGTGGATCCTCTGGCGTTCCTGCTGACCATCGCCGTCACCGTAGACGCAGTCCGGTCCTTCCAGGCCGCCATGGACCTGCGGGAGGTCCTCACCCGCCTCACGGAGGAGAACGAGGACCTGCGCCGCCTTGCCAAGCGGGTGGAGGTGATCTCCGCCTTTGCGGAGGAGGACCTGCGCCGCTTCCGGGAGCGCACGGAGGTGGAGCGGCTGCTCCGGCAGGAGCGCTGGGAGGACACCCGCCGCCAGATTCAGGAGGCCTATGCCAAGGGCGCCCGACGCCGCCAGGCCCAGCTGGAGGAGTCCCTGCGCCGCCGGACCGATGCCAAGCTGACGGCCCTTGCCAACATCCAGGAGGCTCTGGAGGCCTACCGGGACCGGCTGGCAGTTGCCAGGGACCTGACAGAGGAGTCTCTGGAGGCCCGCCGGGCGGAAGTCCAGCAGCTTTTGGACCGACTCCGGGACCGGGAAGCTTCCATCCGCGCCCGCACCGCCAGGCGTTATCGCCAGTCCCTGCGCATCCTGCGGGGCAACCCCTCCGCCAGCGCCAAAGCCTTTGCCGAGGCCCTGGAGTCCCTGCGGAAGCTGGGGGATCGCCGGGAGGGGGAGGACGGCGAATGAGGAAAGCCGGCGCAGCAGCCCCTGCTCTGCAGAGCGGTCGTTGGTTCCATACGGAGCGGACGTCCCTTCTTTTCGTGTCCCCTTATAGCAATTCTCCATCTCTGTCTGAACCGACGATCTTATACAAACAAAGCGGCACAGCCTTCGGCTGTGCCGCTTTGTCGATCAGGATGGCAGCGTGGACTTGTTCTCCGCAGCGGGCGGGTCCGCGGGGAAATCCAGAATCCGCCGGATGCACAGGGCATAGACTGCGATGCTCACCACCGGCCCCGCGATGTCGGAGATGGGTTCCGCATAGAATGCGGCCCGGGCGCCGAATACCGCCGGCAGGGCAAACAGGGCGATAAAGTACACCGCCTTCCGGAAGGCGGACAGGGGCAGGGCCAGCTGTACCTTTCCCATGCCGGTGAATCCGTCCACAATGGCGTACTGCAGCCCCAGGGGGATCAGGGCCAGGGTGCAGATGTGGATGGCGGAGAGGGCCTCCGCTGCCAGCTCCGGCTCCGTGGTGAAGAGGCGCACGAAGAGAGCTCCCCCCAGACGGGCCAGCAGAAACAGGGCCGTCACATAGGCCACGCACAGTCCGGCGATGAATGCCTGGGCCTTCAGGATCCGGTCCCGCCGCCGGGCGCCGTAGTTGTACGCCAGGATGGTGCCTGTGCCGGCGGAAATGCCTCCCAGGGGCATGGTCACCACCAGCATGAAGCTCTGGGCGATGGTGGCGCAGGTCACCAGACGGTCTCCCAGCTCCGCCCCGCCATAGGACTGGAGGATGGCGTTCATGGAGATAATCATGATGTTGTCCACGCCGATGATGAGGAAGGGCGTCATGCCCACCGCCAGGATGCGGAGCATCAGCCGCCCGTCGTAACCGCCGAAAGTGATGGCGATGGGCACAGACTTGCCGAAGAGGAACCGCAGTACATAGAGGCAGCTAACCAGCTGAGAGAGGACCGTGGCCACGGCAGCCCCAGCCACCCCCATGTCAAAGAGAAAGATGAACACCGGGTCCAGCACGATGTTCAGTGCCGCCCCCAGCATGACGGAGATCATGCCCTTCCGGGCGTAGCCCTGGCAGATGATGAACTGGTTCAGCCCCAGAGCCAGCAGGTTGAACACCGTCCCGCAGAGATAGACGGTGAAATAGGTATTGGCGTAGCCGTAGGTGGCATCGCTTGCGCCGAAGGCCATCAGCATGGGCTGGCGCAGGGGGAACACCCCCGCCATCAGCGCCACGGAGCAGACACACAGCATCAGAAAGCTGTTGGAGAGGATCCGCCGGGCCTCCTCCGTTTTACCCGCCCCCATGCGGATGCTCATGAGCGGCGCGCCGCCCACGCCGATAAGAGAGGCGAATGCGCCGATCAGCGTCACCACCGGCCCGCAGACCCCCACGCCCGCGAGAGCGGTCTCCCCCACCAAGGGGATGTTGCTGATGTAGATGCGGTCCACGATGCTGTACAGCACGCTGACGAACTGGGCCAGCATACTGGGTATGGCGATCCGCAGCACCAGGGGCCGGATGGCGTCCGTGCCCAGATTGTTCTCCAGCTTCATAGCAGGTCTCTCCCAAAACACACAAAAATCGGGCTGTCCGCACCGGACAGCCCTCTCATTATAAAGACACGGGATTCAGTTTGCAACCCCCGATTCGCCCCGGAGGATAGCGGAGAGCTGTTCGCACAGTGCGGCGGCCTGCCCACTGCCAAAATAGCCGATACGGACCACCCGGCCGTTGACCCTGGCTTTGCCGGTGCCGTTGGAGACGGAAAGCTTCCGCTCAAGGTCCCCGCTGGCATCCAGATCCACGATGATGTCGCCGATCTCCGAAATAACGTCTGCGACTGTCAGTGTATCCCAGCAGAAATGATAGGTGTACTGATCCAACAGCTCCAGGATTGCCTCTGCCTGTTCGCTGTCCGCAGAGACAGTATAGCTCTCAGAGTCTGTCTGGCTCTGCCCGTCTCGCACATCGAGGGTGACCAAAAAGCCGTAAAAATCCTCGCCCTCCAGATCCACCGCATCCCCGATGGAGCGGGGCCACAGCATCCAGGCTGCAAAGGCCAGGACGGCCGCCGCCAGTAGGACCAGTACCACTCGCTTCACGCTTCGGGCCATGAAATCCCTCCTCTGCAAATAGGGCCGCCGGGGCTCAGCCGCACTTGCGGACGCTGCCCAGCAGGGTCTCCAAAGCCATCAGCCCCACCAGCACAGCCAGCGCCGCCAGCAGGATCAACAGCCACTTCCACTTGCCGCGGATCATCTCTCCGCCCCCTCGGTCTTGTTTTTTCCAACATAACATAGGCCATGGAATTTGTCCATACCGCGTCTGAAGGCAGGCACTCAAATTCCCCGCAGGTCAAAGGCCGGGGTGTACTCCTCCCTGGCCGACGTCCGCTCCTGGGTGTAGCCGTCGGTGATCCCGCAGTTTTCCATGTACTCCACTGCCGCCCGGTACTCCGCCTTGGTCACGTGGCGGGCCAGTTTCCCTTCTGCCCCTGGCTGGGGCGTATACTGGCTCATGAGGGAAAACAGCACCTCCCCGGGGCGGAAGCTCTCCGCCACCCAGTCGATGACTCTTCGGGTGTTCTCCAGTTCTCCCGGCAACAGAAGATGTCGGATCAACACACCCTGCTTTAAAAGGCCGTTTTCCATCCGGTAAGGCCCGGTCTGGCGGAACATCTCCAGAATGGCCCGCTTGGCCCAGTCAAAGTAGTCCGCCGCGCCAGAGTATTTGCGGGCAGGTTCGGAGAGGCCATACTTCAAGTCCGGCAGATACACCTGTACCTTCCCCTCCAGACGGCGGAGGGTCTCCGGTTTCTCATAGCCGCCGCAGTTCCACACCACCGGCACGGGCCATTCCTCGTCCCCCAGGGCCTCCAGAACCGCGTCGGTGAAGTGGGTGGGGGTCACCAGGTCCAGGCAGGCGGCCTCCTGTCCGATCAGCTCGTGAAAGATCTCCCGCAGCCGCTCCGCCGTCAGGACCTTTCCCACCTCCCCCTGGGAGATGGGCTTGTTCTGGCAGAAGCAGCACCGGAGATTGCAGCCGGAGAAGAACACGCACCCGGCGCCGCGCTCCCCCACCAGGCACGGCTCCTCCCAGAGGTGGAGCATGGCCCGGGCCGCCACGGGCACGCTGGGCATCCCGCACACGCCGCCCCGCCTCGTCTCCGTCCGCTCCTCGCCGCAGTTTCTGGGGCACAGGCGGCAGATCACAGCAGGTCCTCGGGGCGGAAGTCCGGGCCCAGGTCCCCGGCCATCCAGTGCTTGCGGCACAGCCCGATGTACTGGTCGTTGGCCCCCAGCACCACCTGCTCACCCTCCTTCAGCACCTTGCCGGCAGCATCGAACCGGGCGTTGAAGGTAGCTTTCTTGCCGCACCAGCAGATGGTCTTGACCTCCTCGATCTTGTCGGCCATCACCAGCAGGGCCTCGCTGCCGGGGAACAGGTCCCCCTTGAAGTCCGCCCGCAGGCCGTAGCAGATGACGGGGATGCCCAGGTCATCCACCAGACCCACCAGGTACATGACCTCCTCCCGGGTCAAAAACTGGGCCTCGTCCACGATGACGCAGGCGTTCTGCTGCAGTTCCATGACAGAGAGCTGCTGCATCTCGTCAAAGTAGATGCAGGGATAGGTGAGGCCGATGCGGGAAACCACCATGTGGTCCCCGTCCCGGGTGTCCAGCCGGGGCTTGACCAGCAGGGTCTTCTGCCCCCGCTCCTCGTAGTTGAACCGGGTCATCAGGGCGTTTGCGGTCTTGCTGGAACCCATGGCCCCGTATTTGAAATAGAGCTGTGCCATTTGTCTGTTTTCTCCCTCTCTATGTATCTTCTTATGCGGCACTCCGCCGCCTTCTCTTTGGTGCCGGTCCCCTCCGCCGGGAGGGATCCTCAGCCCTGCAGCCCACGGTCGATCTTCCGCTGGGCCTCCCGCCGCCGCTGTTCCTCCAGCTGCTCCGCCGCTTTCTCCGACGTCAGGGGCTTGGGGATCTCCTCCTCCGGAATTTCCATCACCATCCTGCGGCAGCTGCGGCAGAGCCAGGCGGTCTTGTACCTGTTGAAAAGGCTCCCCTCATGGAGGATATCGATCTCCGGGCCGCTGGCACCAAAGAACCGGTTGGGCCAGCCGGGCCACCACTGGACACTGTCCCGTCCCCCAGTGATCGTCCCCACCTCCATCTCCTGCCCGCACCAAGGACAGATCATGGGCGGGGGCGGGGTCTCCCGCAGGGCCTTCTTCTCCTTCCGCTCCTCGTTCCAGTCCCGGAGCTCGTCCATCAGGCTGGGAGCGCAGTCCTTCTCCTCCTGCCCCGGCTCCGCCGGACGGGACGGCTTTTCCGGCTCATAGTCCCAGGGATCCTCGCTTTTCTTCCAGAAGGGCACGGTCACTCCTCCTCTCGGCTTTCGGATAAATGCTCTGCATCAGCCCCGTAGATGATGCGGCGGTTGATCTCCTCGGAGGTCAGATGCTCCGCCCGGGTGCAGTTGGCCGTGTCAAGGACCAGCTTGCGGCACGCCCCGCAGTGCCAGGCCAGCTTGTAATCGCTCCAGAAGGAACCGTCCCCCCGGAGGTAGAGGGTTCCGTCGGCATCCGCCAGGCGAAACGCGCCGGGACGCTCCCACACCAGGCGGACAGCGTCCCTTCCGCCCACCAGATACCCCATCCGCATCTCCTGCCCGCACCAGGGGCAGGTCATGGCAGACGGCGTCTGCTCCTCCGCTGTCTCCTTCTCCCCTGGGACCTTCCACGCCTCCCCGTCGGCGGCCGGGGGCTGGGGCTCCCCCGCTGTCCAGGTGCGCCGTTTCTCCGGCTCCATATCCCAGGGATCCTCGCTTTTCCTCCAGAAGGGCATCACGAATCCTCCTCGTTTTGCTCTCTCGCCTGCCGGATGCGTTCCTCAAAGGTCTCCCCCGTCCGCCGGGGCAGGAAGGAGACGGGCTCCGGCGTCTCCTTCCCATGGTAATAGCACCACAGCCACCGGAGGCACCAGACCAGCTTGCGGATCAGCAGGGCCAGCAGGGCGATGCCCGCCAGGTTGATGAGTTCCATTCAGTTGCCCTCGTCCTTCTTCTGGTCCTCGGAGTCCGGGACCTCCTCATAATCCACCGTATACACAGGGCCGTGAAATTTCGGCTCCTGCCTGTCCTCGTCCTCCGCCCGGTACCGGGCGGACCGCCTCCGCACATGCCGCACCACCAAGATCACCGCCACGAGAATGAGAATGGGCACCGCAAACCGCAGCGCCACCAGCAAAATACTCCCCAGCAGCCGAAACAGCCCCAGGGGCAGTCCCACCAGCCAGCCCATTCGTCACTCCTCCTTCAAGCGTGCTGCCGCTTCCGTGTAATACCGCCCAAAGGCGGAGGGCACCGCCCGGTCCGACAGGGCTCCGGCATCTGCCCAGACGAAGTCCGCCGGGCCGTCTCCCGCCACCTCCAGGGTGTAACCGGTCATGTGCCACTCCACATGGGTAAAGATGTGCTTCGCCGTCAGTCGGCTCTCCCACCGCCTGGGCTCCAGGCCCCAGACGGACACCGCCGCTCCGGCGGCAGCCTCGTCCAGGGCTCCCTCCACGTTGGGAAACTCCCACAGGCCCGCCAGCAACCCGGTCCCCGGCCGCTTCCGCAGGGCGATCTTTCCGTCCCGCACCAGCAGGAACACCGTCTTCTCCTCCACCCGGCGGGGCTTTTTGGCCCCCTTCACTGGCAGATCCTCTGCCGTGCCCCGAAGGCGGCCCTTGCAGAAGGCCATGGCCGGACACTCCAGACACCGGGGCGGGCCGTTGGGTGCGCAGACCGTGGCCCCCAGCTCCATGGTGGCCTGATTGAAGACGCGGATATCCGCCTCAGCCTCCGGCATGACGGCCTGGATCTGTGCCCGCACGGCCTTTTTTACCTTGGGATCGGCAATATCGTCCCGGCAGTCCGTCAGCCGCATGACCACCCGCAGCACGTTGCCGTCCACCGCCGCTTCCCGTCGGCCGAAGGCGGCGGAGGCAATGGCGCTGGCGGTGTAGTCCCCCACCCCCGGCAGGGCCAGCAGGTCCTGGTAGGTGTCCGGAAACCGGCCGCCCTGCTCCGCCACGATCCTGGCGGCCTTCTGCAGGTTCCTGGCCCGGCTGTAATAGCCCAGGCCCTCCCACAGCTTCATCAGCCGCTCCTCCGGGGCGGCTGCCAAAGCCTCCACCGTGGGGAATGTCTCCAGAAAGCGGGCATAATACCCCAGCACCGCCGCTACCCGGGTCTGCTGCAGCATGATCTCCGAGACCCAGATCTGATACGGGTCTGTGGTCCGCCGCCAGGGCAGGTCCCGGGCATTGGCCCGATACCACGCCAACAGCGGCCCCGGCAAATCTTGTAAAACAGTTTTGGTTGTCAAATTCTCACCGCACATGGTATGATTGTACCATATCCGCAGAATGGATATGGCACCCTTTCCGAACTTGCGCCGCTGTATCAGCCTGTCCAGCCGCACAATCGCCGCATTGCGGTTATTGTACCACATCCGGCGCCAACTTCCCACCCCCTGTACAAAAATTTTGAAAGTCCCTTGACTTTCCCCCGGGTGGAAGGTGTACCCTGTCCCCAGAGATGAGGTGTAATCCCTTGAAAATCAATGAAGTGGAAGCCCTGGTGGGCATCACGCGGAAGAACATCCGCTTTTATGAGGCGGAGGGACTGCTCTCCCCCCGGCGGAACAGCCAGAACGGTTACCGGGACTATGGGGAGACTGAGGTGGAGGTCCTGCGGCGGATCAAGCTGCTTCGGAAGCTGGGCCTTCCGCTGGAGGAGATCCGGCAGA
Organism: Oscillibacter acetigenes; assembly: GCF_025567605.1. Taxonomy (NCBI): domain Bacteria; kingdom Bacillati; phylum Bacillota; class Clostridia; order Eubacteriales; family Oscillospiraceae; genus Oscillibacter; species Oscillibacter acetigenes. The sequence goes on along the minus strand of NZ_JAOQKG010000001.1, from coordinate 101,391 downwards.
TGCAGCACGGCGCCTACACCGTGGGGGACGGTATGCGCCGCCATCTGGTGTCCCTGGAGCGGGAGCGGCAGAATCTGGAAGCGGCCATCCGCTTCTGCGGGACGCTCACAGACCGCAGGGAGCGGCTGGAGGAGCTGGACGCCCAGTCCCTGCTGGATCGGATGGCCCAGATGGAACAGGAGGGAACGACCTTTATGAACAAGCAGAAGCAGGACACCAGGCGCCGCCGCTTCGTGGCGCCCATCGTGGTCGCCATCGTCATGTCAGTCCTGATGGCGGGGCTGATCTGGCTCTTCCTCTGGGCCTTCGAGGTGGATCCGGCCGGTGCGCCGCCCCTGCCGGTGCTGGCGCTCTTTGTGGCCATCCCGGCGGCAGTGGTGGTCGGTGTGGTCATCGCCCTGGTCCAGCGTGTCCGGGAGATTGAGCGGGGAGAGGAAGACGATGCGCGGAACTACTGAGCGGCGGGATTGCCGACAAGCAGCGGTGTCCGCCGCAGGGACGGCCGTATGGCTGCTGGCTGCGGCCGCGGTATTGCTGTGGGTGCGGCAGGCCTTTTTCCCCAGCGGTGCGGCATCCGTTCTGCTGGCGGTTCTGGCCGCTGTCCAGGCAGCAGGGCTGATCCCGCTGGGGTTGGCCCTGCGGGACCGCTTGAAAGAGATCAAAGGAGGAGAATTATATGAAGCTCGTCAGTATTGAGACCATTCCCGGCCAGGAATTTGAGGCCCTGGACATCGTGCGGGGCACGGTGGTGTACAGCAAAAACTTCGGCCGCGATTTCATGGCCGGTATGAAGACCCTGGTGGGCGGAGAGATCACCGGCTACACCGAGATGCTGGTGGAGGCCCGGCAGATCGCCACCAAGCGCATGGTGGACGCGGCAGAGGCTCTGGGAGCCGACGCAGTGGTAGGCCTGCGGTACGCCTCTGCCTCCGTGATGCAGGGGGCGGCGGAGGTCATTGCCTACGGAACGGCTGTAAAGTTCAAATGATGCACGTCACCTTTCTGGACCACAGCGGCTTTCTGGTGGAGCTGCCCGGTCTCACGCTGCTCTTTGACTGGTGGAAGGGGGACCTGCCCCCCCTGCCATCAGGCCCCCTGCTGGTCTTTGCCAGCCATCGCCATCCAGACCACTTTGATCCCCGGATTTTTGCTCTGGATGACGGGCAGCGGGATGTCCGATTCCTTCTTGGCAAGGGCATCCATCTGACAGACCGGAACCGGAAGAAATGGGGACTCTCGGAAAAAGCCGCCGCGGACTGCCGGGTGCTTTCCGGCGGGGAGAGCGCCTCTCCCCTGCCCGGCGTCACCGTGGAGGCACTGCCCTCCACCGATGAGGGCGTGGCCTTTCTGGTGACGGCGGAAGGCCGGACGGTCTTTCATGCCGGGGATCTGAACTGGTGGCACTGGGAGGGCGAGGACCCCGTCTGGAACCGGAACATGGAAGCGGACTTCCGGCGGTATGCGGAACCTCTCCGGGGCCGGAAGATCGATCTGGCCATGCTGCCTCTGGATCCCCGTCTGGGGGAGGACGGCTTCCGTGGCCCCCGGTACTTCCTGGAGCTGGCGGATATCCGCCGCTTTCTGCCCATGCACCAGTGGGGAAATTTTAACTTTACAAATCAATTCCTGTCATGCTATACTTCTTTCACATCCCGAACTGTGTACGTTAACAGAGTCGGTCAAGTCTTTACATTTGAGGAGGAAGCGGACACATGAAGATCGATGGCAATGAACTTGCAATTGAGCAAAACGAGCTGGACCGGGAGGGCCGCCATGCGGAAGCCATGGCCATCAAGCGGGAATTTCTGAAGCAGGTGCGGGAGAGCGGTGACCACTGCCCCTGCAAGCAGGCCTGCCCTCACCACGGCAACTGCTTTGAGTGCGTGACGCTGCACCGTGGTCACCGGGATCACTTGCCCATGTGTATGTGGGATATGGTGAATGAACGGCTCCATAAGCTCTCCCGATTGACAGAAGGGACCCTGCGGTCCTATGAGGAGGCGCACCGCTGAGGAAGCTCCAGAAAAGCGCCCGTGCCAATCGGCACGGGCGCTCTCCTCTTCATCTGTCTTCAATCTGCAAGGATCAGGCAGCTGCCGGTCACATCAGGGCTGTGGCCCGTTAGCTCCGCCACGAAGTCCGTGTCCTCACCGGCGGCACTGACCGCCGCTTCCAGCGCGGGGATCTGGTCAACCGTGGTGACGGCGTAGACTCGGTCCACCAGCGGGGCGATATCCGAGAGTACCAGGCCGGCAGTGTCGTCGGCGCCGGAGGTGATGACCTCCGGCGGCAGCTCAATGGAGACAGCCACACCATACTCACCCAGAGCGCTGCGCAGCTCCTCCAGGAACAGCCGGATGCTGGCCGCCCGGTCGGCGCCGTTGTAGTCGATCTTGTCCAGCTTCCCTACTGTGGGATAGCCCACATCCGTTAGCAGGATTTCATCAAAACCCTGTTGTGCCAGCTCCGCCGCCAGGGTGCACAGGTACTGCCGGGCCGCCGGCTTGCTGGGATCCAGCCAGTTTCCGTTGTTCCCGTCGTAGAAGATATAGCCGCCGGTGTTCTTCAGTCCCATGCCCTCCACGTCCGCGCGGGCGGCAATGGGGTCCAGGAAGCAGCTCATCCGGGCGATGGAGTGGTAACTGCTTTCCGTCACCTCCGCCAGAGCCGCCGCCGTGTCCTCCGCCGTGCTCACGGTGCCGGCCGCGGCGCCAGTGGCAGCAAAGTAGATGTGTCCGGTGCTGTCTTTCAGCGTGACGGCAGCAGCGTTATAGGCGGGAGCAGACATCACAGAGGCTCCCAGCCAGGCATCTTTCCAGCCCGCCTGGGTCAGCGGCGCGGCGGAAGCAGAGAAGGCAGCCAGAGCCTTCGGCTTCTCCGGCTCCTGAATGGTAATCTCTACGTCCTCTGGGGGCACTTCCTCTTCCGCGGGGGGCGTCTCCGTCTTCCAGGGCAACTCCAGGTGGAAGCTGCCGTCCCTATCGTAGACGATATACTCCTGCAGCCATAGAAAGCCCACCGCCGCCAGGATGATGAGCACCAGCAGCACTGCCAGCGCGATCTTCCCCTTGGAGGTCCTGCCCCGGTAGCTCCGGTAGCCCTTGGTGCCTCCCATGTCCGTCACCTCTTCTCCAGGAGATTGCCCCTGCCCGTCAGGGCTGGATGGCGTTGAGCTTGTTCACGCGCCGCTCATGCCGGCCACCCTCAAAGTCCGTGGAGAGGAACACCTCCACCATCCGCTCCGCCAGGTTCTTGCCGGTGAACCCCGCGCCGATGGCCAGCATATTGGCGTCGTTGTGGCGGCGGGTCATCTCCGCCTCCAGGGAGTCGGCACAGTGGGCGCAGCGGATACCCTGCACCTTGTTGGCGGCAATGGAGATGCCGATGCCGGTGGTGCAGATGACGATGCCCCGATCATACTCGCCGGAGGCCACAGCCCGGGCCGCCGCCTCGCCGAAGTCGGGGTAGTCGCAGCTCTCCGTCGAGTAGCAGCCGAAGTCCTTGTATTCATGGCCCAGCTTCTCCAGAAGCTGGATGATGTCGCATTTCAGCGCGTAGCCGCCGTGATCAGAACCCAGAGCGATTTTCATGGTGATCGTTCTCCTTTTCAAATCAAGTCATCCCATTCGGAGAGGAATGGGGCTGGAATGGATTTATTATAGCCAGTTTTCCCCTGAAAAGCAAATCACAATTCATGCCACACCGGTTTCCCCTGCCGGAAGGCGGCAAAACGGCGGAATCCGCAGGCCCGCAGCAGCGCCTGCCCCTCCCGGACGGCACAGCCCACAAACCCCGGCGTGTGGGCATCCGTCCCCAGGGTGACGATCTCGCCGCCCAGGGAGCGGTACAGCCGCAGCCACTTTTCGTCCGGCAGCGGGGTGTTGCCCCGGTTGGTGTTGAGCTCGATCCCGATGCCCTTGGGGATGATGAGGCGGAAGATCTCCGCGATCTCCTCCTCGAACCCGTCGAAGCTGACATGCATCCCCCGGTTCTCGTTCAAATACCGCAGGGGCAGCGTCAGATGGCCCAGTACCTGGAATCGCCCCCACTCCGCGAGCTTCCGCACCTGGCCCAGGTAGTCGGCAAGGCAGTCCCGCGCTTCCTGTTCATCCCGCGGGGTAAGGAAATACAGGTCCCGGCCCTCCATCTTCTCCGACAGGGTGTGGATGGAGCCGATGAGAAAGTCCAGCGGCGGGGCCTCCGCCAGCATGGACTCCATCCGCCTGATGCCCCACACGGCGTCTCCCAGCTCCGCGCCCAGGCGCAACGTGATCCGGTCCCCCACCGCCGTCCGGGCGGCGCGGAACTCCGCAATCATGGGATCCCAGTCATAGGCCCCCCGGGGTTCGGTGGTGCCGAACCGGATGGGCTCCACATGGTCTGTGAAGCAGATCTCCTGGAACCCCAGCCGGATGGCCGCCTCCGCCATCTCCTGCATGGAGGCGGAGGCGTCCGGTGAGATGCGGGAGTGGACGTGGTAGTCGGCTAAATACATACGTGCCTCACTTTTTGAACTTCTTGAAGAACTTCTTCTGCTCCTCGTAATTGCTCTCGCCCATGGTCTCGGCGAACTTCTTCAGCGCTTCCTTCTGCTCCTTGTTCAGATTTTTGGGGGTTTCAATGTAGACGGTGACATACTGGTCGCCCCGCCCCCGGCCGTTGATGGAGGGGATGCCCTTGCCCTTCAGGCGGAAGGTGGTGCCGGACTGGGTGCCCTCCGGCAGGGTATACTTCACTTTGCCGTCGATGGTGGGGATCTCCAGCTCCGCACCCAGCACCGCCTGGGTGAAGGTGATGGGCGCCTCGCACAGGACGGAGGTGCCCTCCCGCCGGAACAGCTCGTGAGGCCGGACCGTAATGGTAATCAGCAGGTCGCCTGCCGGGCCGCCGTTCTTGCCGGCGTTGCCCTGTCCACGGATGGAGATGGTCTGCCCGTTGTCGATGCCGGCGGGAATGCTGGCCTGAATGGTCTTTTTCTTGCGCACCATACCACTGCCCCGGCAGTCCTTGCAGGGCTGGTGGATAATCCGCCCCTTGCCGCCGCACTTGGGGCAGGGGGAGGAGGTGGCGAACACGCCCATGGGCGTCTGCCGCCGGACCTGGACCGTCCCGGTGCCGTGGCAGTCCGGGCACACCTCCGGCGACGTGCCGGGGGCACAGCCGTTGCCGTGGCAGGTGTCGCAGGTCTCATACCGCTCCACGGTGACTGCCTTCTCACAGCCGAAGGCCGCCTCCTCGAAGCTGATGGCGATGGACATGCGGATGCTCTCGCCCCGCTGGGGGGCGTTGGGATTGGTGCGCCGCCCGCCGCCGAAGCCGCCGCCGAAAAAGCTGCCGAAGATGTCCCCCAGGTCGCCGAAGTCGAAGCTCCCGTCGAATCCGCCGCCGAAGCCCCCGGCGCCGAAGTTGGGGTCAACGCCCGCATGGCCGTACTGGTCGTACCGGGCCTTCTTGTCCGCGTCGGAGAGGACCTCATAGGCCTCGTTGACCTCCTTGAACTTCTCCTCCGCCGTCTTGTCCCCCGGATTCAGGTCCGGGTGATACTTCCGGGCCATTTTTTTATAGGCCTTTTTGATCTCATCCTCAGAGGCTCCCCGGGAAACCCCCAGGACCTCGTAATAATCGCGTTTCTGTTCTGCCATAGAATCACCAACTTTTCAATTAGGAATGGGGAGTTAGGAATTAGGAATTGTGGAATCCGCTCCCGGCGGATGAATTGAAATCCGTCCGGCTCCGCCGGACACCTCAATTCCTTATTCCTGATTTCTAATTCCTAATTCATGAGAGCGTGCCGCGCAGGCGGGGGTGTCCCCCGCCCGCGCGGCCGCATGGCATCTGATCACTTCTTGTTATTCTCGTCATCGTCGACCACCTTGTAGTCGGCGTCATAATACTGGCCCTGCTGGGCGCCGGCGTCGGGGCCGGCCTGCTGCTGGGCGCCGCCCTGGGCCCCCTGGGGATTGGCCTGCTGATACAGCTTCTCGCTGACGGCGTAGAAGGCCTGGGTCAACTCGTCGGTAGCGGTCTTGATGGCAGCGGTATCCGTGCCTTTCAGAACCTCCTTCAGTTTGTCGATTCCGGCCTGGACCTTGCTCTTGTCATCGGCAGGGATCTTGTCGCCCATCTCGGAGAGGGTCTTCTCGCTCTGGTAGACCATCTGGTCGGCCTGGTTGCGGACCTCGACCTCCTCCTTCAGCTTCTTGTCCTGGGCAGCATACTGCTCGGCCTCCTTGACGGCCTTCTCAATGTCCTCCTTGCTCATGTTGGAGGAGGAAGTGATGGTGATATGCTGCTCCTTGCCGGTGCCCAGGTCCTTGGCGGAGACGTTGACGATGCCGTTGGCGTCGATGTCGAAAGTCACCTCGATCTGGGGCACGCCGCGGCGGGCCGGAGCGATGCCGTCCAGGTGGAAGCGGCCCAGAGACTTGTTGGCCGCGGCCATCTCCCGCTCGCCCTGGAGGACGTTGACCTCCACGCTGGTCTGGTTGTCAGCGGCGGTGGAGAAGATCTGGCTCTTCTTCACGGGGATGGTGGTGTTCCGGTCGATCAGCTTGGTGAACACGCCGCCCATGGTCTCAATGCCCAGGGACAGGGGTGTGACATCCAGCAGCAGCAGCCCCTTCACGTCGCCGGTGAGGACGCCCGCCTGCAGGGCGGCGCCCATGGCCACGCACTCGTCGGGGTTGATGCCCTTGAAGGGCTCGTTGCCGGTGAAGTTCTTCACGGCCTCCTGCACGGCGGGGATCCGGCTGGAGCCGCCCACCAGCAGGACCTTGCTCAGGTCACTGGGCTTCAGGCCCGCGTCGGACATGGCCTGGCGCACGGGGCCCATGGTGGCGTCCACCAGATGGGCGGTCAGCTCGTTGAACTTGGCCCGGGACAGGGTCACGTCCAGGTGCTTGGGGCCGTTGGCGTCGGCGGTGATATAGGGCAGGTTGATGTTGCTGGTGGTGACGCCGGAGAGCTCGATCTTGGCCTTCTCGGCGGCCTCCTTCAGCCGCTGCATAGCCACTCGGTCGGTGGACAGGTCCACGCCGTCGGTGCGCTTGAACTCGCTGACCAGCCACTTCATGATGCACTCGTCGAAGTCATCGCCGCCCAGGCGGTTGTTACCGGCGGTGGCCAGGACCTCGATCACGCCGTCGTCGATGTCCAGGATGGACACATCGAACGTGCCGCCGCCCAGGTCGTACACCATGATCTTCTGGCTCTGTTCCTTATCCACGCCGTAGGCCAGGGCCGCGGCGGTAGGTTCGTTGATGATGCGTTTCACGTCCAGGCCGGCGATCCTGCCGGCGTCCTTGGTGGCCTGGCGCTGGGAGTCAGTGAAGTAGGCGGGAACCGTGATGACCGCCTCGGTGACTGTGCTACCCAGATAGGCCTCAGCGTCCGCCTTCAGCTTCTGGAGGATCATGGCGCTGATCTCCTGGGGGGTGTAGCTCTTGCTGTCAATGGTCACTTTATAATCGCTGCCCATCTCCCGCTTGATGGAAGAGATGGTGCGGTCCGGATTGGTAATGGCCTGGCGTTTAGCCACTTGACCCACCATGCGCTCGCCGGTCTTGGAGAAAGCCACCACGGACGGGGTGGTCCGGTTGCCCTCCGCATTGGGGATGACCACAGCCTCGCCGCCCTCCATGACGGCCACACAGCTATTTG
>NZ_JAOQKG010000001.1:83561-93419 GCF_025567605.1 Oscillibacter acetigenes | reverse complement strand
CAGCAGGAACCCCGCCTGGAACACCTGGGATACCACGTTCTCCCCAAGGTTCTCATCATCGATGTGCATAACGGCGTTGTGCTTTTCCGGGTCAAATGGCTGGCCCTGGGCCTCGATCTCCGTGACTCCCAGCTTCTTCAGGATCTCCTGGTACTGGTGGAAGATCATCTCCAGCCCCTTCTTGTGGGGAGAGTCCTCATCGCCCTCAGTGGCCACAGCCCGCTCCAGGTTGTCGTACACCGCCAGGAACTCCTTGATGGTGTCCGCCTTGGCGTCCTGGTAGAGATTGTCTTTCTCCTTAGCGGTGCGCTTGCGGTAGTTGTCGTACTCTGCCGTCAGCCGGACGAACTGATCCTTCACGGACTCCAGCTGCCGGGCGGCCAGCTCCGCCGCCTCCATCTGCTCCCGGGTCAGGGTGTAGGTCTTTTCCTTTTTCTTCTTGCCCCTGGCGGCCTTCTCCGCCTTCTCATCGGGCACCTTCTCCTCCGCGGGGGGAGCCTCTTCCTGAGGAGCCTCCTGCGGCTCTTCCGGCGTCTCCTCCGCCGGCTGCTTCGTCTCTTCGCTCATTCTTTTGCATCCTCCTTCGGGGGTAATTCCTGTTTGCCGAACAGCCGCGTCAATCCCTCCGCAAAGCCGGAGAGCCGGGCGGCCACGGTTCCGTAATCCATTCGTGTGGGTCCCACCACGCCGATCAGGCCCCGCATGTCGTTGCCGATGTCATAGCTGGCCACCACCACACTGGTGTCCTGCAGGGCCTCGCTGACATTCTCCGGACCGATCAGGATCTTCATGGGCCCCTCGTCCGGCACAGGGAGATTCTCCTTGCTGTCGGACAAAAAGCTCATCAGCTGGTGGGCCTTGTCTGCGTCCCGGAACTCCGGCAGCTTCAGCAGTTGGCTGGTGCCCACGGTAAACACCTCTTTCTGCCCCGCCTCCTGCAGCACATCCGCCGCGTAGGCGATGGTCTGGCTCAACAGCAGGAACATCTGGGGCGTCACCTGTTCGGACACATCCATCAGCCGCCGGTTCATCTCGTCTGCGGAGATCCCGGTGAAGTTGCTGTTCAGCAGGTTCACCAGGGTGGGCATCTGCTCGGTGTCCACCTTCAGCTGCATCCGCAGCAGCTGGCTCTTCACCCGGTTGTCGCCCATCATCATGACCACGATGCAGCTGTGCTCATCCACGGGCAGCAGCTCAAACCGCCGGGCGGTCATCTGCTTCTTGCCGGTGGCGGCCACATAGGCGGGGTAGTTCATCAGAGAACTCACCGCCCGGCCCGCCTGGGAGATCACCCGGTCCAGCTCCTCCATCCGCATCTGGAGGGACTGGTTGATCCGCTCCGTCTCTGCGATGGAGAGCCGCTGGCGCTCCATCAGTTCGTTGACATACAGCCGGTAACCCTTGGGAGAGGGCACCCGCCCGGCGGAGGTGTGGGGCTGTTCCAGATAGCCCAGCTCCGTCAGATCCGACAGCTCGTTGCGAATGGTGGCGGAGCTGACGCCGCCCATCTCCGCGGCAATGGCCTTGGAACCCACCGGCTCTGCAGTACGGACATAGTCCTCCACCACCACTTTCAGTATTTGCTTTTTCCGGTCCGTGAGTTCCACAAAAAGCACCTCTGGTCCAAGCTGTCTCACGCTGGTTTTAGCACTCCTTTCTCCGGAGTGCTAAAACGAGTTTACCACCACGCGCCTTCATTGTCAACGGATGGATATAAACAAATTGTAAACAAATGCCATCGGATTTTTGAACATTTTCCGCGGCTCCGCAAATCAAAAACCGGCCGCCTGCCGCGGCCGGTTTTTCGTCTCACATGGTCCCCCTGTCCGCTCAGTCCGGCCTGGCCCCCGCCCCCTGCCGGGGCAGCATCCCCGTCCGCTGAAGGGCCGGCTGCAGCGCCCGCAGCAGAAGCACCAGCAGCACCGTCTGCACCGGCAGCATGATGAGGTTTTTCACCGCGCTGAGAGACGCGCTGGCATACCAGGCCTCCAGGCTGAAGCGGCCGTTGCTGTTGAGAATGGCGATCCACAGCGCCCCCAGCACCACGTTCTGCACATTGGTGACCAGCTTGGCGCAGAAGATCCGCCAGACCCGCAGGGGCGCCCGGTACAGGAACAGAGCGTAGGTCAGCACACCCAGCATAGTGGTCAGAGTATAGCCGGGGAAAAAGGGATAGCCGCCTCCTCCAGTGAGGAAGAAGCTGAGGATGTCCTCCGCAAAGGCGAACAGCAGGCCCAGCACCGGGCCGCAGACCCAGGCACAGACGGACCGGGCCAGGAAGCCCCAGGTGACCTTGGCCCCGCCGAACAGCGGCACCGAGGGCACTTGGGCCAGCACAATGCACAGGGCGATCATCAGGGCGGAGAACAGCAGCTTCCGAAGGTCCCGGACCTCCCGGGACGCGTCCCGCCAGTAGTCGGCGGAAAAGGGATGTGCGTACATAAAAAACCTCCTTCTGTTTTGGCAGTCCGAAATTCGGAGATGCCGCACAGAGGAAGGCCGAAAGGGTCCCTGTATGCGGCAGCGGGATGCGGGACACACACTGCGGACTCGCGGTCCTTTCGTCCGAAGAGCAACTCCCCGTCTCTCCAGCACTGGATGTACACGTATGTCCCTACTCTGCCTGTTAGATATTGTCCATTATAGGACTTTCGCGGAAAAAAGCAAGGGTTTCCGCCGTTTTTCCAGCACACCTTGCGGCAATCCGGTCCATGTGTTAAGATGACCGCAACCCGAATAGGAGAGGAGGCGATCCGCAGATGGTTCTTTTGATTACCGGCGCCTCGCACACAGGCAAAACCCTGCTGGCCCAGAGACTTCTTCAGACATACCGCTGTCCCTGTCTCTCCATGGATCTTCTGAAAATGGGACTTATCCGAAGCGGCAACACCCGCCTCACGCCGGAGGATGACCAGGAGCTGGAGTCCTATCTGTGGCCGATTGTGCGGGAGATCATCAAAACCGCCATTGAAAACCGCCAGGATCTGATCGTGGAGGGCTGTTATGTCCCCCCACGCTGGAGTCAGGACTTTACGCCGTCCTATCTCCGGGAAATCCGCTTTTGCTGCCTTGTGATGACCAAGGCATATATCGAGACCCATTTTGCAGACATACAAAAATATGCCTGTGCGGCAGAGCGGCGCATTGACGATTCCACCTGTACGAAAGAGACTCTCCTCCTGGATAACGCGCACTATCAGCAGATGTGCGAGACCTGGGGGTATCCCTGTATTCTGATCGATCAGGCGTACGAGGTGGATATCCCCCTGTGAAAAAACGATCCCGGCCCTTTCGGCCGGGATCGTTTTTTCACTTACTCTACGTTACTGGGCAGCGCCAGCGGTCTCCGCAGCCTTCGCGGCAGCGGCCTTCTCCGCCTGGGCCTTCTTGATGGCCTTGTACTTCTCCTTCTCCTCCGCGGTGGCGATGGGAAGGATGGCGTCCCGCGGGCAGACCTTGGTGCAGAGCTTGCAGCCCACGCACTTGTCGTAGTCGATGACAGCCACGCCGTTCACCACATGAATGGCGTCCTTCTTGCACTCCTTCTGGCACAGGCCGCAGCCGATGCAGGAGTGAGTGCAGACGCTCATGGCAGCCTTGCCCTTGTCCTGGTTGGCGCAGGCCACGTGGACCTTCTTGGACACAGGGACCTCCGTGATCAGATGGCGGGGGCAGGCCTTGGCGCAGGCCATGCAGTCGGTGCACTTGTCCGGGTCCACCACGGCGGCGCCGTTGGGACCGATGGACATGGCGCCGAACTGGCAGGCGGACACGCAGGAGCCGAAGCCCAGACAGCCGAACTGGCACTCCAGGGGACCACCGGCCACCTTGGTGGCGGACAGGCAGTCCTTCACACCGACGTACTCATAACGCTTGGCGGCGTTGGTGCCGCCGTTGCAGCGGACAAAAGCCACCTTCCGCTCACCGGAGGGAGCCTCCTGGCCCATGATCTTTGCGATGGCGGCAGCATTCTCCGCGCCGGCAGGGGCGCACGCATTCACCGGAGCCGTGCCCGCCAGGATGGCGGCGGCACAGCCGGCGCAGCCGGGGAAGCCGCAGCCGCCGCAGTTGGCGCCGGCCAGATGGCTGAGGATTTCCTCTTCCCGGGGGTCCTTCTTTACCTCAAAGACCTTGGAGGCTACTGCCAAGATGAAGCCGAACACGGCGCCGAGGACAGCCAGCACCACAACGGCAGCAATGACATTTCCGATATCCATTTTCCTCTTGCCTCCTCTTACCAGACCTTCAAACCGGAGAAGCCCATAAACGCCAGGGCCATCAGACCAGCGGTGACCAGGGCGATGGGAAAGCCCTCAAACGCCTTGGGATAGTCCGCAAACACCAGCCGCTCCCGAATGCTGGCGAACAGCACGATGGCCAGCAGGAAGCCCAGGCCGCCGGTGATGCCGTAAACTACGGAGGAGATGAAGTTATAGTTGTTCTGCACGTTCAGCAGCACCACACCCAGTACGGCGCAGTTGGTGGTAATCAGGGGCAGATACACACCCAGAGCCGTGTACAGAGACGGCATGGATTTCTGTAAAAACATCTCCACGAACTGGACCAGGGATGCGATGACCAGAATGAAGGTCACGGTCTGCATATACTCCAGTCCAAAGCGAACCAGGACGAACTCGTTGACCGCATAGCACACGGCGGAAGCCAGTCCCATGACGAACGTCACAGCGATGCCCATGCCCACAGCGGTGTCCACCTTCTTGGAAACACCCAGGAAGGGGCAGATGCCTAAGAACTGGGAGAAGATGAAGTTGTTTGCCAGAATGGCACCCAGCGTAATTGCCAGGAGTTCATAGATTTGATCCATTATTTGCTCTCCTCCTTATTTTTCTTAGGTCTGGACAGCGCCCACTGCATCAGGGCAATGAGGCAGCCCAGCACCAGGAAGCCGCCGACGGGCAGGGTCAGCATGCCGATGGGGAACTGCTCCGGCAGGATCTGAATACCATCGCCGCCGTTGAGGATACCGCCGCCGAAGGTGCCGGCGCCCAGAAACTCACGGATGATGCACATAACCATCAGCACCACAGTGTAGCCAAAGCCCTGGAAGATACCGTCCCAGAAGGAAGCGGCCACACCGTTCTTGTAGGAGAAGGACTCCGCCCGGCCCAGGATGATGCAGTTCACCACGATCAGGGGGATGAACACGCCCAGCGACTCGGACAGGGCCGGAACGAATGCCTGGATCAGCAGATCCACGCAGGTCACGAAGCCAGCGATCACCACAATGAACATGGCGATACGGATCTTGTCCGGCACGATCTTGCGGATAGCCGCGATGATGACATTGGAAAGGGTCAGGATGACGGTGACCGCCACGCCCATGCCCAGGCCGTTGAAGAACGAGGTGGTGATGGCCATGGTGGAACACATGCCCAGCACCTGCACCAGCACAGGGTTGTTGGTGATCAGTCCCTCTTTGAACTGTTTGCCTAAATTCATGAATTGCTCCTCCCTTCTCAGCCCATGGCAGCCACGGCAGCCAGCGCCGCATTCACGCCGGCAGTCACACCCTTGGTGGAGACGGTGGCGCCGGTGATGGCGTCCACGTTAGTGCCCACCGTCAGAGTGCCGTCCGCCGCGCTCTTGCCGATAAACTGGTCCAGCACACCCACGCCGGAGGCGGTGGGTTCGTTGCCCACGACCTTCGTGCCGATGCCGGAGGTCTCAGAGTGGTTGACGACAGAAACGCCAGTGACGGCGCCTTCCGCGTCCACGCCCACCATCATTTCAATGCTGCCCTGGGAGCCGGAGGCGGTGACCTTTACGGCATAGCCGGCGGCCTCGCCGTTCACCTGGACCTCGTACATCTCGTTCAGGGTGCCGCCGGCAGCTGTGGCCGCAGCGGTCATGTCGCCAGACAGTTCCAGCGCGTCGGAGAAGGTGGTGTTGTCCGGATCGGACACCACGGCCAGCATGGCCGCTTCAGTCTTCTGCTGGTTGATCTCAGCGATGGGGCCGGCCGTCACACCGTTGACCAGACCCAGCAGCAGTGCCACGATCAGGCAGGTCCCCAGCAGGGTCACAGTCAGCTTTACGATGTACTTGGGGTCCATATCAATCTTTTCTTTGGTCTTGACTTCGTTGCTCATTTCGCAGCCGCCTCCTTGTTAGCGGATTTCACAACGCCGAAGCGAGAGGGCTTCACAGCCTTGTCGATCAGCGCCACTACCAGGTTCATAATCATGATGGAGTAGCACACGCCCTCGGGATAGGAGCCGAAGTAGCGGATGAACACCGTCAGCAGGCCGCAGCCCAGGCCGAAGATCAGCTGGCCGGTCTTGGTGACGGGGGAGGTGGTGTAGTCAGTGGCCATGAAGAAGGCACCCAGCATCAGGCCGCCGCCGAAGATGCTGTACAGCATGAACTGCAGATTGTCGGCGCCGCCCTTGGGGAACAGGAAGGTCAGCACGGCCACGGTGGCGATGTAGGCCGCGGGGGTCTGCCAGCTGATGACCTTGCGCCAGATCAGATACGCTCCGCCCACGATCAGCAGCAGGGCGGAGATCTCGCCCAGGGAGCCGCCGATATTGCCCAGGAACATATCCGTCACGCTGTACTGGCTGGTGAGGCCGGCCATGTCGCCGGTCTTCATATAGGCCAGAGGCGTGGCAGCGGTAACCACGTCGGCAGTGCCGGCCAGGGGCACCCAGCCGGCCTGGGGATCCGCCCAGGCGCCGCTCATGGTGCCGGCATAGCTGGCCACCAGGGCGGCACGGCCCGCCAGCGCGGGGTTGACGAAGTTCTTGCCGATGCCGCCGAACAGCTGCTTGACCACCACGATGGCGAAGAAGTCGCCCACCAGGATCATCCAGTAGGGCATGTTCACCGGGCACACGAACGCCAGCAGGATGCCGGTAACCGCGGCGGAGAGATCGTTCACGGACTGGGGCTTCTTCATGAGCTTGCGATAGCCCCACTCAAAGAACATGCAGCCCACCACGGACACGGCAGTCAGAGTCAGGGCCCGGAAGCCGAACTTCACAATGGCCCAGATCAGGGCGGGCATCATGGCGATGATAACATCCAGCATGATGGAGCGGGTGTTCTCCGCCGCCCGGATGTGGGGAGAAGAAGTGGCAATCAGTTTGAGATTCTTGTAGTCAGTCATTTCGCAGCGGCCTCCTTTGCTTCTTCGGCCTTTTTCTTTGCCTCGGCGGCAGCCCGGTCAGCGGCCGCCTTGTCCTTCACCAGCTGCTTGCCGGTTTTGAACATATGGGTCAGGTGCATCCGGGCCGGGCAGATGTAGGAGCAGGCGCCGCACTCCATGCAGTCCATGATGTGGGCGTCATTCAGCTCCTCCACCATGCCCTTGGAGGCATACTGGTACATGAACAGGGGCTCCAGGTGCATCGGGCAGACGGACACGCACTTGCCGCAGCGGATGCACTGGGGATTCTCCACGGTCTTCTCCTCGTTCTCGCAGAAGGCCAGGATGGCGCCGGTGCCCTTGGCCACGGAGATGTCCGCGGTGTACTGGGCCATGCCCATCATGGGGCCGCCGGCGATCAGTTTGTATGTACCGTCCTTCAGGCCGCCGCAGGCGTCCAACAGGCTGGAGACGGGGGTGCCGATGGGGCACTCCAAGTTCTTGGGCTCCACCACGCCGGAGCCGGAGACGGTGACGATCTTGCGCACCACGGGCATACCGGTGGTCAGGGCCCGGTAGATGGCGCATGTGGTGTTGATGTTGAATACGGCGCAGCCGATATCGGCGGGCAGTCCGCCGGGGGGCACCTGGCGGCCGGTGATGGCCTGGCAGAGCTGTTTCTCACCGCCCTGGGGGTAGCGGCAGCGCAGGGGCTCCACCACCACGGGGGCCTTCTGCTCGGCAATGACCTTGTTCATGGCGTCGATGCCGTTGCGCTTGTTGTCCTCCACGCCGATGACGACCTTGTCCACGCCGAACATCTTGGCCAGGAACTTGGCGCCGCCAATGATCTCCTCGGGCCGCTCCAGCATGGTGCGGTGGTCGCCCGTGATGTAGGGCTCGCACTCCGCGCCATTGATGATGACGGTGTTCACCTTGCCGATGCCGCTGGTGATCTTCACGTGGGTGGGGAACGTAGCGCCGCCCATGCCGACGATGCCGGCGTTCTTGACGATCTCCACCATCTCCTCCACGCTGAGGGCATTGGGATCCGCGGGGGCCTGGACCTCTTCGCTCACCTCGTCCTGCATGTCGTTTTCAATGACCACAGACGTGATGTTGCCGCCCATGGAATAGGGGCGGGGTTCCACTGCCTTCACCGTGCCGGAAACGCTGGCGTGGATCGGGGCGCCCAATCCGTGGAATTCGCCGATCTTCTGGCCCACCTTCACGTGGTCCCCGGCCTTGACCAGGGGCGTGCAGGGCGCGCCAAAGTGCATCGACATGGGGATGACCACAACAGCCGGCGGAGCCAGCTGCTCGATGGCCTTTTCATTGGTTGCGGCCTTCATATCATGGGGATGAACGCCGCCAAAGAAAGCTTGTGCCATTGTCTTCACCTCATTTTTACTCCTTGATAGTCGGCCCGGGCAGGAGGGCACGGCCCCTCCCCTTCCCAAGAGAGGGGGTCTCCAGGCAGGCGACACTATCACATACTGCGCCTCATTCTACACCTATTTTTGAAAAATGTCCAGACTGTGAACGACAACTTTTGAAAAAAATATGCTTCTTTATACAGAATCTTTGCAACTTTTCACACGTTTTATCCAGTTCTGTCATTCCCTCCCATTTTTACGCCGTCTCTTGTTATTTCAGAAGAAACATGATATGCTTGGTGATACGGGTCCGGCTCCGGCCGCCCCATTTTCAAATTATCTGGAGGCCAAGACATATTATGATGGCACAACTGATCGACCGAAAGCATCTGAAGCAGGAGATGAAGGAGCTGCTGCGCTCCGCCCAGGTCAGCCCCCGCGGGATGACCTGCCTGTACCTGGCCCTGGTGCTGGTGCTGAACCTGGCGGACAGCTTCATGGGTCTTATGAATCCGGGCCTGCTGGGCACCTTCATCTCCATCCTCACCGGCCTGATGAGCATGGTCCTGGCCTCCGGCTTCGTGATGTACTGCATGGCCATCCGCCGGGGCGAGCGGGCGGAATACCTGACGCTGTTCGACGGGTTCTCCTTTGTGGGCAAGGTCATCCTGCTGAACATCGTGATCTACCTCTTCACGTTCTTCTGGTCACTGCTGTTCGTCATTCCAGGCATCATCGCCGCCTACCGCTACCGCTTCGCCCTGTACAACCTCTATGAGAACCCCGGCATCGGGGTGATGGAGGCCCTGAACATGAGCAAGCAGCAGACTCTTGGCTACAAGGGGCAGCTGTTCATGCTGGATCTGAGCTATATCGGCTGGCTCCTCCTGGCGTCCCTCACCTCCGTCGTGCAGACGGGCTATATCTACGCCTGCATTTTCCAGGACCCCGGCTACTATTTGGCGAACCCCGCCCAGGTCTATGCCATCACCCTGCCCATGCCCGTAGGATTGCAGGTGGTGCTGGGCTGTGTCTGGCCGCTGCTGGTGGCGTTGTTCTACCTACCGGTCTACCAGTGCACGGAGCTTGGCTATTTTGACACCGCCAAGCACACTTCCGGCGTGGGAGAGGGCGCGGCCCCCAAGGATCCCGGCAGCTTTGACAGCGGCTGGGGAGGCTTCTGAGCGCCCCATTAAGCCTACAAGCCCCCGGCGGGTTTTAGAACCCGCTGGGGGCCTCTCTTTCAGGAGACCTCGCCTGCGGGCCGGGCCGGGGGCTCTGCGCCATCCGGCCTCCTTCCGGGGTCCGCCTCCGCGCCAAGGGCCCCCCTCCACAAGCATCTTTCAGATTCTCCCTCAGACGCAAAGCTCCCCC
>NZ_JAOQKG010000001.1:60062-83541 GCF_025567605.1 Oscillibacter acetigenes | reverse complement strand
GGGGGAGCTTTCTTCCATGTTGCGGGGATCACAGCCGGGGGAACTCCCGCCGGACGTAGGCGCTGCGGCCCAGAGCCGCCGCCAGCAGTGTGGAGGCGGCGATGCCGAAGGCAGCCTGCACCAGATTGCTGGGGATACCTGCCGCGGCACCAGCCGCGCTCCCCAGCAGCAGGGCGTCGTACAGCCAGTAGCCCACCACCATGGGCAGCTCTCCCATGATGCCGCAGGCCGCAAGGCCCAGGGGACCCCGTCCCTTTCCGAACGCCTGATGGCACGCGGCCGCCAAAGCCGCCATCCCTGCCTTGATGACCAGGGTAGCGGGTGCGTAGATGGGCGAGCCCAGCAGCACATCCGCCAGGGCCGGGCCGATGCTGCCCGCCAGGGCGCCCCAGGCTGGCCCCAGCAGATATCCGCCCAGCAGCACCACCGTGTCCCCCAGGTTCATGTAGCCGCCGGTGGGGGACGGCACCTTCACCACCATAGTGGCCACGCAGGCCAGCGCCGCAAAGGCCGCCGCCATCACGACCATCCGTGTCCGCTGGAAGGTCTTGGCCGTCTCCTGCTCCGCTGTCTTCTCCATATCCTCTTCTCCTTCCGGCGGGGCCGTCTCGCGCCCCATTTGCTGTTGCCATCATAGAACAAATATGATATGATTAAAAGCGTCAATTTCTGAATTTTTTATCAGGTCAGATGGAGGAAGCCCATGCGTACCTACGCCCTGGAAAACCGCGGCAGAGCGCCGCTGTATGAATACCTGTACCGCTGCATCCGGGGGGACATCCTGGACGGCACCCTGACGGCCGGGGAGCGGCTGCCCTCCAAGCGGGCCCTGGCGGAGCACCTGCACATCTCCGTCATGACGGTGGAGGGGGCCTACCAGCAGCTGGAGGCGGAGGGCTATGTGTACACCCAGCCCAAACGGGGCTTTTTTGTGGCGGAGGTGGAGCGGCCCCGGCCTGCCGTCCCCGCTCCTCCGGCTCCTGAGGCGCCGCCGGAGGCCCCGGTCTGGCGGCTGGATCTGAAGAGCAACCAGGTGGACGCCAGCCGCTTCCCCGCGGCGGCCTGGGCCCGTCTGACCCGGCAGGTGCTGTCCGAGGACGGGGAAGCCCTGCTGCGCCCAGTGCCCCACCAGGGGCTGCCCGCCCTGCGGCAGGCCATCGCCCGGGACCTGCGGGAGTATAAGGGCATGGCTGTGCCGCCGGAGCAGATCGTGGTGGGGGCCGGGGCGGAGTACCTGTATCTGCTGCTGGCTCAGCTGCTGGGACGGGAGGCCGTCTTTGCCGTGGAGGATCCGGGCTATCCCAAAATCCGCCAGGTGTACGGCAAGTGCGGCGCGGCTTGCCGCCCGGTGCCCCTGGACGGCCAGGGCGTTCCCCCGGAGGCCCTGGAGGCGGCGGGAGCCAGTGTGGTCCATCTCTCTCCCGCCCACCACTATCCCACCGGACTGGTGACACCCATCGGCCGGCGGCAGGCCCTGCTCCGCTGGGCTGAGAAGGCTGGAGGCATCATCATCGAGGATGACTATGACAGCGAGTTCCGCTTTACAGGCCGTCCCATTCCCACCCTCCAGAGTATCGACACCGCCGGGCGGGTGGTATACATGAACACCTTCTCCCAGACCATCTCCCCCTCCATGCGGGTGGGATTCATGGTGCTGCCGCCCCGCCTGCTGGAGCAGTACCGCCGGGAGCTGGATTTTTATTCCTGCACGGTGCCCGCCCTGGACCAGCACGTGCTGGCCCGGTTCCTGGACCAGGGCCACTACGAGCAGCACCTGGCTCGGATGCGCAAGGAGTACCGCACCCGTCACGACGCGGTTCTGGCCTCCTTCCGGTCCAGCCCCTTCCGGAACCGGATCACGATCTCGGAGCAGGGGGCGGGGCTCCACTTTCTCCTGCGGCTGGACACCCGGGAGAGCGACGGGGCCCTGCGGGACCGGGCTGCGGCCCTGGGCGTCCGGCTGGGCTTTCTCTCGGAGTACGCCGCCATCCCCTCCCCTGCCTACGCCCACACGCTGGTGGTGAACTATGCCGGCCTCAGCCCGGCGGCGCTGCCAGAGGCCATGGACCTGCTGGCGGAGATCTTCGGGGCCTGATGCCTGCCGTCCACTCCCCCGCGCAAAAAAGCCGGCCGCCCCAAGGGCGGCCGGCTCTCTGCATCGGGTTTTCAGTTCACACGCCGGGCTTTCCCTCCAGCGCGGTCATGCTCTTTTTGAAATGGACAGCGAACATGGTGGCTGTGGTACACACCGCCAGGAAATCCGCCACCGGCTCCGCCAGAAAGACCGCAAAAGCCTTATCCGCAAAAAAGTTGGGCAGAATATAAATGAAGGGAATCAGCAGGATGATCTTCCGCAGCACTGCCAGGAACAAGGAGATCTTGGCGTTGCCCAGGGCCACGAAAGTCTGCTGACAGGCGATCTGGATGCCGAAGATCCCGGTGGCCGCCATGTAGATCCGCAGGGCCCAGGAGGCATAGCTCACCAGCTCGCTGTCCGAGGTGAACATCAGGGCGAACAGCTGGGGGAACAGCTGCACCAGCGCCCACAGCAGCAGGGAGTAGGCCAGGCAGGCCATCAGCAGCACCTGGAAGGCACGCCGTACCCGCCCCGGATTCCGGGCGCCGTAGTTGTAGCTGATGATGGGCTGGGCCCCTTGGGTCAGGCCCTGGAGGGGCATCATGGCGAACTGCATGATGCTGGAGAGCACGGTCATAGCACCCACAGCGATGTCCCCGCCGTATTTCAGCAGTGAGGAGTTGAAGCACACGGTAATGAGGCTCTCCGTAGACTGCATGATGAAGGGGGAAGCGCCCAGGGCCAGGGCCGGCAGCACCACCTTGGCTTGGGGCCGCAGGTGCTCCCGCCGCAGGTGCCACTTGGTCTTGCTGCCCGTAAGGAACTTCAGCACCCACACCGCGGAGACCGCTTGGGATAGAATGGTGGCCAAGGCCGCGCCCCGGACCCCCATGCCGAAGGCGAAGATGAAGATGGGGTCCAGCACCGTATTGAGGATCGCGCCGATCAGCACAGTCTTCATGCCCACCACCGTGAAGCCCTGGGCGGTGATATAGGCGTTCATGCCCAGGGTCACCTGGACGAAGATGGTGCCCAGGGCATAAATGCGCATATAGTTCAGGGCGTAGCCGATGGTGTTGTCGCTGGCGCCGAAGATGCGGAGCATGGGCTCCGCAAACACCAGAAAGACCACAGTCAGCACCACGGACACCGCCACCAGCATGGTGAAGCTGTTGCCCATGATCCGCTCCGACTCTTTCAGGTCTCCCCGCCCTTCGGCGATGGAGGCCCGGGGTGCGCCGCCGAAGGCCATCAGGGCCGCGAAGGCGGAGATCACCATGATGATGGGCAGGCACACCCCCACGCCGGTGAGGGCCAGCTTGCCCACAGTCTCCACCGGCTGCATGTGGCCGATGTACACCCGGTCCACCAGATTGTACAGCATGTTGACGATCTGGGAGGTGATGGTAGGAACGGCCAGGGAAAACAGCAGCTTTCCCACGCTCCCGCTGCCCAGGTCCACATTTCGACGGCTCATGTATTGCCTCCTTCCTTCAACCGCACTTCCGCGCTGGTCAGAACCTTTTCCAGCAGTTCCTGAAATCGCTCCGCCTCCGACTGTGTCAGACCGGCAAACAGCGCGTCCAGGCAGGTACTCTGGAGCTTCTGCCCCTCCCGGGCCAGGGCCGCGCCCGCATCTGTCAGCGCCAGATGGATCACCCGGCGGTCTGCCTTGTCCGGCTGACGGCGGAGCAGCTCCCGCGCCGCCAGCAGGTCCACCGCGGCGGACACCTGGCTCTTGGCCAGTCCCCGGAGCTCTGTCACGTCCCGGGCAGTGTCATGTGCCGGATGATTGGCCAGAAACAGCACCACATGAATCTCCCGCATGGAGAGCCCGGTGCGGGACAGAAGCTCTGAGAAATGCCTATCGTAATACCGGCGGAACTGCTGGATAACCCGCAGCAGCTGCGTACTGCTCACTGCCACAGCGCCCGCCCCCTTTCATTTTATTTAAAACAGTTCTTATAAGAACTGTTCCAGCATAGCACTATTTTTTCCGCCTGTCAAGATTTCCGAATCCATCCTTGACAATTCTCCCTTCCTCCAGTATGATGGTGGCAGAAGATATCGTTTTTAAAATCAGATTTCGGGGTGTTCTTTATGACATGGAATATTGTGAGCGACAGCAGCTGCGACCTGCGGACAGCTTCCTTCCACAGCAGCTGCGTCCGGTTTGAGACCGTGCCTCTGCGCATCCAGGTGGGCGGCCGGGAATTTGTGGACGATGACGCCCTGTCGGTTCCCGCCCTGCTCTCCGCCATGGCGGTGGAGAAGGCTGCCTCCTCGTCCGCCTGCCCCTCCCCCGCCGACTTTGCCGGGGCCTTTGAGCGGGGGGACCGTACCGTCTGCTTCACGCTTTCCTCCCAGCTCTCCGGCACGTATCACGCGGCCTGCATCGCCCGGGAGATGGTGCTGGAGGAGCACCCGGAAAAGCAGATCTGCGTCATCGACTCCCGCGCCGCCGCCGGGACCATGGTGCTGCTGATCCGCCGGGCCCAGGCCCTGATGGAGGCAGCGGGGGATGATGGGGACTTCGACGCTCTCTGCCAGCAGCTCCACCGCTATCAGGCCACCCTGCGGACCTGCTTCACCCTGGAGAATTTCGACAACCTTATCAAAAATGGCCGGATGCGGCCCATTGTGGGCACGTTGCTCCGCTCCCTGGGCATCCACATCATTGCGGACGCCACAGCCGAGGGCACCATTCATGTGGCGGATAAGGCCCGGGGCGTGGGTAAGACCTACCGGGCCATCACCGCCCTGATGAAGGCCAGCAAGGACTGCACCGACGCAGAGGTGGTAATCTCCCACTGTGAGAACCTGGAGGGTGCTATGGCCCTGAAGCGGCAGATCCTGGCAGACCTGCCGGTGAAACAGGTGGACCTGCTGTCCTGCCGGGGACTCACCAGCTTCTATGCCATGGAAAAGGGCCTCATCGTGGGGTACTGAGGTACGTCCTTCCCCATCAGGCGCCTCCGCGGAAGGCCGCTTCCGGAACAGCAGTCAGCCGCCGGAACCGCCATCTTCCGGCATTTGGATATGGCAAAAAAGCGCGCACGGAAAACCGTGCGCGCTTTGCTTTTTCTATCCCAGCAGCACACCCGCCACCAGGAACGCCAGGGCCAGCAGCAAAAACCAGAGTATCAGCTTCCACACATACTTCACCCAGCGGTCGTAGGGCACATGGCCCAGGGCCAGGGCGCCCATCACCACCGCCGCAGTAGGGGTGATGATGTTCACCAGGCCGGAGGCGGACTGGAACGCTGTCACCACCAGATCGCCGCCCACCCCGGCGAATTTGCCCAGGGGCGCCACAATGGGGATGGACAGTGTCGCCAGGCCCGACGAGGACGGGATCAGGATGGTGAGGGGCAGGTACAGGGCGAACACCAGCAGCGTGAAGCTGATGGCCCCGGCGCCGGAAAGGGCCTGCTCTCCCCAGTGGAGGACCGTGTCGGTGATGGCGCCGTCGTTCATCAGCACAGTGATGCCCCGGCTGATGCCGATGATAAAGGCCACGCCTAAAAGGTCCGCGCAGCCGGCCACGTAGGTCTCTACCAGCTCCTCCTCACTCATCCGGTCAATGAGGCCGATGACGACACCTGCCACCAAGAACAGGGCGGAGAGCTCCGGAAACCACCAGCCCAGAGCGGGCAGGGACAGGCCCATCTCGTCAAAGGGCACCACAGCATAGACCATGATGAGGAATGTCAGCGTAAAGAGGGCCATGATGACCTTCCGCTTGGCGGTAAAGGGCACCTGCTGGTCCATGCTTACCTGGATCTTGCCCGCGCCCACGCCCACCACGGATTTGGAGGGGTTCTTCTTGACCTTCGCGGCGTAGGCCATCACAAACCAGATGGCCGCCGCCTCAAAGGCCACCCACTCCAGCAGCCGCAGCACGATACCCTCTCCCAGAGAGACCCCGGCAAAGCCCGCGGCGATGCCGGTGGCAAAGGGGTTTACCGTGGAGGCGATGACGCCGGCCCCGGCCCCCAGCAGGATCACGCTGATGCCCACTACCGCGTCGTACCCGGCCGCCAGGAACACCGGGATCAGCAGGGGATAAAAGGCCATGGTCTCCTCCCACATGCCGTAGGTGGTGCCGCCCAAGCCGAACAGCAGCATCAGAATGGGGATCAGCCACTTCTCCCGGCCGCCCAGCAGGCGGATGACGTTGCCCACGCCGGCGTCCACGGCACCGGTCTTCATCACCACGCCCAGAAAGCCGCCCACCATCAGGATGAAGATGCACACGTCCACCGCGTCGTAAAAGCCAGAAAAAGCTGCCTTCAGAACGTCGCCCACTCCCTGGGGATTCTGCTCCACCGTGTGGTACGTCCCCGCCACCGGCACGCCGTCCACGTAGTCATAGCTGCCCGCCGGGATGATCCAGGTGGCGGCAGCCACCAGGATCAGCAGCAGGAACAGGATCGTATAGGCTGTGGGCATGTGGAATTTTTTTTGATTCAAGATATCTACCCCGCTTCTGTTTTGACGCCGCGGCGTCAACATCATTTCCATCATGTTTGCCGGCAGCACGCGTGTCGGCAAACATCCTTCCCAGCTATCAAGTGTGCAAGCGAAGCGAGTACATGCAGATAGCTGTAAACGCTCTCACGAAAAAGGCGGCGCCTTTTCCATGAATTATCTTCCGATGGTGGCCACCAGCACAGCTTTGATGGAGTGCATCCGGTTCTCCGCCTCGTCGAATACCACACTGTGGCGGCTGCGGAACACCTCGTCGGTGACCTCCCGGATGTCCACGCCCTTGTCCTGCCACTCCTTGGCCAGCTTGGTCTCAAAGTCATGGAAGGAGGGCAGGCAGTGCAGATACAGCACGTTGGAGTTGCCGGTGGCCTTCAGTGTCTCCTCCGTCACCCGGTAGGGAGTCAGCAGCTTGGCCCGCTCGGGGATCAGGTCCTCCTCGCCCATGGAAGCCCAGATGTCGCCGTAGATCACGTCCGCATCCTTCAGGGAGTTCATGTTGTCGGTGATCTCGATGAGGCCGCCGTTCTCCCGTGCGGTGGCGAATACCCGCTTCACCAGTGTGCCGTCCATCTCCTTGGCCAGCTCCTGGGGCCCCAGGCCCACAAAATGCATACCCATCTTGGCGGCGCCGATCATCCAGGCGTAGCACATATTGTTCCGCACGTCGCCGGGGAACACCACCTTCACCTGGTTCAGGGGCTTGTGGCAGTGCTCCTCAATGGTCATCATGTCCGCCAGGATCTGGGTGGGGTGGTCTGCGTCGGTGAGACCGTTCCAGACGGGCACACCGGCGTACTTCGCCAGATCCTCCACCACCTTCTGGTCGTAGCCCCGGTACTCGATGCCGTCGAAAAACCGGCCCAGCACTTTGGCGGTGTCCTCCAGAGACTCCTTCTTGCCCATCTGGCTGCTGCCGGCGTCCAGATAGGTGACGTGGCCCCCCTCCTGGGTAGCAGCCACCTCGAAGGAGCAGCGGGTGCGGGTGGAGGTCTTTTCAAACAGCAGCACGATGTGCTTGCCCTGAAGGGTTGGGTCGCAGATGCCGGCCCGGCGCTTGGCCTTCAGGTCGTGGCCCAGGTCCAGGAGATAACGGATCTCCGCGGGGGTGAAGTCTTCCAGAGTCAGAAAACTCCGGCCTTTCAAATTGATTGCCATAAAATGCACTCCTTTTTATCTTGTTCATGATGAGGACTTTTTGAGGGGACAGATGTGGACCGCCGAACAGGGGCTGTGGGGGATACTGCTCCCGGCGGAAAAGAAAACATGTTTCGGCGGGGGAAGGTTGGCGATCCCTTGCGGCGGTCAGAGAGGGAAACGTCCGGCCCTTGTGAACCCCTCCAGCCCGGGGAAGTCCGGGATACACGCTGCGCTGATTTTCGCTGCCGCTGGCCGGTGGTTAATGAGAGTTTCAGCATAGGGCCAAGCTGCAGCTTCTATGACCGCCAGGGCAGTGCGTAGCGAAGCCGAACGCGCGGAAGGAGGAACCAGTGGAACACTGATGACGGAAATCCCCGGAGCGCCGTAGCGCGAGACAGGAAAAGCGAAGCAGTTCAAATGCGTCCTTGCATCCCGGCAACTTCCGCACCATCCGCCACGGGACGGCAGTCGAGGGAATTGCAGAAGGGCCTAGCGTGCCCGAAGGCAAGGCCAAATCGGAGCAGGCACCGATTCGCCGCCCCCCCTTCAGCGCGGAGGGCCACTGCACCAGAGCGCATCCAGGCGCCTTTCTCTTTGGACCGTGCACGGCCCGTTTCTCTTTTGGCAAGACCGATAAGGGGTCCCGCCGCGCCCCGCACGGTGGGGAGAGGAGGAGCGCCCAAGCCCACGGAGTGGGCGCGGAAGTGCCCTTGGGGTGCAAGGGAGCGGGCGCAGTTTTCGCCGTACACGGAAACGGGGCTGAGCGGACTTTGCGACGACGACATGGGGGTGCATCCCGCTGGACAAGCCCTCCCTGGCCGGGGCGGCCCATTCACGCTCCGCGAATGCTTACGGATCCTCCCGCCACAGCGGCATGGACATGCACCGGGGTCCGCCCCGCCCGCGGGAGAGTTCTGCGCTGGGAATGGTGTGGAGCCGGATGCCCGCCTCCTCCAGGGCCCGGTTGGTGACATAGTTCCGGGAGTACACCACCACCTCGCCGGGGCCGATGGCCAGGGTATTGGAGCCGTCGCTCCACTGCTCCCGGGCGGCGTCGATCTCGCTGCCCTGGCCGCAGGGGATCAGTGTCACCTTATCCAGCTCCAGGTGCTCCTTCAGGATGTCCTCCAGCCGGCCGTCCTCCTGACGGATTTTCATCTTCCGGTTTTCGTCCAGCTCCATGACGAACACCGTAATCTGCTGGAGGATGTTGGGATGGACGGTGAACTTGTCCCGGTCCACCATGGTGAACACCGTATCCAGGTGCATGAAGGACCGGCTCTTGGGAATGTCAAAGGCCAGCAGCTTGCGGAAGGTCTTGCTCTCGGAGAGCACCGTCTCCGCCAAGGCGTCGATGGAGTCCTCCTCCGTCCGCTGAGAGATGCCCACCGCCAACACCTGAGGGGACAGGATCAGGATATCGCCCCCCTCCAGGGAGGAGGTCTCGCCCCGGTCGTACCACCTGGGGGCGTTGCGGTAGTCCGGGTGGTGCTCGAAAATGAACTTGCCGAACAGGGTCTCCCGGTTTCTCGTGGCGGTGTGCATTTTGTGGATGGACACGCCGGTACCGATGGTGGCGAAGGGGTCCCGGGTAAAATAGAGGTTGGGCAGGGGATCTACGGCGAAGGGGTAATCATCCCCGGCGGCAGAGAGATAGTCCCCCAGCCGGGCGCTGTTTGCCCGGAGCTGGGACTTGCGGACGCCCGCCATCATGGCAGACACCATCTCCTTGTCCGGCAGGGCAGAGAGGAAGTCCTCCAGGCTCTCCCGGAGCCGGTCGTCCTTGACGCCGGACTCCTCCAGGAACTGGCGGATCAAGTCGGCCCGCACGTCGGCGTCCGTGATGGACTCCGCCACCAGATCCCGCAGGTAGACCACCTCCACTCCTTGCTGCCGGAGGCAGTCGGCAAAGGCGTCGTGCTCCCGCTGGGCCTCCTTCAGATAGGGGATGTCATCAAAGAGCAGCCGCTCCAAATACTCCGGCATCAGATTTTCCAGCTCACCGCCAGGGCGGTGGAGAAGGACCTTTTTCAGCCGCCCGATCTCGGAGGTATTGTGAATTCCGGTTTCCAAAAAGCTCACTCCTTTGTTCATCGGAAAGGTACAGGGAAATCGCTCTGGTTTAGGGTCTCTGGATTTTGGCATTTCATGCGCCGTTCCGAAAAATCCGCGCAAAAAAAGAACGGACGAATCGTCCGTTCTCCCCACATGTTCTCCGCAAAGGCCGCCCGTCCCTCCTTCGGGCCGCGGCGTCTCCCCGCCGCCTCCGGGGTCCCGCGGCATCGGCAGTGGAAACGCAAAAACAGGAGAGAGGCTTCCGCCTCTCTCCTGCTGTTATCTGTGCTTGCCGAGATACGCCTCTTTGATCTTCTCATTGGCCAGCAGCTCCGCGCCGGTGCCGGACATGGTGATGTTCCCCGTCTCCAGCACATAGGCCAGGTCCGCGATCTTCAAGGCCATGTTGGCGTTCTGTTCGATCAGCAGTACCGTCACGCCCTGGCGGTTGATCTCCCGGATGATGGAGAAGATGTCCTGCACCACCAGCGGCGCCAGGCCCAGGGACGGCTCATCCAGCATCATCAGCTTCGGCCGTGACATCAGGGCCCGGCCCACCGCCAGCATCTGCTGTTCGCCGCCGGAGAGGGTGCCGGCGGACTGCCAGTTCCGTTCCTCCAGCCGGGGGAACAGCTCATAGACCCATTTCAGGTCCTTTTCGATCTCCGCTTTGTCCTTGCGGAGGTAGGCTCCCAGCTTCAGGTTCTCCAGCACCGTCAGGTCCGCAAACACCCGCCGCCCCTCCGGGCTCATGGCGATGCCCGCGGAGATGATCTTGTCGATGGGCTTGCCCAGCAGCTCCTCCCCGTTCCACTGGATGGAGCCGGACTCCGCCTTCACCAGGCCGGAGATGGTCCGCAGGGTGGTGGACTTGCCCGCGCCGTTGGCGCCGATCAGGGTGACGATCTTGCCGTCCGGCACCTCCAGGTCGATGCCCCGGAGAGCCTGGATGCCGCCGTAGGACACCCGCAGCTGTTGGATTTTAAGCATCTTCCGCCACCCCCAGGTACGCGTCGATGACGCGCTGATTGTTCTGGATCTCCGCCGGTGTGCCGTCGGCAATCAGCTTGCCGAAGTCCAGCACATAGATCCGGTCGGAGATGTCCATGACCAGGTCCATGTGGTGCTCGATCAGAAACACCGTCAGGCCGAACTTCGTGCGGATCTCCCCGATGAAGGCCGTCAGCTCGTCGGTCTCCTGGGGGTTCATGCCCGCAGCCGGTTCGTCCAGCAGCAGCAGCTGCGGATCCGTGGCCAGGGCCCGGGCGATCTCCAGCCGCCGCTGCTTGCCGTAGGGCAGGGAGTTCGCCTTCTCCCCGGAAACGTCGCTGAGGTTCACCTCCGCCAGCAGCTCTTCCACCCGCTGGCGCTGCCGCGCCTCCTCCTGCCGGTTCAGATGGAAGGTCGCAGTGAGGAGGTTGCACGTCGCACGGCAGTGCATGGCCGTCAGCACGTTGTCGAACACCGTCTGGTCCTTCCAAAGACGGATATTCTGGAAGGTCCGGGCCATGCCCATCCGGGTGATCTTGTCCGGGGTGGGGGCCAGGGCGTGGGTGTACTCCCCGGCGTGCTCGCCCTTGTAGAGCTTGCGCATCTTGCCCTGGGGGTAGTTTTCCACGATCTTCTCCCCCCGGTACCACACCGCGCCGTTGGTGGGCTGGTACACGCCGGTGATGACGTTGAAGGCCGTAGTCTTGCCCGCGCCGTTGGGGCCGATCAGGGAGACGATCTCCCCCTCGCCTACCTCCAGATTCATGTTGTTCACGGCGATGACGCCGCCGAACTGCATGGTGATATTCTCCAAACGAAGGATCTTCTCACTCATTTCGCCGCCTCCTTCTTTTTCGATTTTCCGGAGAGGCGGGCCCGCAGGCTCCGGGCCACATCAGAGAGCTCCCGGTCCCCCATGAGGCCACGGCGGAAGAACAGCACCACGATCATGATGATGATGGAGAACACCACCATCCGGAAGCCGGTCCGCAGGAAGGGCACCTTGAAGGCGCCGATATACGTCTCTGTGTCCAGGAATCGCAGCCACCACTCGCTGGCCGCCACGTACAGGAACGAGGCGATGCAGCTGCCGGAGATGGACCCGATGCCGCCGATCACCACGATCAGCAGGATCTCGTAGGTCATGGAGGTGGTGAAGGTCTTGGCTTGGGCCTGGTTGGCGAACATGGCGAACAGGCCGCCGCCCACGCCGGCGAAGAAGGAGCTGATGCAGAAGGCCATCCGCTTGTGCTTGGCCAGGTTGATGCCCATGGCCTCGGCGGCCACCTCATCCTCCCGGATGGCCTTGAAGGCCCGGCCATAGGTGGAGTTGATCAACAACACCATGATCCCGATGCACACTGCCACCAGCAGGAAGGGCACAAAGGTGGAAAGGCGCAGCACCACCTCCCCATTGGCGTTCTCGATGTTGAAGCTGGAGAAGGTGGGAAAGCTCTTCAGCGCGTTGGCGCCGTTGGTGACAGGGCCCAGCCGGTCCCACTGGAAGATGGCCCGGATGATCTCCGCAAAGCCCAGGGTGGCGATGGCCAGGTAGTCGCTCTTCAGCCGCAGCACCGGCAGGCCGATAAGCCAGGCGATCACCGCCGCCACACAGCCCGCCAGGATCAGCGCCGCCAGCACACCCAGGATCAGACCCAGGGCGCCGCCGCCGAACAGCTCCGGCAGGGAGAAATTCACTGCCGAGCCGCCGTAGAGGTAGTAGACGCTCTCCCGGTCGGCAGAGGGAATGGTCAGAATGGCGTAGGTGTAGGCGCCCAGCAGCATGAAGCCCGCCTGCCCCAGGGAGAACAGGCCCGTAAAGCCGTTCAGCAGGTTCAGGGAGGCCGCCACCAGCGCGTACACAGCNCCCTTCTTCAGCACGGTGAACAGCATACTGGTGGGCTGCATGGTGTTCTCCAGCACAATCACCAGGACCAGCAGGGCCGCCACGCAGCCCAGGGCGATCCACGCGCCCCGTTTGCTCTTTTTTTCTTGCAGCATCGTGACGCCCCCTTTACACTTTGTCGGTGGACTTCTCACCGAACAGGCCGGTGGGCTTCACCACCAGGATGATGATGAGCAGCGCGAAGGTGAACGCGTCGGAAAACACACTCCAGTTGGAGCTCTTGATCACCGTCTCGCTGAGACCGATGAGGAATGCCCCCACCACGGCCCCGGGAATGGAGCCGATGCCGCCGAACACTGCCGCCACGAAGGCCCGCAGGCCCGGCAGGGAGCCGGACAGCGGCACGATGGAGGGATAGTTGGTGAAGTACAGCGCAGACCCCACCGCCGCCAGGAAGGAACCGATGACAAAGGTGAAGCTGATGATGTTGTTGATCTTGATGCCCATCAGCTGCGCGGTCTCAAAATCCCGGGAGGCGGCCCGCATGGCCATGCCGATCTTGGTGTGGTTGATGAGCTGGGTCAGCACCACTACCAGCGCCACCACCAGGAATGGCGTAATCACCGTCACCATTTTGGTGGAGGTGCCGGCAATGGTGATCTGACTGGACAGGCCGGGCAGGCTGGGGTACATCTGCGGCAGTCCGCCGGTGATATAGGTGGCCAAATTCTGCAGCAGATAGCTGACGCCGATGGCGGAGATCATGACGCTCATCCGGGGCGCGCTGCGCAGCGGCTTGTAGGCTGCCCGTTCGATGACANAATCCCGCCGCCATGAACACGTCGCCGTGGGCGAAGTTGATCAGGCGCAGGATGCCGTAAACCATGGTGTATCCGATGGCGATCAGGGCGTACTGCCCGCCCAGCGAGATGCCGGAGAGCAGGATGGAAATTCCGTATTGCACAGGGATACCCCCTTTTCTTTCAGAGTTGGCGAGCGGGAAGGACCGTCTCCAAAAGGGCCGGGCTGCGGCCCCTTTCGAGGCGGTCCCATCTCGCGCAAGAACAAGCCGCCTGGCGGGGGATACCCCGCCAGGCTGGCCGGATGGCAGGCTTATTCCACAGTCTGGACCGTCTCCAGCGTCCAGGCGTTGTTGGCGGTGTCTGCGGTCTTGATATAGGCGGTGTCCCGGATGGCGTCGCCCTGCTCGTCAAAGGCGATGGAGCCGGACACGCCGGTGTAGGTCACGTCAGGCAGCGCGGCCTTCACGGCGGCCTTGTCGGTAGAGCCGGCGGCCTTCAGGGCCTCCAGCGCCACATAGTAGGCGTCATAGCCCATGGCAGTGACAGCGGCGATGGTATCGTTGCCGCCGTTGTTGGTCATGGCGGTGGAATCCTCGCTCAGCCAGGCCTTAAAGCCCTCGTCAAACTCTGGAGAGCCACCCTCCTGGTAGAAGGTGGACACGTACAGCTGCACGTCGCTGCCTGCGGCCGCTTCCAGCACCATATTGCTGTCCAGGGTATCGCCACCGAGGATGGGGATTTCAATTCCCAGAGAAGCAGCCAACTTCACGATCTGAGTAGAATATGTAATGGAAACCGGGCAGAAAATCACATCTGCGTCCTCATTTACGGCCTTATTAAGATATGTGGTGAAGTCGGATGTATTGGTCGGGAAGGAATCCTTTTCCACGGTGCCGTCAAATGCCTGCTCAAAATAATTAATCAGGCCCTGGTCGTACTCGTTGCCCAGCTCACCCAGGCAGTAAGCTTTTTTCGCAGAGAATTTCTCCTGTGCGAAATTTGCCAACACCGTTCCCTGGAACGGATCCAGGAAGCAGATCCGGAAGTAATACCCGTTCCCTGCCGTAATCTGGGGATTGGTGCATCCGACGCCAATGGCGGGGACACCCGCCTCGCCAAAGACGGGGCCGCCAGCCAGAGACACGGTGGAGCCGTAGGAACCCAATACCACAGATACATCCTTGCTCACCAACTCCGCAGCGGCAGTGGGCGCCTTGGCGGGGTCGGAGCCGTTGTCCGCATAAACCAGCTCCACGGTATAGGTGGTGCCGCCGATATCCACAGTGGGGGTCTCCTTATTGGCATACTGCATGCCCAGCATCTCCTGCTTGCCGCCGGCGCCATTGTCGCCAGTGGCCGGCTCAAAAATTCCAATCCTCACCACATTTTCCCCGGATTCACCTCCTCCACTGTTGCAGGCGGCCAACCCTAAAGCTGTAGCCAATGTCAGGACCAGCGCAAAGACTCTCTTCATACTTCTTTTCCTCCCCAAAAAAATTCAAGAACGGCAGCGCCGATTCTAAACAGGAACAAAGCCCCCCCACCTATTTCTGCATTTCT
This sequence comes from Oscillibacter acetigenes, assembly GCF_025567605.1. NCBI lineage: Bacteria > Bacillati > Bacillota > Clostridia > Eubacteriales > Oscillospiraceae > Oscillibacter > Oscillibacter acetigenes. The sequence continues at coordinate 68,582 of NZ_JAOQKG010000001.1, read as the reverse complement.
GAAAAGGTATTCATTAAAGTTCCCTGGCAATAGTCACCAAGTCTAAATACATATTTCCGGGTGTGCTGGAAGCCGACGCACCGATGCAGTGGTGCACCTGCCCTCCCTGCGTTCTGGTCTGCATCCAAAGCACCTTATCGCTCCAGTGTGCCCTGGCCAGCGGATGATCTGCCGGAAGCCGTTCCGGTCCGGCAGTCAGTTTCAGGCTGCCATCCGGATTCTGGACAGCCCGGCCAACCATGCACCAAACCTCGCCCCTGGACTTCGCGTCTATCATATCTGCCTGTGTCAGGCCGCAGATACCTTGGATCGCCACATCCGCAAGCGTATATGCCTGGTCCCAATAGGTATTGGCCTGGATAACTGTTTTCATGGCCGTATCCCATCCATCGAGATCCATGGAGGGATCTGGCTCCAAAAATCCGCCTGCCTTCGCCCCCTGCACAGCCATATCAAAGGACTGTCCCTGCCCCATCGCATCAAAAACGTACATACAAGACGCGTTGAAAATCCCGCCGAACTCCAGCAGCTCTCCACAACGTCCCAACAGTTTACCCATCTCCAGAGTAGGCAGTCCTGCGCTGGCCGCTGTTCCATAGCGAATTTGGAGCCCCTGTTGTGCCGCCAAGGAAAACAGTTCTTTCCAATGAAGGGCAAGCGGCGCTTTATTTGCGGTCACCACATGCATTCCCCGTTCCAAAGCCCTTCGGATGTTAGAAGTCCCCGGCTCCCCAGTGGGCAGATATGGCGGCAATCCATCTAAATAGACATCCGCGCTGCACTGCTCGATCATCTCCAATGCCGTAAGGCCCTGAATACCCAAGCCGGGGATATCTGCCAAAGTTCCCCTGTTTTTGGCTTCCGATAACGTCACACTGGAAATTCCATTCGGTGCAATCACTCCACCTCTACTGTCCACTGCGCCAACAATTCGAAAATGGAGCCCGTATACATTCTCCATCCTCTCCCGTTCGCTAGTCAGAAGATCGACCATCGGCCTGGCAGCATTTCCCATTCCGCCAATGAGTATGCGAATTTCTTTCATAGCTGTTTCCCCCACTCTTTTCAATCTCAAATCTATTATAATCCTTGGTCTCTTGAGTGATGCAACACATTCTATTTTCTATTCAAGCAACATAATTCATACCGTTCATTCCATCACGCGCTATTCCCGTGCACGGGAATAGCGCGCTATTTTTATTGCTATCATAGAGAAAACACCATTTAAGGTATTACTCATTGATAGCAGGTAGAGAGATGAAGGACGAATATTCACAAATTATTGTCAAACGGATTTTGGAGCTATGTAGGCAACGTGACTTCACAATATATCAGTTGTCTGCCATGAGTGGTATCAGCTACTCAACACTTGATAATCTCATAAATCACAAGACATTCAATCCAAAAATAAAGACGCTTCACAAGATCGCATCTGCATTCAGTCTTACGTTATCTGAATTTTTTGACTATCCAGAACTGGAAGAATTTTCATTTGAAGATACGCATAGTGATTAAGTGAGCAGCCTGTACAGGTGCTGGCGTTCATATATTTTTGTTAGCATTGTATTATAATATCCGGTAAATGTCAACCTAATTTGACTAATATTTACATATCTTCACATCATATAACAACTATGCTGGAGGATTACAATGCATACAGGGTGACCGTATGTCGGCAGATGGAGTTTTTGATTTTGGATTAAGGTTACGTCGTCTTCGGAAAGATCGCGGGATGTCGCGTGCATCTTTGGCAAAACGGCTCGACGTGAGCAAAGAAACTGTATATCGTTATGAAGACAATTTGCAGGATCCCGCACTAAACCGTATGAAGAGGAACAACGGACTACGCTCAACGAGTTTATACGGGTGTTTGTTCATAACTGATTCAGGTGTTTAAGGAAGAGAATGATGGGCCGGCGTTCCATCGAATGGAACGCCGCTTTTAATAATTTACAGTGGATATTGAAACACAGAAGATAGATCCTCACTTTACCTTCTTGTCCCCCTCCCCTTCGCCTGTGACTTTTCCTCCACTATTTTCTCATACCTGTCTACCTGTTTTTTGTATTTGATGCTTACGTTCAGGCATCTCAACGCACCGCATCCAACCATGCCTTCAGCTCTATCAAGTTCGGAACAAAGCCTTCCAGTCGTTTTTTTCCTGATAAAATGGTAGGCACCATGTGAATACCCAGCAAATCCCGGGACAGGCGGGATTGCCGGCGGACGGTCTCTGTATAAGTCCCTGCCACCAAGGCTGCGCGGAAGTCCTGCCCTGACAGACCGCAGTTCTCTGCCAGTTCCGTCAGCACAGACAAATCTCCAATATCCCGCTCATCTACAAAATAGGCTTGAAACACCGCTTTATAGAAGGACTCTCCTCTGTCCCGTTCCCCAGCAAAGCACCAGCCCTGGAAAGCCAGGTCCGTGTATGGCCGGGGAATCACCCGGGGCGGCAGACACATCTCTACCCCCTGAGCCTGACAGACGGGCCCCAGGGTCTCAGCGTATCGTACTCGTCGGACGGGATCGTTCCATACGTCTATCCGGGGCGCTGGCGGTTCTGTCAATTGGTAGGGCACATGGATAATCTCCAGCTGTTCCCCCAGCCGGTCCAGAAGTGTCTCCAGCCAGTAACAGTAGGGACAGACGAAATCAGAAACGATAATCAGCTTCAGTGCCATGTCTCTCCCTCCTCTCAAAATTGCGGAAAGCCGGTTTGCTTCAGTCCCGGTTCAATACCAGATCCGCCGTGATTTCTGTCACTGCGACCATCTCCTGAACAGAAGTGTATCCCCTGACAGGAGCGGCGACAGTGCATGGCGGAGGGCATCACGATGCCCGTGATACCATTGGCTACCGGCAATCTGTTATCGCTACCGCCGAAGGTGGTGACCGTCCAGGTCTCATACCCCCTGGCCCGGCAGGCCCGGAAGTACCGCTGGTGGGAGCCGCTGCGAATCTCCTCTCGGATCTGGCCCCGGTCCAGGACGATATTGGTGGCTGCAATGGCGCTGGCGCCCGCCTCCGGTGAAAAGCCCGCATAGGAGGCCCGGCCCAAAATCTCCGCCGCGTCGTCCTCTTCCACCATCAGGCCCAGGGCGCAGAGGCGGCTGGTCAGCCATCTGCCGTTCCCCGTAGGAGGGGCTGTCGTCGTCCACCTGGGTCGCAAAGGTCTCCTCCAGGCGGTCCGGCTGAATGCGCACAGCCGTATCCTCCCCCGCCCTCACAGATATTTTCGGATTAGTGCCGGCGTCACCGCCGCGCCAAAGCAGCCCACCGCCGTGGTGGACTTACCCGCGAAGATGTTCCCCAGCCGCACACAGCGGTCCAGGGGCTCCTCCGTCAGCAAGCCGTAAATGATGCCGGTGAGGAAGTTGTCTCCGGCGCCGGTAGTATCCACCGCCCGGAATTCATCGATGGCCGATACATAGCGGATGGAACCGTCGTGCCAGTATGCGCAGCCACCCTTGCCCAGCGTCACCACCGGGTGAGGCGTGTAGCCCGCCAGAAAGCGGACAGCTTCCTCCAGGTCATCTGTGCCGGCCAGCTTCCGTGCCTCCTTGTCATTGGGTGTGTAGACATCGATATAGGGCAGGAACGCCTTGATGCCGTCAATGGACAGGTCATCGCTCCAGCCGCTGTCGTAGACTACCTTCACTCCCTCCTCATGAAGGCGGCGGGTCACCTCCGGCTGCCCCACCGGGGCAAACACCACCTTGGCGTCCCGCAGGAAGCCATAGACGGTCTCCGGATCCAAAATGCTCTCATAGACGCCCTCATTGTGGGCCAGAAATCCCCGGTCGTGTTCCCAAGAGAACACGCTGGTCACTACCACCGGGTCCGGGTTGTCCTGGGCGAACTCGTCGTAGCTGGAGAAGCCCCGCTGGTCCAGCAGGCGGCGGCACAGGTTGCTCACATCGTCCTGCCCCAGAAACGTCCCCAGCCGGACCCGGAAGCCCAGTTGCTCCAGCACGATGGGGCAGACGATGGGGCCTCCCCCCAACTGCATGGTGAATCGCTTTGCAAAGACCTCCTCCCCGGGCTGGGGCATCCGGTCAAAGCCTTGGAAGATCAAGTCCAGATTCATTTGTGCAAAGGTCTTGAAATCGTACATACACTCTCTCCGATCCGTCTTTAAGGCGTCTCGTTCATGTGGATAAATTCCGCGTATTTGTCAAAGAAGATATCCGTCAACGTCTCCGCCAGCTCGAAGTCGTTCACCAGCGGATGCAGGGCCAGGCCTTTGACGGCCGCATCCCGGTCATCTTCCAAGATGGCCTGGATGGTGCACCGCTCAAAGTACTTCAGCCGCTTGATCTGCTGAAGCTGAAACTCGTCGATGGCACCAATGCGGACGGGATGGGCGCCGTCGGAGCGGATATCGCAGGTGATCTCCACCACATCGTCGTCCCGCAGACCGTCGATGGCCCCGTTGTTTGGAACGGACAGCACCATCCGGCAGTTCTCCCCATCGGTGATGGCCCGGATGAACCGCAAGGCCACCGCTGCGTAGCCGCCCTCATCCGGGGCGGTGAGGAACTCCTCCACCGTGGGCGGATTCCACACCTTTTCCCGGCAGGCTCCGCTCTCCACAGAGAAATAGGCGTTTTCCCGCTTGCCGTAGGCGGTCATATACAGGCTGAACGCCTGCTCGAAATCCCGGGGCAGCTCCAGTCGGGCCAGCTGTTCCTCCAGCTCGCGGTTGATGAGGTAGATCATCTCTCCCCGGGGATGATCCGCCTTCTGGATCATGGACAGAGACTTCACCCGCCGGTAGTAGAAGTACAGATACTCGTTGAGCATGCAGTCTCCGCTGATCCGGGCCATCTCCCGGGTAAAGAGCCGCATCTCCGAATGCTCATAGGTCCGGGGATTGTCCAGCAGCTCCCGCTGCACGTCCCGGCCGTTGACTTTGGCATTGCGGAACCAGGACAGGTGGTTCAGGCCGTAGCACTCGATATCCAGCGTGCCGTAGGGGATCTCCAGAATCTCCTCCAGCTGCTTGATGAAGCCGCTGGGGGCGTCGCAGATTCCGTACACGTTGTCGAACCCTTTGGACCGCAGGGCTTGGGTGATGATCCCGCTGGGATTGGTAAAGTTGAAAATCAGATGGCCGGGGTTGGCCACCTCCCGGGCCAGGGTGCAGTAGTACACCAGGGTGGGCACGGACCGGATGGCCATGGCGAAGCCTCCGGCACCCGTGGTCTCCTGTCCCAGTACGCCGTGGGCCAGGCAGGTCTGCTCATCAAACAGCCGCCCGGCGTCCCCGCCGGCCCGGATGGTGGTGATGATGTAGTCCACTCCCGTCAGGGCGGCCCGGGCGTCGGAGGTGACCTCAAAGGTCAGGTCCGGGTCCAGCCGACGGGACAGCTCCCGGGAGATCTCCCCGTAAGTCTTCAGCTTCTGCTGGTCGTTGTCAAGCAGGACAATGTGGTCCACCCGGATGTCCCGGGTGCTCTTCACGAGAGATTTGGTCAAAAACGCGGAGCGGGCACCGGCCCCGCCGATCACACACAGTTTCACGAATAGTCCTCTCTTCTGCCGTTACCGGAATTTGCCGATCTCCGCCTTCAGATAGTCGATGGTGTCGGAGATCATCTGGCGGTTCTCTCCCGCGGGGATGCGGTCATACAGGGTGTCGGCATATTCCAGCACCATGTCCACGTTGATCTTCTTGTCCATCCGGCGGATGAACTTGTGGTAGTTGTTGAAATAGATGTCCCGCAGGGTCTTCTCCGGCAGGTCCAGGCCCACGCAGTTCTCCTCAAAGGCAACGAAGGGCTCGTCAGTCTCCATCACCCGGCGCAGGCAGGTGACGGTCTCCCTCCAGTGGTCGGAGAAGGTGTCCGTGCCGAAGAGGATCTTGTGGGAGTACTCCGAGAAGAAGCTGCGCCAGTACTCCCGGTCCTTGGCAAAGTTCTCAAACATCTCCCATCCCGGAGTGATGTCAAAGAACAGGTTGGGATAGCGGTCCAGCATCTCGCAGCACAGGCCCGGCTGGTCGGAGATGAAGAAGAAGTGCGGGATGCACAGGTTCAGATTCGGATGCTTGCGCAGGAAGCCGAAAGTCTCCTCATCGATCTCGAACTTGTGGGGGAAAGTTCCGTCGCCGTAGAAGAAGTTCTTCTCCACCGCCCACTGGGGCAGCCGATCCCGATACCAGAACTCGATGGGGTCGTTGATGTGATACAGGATAGGGAATTGGGTCCGCTGGGCGTAGTCGAACATTTTGTCGTAGTTGGGGGCGTCCAGCCGCAGATTTTGCCGACGGCGCACGCCGGGCTTGCCATCCAGCATCTTGATACCGTCGAAGCCCGCTTGGTCGAACCACTGGATCTGCCGCAACAGGTCATCCGCGTCCGGCACCACGTCCCCATTGTAGTGGAAGGAACCGAACGCCTGGCAGCGGCCGCCCTCCTTCAGCTTCATCAGGGCGCACAGCAGATTCTGGGCCAGAGCGAAGGGACTGTCGATGACCGTACAGGCCAGGAACGTCCAGTTGGTATATCCGCACTCATCCACCATGGCGATGCACTCGTCGATGTCCTTGGGGTCGAACAGGTGGATGTGGACATCATTGATCGGGTACCGGTAAAACATACGCTCACTTCCCTTTCTTTTTTCGCAGTTTGTCTCAGCCTTTGATGCCGCTGTGGGCAATGCCCTGTACAAACTGCCGCTGGAAAATCACAAACAGTACGATCAGAGGCAGCACAGCGATGACGCCGCCGGCCATGACCTGCTCATAATACGTCGTATGTTCGCCGATCAGCATGGCAAGGCCCGCTGCCAGCGTCATCTTGTCCGCCTGGGAGTTGTTGATCAGGGGCCACATCAGGTCCTTCCAGGTGTTCAGCATGCCCAGGATGGCCAGCGTGGTCAGCCCCGGCTTCACCAGGGGCAGCAGCACATTCCAGTAGGTCCGGAAGTAGCTGCACCCGTCGATGCGGGCCGCCTCGTCCAGCTCCCGCGGCAAAGTGGAGAAAAACTGCCGCATCAGGAACACGCCGAAGATATTGAACAGTCCCGGCAGCACCAGGCCCACCAGGGTGTTGGTCAGGCCCAGATTCACCATCAGCTTGAAGCGGGGGATGATGAAGATCTGACCGGGCACCATCATCAGTGCCAGCATCCCCATAAAGAGGACGTTCTTGCCCGGGAAATTCAGCCGGTCAAAGGCATAGGCGCAGATCGTGACGATCAGGATCTGGCCCACGATCATCATGATCGTCACCAGAATGGTGTTCAGATACAGCTGGGGAAAATTCAGCTTATCGGAGACGATGCTGAAATTCACCCATTGGGGAATCTCCGGCAGGAACTTCATGGGGATCTGAATGGTCTCCTCGTACGTCTTGATGGATGTGAGAAACATCCAGACGAAGGGGCCAAAGGCCAGGAACGACGCAAAGATCAGCACCACATGAGTGGTGAAGCGCGAAAGCCTGCTCTCGTCGTTCAGGCGGTCTCTTTTCTGTTTCATATGGCTGCCTCCCCCGCTCACTCGCCAGATCTGACCCAGTACTTCTTGCCGACCATCTGGATCATGGTGATCACCATGATGATGGCAGCCAGCACCACGGAGATGGCCGCCCCGTATCCCCGCATGCTGCTCTTATTGAAGGCGCACTCGTAGAAGTACGTCACCAGACTCATGCTGTAGGTGTACGACAGCGTCTGCCGGTCCACCATCAGGTAGATGAAATCGAAGATCTGCAGAATGCCGATCGTCACCATGATGACGGAGAAAAAGATCATGGGGGTCAGCATGGGCAGAGTGATCTTAAAAAACACCTGACGGCTGCTGGCGCCGTCCAGACGGGCAGCCTCATAATAGGAGCTGTCAATGCCCTGCATAGCTGCCAGCATGATGATAACATAGTAGCTGACCATGGACCAGACCACCACCAGGATGATTGCCCATCGAACATATTTTACATCACCCAGCCAAGAGATCCGGGAAAAGCCCAGCTTCTCCAAGATCCAGTTGAAGATGCCGTACTGATAGTTGAGAATCCACCGCCACAAGATACCGATCGCTGCCGGGATGGTAATTGCCGGGATAAACAGCAGAGTCCGGTAGATCGTGCGGCCCCGGATCTTCTTGTTGATCTGATGGGCCAGAAAGATGGAGAAGATGATGACCAGCGGCACGCCCACCACGGCATAGAACACCGTGTTCTGCAGCGCCAGCCAGAAGGTGTCGTCCTTCAGCAGGTCCTGATAGTTCTTCAGGCCGATGAAGGTCCCCTCCCCGAAGGTCCCCATCTTCCGAAAGCTGTAGAGGATATTCTGAATGAAGGGAATGATACTGAACAGCAGCAGTCCCGCAAACATGGGCAGGATGAAGATGTACGCAGTGCACATCTCCGCGCGTCTGAGCCTGCCGAAATGCCGTGCCTGATTTTTCATGGGCGTTCCTCCTGTTTCCCCGTATCGTCTCTCGGGAGGCCCTGGGCGCAAAACCGCGTTCTGAATCGGAGCGCGCTTTTGGGCCCACGGACTCCCCCTGTCCGC
>NZ_JAOQKG010000001.1:38077-59879 GCF_025567605.1 Oscillibacter acetigenes | reverse complement strand
TGGCGTCATCCACGATGGTGGTCCAGTCAAAATTGCCGTTGGAGGGATAGGCAAAGCCGTTGGCGGATGCGTCCATAAATACCTGCGCGTTGATATTTTTAAAGTTGGCCACATACCCCTCCTGTGCGGACAGGTACGCCGGGATGTCGATGCCCTCTTCCGCCTCGTGGCTCATGGCCTCTTCGCCGGTGATGTACTTCATCAACTCCCAGGCGGCTTCCTTGTTCTCGCAGTTGGCAGACATAACATAGCCCAGACCGCCCATGTTGGTCTTGTTGTCCACAGCCATGGAGGGCATCTGGATCAGCTGGACATTGCCGTCTGCCGCCAGAGAGCTGTCCTCCAGCACGCCGGACTTCCAGGAGCCGATGAAGACGATGGCCGCCTGGCCGGAGATGAAGAGGTCGGTGCCCTTGGTCTCCGTCAGCACGGAGTAGGGAGCCATCTGCTCATCGTTCATCAGGTCCACTACCTGTTGGATGGCGTCCTTGGACTCCGGCAGGGCGATGCCGCATGTCTTGCCGTCATCGCTGAGGTAGTTGCCGCCGTTCTGATACAGGAAGTTCATCCAGGACGGCTGGGCGTCCAGCTCCATGACGATGGGGTACTCGCTGCCTCCGGCGGCCGCGATGGCGTCCCGCAGCTGGGTGGCGATGTCCCGCATGTCATCCCAGGTCCAGCCCTCCTGGGGCAGCTCCACACCGTAGCGGTCAAACAGCTCGGTGTTCAGGGCCACCGCCACAGCATCCAGCCCCTTGGGCAGGGCGTACTGCTGGCCGTTCACATTGTAGGCGTTCACACGCCCTTCGGCATAGACGCTCATATCAAAGCTCTCGCCCTCAATGTAGCTGTCCAGAGGCTCCAGAACCCCGGCGTCCACATATTTCTGGACGTAGGTGTTCATCCAGAACACATCCGGGGCCTCATTGGTCTCCAGAGAGGCATCCAGCTTGGTCCAGTAGGTGTCCCAGGGGATCTGCTCGATGTTGACTTTGATCTCTCCCTCGTGAGCAGCGTTAAAAGCGTCCACATTTTCCTGGATCACCGGCAGCTGGGCCTCATCCCACAGGGACAGGGTCAGGCTGACGGGACCGTCGGAGCTTTCGCCGCTGCCGCCGCAACCGGTGAGAGCTGTTGCGGAAAGGAGCAGCGTCAGTGCCAGGAGCAATGCTGTAATCTTCTTTTTCATACCGATTCTCCTTTTGTTGATTCGTTTCCTTAAACACCCCATTCCGAGGGATCAAACAGATTTTGGCACCGGATCGCTGAGCCGGCGGCAGCTCTGCCGCTCCACAATGGAGTGAGGCAGCAGAATCTCCGAGTGGATCGACTTCGGCGGCTGGCGGAACAACTCTAGAGATTTCTCGATGAACACATCGATGGGTTGATGGATGGTGGTCAGCGCCGGACGGATCCGGGTTGCGATGGTCAGGTCGTCATAGCCCAGGACCGATATATCCTCAGGCACCCGCAGCCCCGCGTCGTACAGGGCCGCCATGACGCCCACCGCCAGCTCATCGCTGAAGGCGAATGCCGCGGTGAATTGCTTTTTCTCCCGCAGGGCTGTGGCCATGGCTTGGTAGCCGGCCTCGAAGGTGACGCCGCCCCGGAGTACCAGGGACTCCGGGAATTCCAGTCCCCGCTCCTCCATCGCCTTGCGGCTGCCGGTGATCCGCTGGAACCCAGCGCCGATCTTCTGCTCGTCGTCCGAGAGGAAGAGAATCTCCCGGTGGCCCAGATCCAGCAGGTAATTGGTACCCTCATAGGCGGCGGCGATGTCATTTACATGGACTCGGTCGGACTGGTGGTCCAGGGCCACGCCGCCGCACATCACCGTCCGCAGGCCGCAGCTTTGGAGATACTGCAGGATGCCGCTGTCGATCTCCTCCTCAAAGTAGATCACGCCAACGGGATGCATCCGGCTCACGAAGTTCCGCACTGTCTCCGGCGACTGGGGGTTATAGCGCAGCAGCATGAAGGTGTATTCGCTCTGCGGCTCCTGCTCCAGCAGCTCCGCCAAGGTGCGCCCGTAGAAGTCAAACCGCAGATGGGTTAGCAGGATCAGGATGATCTGCTTGCGGGGCCGCCGGACCACCGGACTTCCGCCCAAGGAGAACAGGGCGCTCTCCACCTTGCTGGCAATCTCAGAGCTGACGTCCTCAGATCCGTTAATATAGCGAGAGACGGAGGCCGGTGACACACCGGCTTCCTCCGCGATTTTCCGGACGGTGATCTTCATAGAGCCCTTCCTCACATTTTATTTCTGAAACAAATTTTTTTGCTAGTACTATCCTGTGATTGGTTTTGTTTTTTATCTGTTTTTTTCCTGTAAAAAGATTATAACTTTTCCTCAAAAGCCTGTCAATATTACGAATCTCCCAGTTTTTTATCTCCGTTTCCGAAATATATTTCTGAAACATTTTTGGTTTATTCCATGTTCAACCGATTTCCTCAAAAAAGCAGTCCACTGTTATCGAAAATTTTACGCAAATTTTATCTGTGCAGTTTTCCGTGCTTTTTTTCAAGATCAGCCTCTCTCTTGACATTTATTTTTCTTTCTGCAATACTTGCAGATGATAAATCAATTCTGAGGGGACTTCTCCCAAAGGGAGGAAACATTTTGAAACAAATCACATACAGTCAGCCGGATCAGTCACCGCTTTTCCGCCCCATCTTACGCTTTTCAATCCCCCTGATGCTCACCGGCCTCTTGCAGCTGGCCTATAACACGGCGGATTCCGTAGTGGTAGGCCGCTATGCCGGCAGCACTTCTCTGGCAGCAGTAGGGGCCACTACCTCTATTATCTTTTTGCTGGTGACGCTGTTCAACGGCGTATCCATCGGCACCAACTATCTCACCGCCCGGTACTACGGTGCCGGGGATCAGGAGGCCATCTCCCAGACGGTCCACTGCTCCGCCGTCCTCAGCGTGATCCTGGGGCTGATGGCCGGTGTCGTGGGGATTCTTTTCTCCACACCGCTGCTGGAGCTGGCCGGGGCTCCAATGGATGTGCTGCCGCTCTCCTCTCTTTATTTGAAGATCTACTTTCTTGGCATCCCCGCCCTGGTAGCCTATAACTTCGGCAGTGCCATCCTGCGGGCAGTGGGGGACACATTGTATCCCCTAATCTTCATGATCGTTTCCGGTGCGATGAACGTGGGACTGAACCTGCTATTCGTTATTGTCTTTCATCTGGGTGTGGCAGGTGTGGCTATCGCCACCTCCGTCTCTCAGCTGCTCTCCGCCGTTCTGGTGATCATCCGGCTGTGCACGATCAATTCCATATGCCGTCTGGACCTGCGGAAGATCCGCCTCTACCCCGACAAAGCCGCGCTCATGTTGAAGATCGGCCTCTCCGCCGGCATCCAGGGCATCATCTTCTCCATCGCCAACGTGATGATCCAGTCTGCCGTAAACTCTTTCGGCTCCGCCGTCATCGCAGGGAACTCCGCCGCCTCCGGGCTGGAGAACTTTATCCACACCGCCCAGAACACCTTCTATCAGGCTACTATCACCTTCACCAGCCAGAGCCTGGGGGCCAAACGGCCTCGGCAGGCGGTCCAGGTCTTTTGGATCTGCATGGGACTGACGGTGGGCCTGGGCCTGGTGATGTGCGTGCTGCTGCGGCTCTTCCAGACCCAGCTGCTGGGCATCTACGTCAAGCCCGCGGATGACGCCTATGAGGCCGTGATGGCCGCCGGTGTGACCCGGGTCCTGGCTATCAGTCAGTTCCAGTGGATAGGCGGCATGATGGAAACCGCCTGCGGCTCCATCCGCGGCTTGGGCAAAACCATCAACCCCACCGTCACCACACTGATCGGTGCCTGTGGACTGCGGGTCATCTGGCTGTATACCATCTTCAAAGCTGTGGGGACCATCGAGAGCCTGTACTGGTCCTATCCCGTCTCCTGGACGCTAACCTTGGTCATCCATATCGTTTTCCTGCTGATCTACAAGCGCCAGCTGGAAGCCCTACAGAAAGGAGAAAACGCCTGTGCGCCACCTGTTTGATCTGGACTCCCCTGTGATGTCCGCCCTGTCCACCCTGCTGGACTTCTTCGTCCTCAGCATCCTCACTCTGCTCTGCTCCCTGCCAGTGGTCACCGCCGGGGCCTCCTGGTGCGCGCTATATAGCTCCATGGTAGACATGGTGGCCGGTGCCCCGATGCATATCCGGGGGTACTTTTCCCACTTCCGGCAGCTCTTCAAGCCCGCCACGAAATGTTGGGTGGCCATCCTGGCTTTGGCGTATCTGTTCTATCTGGACTTCCAGGCCATCGGCAGTCTGCCCCCTTCTGTCCAGCTCTTCTTCTGGGGAGGCGTGTTGTTTCTGGTGTTCTGCCTGCTGATGGCCTCGGCCTTCCTGCCGCCGGTAATCAACGCCAATCCCTCCCTTCGCTTCCTGCAGCTGTGGAAGGCGGCCCTAGTCCAAGGCATTGGGCGGCTGCCCCGGTCTCTGGCAATTTTGGCAGTGCTGGTCATCCCTGCTGTAGTGCTGTTCTTCTCTCCCCGGTGGTTCTGGCTGCTGATTTTCGTGTGGTCTTTCTTGTGGCCAGCAGCAGCGGGCTACCTGTGGGCCCGACTTACGGTTCGGCTATTCGGGCCTCTGGTCAATTGATCAATAAAGGCCGACGGTTGACCTTCTCCAAAACGCTGAAGCCCGCAAGTCTATGCCAAAATGGCGTAGGCCGCACCCCTATTTCTATTCATTCGTTTTTTGAGCAAGGTGACATTCCCACCTCTTTACCATGCAGGAAGAGAATCGCTGTTGCACCCTTGGCAGCCGCTATCTTCACAAGGAAATAGATGACGTATCTTTTATGCGGCCAGGGAGAGTGTCACTTCGGAACTGCTGGCTGATACTATTTGGACACTGCCGAAGGAAGAATATAACAGAATCCCCCTGTATACGAAGATCCAACATCGAGTCTTATTCTGACGGCCTGTTTCGAGCGGAGGCTGTCATTCTCAAGCATTTCCGATCCCGTGTAGAACGGGCGTATCCCAGTTCATCTCAGGTACAATCCGGTGCTAGGGTGCTGATTCTAGTGAATCGGGGATACTTCGCATTGGAGGAGCACATCGGCATAGCTGCATCGGCAACATAGCAGCTGCCGGAAATAGTCTGTGACATACGACAGGAGGGATTTCATTGAAGATTATTTGTGCGAAAGACTACAGTGACTTGAGTCGCAAGGCCGCCAACATCATCTCCGCCCAAGTTATTCTGAAGCCGGAGAGTGTGCTGGGCCTGGCTACGGGTTCCTCACCGCTGGGGGTCTACCGCCAGTTGATTCTCTGGTACGAAAAAGGAGATCTGGACTTTGCGGAGGCAACCTCGGTGAATCTGGACGAGTACCGGGGGCTGTCGGCAAACAATACGCAGAGCTATCACTACTTCATGCATAAGAACTTCTTCGACTACATCAATATTGCTCCCGACCATATCCATATTCCCGATGGCATGGCTGCGGATCCGGATGCGGAGTGCCGCCGGTACGACCGTCTGATTGCGGATTTGGGCGGTATCGACCTGCAGCTTCTGGGGATTGGCCGTAATGCCCATATCGGTTTCAACGAACCGGACGATCACTTCTCCAAATACACTCACCAGGTTGACCTGACGGAAAGCACCATCGCCGCGAACACCCGCTTCTTCGAGCGGGAGGAGGACGTTCCCCGGCAAGCCATCTCCATGGGGATGCAAGCCATTACCCAAGCCAGAAAGATCCTTCTGATCGCCAGCGGTGCCGATAAGGCCGACGCCATTTACGCCAGCTGTTTTGGACCGGTGACTCCCGGAATACCAGCCTCCATTCTCCAGCTCCATCAGGATGTTACGGTCATTGCCGACAAAGACGCCCTCTCCAAATGCCCGCAGCAAGCTTGGGCGCAGAAAGCCCCGAGCAAAGAAATCCACACTGGGTTTCTTTTCAGATAAGCAGCAAGGTATTTCTCCAAATTGTCTGTCCCTGTCCACCAGCTTCAGCTCTGCTTGTTATCTTCGAACCCTAGTGATTGCCCCAATCCCGATGTTCTTTGCAAGCAGACTCATTGTAGCCATTATGACCGCTATCCTCACAAGGTGTTCGCTATGTGTTCCAAGAGCAGGTCAACACCTATCTGACCACCGGTCCAGTGAAAGGCCGGACACTCTCACGGCACAGACACACCACTCCAGCCTGTACTGTCTCCATTTTTCCGCCACTGCTTTGGAGGCGGCGAGACCAGAGGCGTATGGAATACAACTCTTCCCAAAAGAGAAAGCCGGGTTCTCCCTTTCGTGAGAGCCCGGCTTCAGATTCTTTAGATTGAGAAAGACTCAGAATTCCAAGTTCTTGCCGTCGTTGCCGAACAGGTGACACGTACTGCCGCTGAATGAGAAGTCAATCTCCTTACCAATGGTGAAAGCATCGGAATAGTTGCCGTTAATATCTGTGGTAGGGACAATGATGACCATATCTCGACCGTTCACATTGGCGTGCAGGTGGATCTCACTGCCCATCATCTCAAATACATCCATCCGGGCCTTGACAGAGCCGGACTCACACTGCAGGGAGATATGCTGCGGACGAACGCCTAGTGTGACATGCTGCCCCGCCACGCCCTTAGCAGCCAAACGTTGTTGCTTGTTCTCGGACAGCTCTACAGTCATGCCATCCAAAACGACAGCATAATGGCCGCCCCTTCCAACCAACTCCGCATCAAAGAAATTCATCTGCGGCGTACCGATGAAGCCAGCCACGAACAGATTGGCAGGATGGTCAAAAACCTCCTGAGGCGTACCGATCTGTTGGATGAAGCCATCCTTCATGATAACGATCCGGTCCCCCAGAGTCATAGCCTCTGTTTGATCATGGGTGACATAGAGGAAGGTAGTATTGATCTTCTGGCGCAGTTTGATAATCTCTGCGCGCATCTGATTACGCAGCTTGGCGTCCAAGTTGCTGAGAGGCTCGTCCATCAGCAGGATCTTGGGTTCCCGTACGATAGCGCGGCCAATCGCCACACGCTGCCGCTGCCCACCGGATAAAGCTTTTGGCTTGCGGTCCAGGTACTGCGTAATGTCTAGGATCTCCGCCGCCTCACGCACAGCTTTGTCAATCTCGCTCTTAGGGCGCTTGCGCAGCTTCAGTGGGAACGCCATATTTTCATACACTGTCATATGGGGATAGAGCGCGTAGTTCTGGAACACCATAGCGATGTCCCGGTCTTTAGGGGCTACATCGTTCATCAACTTCCCATCAATGTACAGTTCTCCGCTGGAGATCTCCTCCAGCCCCGCCACCATTCGCAGAGTGGTCGACTTGCCGCAACCAGAGGGGCCGACCAACACGATGAACTCCTTGTCCGCCACATCCAAGTTAAATTCCTGAACAGCCACAACCCCCTCATTGGTCACCTGGAGCTGGGCCTTTTTCTCCTCGCCGCTCTCGTGCTTCTTTTTGGACTTCTTGTGATCGTTCGTTGCGGGATAGATCTTCTTCACATTTACCAAAGACAGTCCTGCCATCTTTCCCGGCTCTGACCGCTCCGCCTCCGCGGATGCGTTCTCACGCGGTACCGCGATGGGCGCCGCGCTTTACAACAGGTCTCCACACTGCCGCACCGTGAGCCGTACCGGTATGTATTTCCTCCTTTTTGGCACCCGCACAGCTGAGAGATGGAGAGCATATGCAGGCTTTTCAATTTTGTTGGGAACTCCAACACCAATAGTTTACGTGTTTTTTTGCCGTCAAGGAAGATCGCAATATCAACAATTTTCCCCTTGAATTTTTGTTTAATATAAGCATTTGATTTTTCATGATCTCTCAATTCATGTGCTCACTCCTCATGGCAGATGATCCATTCCCATCCGGACAGCCTTGAACTGTAGGCGCTACCTTGTTATGACGGCCCCAAGTCTTCAATCCTTTGCTCCACTCCGCATTATCTTTGAAATCAGAGCGGATATGTCCGTGTTTCCGTCTCGAAGCACCTTTATTCTTGAGCCAGGTTGACACCGCAAAATGACGGGAACTCCGAGAAAAAGAAAGCCGCCGAAATCAGCCGGGCCTAAGCTCCTTTGATCATCCGGCGCCTTCTATTGGCAGAGCTATTGATAACTTCTCCACCTTTCACTGCGATAGAAATATCTGCCCCGGCAGGATAGCACAAGCCGCCCAGACAATATCCGTGGACCGCGCAGATCAAAAGGACCCGCAGGTCATACAATGCCTGTGCCCCGTCGTAATAAGTCTCCTGCGTACTAGTTATGTCCTTATCCAGAATACTCTGATAAAATAATTTTATATCTACTCCCACACCGAAAGTCTTCAGTACAGAATGAAGAACAACATACCCAAAGATCGTCCTCGTAGTTGATATAATCACAAATTCGTATGCATTCCAGAACTGGATGACTCCTATCTTTACGCTGATTTGCATTTTAGCAGGTTTCAAAATTGCAAAGCTTGACCCCAATAAAGGCATTACATTGGAGGGGTAGCCTTCTGTATATGCTACAAGTCACCGGACCGCGTCTTTCGACGCGACCTGGTGACTACAATGTGCCCTCAACGCTCTGTCAGTCCACTGCCATAGTCAATTGGGATAGAATCTTGCACCTTTAAGGAAACTGAGAGGGCGATCACCTCAAAGTCCTCCGGTAGTTGGACAGGCGCCATCTGTTGGTGTCCAAGATCCGGCGCGCCTTCCGCCCCGTCTCCCTGCCGCTGCCGCTGTCGATGACGCAGATATCATTGCCCCTCAACTGCGCCATGCCGAGTTGAGGATGGCGCTAGGAGCCATAGGCTGTTTCCCGTCATTCAGCGCAGACGGGGCCTCTCGGCCACCGTGGTGGAGCTGAACAAATATCCTAGCGCCGTGACAGCGGACCCGCTCCGTACTACGTATATGTTTACGGGTGGCGGTACAGAGCTGATTTGGATTGCAGGCGCCGCTGGTTTCATCCATCCGAGTAAATTCCGTGAAAATCAGGCCGCAACCGCCTCTTGCTCGATCCTCATAGAATCGGATCAGTTCCAGCGATACCTCGCCGTCCCAGGACGCCAATCCGTTTCCCATAGCCGTCATTGCGACACGGTTGCGGATCTCTACTCCACCGATACATCCCTTTTCAAATAATTTCTGACAGCGCATTTCCTATGGTTCACTCCTTATCAAATTTTCCCCGGAACCGGTTTTGAGATAAGGCATGGTTTTGGCTCCTTCTGCGCTCCTGCACGTCCGCTTCCCCTGGTTCTTTTTCTAAATCCGCCAGGATACCATTGATGAAATACTCCCCGCCAGATACCTGAATGAGTCCTTCAAGTCACGATACGCACTGGAGGCGGGGTAATATCCAATCGGGCGGGTGGTGAGTCGTATCTTTACGCCTTCCGAACAGGTCCCTCTGGTAAAAATATTAAAAGACCGCTATATGAGATCCTGATCGAACATACAGGGTTTCCTACATGTGATATTGATTCCCAGAATTTTTCGGATGTGGTCTTCCCGCCCCCCCATTTCACAGCTCGGGCAATCAAAGTTCCCACTACGTTCATTTCGTGTATAGGGCCGTACTTCTTAATTTCTAAAGCAGAATATGAGGGTTATATCCCCTTAAAAAGCAAGTTTATAATCCCCACACTGTATAAATACAGAGGTGAAGCAAATGATTATCTTTCATCGCCTGTGGGCTACTATGGAAAGCCGCGGTATTTCTATGTATCAGCTTAGAGAAAAATGCGGGATTGACAGCAAAACGATCCGCAGACTTAGAGCAAATGAAAATATTGAAACAAAAACTTTGGATAAGTTGTGTTCTGCTCTTCATTGCAATTTGGATGATATTGCTGAATACAAGGAATCCTAAACTGTTTTTGAGCATATAGTCACAAATCCTTTTGCAGTCCCTGCAGGCCAGCGTGCTACCAGAGCCATCAAAATAAATACCTGAGAAAGTATCGAAAGTAATCCGGTATATTTTAAAGCAGACAATGCTGAGTATCTCACAAGAAGTCTGGACCTTACTGTGGAAGTAAGAGAATTTTACGCCAAAAAAGAGTTCGCGCCATACATCACAAAAATTAGAAGAAGGAGAATAGTAACGCCATTCTCCTTCTTTGTTTTAGGCTTCAAAGCACAGGAAATATGGAGCCTATGATCCGAGTTATCAAGGAATATTTTAGATGTCAGATGGAGGGGCCCGCAGCCAAGAGAGCCCCTCCGGAACCATGTGTTGCTTCAACTCGCCGCCAGAAATCCCCAATTATTTTTCTGGTATTTCCACCGGGATCAGTCGATGTTCCAGTACATCCACCAACCCCATATCCGTCAATCCAAGTTCCGGCACTGTGGGAAGCGAGATAAAGCTCAAAGTCATGAAAGGGGCACTCCCGCGGCATCCCAGACTTCGGGCCGCAGCATTTAGCCCGTCCAATTCCCTCATAACCGTGCCAGCATCCTGCTCACTCATCAATCCGCCGATGGGTAAGCGCATTTTTGCCATCACCTCGCCGTTACGGACCACACAGAGTCCGCCCTGCATTTCCTGAATCACCTTAACACTCTGTGCCATATCCAGCTCATTGACACCTACTACCACGATATTATGGTGATCGTGGGACATGGAGTAGGCCATAGCCCCCTCCCGGAGGCCAAAGCCCCGTACAAATCCCACTCCCACACCGCCAGTTTTTCCGTAGCGCTCTACAATGGCCAGCTTTAAAATATCATGTACCGGATCTGCCAGTATTTCCCCATTAACGCAGGGCAACGTTGCGATTAGCCGTTTATTGATAATCTGCCGGTCAATCAGATCTATAACTGTAACTTGCGTCTGGGGACGATCCGTTCGAGCGGGGACCCGAAAGCTCTTTTCCGTAATCAGCTGTTTCAGCTTTACTGTATTTTTCAACCATTCAGGATATTCCCCAACTTCACATGTCTGGATCAGCTTGCAATCTTTCGCTACCAGGCGCCCCTCAAAATACACCTGGCTAGGCTTCATTTCCCGCAGATCCTCCACCAAAAGAATATCCGCTAGGCGGCCCGGCGTAATAGATCCGATCTCATCTTCCAGCCGGAAATGCCGGGCGGCGTTGAGCGTAGCCAGCTTCACTGCGTCTATTTCTCCCACACCCAATTCCATGGCCCGGGCAACATTATAGTTAATGTGGCCCTCCCGTTGGATCTCTCCAGCATGCTTATCATCTGTACAGAACATCAGATTGTCCAGAGGCAGCTTCTCTCTCAGTACACCGCCGATGAGGGCATCCAAATTGCGTTCGGTGCTGCCCTCCCGAACCAACACACTCATACCCACCCGTAGGCGTTGGAGAAGTTCCTCCTCGGTAACGCACTCGTGGTCATCAGAGATCCCAGCAGAAGCATATACATTGAGTTCCTGCCCCAGGCGACCGATGGCATGACCGTTTACGATTTTTCTCCGCGCCAAGGTATCCGCAATCTTTTCGATGTATTCGTCTTTCACCAGCAGGATTTTAGAGGGATCCAGCTCGCCCAGACTGATGGATTCCTGCCAGTCCATAATAGCGCGTACCTCTTCGGCCCCCATATAGGCTCCGTTAGTCTCTAGGCCCGGCGCTGTAGGTACTCGTGAGGAAACTTCAATAAGCATCCGGTATGGCAGGCGGGAAATAGAATCCAGCATAGCCTTCAATCCATCCGCTCCTGCAACGTTTGCAATCTCCATAAGATCCGCGCACAGTGTAGTAGTCCCTTGAGGCACCACCACTGAAGCCAGAGCTTCTGGTGAAAGCATAGTTGACTCGAAATGCATGTGAGTATCGATGAGCCCCGGCACCGCGAACTGTCCGCAACACTCCACTACTTCCTGGGCCTCCAGATTTGCTTCTGGTGAAATGGAGATAATCCGGCCGTTTTTGATATAGATATCTGTGTTATAAATCTCCGATGAATATACATTCACCAGTCGAACATTCTGTAATTTCAAATCACAAGGGTGCTTCCCAAGCCCCGTCTCAATGGTATCTTTAATTTCTTCAAAAGTGCGCATGGCTTTTTCCTTTCGTTGGATTTCCATTGCGTTAGCCCCAGCCTCCCCGATAGCTCATCATAATCTTTCGTGATAACTCCGGGAAGAGACTTGGTCCCTAGATATTTTATAGCATCTGCCTAGCGTCTTTCAGCAAGGGAAGAAAGAAGTGAATTCTTGGGGATAAGGCCAGTTATGGGTGACAGCAGAGCCTCCTTGATCCCATAAATAGTGATGCTAATGTTTTCCCAGCAGATAATACTCATGGTGCTCAGGCTACAGTGGAATACAGTGTACAGGTCCAGAAGGAATCCCAATCACTGGTGCGGCACATGCGCTGCCAGTATGCGCTCCGCATGGCCCGCAAAAAGTGTTTCTGTGATTTCGATGTTTTCTTACTCTGCCAAGATGTCTCCCCAATGGCGTGTCACTAGTTACCACAACCTGTTCACTATTTTACACAGGTAGACAGAGATATAATTAGGAATTATTCCCACCATTTTACTTTGCATTGACACCGACTACCCGCTCAACGGCGTTAAGAATATTTTCATAACCGGTGCAGCGGCACAGATGACCGGAGATTAACTTACGCAATTCGTCCCGGGTATACTTCTTTCCGGAATTGACGATTTCCACTGCGGTAAGAATGAATCCCGGAGTACAAAAACCACACTGTACTGCAGCTTCGTCCACGAACGCCTGCTGTACAGGGTGCAAGCAACCGTTTTTTGCCCGCAGCCCCTCTACTGTGATAATTTCTCGTCCATCTGCCCACAAGGTCAAATAGATGCAGCTATTAGTTGCCTTTCCGTCCAGAAGAACCGTGCATGCGCCGCACTCCCCAACCCCACAACCTTTTTTGACACTGGTGAGTCCAAGGCGCTGGCGTAATGTGTCCGTCAGGCACTCATCCTCACGGACAGCCAGCTCCACTGGTGTTCCGTTGACTATCATGTGGATCACTTTCATTCAAAATTCCTCCTGCTTGTTTGACCGCCCCTTCCACAGCTCTCTGGCTCAATTCCCGAATCAACTGCATCCGTAGCTCTCGAGATGCCCTCCAGCTATCTCTTGGGAACAATTCCCGCCCTACTGCATCTCCAAGCAGGCGCAGTGTATGTCGGTCCACAGGCAGTCCTTTCACCAGAGCTTCCACTGCCGGACAGCGCATGGGAACTGGCGCCGCCACACCAAAAGCGATCCGCACTTCCCGAAAGGTCTTTTTCCCCGCATCTAGCTCCACATACGCCGCGCAACCCAAAGTGGAAATCTCCAGGGCATTGCGCTTTCCATACTTGATGTAATAGCTGCCGCATCCCGGCCGGATTATAGGAATCCGCACCGCCGTCAGCAGTTCCCTTTTTCGGTCCAAGGCCGTGCGTCCGGGACCAGTATAAAACGCACCGATATCCAGTTGCCGCTTGGTTTGGCTGATATCGGTGAGTTCCAGCCTAGCATTGAGTACCAGCAGCGGCGGCGCACTGTCAGCACTGACTGCGCCATTACAGATATTCCCTCCCAGCGTAGCCACAGTGCGAATCTGGGGGCTCCCCACCTGGTCAGCCGCCTGCCACAAGCAAAAGGCGTGCTCCCGAATCACTCCAGTTTCATGGAGTTGGTCAAAGCAGGTACCCGGCCCTACCACCAGTTCTTCCTTCTCCCGGCGCACACCCTGAAGCTGCGGCAGGCGGTGAATACTCAGCAGAGAGCAGTCTTTCCACTTCCGCTCCCGAACCTTGATTAAAACATCCGTTCCGCCGGAGATAACAATGGCATCCGGATGTTCTGCCAGAAGTGAGAGTGCCTCTCCCAGGTCCTTTGGCTGATAAACTTGTCGAATATCATACATAGCGTATACCTCCCGCTTATGTCTCCGCTATATGCTCGCACGACAGTGGTTGTATCAGTCCAGCTTGTATAAAGGCGTGGATCAGCCGCTCCGGTGTCAGGGGCAGCTCATAGACGGCCACGCCCGTGGCATGGAGCACAGCGTTCCGGATAGCCGGTGCCTGTGGGATCATGGGCGGCTCTCCCAATGCTTTGTTCCCAAAGGGGGCGGAGGGCTCATAGGTCTCCACAAACTCCACATCAATCTGTGGGATGTCCATGGCTGTCGGGATTTTATAGTCCAACAGGTTGTCGTTTCGCATCTTACCAGTCTCGGGGTCAAAAAGCATCTGCTCCGTCAAAGCATATCCAATCCCCATAGCCACACCACCGTGAACCTGAGCTCTAGCAAGCGCCGGATTGAGAATCTGGCCGCTGTCGTGAATCGCTATCACGCGGTTGATTTTAATCTTGCCGATAGGAACATCCACCTCTAAATCAACAAAGCTTGCACCGAAGGCAAATGCGTTATGACGCATGGTGTAGGTGGATTCCGCCGTCAGATGTTCGCTGTTTATCTTTGTGCTGTTGGTGTACTGCATTCGGACTGCCACATCCCTCACCGTCCCCAGGACTGCGCCATCACGGCCTGTAATCCGTCCGCCATCAAGGGCAAGATCTTTGGAATCTGCTTCGTACAAACAGGCAGCCCTGTTCAGGATTTTCTTCCGAAGTATCTCTGCTGTCTGCTTCACCGCACTGCCGGAGACATAAGTCTGGCGAGAAGCGTATGCCCCCGCATCATGGGGAGAAACATCCGTATCCTGGCAGGAGACTACATACACGTTCTCTTCCGGAATTGTGGTAATCTCCGAGGCGATTTGGGCAAATACAGTATCGGAGCCCTGTCCCAGCTCCGTAGCACAGACCTGTATCTGTAGGCTGCCGTCATCATTGAGCAGCATCCGACAGGAAGCTGTCTCCAATTGTATGGGATAGACCCCAGTCTTATAGGCAAACACTGCCATGCCCAATCCTTTCTTGAGATTGGACGATGTATGGTTGAACGCATCATACGCCTGACGCTTCGCTTGCCAGTCCACCAACTCACACCCACGGTCGATGCACCGTTCCAGACCGTTGCTGGCACAGAGAAACCGGTCAAAGGGATCCAAGAAATGCAGGCCCATCATATTCTTTTTTCGAAATTCCACAGGATCCAAATGATACCTCAGTGCCAGATCATCCATCTGGCACTCCATCGCAAAGGCCACCTGTGGAATCCCATAGCCCCGCATAGCTCCCGCCGAGGGCATATTGGTATAGACCGTAGCGGACTCTCCCACCTGCTTGCCCAAAGCAGGATAAAGCTGGAAATAGTTAGTCACCGCATAGGCGGCCACAGCGTGGCCGTTAGAACCGTACGCGCCGCTGTATGCATTCAGGCGAATGCCCTTCTGCGTGATTCGTCCCGTATCATCCACACAGGCCGCCGCCCAGATGTCCATGGCATGACGAGTCCGGCTATTGACAAATGTCTCCTCCCGGCTCATCACAAAGGCCACGCACCGTCCTCCCAGCCGTAAGGTGAATAAAGCCGCCAGCGGCTCATAGAACATATCCTGCTTATTGCCGAATGCTCCGCCCACATAGGGCTTGACCACACGAATCCGGCCTGTGGGGATACCCAGAGCATCGGAAATATGTTTGCGTAGGGTGTGGGGTGCCTGATTGGGCGACACCACTACAATTTTCCGCCCGCTCATATAGGCAAAGCAACAGATGTTTTCAATATGGCAATGTTGCTGGGCCGGTACATGAAATTTTGTTCCTCGTAAATCGACATAGCCGCCGATACATGGATCCATGGAGAACGTTCCCTGATAAAACCGGACATTTTGGCTCTCATCAATGAT
The DNA here is from genome assembly GCF_025567605.1 of Oscillibacter acetigenes. Lineage (NCBI taxonomy): Bacteria > Bacillati > Bacillota > Clostridia > Eubacteriales > Oscillospiraceae > Oscillibacter > Oscillibacter acetigenes. The sequence goes on along the minus strand of NZ_JAOQKG010000001.1, from coordinate 44,131 downwards.
AAAATCCATGCGCCCCCCCTGATTATCCGGGGATTTTTCATGCAGAGGAATCCCACTGATCACAGCAGCCTCCGGTGTCAGCAGCGGCGGCAGTTCTTCGTACTCTACCCGGATAGCCTCCAGTGCCTTCTGAGCCGCCAGATCGCTTTCTGCTACCACTGCGGCAATCTCATCTCCATAGTAGCGCACTCGTTTGGTCAGTATTCGCTTGTTGGCCACATCGGTATGTGCGGGATCCAGGGAAAGCGGATGTCCACAGGTCGCATACTCCCAGTCCGGCACATCAAAACAAGTTAAAATATCCACTACGCCCGGGATCTTCCACGCCTCGTCCACATCAATAGCGCGTACTGTTCCATTTGCAATGGTGCTGTGAAGAGTCTTTCCCACCAGTGCATTAATAGGAATAAGATCCTCTGTATACTTTGCCGCGCCGGTCACCTTATCCACAGCGTCTAGACGCGGAATGCTATTTTTGATCCCCATGTGCTTTTCTCCAATTCTAGGGCAAAGGACTCCCTCCCACAATCGGATTGGAAGCCCCTGCCCGTTTTTCGGAAACTTGATTGAAATGTACTCCCGATGAATCGTCCTGCCGGGCCTCAGTTAAAAAAGATTTCCAAAAGCAGATACAGTAGGAACACGCCTGTCAGTATCCAAGTGGAAATCGGGAGCTTTCTAGCATTGCCAGCAAAGACCTGTCCGCCAGTGTAAGCCAGCAGTCCGAAGAGGATACCATAGGCGATATTGAAGGTAAACGCCATAAAAGCCACGCAGATGAATACCGGGAAAGCAGTCTTGGTATCACTCAAGTCCACATGCATCAGCGGCTCAATCATAAAGATACCCACCATAACCAGTGCCGGGGCGGTGGCAATACTGGGGATCATCAAAAACAGCGGGGTGAAGAGCAGCGACAGCAGAAAGAACACCCCTGTGGTAATGGCAGTAAGACCTGTTCTTCCGCCCTCAGCAATACCTGTGGTACTCTCTGCACCAAACACCGTGACGGTCTGGGTGCCGAACACAGCTCCTACTGCAGCCCCTGCTGCAGACACAAACAGAGCTTTGCCCGCGCCGGGCAGTTCACCCTTTTCGTTGACAAAACCAGCCTTGATTCCCACACCTACCAGCACGCCGATACTGTCGAACATATCCACAAACAAAAAACTAAAAATGGCAAAGAGAACACCAATGATAGCCGCCACACCGCCCCCAAACAGGCCATCAAATGTCAGTTGTCCAAAGGTAGGTGCTAGCGCCTCAATGGGGTTTTCCAAAGAGACCAGACCCTGCCATTGGGTATAGGTAGCACCTGTAGCCGGGTTTTCAAAAAGCATACCTGCAAAGGTAATAGCCAATATCCCTATGAGGATGGCGCCTTTGACCCTCATAATAACCAGTCCCGCTGTCAGGAGAATCCCCAATAGAGCCAGAATGACACCGGGATCCTGCAAATTGCCCAGGCACAGCAAATTATCAGGGTCATAGGCTATGATACCAGAATTATGCAGCCCCGAGAATGCAATGAAAAAGCCGATAGCCGCAGAAATAGCCTGCTTAACGCACTCTGGAATGCCGTTAACAATGCGCTCCTGTACACCTGCAACGCTGAGGATACTGAAGGTAACACCTTCCACAAACACACAGGCCAGGGCATTTTGCCATGACAGCCCCAGCGTACCGCAGACTGTGTAGGCAAAATATGCGTTGAGTCCCATGGCAGGCGCTAAGGCAAAAGGAAAATTAGTCAAAAGGCCCATTGCGATGCAGGCGATAGCTGCCGAGATAGCCGTCGCCCATAGTACCGCCTTGGAATCCATTCCTGTTGAGGACAGAATCGCCGGATTTACCGCCAAAATATAGGTACAGGTCAAGAACGTAGTCAATCCAGCAATGATCTCAGTTCTCACATTGGTGTGGTTTTCCTTGAGATGGAATCTCTTTTCCAGAAAAGAACCGCTGTTTACAAGCTGTGTTTCTTTTGCCATTTTAGCACCCCCATTTTTGTAGTATCTATTTGTAATACAAATAGATATACATTTATAGTATCAAAGCGGCACCACCAAATCAATGCACTTTTGCGAAAAAAAAGAGAGCCGATTTTCTCGAACTCTCACAAAACTCTGGGGTATTTATATTTTTTTTCGCAGAATTGTGTGCTTGAAGATGCCGTTTGCGTAATACTCCTGAGAATACAAAATGGGTTGACCCACAAAATTGTATCCCAGTTCATCGATGTACAAAAGCGGAGAGCCCTGTGGGATCTGAAACACATCGGCCCGCTCTGCATCCGCAGCCACAGCACTAATTTCAGATAGGTCCATATAAATCTCTGTGCCGCAATATTGTTCCACAAACTCAAATACAGGACTGTCCAAAAGCGAAAGGTCATATTCTTTTGCGACGATACTCCGACGCGCAATGTGGTCTACGCAATAGATTGCTGGCGCACCATCAGCTGTAATTAGGCGGACACTGATTACTACATCCTCCCCCGCTTTAATTCCAAGCTTCTGCGCTGTACGAACATCTGCTTTCCCCATCGCATTACGGACAAATGCCACACCAGGTATATAGCCAGCGGAGCGAATCATATCCAGAAATTCCTCTTCCAGATCCAACCGCACCTTCACATCCAACACATGCTGATTGATAATAGTACCAATCCCATGCTTACGGCTGATAAATCCCTCCCGTTCCAGTGTAGAAAGGCAGTCCCTCACCATGGTCCGGCTGATGCCAAAGTGCTTTGCGATATCTGGTTCCGAGGGAAGACGGTCTGCCCGAGAATATATGCCGGACTTGATCTCTTGGAAAATCTCCTTCGTATATTTCTCCGACAACTGCTGAGGTTTGCTCATTTTGAAAGGTATCCTTTCTGTTTTCTTCACTAAGAACACCTCTCTTTCCTTCCTCTCTCGGAACACACTCGTTTAGAACCGATAAAGCTCCCCAAGAATATGCTGTTGAGGTTGGTGTTTATCATCAAGGTGTCTGTTATATTAGCAATTTTTGTATTTTTCAGTATATCACGAAAAACTCTGCTTCGCAACTTCATTTTGGGAACATGCAAATTGTGTAAAGATATCATGAAATTTTTATAGATAAAGTCTACCATTATCGGATTGATGCCTTCATTTGCATCAAAATAACGGAGTCTTTGGAAGAAAATCTTAGGGTAGGTAACCCTCTGCGTCCTAGAAGTTTTCCCAAGTTTATATTTTTTGATGAGATAGGCCAAAATGTCGCTGCCTCATTAGCTGCATTCTCCGGGAGCCAACTCCAGAAAAGGAAAACCTATTGGGACACAAGTGTTTCAGTGGGATTGCACAATTTTTGCAGTATTTGCAGGCAAGACTCGGAGGCATTGCGATGCAATGCCTCCGGGCCTTTTTACAAATAGTTGTTAAATAGCAGTCAGCAGATTATTCCTTTATACTCTCTGCTAACCCTTTTGCCGTATCCATATAGTCCTGTGCTTCTTCTTCAAAAGGACTCATTCTTCATCGGCTATGCAAACCAGTTCGCCGCACGCTTTAATGTGTTGCACTTTATTCCTGAATGCTGTCTTTTCCCGCTGAGATGGGCGAGCCCTTGCGCTCATTCCTCAAATGTGGTATCATGAAAAAATTTTGAGGAAGGGTGTGATTTGGATGGAACTGTGCAAGAGGGACGAGACTCAAGCAGAAAAGGTCTGCATGGATGTTTTACCGGAGAGCAAGGCCTCTATATCTATGATAACGGAACTGCTGGCCGAAATGCGATTGGACAGATTTGTCTGCTTCCTGAAATAAGTGCCGTTTTAAATCAGTCAGATGCTGTATGTATACCTTTGACGGCTGCCGCGTCAAGCATTCTTTCCATTTCTATATATTGTTAAATTAAGGCCGTCACAGAAATAGTCAAAAATACTCCAAAGAAATAGCGGAGCGTTTGCCATAAAGCGAAAGAAGATTAACCCCAATCGGATTCCAATCAGTCCTAAGAATTATGATCTGGAGAAAATCAGGGAGCAGGAGCTTGTTAAGATCCGGGAGCTGACTGGTGTCTCTTTATCGCTCCAGTGACCCTCCTCTGTGATTCATACCGAGGGAGATTTGACGCATTTTATCCGCACGATAACCACAATTGCTGTCTCTGCGGCATTTGCAACCATCGCAGAGCCAATGATTCGGAAAAGAATTCTTTCTTCGGAGGAACTCCGAATTGTGCTTCAACGGGCGGCTATGAATGAAGAGATCGCGGACGGCGAGATTTCTGTTCAAGACATTCAACAGATATTATTAAATGAATACAGCCTCAAAGTCATAAATGTTAGTGGGCAATGCTCTCTAGGGGGAGTGGAAAATGCAAAACCGACAATGTGGAATCTACAAATGTATATAAAAGTTATAGGATTATCGCAGAGTTCTGCATGAATTTAACCCAAAAGCTCCCCATGCCTTCCAAGGGCATGGGGAGCTTTTGGGTTAAATTCCACGTCCATTGGACAGGGAATTTCTCTCCAGTATTGTGTCTCTCCCTTCAATTCTTGCCGCATTCTCCCTCAAATTTTGACAGGATGGTGTGAAGAGATTTTATTTTGATTTGTTTCGGAAAACGGCTTGAGTACCCATATCTTCTGTTTCAGGGCACAAAAAAGGGCCCAAGGTAACGTAAATTACCTCAGGCCCAATTTCATCATCGGGTCAATATTCCAGGGAGAATCTGCCTAGGATAAAAGGCAGAAGCCCAAGTATGGAAGTTCGATTACTTCAGCTCGACCTTGGCGCCAGCCTCTTCCAGCTGAGCCTTCAGAGCCTCGGCGTCCTCCTTGGAAGCACCCTCCTTCAGGGTCTTGGGAGCGCCCTCGACAGTAGCCTTGGCCTCGGCCAGGCCCTGGCCGGTGATCTCGCGGACAACCTTAATGACCTTGATCTTGGCAGCGGCGTCGAAGCCGGTCAGGACCACGTCGAAGGAGGTCTTCTCCTCAGCGGCGGGAGCGGCAGCGCCGGCAGCGGGAGCAGCCATAGCGGCGGCGGACACGCCGAACTCCTCCTCCAGAGCGTGCACCAGCTCGCTCAGCTCCAGAACGGTCAGGCCCTTGATCTCTTCGATCATAGCGGTAACTTTCTCAGACATTGTAATAGCCTCCTAATTGTAAAATTTAAAAGTAAGAACTTGCCGCCTCAATTACTCAGCGGCGGGGGCAGCTTCCTCGGCAGCGACAGCCACGGGCTCGCCGCCCTTTTCGGCGATCTGCTTCAGGACCACAGCCAGACCGGTAATGGGAGCCAGCATAGTACCCAGGAACTGGGCGCGCAGAACGGGCAGAGCGGGGATGGAAGCCAGAGACTGGATGGTCTCCAGAGAGACGGGCTTGCCGTCCATAAAGCCGCCCTTGATCTCGAACTTGTCGTTCAGCTTCTTGGCATAGTCGCTCATGACGCGGGCGGGAGCGACTACATCCTCCTCACACAGAGCCAGAGACGTGGTGCCGTTGAGCAGATCGTCCAGCTCGTTCAGGCCGGTGTTGTTGAAGGCAAAGCGGAGCAGGGTGTTCTTGACAACGGCGTAATCGACGCCGTTCTCCCGGCACTCTCTGCGCAGCGCGGTGTCCTCCTCAACGGTGATGCCCTTGTAATCCACGAGCACGCCGGCGGAAGCTTTCTGGATCTTCTCAGTCAGCTCGGCCACGATGGCCTGCTTTTCAGATAAGACCTTTGCGTTAGGCATTCTAGTGTTCACCTCCAGGAAAATTGTCGGTGCGTTCAAAAAAAGGAACCGTCCCTGTGCGCAAAGACACAGGGACGGATAGCAAATCAAGTTTGCCGCCCTCGGCAGGATTTATGGCTCATGCCACCTGCTGTCTTTGGAACGCATCTGGTATTATATTTAATTCTCGACGATTTGTCAAGAACTAAATAACAGATTTCCCCAGATCCCACAGGACCGGGAAAAATGCCCGGAAAAACCTCCGGTTTTTTCCGGTTCTTCCGCCTGCAGCGGAAGACGAAAACCGAATCATTTTGCCGCAACATGTGTGCGGCGAAAATTCATCGTCCCGCGCAC
>NZ_JAOQKG010000001.1:0-37863 GCF_025567605.1 Oscillibacter acetigenes | reverse complement strand
TCTTCACGCCGGGGCCCATGGTGGACGCGGCTACACAGCTGCGAATATACTGGCCCTTGGCGGAGGCAGGCTTCGCCTTCACGATGGCGCCCATCAGCGCGTTATAGTTCTCAGTCAGCTTCTCGGGGCCGAAGGACACCTTGCCGATGGGGCAGTGGATGATGTTGGTCTTGTCCAGGCGGTACTCGATCTTACCGGCCTTGACCTCCTGCACGGCCTTGGCCACGTCGGGGGTGACGGTGCCGGCCTTGGGGGAGGGCATCAGGCCCTTGGGGCCCAGGACCTTACCGAGGCGGCCCACCAGGCCCATCATGTCGGGGCTGGCAACAACCACGTCGAAGTCGAACCAGTTTTCCTTCTGGATCTTCTCCACCATATCCATCTCGCCCACGTAATCCGCGCCGGCCTCCCGGGCAGCGTCGGCCTTGTCGCCCTTGGCGAACACCAGGACCCGGACGGTCTTGCCGGTGCCGTGGGGCAGCACGATGGCGCCGCGGACCTGCTGGTCAGCGTGACGGGAGTCCACGCCCAGCTTCACATGGAGCTCAACGGTCTCGTCAAACTTGGCGCTGGCAGTCTTGCAGATCAGCGCCATGCCGTCAGCAGCGTCGTACAGCATGGTCTTGTCGATCTGCTTGGCACTTTCCTTATATTTCTTGCCTCTAAACAATGTTACTTCCTCCTCATAGTGGTTCTTCGGAAATGAATCCTCCCACTGTATGGTGCGGCCCCACGGGCCGCTCGCTGTTTGAAACGGTCTGTGAAAGCCGGGCTCAGTCGCCGACGACGACGCCCATGGACCGGCAGGTGCCGGCGATCATGCTCATGGCGGACTCCAGGCTGGCCGCATTCAGGTCCTTCATCTTGATCTCAGCAATCTTCTGGATGGAGGCCTTGGAGATGGTGGCCACCTTGGTCTTGTTGGGCACGCCGGAGCCGGACTCGATGTTGCACTCCTTCTTGATCAGGACGGCCGCGGGGGGCGTCTTGGTGATGAAGGAGAAGGAGCGGTCAGCATACACAGTGATGACCACGGGGATAATCATGCCCATGTCGTTCTTGGTACGCTCGTTGAACTCCTTGGTGAAGGCGGCGATGTTCACGCCGTGCTGGCCCAGAGCGGGACCAACGGGGGGCGCGGGAGTTGCCTTGCCTGCGGGGATCTGCAGTTTCACATAACCAGTAATCTTCTGTGCCACGGAGTAGCACCTCCTAAATCTATGAATGTGGTGGCGGCACGGGGCCGTCTTTGGCGGGGCAGTTCAGCCCCTCCCACTTTTCCGCCGGAATGTCCGGCGGGCCGGCGCCCTGGGGCGCCCGGCAGATATTCGATCAGTCCTGGACCTCGACCTGGTCCAGCTCCAGCTCCACCGGAGTCTCGCGGCCGAACATGGAGACCATCACGCTGACCCGATTCTTCTCGGGCTCGATCTCCTCCACCACGCCGGTAAAGCTGGCCAGTGGGCCATCCACGATCTTCACATGGTCGCCCACATTGTATCTGACCACGATCTCATGCTTTTCCATGCCCATGGCCAGAACCTCCTCCTCCGTGAGGGGGATGGCTTTGTTGGCGGAGCCCACGAAGCCGGTGACGCCGCGGACGTTCCGCACCAGATGCCAGGTATCGTCAGTCATGACCATCTTGATCAGCACGTAGCCGGGGAATACCTTCCGTTCCACCTCTTTGGTGGCGCCAGAGTCCGTGACCTCTGTCACCGTCTCCATGGGGACCTCGATCCGCAGGATCATGTCCTCCATTCCGCGGCCTGTGACGAACTTTTCAATGCTGGTCTTAACGGCGTTCTCGTAGCCGGAATAGGTATGCACCACATACCACTTCGCGCTCTCTGACATGTTTCTACCTCAATCAGGCGAACAGGCTGAGAATCATCTGGACAGCGGTGACCATGACAAAGTCAAAGATCCAGATGCACACGCCGATGGCCAAGGAGCACAGCAGCACGGTGCCGGTGTTTTTCATCACGGTCTTCCGGTCAGGCCAGACGACCTTCTTCAGTTCGCTTTTCATTTCGCGGAACCACTGACCGCGGCTTCTTTTCTTCTTGACTTCTTCTGCCATAACGTTTACACGCCCTTTCTCATCATTCGTGACCGTTTACTTAGTCTCGGTATGGAGCGTGTGCTTCTTGCAGAAGGGGCAGTACTTGTTGAGTTCCAGCTTGTCCGGAGTGTTCTTCTTGTTCTTCATGGTGTTGTAGTTTCTCTGCTTGCACTCGTTGCATCTCAAAGTGACCTTCACGCGCATCTAACGGCACCTCCTTATTATTGGGGCTCTCTCTCCGGCGGACCGGGAGAGTCCCGATTGCCTCCCTGCAGCTTGGCGGGCAGACCTCCATGGCTGAAAAGCGAAAAAAGCGCATGAAAAGAAAACCCTTTTTCACAGGTAAGAATGATTGTAACACAGGTCAAGGCGCCGGTCAACCTCTTTTTGAAAAAAATGTCAGGTTTTTTCCGCCTTGCGCGGCCTGCCCCGATGTGGTATCCTGTGGGCAGGCAAAACGCGCCATACCGGCGTTTATTCTTCCCTGGAAAGGAGACCACCATGCGCATCATGGCCATCGACTACGGCGACGCCCACACCGGCATCGCCATCTCCGACCCCACCGGCCTGCTGGCCGGCTTCACCACCGTCATCAACGCCTACCGCCCGGACCGGGTGACGGGACAGATCGCACTTCTGGCAAAGGAGCACAGGGTGGAACGGCTGGTGCTGGGGCATCCCATCAACATGGACGGCACCCGCGGGCCCCGCTCGGAAAAGGCCCAGGCCATGCGGCAGCTGCTGGAGGAGACCACCGGCCTGACGGTGGTCCTGTGGGACGAGCGGCGCACCACCATCGACGCTCACCAGATCCTGATGAGCAGCGGCAAGAACGCCAAGAAGCGGAAAAAGGTAGTGGACGCTGTGGCGGCATCGCTGATTCTAGAGGGCTACCTCACCTATTTAAAAACGCACCCGGAGGGATAATGGCAAGCGGTCCCGGACGTACCAGCGTCCGGGACCGCTTGCACATGTCCCTCATTCCGCCGCCTCTTCCGCACAGGCGGGTACAAGCGCCGCGGAGGGCACCAGCAGCTGGAACAGCCGCCGCACCAGCGGACCGCAGAAAAAGATCTGCCAGAAAAACGCCATGGGAAAATTGCAGACCACCGTCTGGAGCCAGGAGGGCACCAACTCGATCCCCGGCTGCTGGAAGATCACCGTAGCCCATAGGCTCATGGCCGGACACATGACGCACACCGTCATGGCGGACCGGGCCAGAACGGCGGCAAAGGGCCACTCCCGGGGCACTGCCAGCCGTGCCGCCAGGCGGGCGGCCAGGGGTTCTCCGACAACTGTGCTGGTCAGGAAGCACAGCGCAAACATCAGCGGCAGCTCCCGCAGGGCGTTCAGGATCCCGGCGTTTGTAAGACCGCCGTTCCGCAGGCCTGTGTTGTACATCTCCATGGCCAGCACCATGAAAAAGGACATCAGCAGACCGAAGATCACTTTCTGTACAGTTGTTTTTGGCATGATGATCGAAACACTCCTTGTCCTGAGCAGAAAAAGAGGGCGCAGCCTATCGCTCCATAGACTACGCCCAGCGGACTTATTTCTATCTCAGTATTTGTTTTTCCACGATGGGATTTCCATTTTATGATAGCATCTCACGGCAGTCCGCATAATAGGCACCTCTGGAGAAAATTCTCCCTGCAAACACCGGGAGATTCCGGCAGGTTGTACAAGTCTGCCCCCGTGCCGCTTCACCCAGCTGAAGCAGCTCAGCGTTTCAGCTTCAGGAGCTTCTGGATCAGTTCGTCCCGCCGACGGCTGAATTTGTTAAGCAGGTACGCGCCCCTTGCCACAAAAAACAGCGCGGCCAGAAGTCTCGGCTCCTGAAAGCCCAACCGGGCGAACAGGGGAACGCTGAGGGCCGCCACCGCTGCCAGGGCCACCGCCATCACAGTACCCACCCGCAGCAGAAGTCCGGCGGTGGACACGGACTGGAAATACTGCTCCCAACGCTCTCCCTCTATATGCCCCAGCTTGTGGGCCAGCCAGAAGATACCCAGCAGCAGCGCCACAAATAACAGTCCGGCGGCCACCGTCAGCACCTGGCACAGCACTGCGTAGCCCAGCAGTCTGGTGAACGACATCCCGGCAGACCAGGCCCGGTGGAAATAGAGTCCCAGCAGCGCCGCCGCTCCGGCGCAGGTCAGCAGGCCCCACACCAAATAGATCCTCTCCTGGTCCTGTCTGAATCGCCAGAAGCCCTTCACGCCCCCCCAGACGAGCGTCAGGGACAGCAGCGCCATCCAGGCCGGATCATCCTGGAGCAGGCAGACGGCGGAGAGCAGCTGGCTCACCAGCACCACCGCGTTTCCCGCCCGGAGTCCGGCGGCCGCCTCCACCTTCCTGTCCCGCTCATCCCGGACCAGATGCAGGTCCCGCACCTGTTTCAAATCTTCGCTTCGATCCATACGTTCTCCTTTTCCAGAGGGCCGGCGGCCTCACATCCGTTTTTCATAGTAGACCTCAGCCCCCAGCAGGGCGGCAAAAGCCCCGATGGTCACAGCGTCCAGCGTGATGGTCACCGCCAGAGCTGCCGGGATCCGGCTGATTCCATAGACCACCAGGGCCGCAAGACTCACGATCCAGCAGCCGTTAGCCACAATCCGGTAGGCCAGCCAGGCGCTTTTCCGGCTGACGGCCTGGTCCCGCTCATCCACCCGCGGGAGCCTGGACTCCCGGGACAGAGACCACCACAGATCGAAGCCGCCAGCGGCCAGCAGGAGCACCAGGGCGATCAGCCATTTCGTCTGGAATCCCGTCACCGCCAGGACCACGCCGCAAGCCACCGCCAGAGCCAGACTGAGGATCCCGGCAGCAAAATTCCGCTTATTATAAATGCGCATCTCATTTTCACCCCTTGAACTCATAGTAGAAATCGCTGGCGATCCGGGTGATCCAGCCCACGATAAACAGCACCATGCAGGGAACAGCCGTCTGGATGTAGACTTCCTGTTCACCTGACCGCCACCAACCGATGAAGCACCCGGCCAGTATGACGAAGTTCAGGCAAAACAGCACCCGGAACGTGAGGGCCCGGCTGCGGTACGTGTTGTACCGGGTGCGCTCGTCCCGGTCCTCGTCCCGGTCCTGCCGGGCCTTCTCCCGGTCCAGGCTCCGGAGAATGCCGCTGATTCCGCTGAGGACCATGAACGTTGTCAGCACGGCGTCCTTCAGGTCGAACCGCTCCCAGCCCACGAACAAACAGGTGCCCGGCAGGGCCAGGCCCAGCAGCAGAGCTCCCACGCCGGCCCAAAATTTCTTTTTGTAATAAATTCTCATTGCACAGTTTCCTCCTTACGCTTCGCCGGAACCGCCGTTGCACCGGTACAGAAGGTCACAAGTCCCGCCGTCACCACCACCGCGGCCACCGCAGCCAGACCAATCCGCTGCCGGTCCGCCAGACAGATGTACAAGATCAGCCCCACGCCCAGCATCAGTTCCAGAATTCCGCAGGCCATACGGCCCTTATGTCCATTCCTCATTTTCCCGGTCCTCCTGTTCCTTGTTCTCCGCCAGGCAGTACAGGTCCTCCACCGTGGTGCGGAACACCAGCGCCAGTCGGTACGCCAGCAGCAGGGACGGGTTGTACTGCCCCTTCTCCAGGGAGATGATGGTGCGGGAGGACACGTGGACCAGATCCGCCAGCTGCTGCTGGGTCATGCCTGCCTCGGTCCGGAGCTCCCGTACACGGTTTTTCATGGTCTCTCTCCCCTTTCCATAAATGTGAAGGTCCCTTCTCGTGAAGCGTCTTTCACATGAAGGATACTTCATATTATACACAGGCTTCCACACTTGTCAAGTCCCTGCTCCGGTTTTCTTTCCGAATGCAAAACACGGACGGAGCCGCAGCTCCGTCCGTGTTATTTCTGCTCCCAGAGATAGGGCTCAAACAGCCGCCCCAGCCGCTTCACCGCCTGGTTGGCGCCGCCGCGGATCACCACGTCTCCGCAGCCCTCCTGCGTCGTCAGCACCACGCTCCGCTCCATGCCCAGATCCTGCTTCAGCCGCTCCAGCATGGCCTCACGTGAGGCGGATCGCTCATAGATCTTCAGGTAGCTGTATCCGGGATACTCCGCCGCAGGGTAGAACCGCACCTTCACCTGTTCCAACAGGCCCGCCTCCCCCAGTGCGTCATACAGCGCCTGCATCCGCTCCGTCAGATCAATGCCCATGAGGTACACAATGGGGCAATCCTTGTAGTAGCTTCTGCTCACATAATTCCGGTAGGGGGATGTCCGCAGCTTCTCAAAGATCGCCCGCTCCGTCTCGTGGTGGAATTCCCCGTAGTAGATCATCAGGTTATCATCCAGTACACCGTTGAGAAAGCAGTGGATGCCCTGGGCCCGGAACACCGCCTCGCACCGCAGGGCCAGCTCCCTGGGCAGGACGCAGGCATGGAGATACCGCTTCTTCTCCATGTCGTACAGCGCCGCGCCGTCCATGACGATGACGGGCAGGCGGAGCCGCAGGTCCCGGGTGGCCTCCCGCACAGAGGCGGGTGTGCGCATGGTGGACAGGGTGAACTGCATCCCGTCGTCCAGCATCCGGTTCAGGCTCACCCGGCTGTACGGTGTCAGCGTCCCCTGCTCCGTCAGCAGCAAGCCGTCCAGGCCGGAGACGAACAGCACGTCCCGCCGCTTCCGGCGGGGCAGCTGGAAGGCGTTGACGGCGATGCCCACCGCGATGCCCACCAGCGTCTCCGACGCCCGGTACCAGGCGAAGATCCAGGGGCTGGCATCCGTCACATGGGTGACGGTGATGCTGAGGAACACGATGCCTGAGAGGGCCGCCGCATTGGAGGACTTCAGCACCACGGCGATCCACAGGTTGGGCACGGTCACCGCAGCGATGACGATGTAGCCCACCAAAGTCCCCTGGATATCCAGGGCCATCTCCAGCAGCAGCGTGGCGATGCCGAACACAGAGCCGATGGCTGTGCCCACAATCCGCTGGATGGCCATGCGCTTCGTATCTTCCGCATAGGGCTGAACGCACAGCAGCGCCGCGATGGAGGAATAGATGCGCATATCCTCCCGGTCCACGGCCATGGACACCAGCAGGCAGATCAGCACTGCCGCCGCGGTTTTGATCATCCGCATTCCGATGGGCGGTACGGTGTGGTCCGTCATAAACGACCTCCTCTCTATATCAGGGCTGATCCTGCACGGCCTCCTCCGGCGGCTCGTCCAGCTGCCAGGGACCGTGGATCAGATTCTGAAAACTGTGCATGGCGACCGCGAAATAGAATCCGTCCACAATCCACTCGTCCGTGACGAAGCAGCCGTCCACCTACCTCCGCCGGGCCACCGTGCCGTCCCACTGGTACTCAAACGCCTGCCGCTTCCGGCCGAAAGACCAGAATACCGGCACATTGCCGAAATCGTACAGGCGATGGAAAATGGGCGGAATCCCCAGCGATGCCATAAATGTGATGTACAACGACCCGTGGAAGTGCGAGAGATGGGTGATGGATCCGGGCAGGCAGCCGAAGTAGTCGCTGACCTGCAGGGCCCACACCAAGAATTTCAGCAGCAGACCCGGCGCCAGATGGAACGCGCCGGCCAGCGCACCGAAGGAGGTGTCCTCCAAGACGTTCTTCACCTCCTGGACTTTGGCATTGAACCGCTGATAGACCACGTCCGCCGTGTCCGATGGGTCGAACCGGAGCTTGATGACCGTGTCCGGGGACATCTCCTTTTTGACGGTCATGTTCACCTCGATCTCCCGGTCCCGGGCACAGGTCCGTTCGCACATAGACCGCCAGCCGCACGTGCAGCAGGCCGAAGTGCTCCATCCCCGCCGCCCGCTTCTGTGTGATATCCTGTTCTGCTCGGGCGATCTCCACTGCGTCCCGGATATAGTTTTGGGCGATGTTCCGGGTCTTCATCAGATAGGGCGACACAGCGAAGATGCAGAACAGGCTCCGAAGCAGGTGGCCGTCGTCCCGGTCCCCAAAGCGGCGGACGTACTCCCCCCTCCGCCGGATACCGGCGCCGCATAGCCAGCGAACAGTACGGCAGTACCTCCATACAGCACAAGGCGCTGGCCTCCGGCAGCCAGTCATGGACAGGCCAGCCCACTTTCTGCCGGTCCTCCACCACGATGTGGTACAGCATAGGCAGGCTGAACAGAAACCACAGCGGCACCTGGAGGGCACCCGGCCGGTGACGGCGGCGGTGCAGCGCACTGCCGCCGGCGCGTTGACGTGCGGAAGTCAATAGACCACATGCTTCGTTTTCATCGTGCCTTTATTCTACCATTCTTCCAGGATTTTGCAAGCGTATGCGGAAAAAGGCGCGCCGCGAGTCAGCGGCGCGCCCGGTCTCTCTTCACTTCAGTCTTTTACAGTACCGTCTGCATGGAACACCGGCAGCTTTTCCAGAAATTTGATGTCACTGCGCTCTGCGGCCTCACCCTCCGCCAGGACGGCCACCCGGCCGGTGACGGTGCCGCCCGCCAGGGCCACCAGCTGTTCCATGGCGTGAAGGGAACCGCCGGTGGAGATCACATCGTCCATCAGCAGGATCCGCTTGCCCCGGATCAGCTCCGCATCGTCCCGGCCCAGATACAGCCGCTGGGTTCCCGCGGTGGTGATGGAGGTGTCTTCCACGTGGATAGGATCCGGCATATATGCCTTAGGACCCTTTCGTGCGATGAAATACTTCTTCGCACCGGACTGGCGGGCCATCTCATGAATCAGGGGGATGCTCTTGGCCTCCGCCGTCAGCATGTAGTCATAGTCCTCCGCCGGGACCAGCTTCAAAAGCTCCCGGGCGCAGGCCACAGTCAGCTCCGCATCGCCGAACACGATAAACGCGCCGATGTACAGGTCATCCGTCACTTTGCAGATGGGCAGGTCCCGGCGCAGGCCCGCCACGGTCATGGGATACGTCATATCAGGTGCCTCCTCTTTCTCATTCCCTCAGGTGGATGGTGCCCGGGAGGCACCGTACATTATTATATAATCTGCGCGGGAAAAGTCAAGAAGGCTCTGTGCCGCCTGCTGACCGGGCCCAGCAGGCCCTTCCCGGAGGAACGCCCCGCTTCCTCTCCGTATCCGCTACGGTAGTCCCTCTCTTTATGAAAGCTGCTTTCACCTATATCATCGGAAAACGGGAGAGGATCGTTGCGCGGATCAGAAAATTTTTCGAGAAAAAGGGCCGGCGGTCTCCCGCCGGCCCCTTGCCGCTTATTCCACAGTGATGCCTTTTTCTGCAAAGGCCACCAGCAGGCGGTCCATGTCGGAAGGGATGGAGATGGGTTCTCCCGCGGCCTTAATGGCGTTGGCCACGTCCTTGAGGCCGTTGCCGGTGACCACACTGACCACCGTGTCATCCTTGCCGATGACGCCCTGCTCGCAGAGCTTCTTCACGCCGGCGGCGCCAGTGACGCCGGCGGGCTCTCCGAACACGCCGCAGGTCCGGCCCAGCAGCTGCTGGGCGGCCATGATCTCCTGGTCGGAGACATTCACCACGATGCCGTCCGACTCCCGGATCGCCGTCAGGGCCTTGTCCGCATTCCGGGGCACGCCCACGGCGATGGAGTCCGCCAGGGTGTTCTCCTCCATGGGCTCCCAGGGCTTGTTCTCCGCAATGGCCCGGTTGATGGGGCAGCAGCCCTCCGCCTGGGCGGAGATCAGCCGGGGCAGGCGGTCAATGAAGCCAATGGCATACAGGTCTTTCAGGCCCTTCCAGAGGCCGGCGATGGTGCAGCCGTCGCCGACGCTGATGGCGATATAGTCCGGCACCTGCCAGGAGAGCTGCTCCATGATCTCCAGGGCCACGGTCTTCTTGCCCTCGGAGAGGTAGGGGTTGATGGCGGCGTTGCGGTTGTACCAGCCCCAGCGGTCAATGGCTTGCTTGGACAGTTCAAAGGTCTCCTCATAGCTGCCCTGGACGGAGATGACCGTGGCGCCAAAGGTCATCAGCTGGGCCACCTTGCCCTTGGGAGCCCGGGAGGGGACGAAGATGTAGGTCTTGAGGCCTGCCGCTGCGGCGTTGCCCGCGAGAGAGCTGGCGGCATTGCCGGTGGAGGAGCAGGCGATCACCTTCGCCCCCGCCTCCCGGGCCTTGGCCACCGCCATGGCGCTGGCCCGGTCCTTCAGACTGGCGGTGGGGTTCTGGCCGTCGTCCTTTACCCACAGGCGCTTCAGGCCCAGCTGCTCCGCCAGGCGGGGCTCCTCGTACAGGGGACTCCAGCCCACCCGCAGGGGGGTGTTGGGCGTGTCCTCCTCCACAGGCAGCAGCTCCCGGTAGCGCCACATGGTATGGTCCTGTCGGGCCGCCAGCTTTTCCTTCGTCAGCCGGGTCCTGATGTAGTCATAATCGTAGACGATGTCCAGAATGCCGCCGCATTCGCAGTTGGTCAGATCCGGCACAGCGTCGTAGGTCTTGCCGCACTTGACGCATTTGCCGTACAAAACGTGTTTCATAGCGTTACTCCTCTTTTGACGTTTCCTCCTCCAGAAGATTCTCAAGAGCCACCCGGGTAGCTTCGATCACAAAGGCGGAAAACGTACATTCTGTTCCACGAATCGCCTCCTCTACCGCGTCAATAACGCTGTTGGGGAAACGAATCGTTTTGTTCGTTGTTGATTCTGGTTTAGGAATTTTGAATTTCCGCATAGCACACCTCGCCATATTTTTATATGACGAATCGTATTGCGTTATGCGCACGTTTATAATATTGCATATTGCATTACAATTTATAGTGCAATATAATACATATTATGGAGGTGGCGGATATGGAACGCGAAAATTTCCCCCAATATTATACGATTTTGTTCAACGGCATCGCCGACGCTCTGAAGGCCCTGGACCAGCAGGAGACCAGCCGGGCCTGGGATATTCTGGTCCGCATTCAGCAGGAGGCTGAGGATGCCTATATCCGCGCGGAGGAGACATAAATAAGCAGGGCGGGGCGGTTGCCCCGCCCTGCGGCGTTTTACAGGTCTTTCAGCAGCCCGGTGGCCTCGTTGAAAGCGTTGATCAGGTCGTCCAGGTCCTTGGCCTGCGCGTGGACGGTGTCCCAGGTGCCCTCCGTGTCGTACCACAGAGCGTTCAGCTCCTCCACGGTCTTGCCCTGCTGCTCCACCCAGGTGTAATACTTCAGGTTGTGGACCCGCTTGCGGTCCGCATAGGTCAGCTCCTGCATGTTGTCCAGCTTCAGCCCCAGCATGTGGAGTGCATGGTCCATGGCCGCCTCATGGGGATTGTAGGCGCCATACCGGTCGTTCAGCTCCTGGATGCGGCTGCCGTACATGACGGCGGAGTCGGTGAGGACGGTGCCCACCACATCCCGCTCGGTGAACTCATAGTATTTCGCCATCTTGATGCAGCACAGCACGTTGGCGATGCCGGAGATGCCCAGCCAGGTGAGCTTCTCGATCAGCTCGTCGTCCAGGTGCAGCTCGTTCTTCAAATACGCCTGGCCCTCAGGGGTGTTGAACAGGCGCAGCAGCCGCTGGCTGTCCTCATCGTCGATGTCGATGACCATGTCGGTGTTCTTCACGTTGTGGATCCAGGGGATGTGCTTATCGCCGATGCCCTCGATCCGGTGGCCGCCGAAGCCGTTTTCCAGAATGGTAGGGCACTGGAGGGCCTCGCCCACCGCCAGCTTCAGATGGGGATACTTTTCCTTCAGCAGATCACCGGCGCTCATGGTACCGGCGGAGCCAGAGGTGAAAGCCGCGCCGGCGAACCGGTCACCGGGGCGCTTGATGGCCTCGTACACATCCGCCAGGGCGTTGCCGGTGACATTGTAGTGCCACAGGGGGTTGCCCATCTCCTCGAACTGGTTGAAGATCATGTACTGGGGATCCTGCTTCAGCTCGTTGGTCTTGTCGAAGATCTCCTTCACATTGGACTCGCAGCCGGGGGTGGCGATGACCTCGGCGCCGATCTCATGGAGCCAGTCAAACCGCTCCTGGCTCATCTCCGCCGGCAGGATGGCCACGCCCTGGGCGCCCAGCAGCCGGGAGTTGAAGGCGCCGCCGCGGCAGTAGTTGCCGGTGGAGGGCCACACGGCCTTGTGCCTGTTCACGTCGAACTGGCCGGTCACCAGACGGGGGGCCAGGCAGCCGAAGGAGGCGCCCACCTTGTGGCAGCCGGTGGGGAACCACTTGCCCACCATGGCCACGATCCGGCAGGGGACGCCGGTGAGCGCCGGGGGCAGCTCGATGTAGTTGGGCACCGCCTGGAACAGTCCGCCGCTCTCCTTGGCCTCATTCTTCCAGGTGATGCGGAACAGGTTCAGGGGATCCACATCCCAGAGGCCCACGGTCTTCAGCCGCTCCCGGATCTTCTCCGGGATGGTCTCCGGGTGCTGCATCTGGGCGATGGTGGGGATGATGATGCGATTTTCCTTCGCCTTGCGGAGATTGTGCTCCAGGCCCGTCTTGTTGATGGTCAGATCAATCATACTTACTTGCCCTCCTGTTGTTTTGTGTCGATATAGGAATACAAAGTGTACTTGGAGATGCCGAAATACTTGGCGATCTTGTCGCCGGACTTGGTCACCAAAAACGCGCCGTTCTGATTCAGGAAGCGGATGGCCCGCACCTTGTCCTCCTTGTTCATCAGGGCCACGGGCTTGCCCACCAGGGACACCGACTGCTGGATCAGCTCCTCCAGCAGATCATTGACGTTGACGATTTTCTCCGGTTCCTCCTGCTGGGGTTCGCCGGTGGAGATCAGATCGTGGACCGCGCTCTCCACCATCAGCAGCTTGGAGATGTCGTAGTTGATGGCCAGAATGGCGGAGACCTTGCCCTTGCTGTTACGGATATAGACTGTGGAGGATTTGAGGATCTTGCCGTCCGGCGTCCGGGTCAGGTAGGCCAAATGGTCCCGAGGCGCCGGGTCATTGGTGGTCAGCTGCTCCACCACGACATAGGAGGCCCCGTCCCCCACCTTGCGGCCTGTGACATGGCCGTTGACAATATAGACAATGGGGTGTTCCGCATTCTGCGCGGACAAATCGTGAATCACAACCTCACAGTTTGGCCCGAACTGGGCCGCCAAGGCATCTGCAATCTGCTTGAGCATCTCCAGCCGGTTGCTCTCCAAGGGGATCACCTTCTCACTTTCCAGAGCGATATTCATATCTGCATCATACCAGCATCCAGCCGAGATTGCAATGTTTTAGCAAATATTTTTTTAGGTCTGCGAAAAAAGTGTTTGATCTCCGCCGGTCCCAAAAATCAGGCGGCATCCACGTCGTTTGCGGATGCCGCCTGATGCTCTGTCCACAGCTTTCTGCGCTTGGAAGCGGCCTGTCAACGCCCAAGCGCCGCCTGACAGTCAATCCTTCCCGACATACTCAAGGGGCTGGGAGACCGGCTTGGTCTTGCTGATGTATTTGCTCTCATAATCCCGGTAAATCCTCATGAACACACCGGACAGGGCCAGCAGTGCGATGGCGTTGGGGATGCACCAGAAGCCCGAGACTATATCCACAATGGTCCAAATCACCTGGGGCGTCTTCCCCAGAGCCAGGAAACCGGGAACCAGCCACAGGATGCGGATGGCGTACTTGAACACCTTGGACTGCTTTCCCTTGGGAAACAAATAGAAGAACGCGGATTCATAATTGATCTCCCACCCCACCATAGTGGAGAATGCGAACAACGCCAGAGGAATGGTGACCAGGAGCTTGCCGACCGTGCTGCCGTACGCTGTGGAAAAGGCGGCCATGGTCAGCGCCTCCGCCTCCAGGCCGGACTGCCAGATTTCAGGGCCCGCGCAGAGAATTCCGAGGGCTGTCATCGTGCATACCACCAGCGTATCCACGAATACCTCAAAGCAGCCGTACATCCCCTCCTTAAAGGGGTGATCGGTGATGGCGGTCGCATGGGTGATGGGCGATGAGCCGCAGCCCGCTTCGTTGGAGAAGGTCCCGCGGGCGGCGCCCTGCCGCAGCGCCAGCGCAACTGTGGAGCCCGCCAAACCGCCCACAGCGGGCATGGGTGCAAACGCATAGCGGAAAATCGCCGCAAAGGCGGCGGGCACATGTTCCAGATTTATGATGATCACGCCCAGCACTCCCACCACATAGATGAGGCACATGGCGGGGGTCAGCTTCTCGCAGAAGCCGCCGATGGACTTGACGCCGCCCAGCAGAACCACGCCGCAGATGACGGCCGCCGCCACGGTGGTAATCCATGCGGGAATTCCCAGGCTGTTCTGCACAGCGGTGGACATGGTATAGGGCTGGGCGAACGCAGCGGTTCCCAGGCCGCCCAAAATGATAGTGACAGAGAAAATGACGGCCAGGGGTTTCCACTTTCTGCCCATTCCCCGCTCAATGTAGTACATGGGGCCGCCATAATAAACGCCGTCCTCTCCCTTGACACGGTAGTACTGGCCCAGCGTAACCTCAACGCATTTCGTCAGCATTCCCAGCAGGGCGACGACCCACATCCAGAACACGGCGCCAGGGCCGCCCACCACCATGGCGGTGGCCACGCCTGCGATGTTCGCCGTTCCTACGCAGCCGGCCAGCGCGGAGCTCACCGCCTGCAGCGGCGTCAGCGTTCCTTCCTTCCCTTTTGCGCCGCCGCCTTTTTTAAACATCTCGCCGGCAGTATTCTTTAAAATATAGCCGAACTTGCGAAACTGGAAAAATTTTGTCTTACATCCAAACAGCAGCCCAACGGCGGCCAGGAGGATCAGGACTGGAGCACCCCACAGAAAGCTGGAGATTGATTTCAAAATCTGTTCCATACGGTCCATTCTCCTTATCAATAATAATCAGATTTACTCCAATGCTATAACCATTCCTTTTAAATTCGTGATTTCTAGTCCGCGCTCTACTGTGTCAGCTCCCGGAGGATGCTGGCGAAGCCTCTGCATGCCTTTGTCAGCTGCTCAATTTCAATGTATTCATCCCGCACATGGGCCAGGCTCTCCAAAGAGGGGCCGTAGCCGATGCAGGGAATCCCCGCCTCGCCACAGAAGTGGCTGCCGTTTGTGCAGAAAGAGAAGTGAGAGATCGGCGCCTCGATTCCCGCTTTCTTCAGACCGGCCAGCGCCTTCTGCACATATTCATTGTCCTCATCAATGAGCCACGCCGGGAAATACCGCTTCGCGGCGATGGCCTCCCCGGTCCAGCAGACCTCCTTCCCCTCTGCCAGATAGGTCCGCGCCTTCAAGCCGGGGATCTTTTCCCTGGCGCGGGCGATTGCCTCCTCCACCTGGCCGAGAATCACGGCCTCGTTCTCCCCTGTCAGGGTCCGCCGGTCGAAGGTGGCCCGGCAGAGGGCCGGGACCACCGAGGCGCCCGGATATGGGGACGAGATGATGTCTGTCAGCTCCAGAATCCCTTTTCCCAGAATGGGGTGCTCGTTGGGGATGATCCGGCGGATCTCCTCGATCACAGCCATCATGTGGTAGACCGCATTAACGCCCTTGTCCGGATTCGAGGAATGGCAGCTCACCCCCTCTGTTTCCACAACCACCTCCGCGCGCCCTCTCTGGCCGATCTTGACAGTGGTGGACGTCGCTTCGCCAATGATGACAAAGTCCGGCTTCGCCAGCCGGGTAATCTCCCGGGAGGAGACCCCCTCAAAACACTCCTCATGAACGGTGCAGGACACACAAATCTCTCCGGCAAAGTCGCGGCCGCTGTCCTCGGCAAAGTGGGCAACCGCAGAGATCATGGCCGTCACGCTGCCCTTCATATCCGATGTGCCCCGGCCGTAAATCCGCCCCTGGTCGATTTCGCCGCCAAAGGGGTCATGGGTCCACTCGTCGGCGTCGATCACATCCACATTGTCAATGTGCCCATCCAGAAGGATGGTCTTTCCCGGCCGGCGGCCCCGCATCCGGCCCAGTACGCTGCCATACCTGTCGATGAGCACCTCGTCGAAACCATACTCTTCCATCTTGCGCTTCATCAGCTGGGCCACTTCCCGTTCCTGCCCGGAGGGACTGGGGATTCGAACAGCCTGTTGGCAAAACGCAATCAGCCGCTGGTCTCTGTCCATGTCTCTGCTCCTTTCTCAACCTCTGTCATACTTTATATGCAATATGTAATATATCGCATATTCATTATGAACCGCACTCTTGTGGAAGTCAACGAAAGCCCGGCCTCTCCAAAGGATTTCTACGGAACGTACCAGAGGCCGGATACAATTTTATGGAATTCGCCCAGAAAACGTTGAGAGGACCCGGATTCTCTCCGCGTCCTCTCTCTGGCTTTTTCTTCCCATCTTTACTTTGTCAGAACATCCTGTCCGGATTCTGCGCCGGCTCCATGGATCATGCCCGCAACATCCCGCAGGCTATTTTCCATGGAGCAGAGCCAGTGACTCCGCATCAGCTCCTTCGCGCGGGCGCTGTCCCGGGCCTGGATGGTCTGAAGGATTTCCCCATGCTGGGAAACGGAAATCTTTCGCAGCCGGTCACAGTGGAAATAATGGTATTTGATCCGCTGGATATGGAGGATCATCGTGTGGGAAAATTCCTCCACATACTCGTTGTGTGCCCCGCGGACAATCGCGTCATGGAAGAGGTTGTCCTGCGTGATCGCATCGGTGCCGTCATTACGGCCGCAGGCATCCACAAAGGCGGCGTGAATCCGCTCCAGCTGCTCCAGTTCCCGGTCCGTGAGGCTGCCGCAGGCCAGCTCCGCCGCCAGTCCCTGCAGCTCCGCCAGCGTCCGGTAGCATTTTTCAATATCCGCAGGGTCAATATCCGCCACCACCGTAGCCCGGCCCGGCACCACATAGACGAGCTTCTGTCCCTCCAGGATCTGAATGGCCTCCCGCACCGGGGTCCGGCTGACATTGAATCGCTTCGCAAGCTCGGAATCAACGATCTTTTCTCCCGGCTTCAGCACACCCGTGATGATCCAGCTGCATACCACTTGATAAATGCTGCTCTTTGCGGAAACTCTCCGCAGGTTTTCCACGTTTTCCGGTATCGGCATAAGCTCTCCCCATCCCAAATCTGCTGTTCTTTTTACTCTACCATTATATATCACAAGCCCTTTGGTTTTGCAATCATTTCGGCCGGACGGCGCATTCCGCGCCGGAGATTCAAAAAAATTTTTAGGTTTTCTCATTTTTTGTTTGACATCCTGTTTTCTTATGCTATGATAGGGATAGGTAAGCCAATCCGTGATGTGGAAATGACGGGATTCCAAACATTGATATGGAGGTCAGCGATATGGATTTTGAAGCGATCAAAGCGGCGGCCCAAGGCTATCAGGCCGACATGACCCGGTTCCTGCGAGAGATGATCTCTCACCCCAGCGAGAGCTGTGAGGAGAAGGAGGTTGTCCACTGCATCAAGGCGGAGATGGAGAAGCTGGGCTATGACAAGGTGGAGATCGACGGCCTGGGCAACGTCATCGGCTGGATGGGCGACGGCGACAAGATCATCGCCTTCGACTCCCACATCGACACCGTGGGCATCGGCAACATCAACAACTGGGAGGCCGACCCCTATCAGGGCTATGAGGACGACGCCGTCATCTTCGGCCGGGGCGGCAGCGATCAGGAGGGCGGCATGGCCTCCGCCGTGTACGGCGCCAAGATCATGAAGGATCTGGGCCTGATCCCCGCCGGCTACAAGATCATGGTGGTGGGTTCCGTCCAGGAAGAGGACTGCGACGGCATGTGCTGGCAGTACATCGTCAACAAGGACTTCCAGGGTCAGGAGGACGCCCGCAGCAAGATCGAGTTCGTGGTGTCTACCGAACCCACCGACGGCGGCATCTACCGGGGCCACCGGGGCCGCATGGAGATCCGGGTGGACGTCAAGGGCGTCAGCTGCCACGGCAGCGCGCCGGAGCGGGGCGACAACGCCATCTACAAGATGGCCGACATCCTCCAGGATGTCCGGGCCCTGAACGAGAGCGGCGACGGCCCCTCCAACCGGGTGAAGGGTCTGGTGAAGATGCTGAATCCGGAATTCAATCCGGAGCACTACGAGGACGCCCAGTTCCTGGGCCGGGGCACCTGCACCGTCAGCCAGATCTTCTACACCTCTCCCTCCCGCTGCGCTGTGGCGGACAGCTGCGCCATCTCCATCGACCGGCGCATGACCGCCGGCGAGACCTGGGACTCCTGCCTGGAGGAGATCCGGCAGCTGCCCGCCGTCCAGAAGTACGGAGACGATGTGAAGGTCAGCATGTACATGTATGACCGGCCCGCCTGGACCGGCGAGGTCTATGAGACGGAGTGCTTCTTCCCCACCTGGATCAACAAGGAGAGCGCCGCCCATGTCCAGGCGCTGGTGGACGCTCACCATGCCCTGTGGGGCGACAAGCGCATCGGCCATGCCGACGCGGACCAGAAGCGGGACGCCATGCACCTGCGGGAGGGCCGTCCCCTCACCGACAAGTGGACCTTCTCCACCAACTGCGTGTCCATCCAGGGCCGATATGGCATCCCCTGCGTGGGCTTTGGCCCCGGCGCCGAGTCCCAGGCTCATGCCCCCAATGAGATCACCTGGAAGCAGGATCTGGTGACCTGTGCCGCCCTGTACGCCGCAGTACCCGGCCTGTACAAGCCCGAGAACAAGACCGCTGACGTCACCGAGTTCCGGCAGAGCCTCACGGATAACGATATCCGGTGAGCTTCGAAGGGGGGCTGGGTCAAGGCATTTTCGCCACGTACACGCCGCGGCGAAAATGATTCGATTTGCTTGATTTGCCGGAGGCAAATCAACTGGGAAAAACCTGGGTTTTTCCCTAGACCCTTTTCCTGGTTTTTCCTTTCGCTGCGGCGGAGCCGCCATACATCTACAATTTCACATATTACAAGGAGTGCTGAATATGTCCAAGACCATCGAGCTGGCCAAGCATCTGGAAAAGCTGCACATCAACAACATGTACAAGTCCGACTTCTACTGGACCTGGGACAAGACCGACGAGGAGCTGGAGGCCATCTTCACCGTGGCCGACGCCCTGCGGGACCTGCGGGAGCGGAACAAGTCCACCCGGATCTTTGACTCCGGCCTGGGCATCTCCATCTTCCGGGACAACTCCACCCGCACCCGGTTCTCCTTCGCCTCCGCCTGCAACCTGCTGGGTCTGACCGTCCAGGACCTGGACGAGAAGAAGAGCCAGATCGCCCACGGCGAGACCGTCCGCGAGACCGCCAACATGGTCTCCTTCATGGCCGACGTCATCGGTATCCGGGATGACATGTTCATCGGCGAGGGCCACAAGTACCAGAAGACCTTCATGGATGCCGTGAAGGAGGGCTACCGGGACGGCATTCTGGAACAGCAGCCCACCCTGGTGAACCTGCAGTGCGACGTGGACCACCCCACCCAGTGCATGGCGGACATGCTGCACATCATCCATGAGTTCGGCGGTGTGGAGAACCTGAAGGGCAAGAAGATCGCCATGACCTGGGCTTACTCCCCCAGCTACGGCAAGCCCCTGTCCGTGCCCCAGGGCGTCATCGGCCTGATGACCCGGTTCGGCATGGACGTGGTGCTGGCCCATCCCGAGGGCTATGATGTGATGCCCGAGGTGGAGGAGATCGCCAAGAAGAACGCGGCGGCCACCGGCGGCTCCTACAAGAAGGTCTCCACCATGGAGGAGGCCTTCGACGGCGCCGACATCGTCTATCCCAAGAGCTGGGCGCCCTTTGCCGCCATGGAGCAGCGGACCAAGCTGTATCAGGCCGGTGACCAGGCGGGTATCGACGCTCTGGAGAAGCAGCTGCTGGCCCAGAACGCCCAGCACAAGGACTGGACCTGCTCCGAAGAGATGATGAAGCGGACGAAGAACGGCAAGGCCCTGTACCTGCACTGCCTGCCCGCCGATATCACCGGCCTCAGCTGCCCGGAGGGCGAGGTGGACAACTCCGTGTTCGACCGGTACCTGGTGCCCCTGTACAAGGAGGCCAGCTACAAGCCCTACATCATCGCGGCCATGATCCTGATGAGCAAAGTGAAGGACCCGGTCTCCGCGCTGATGGCCCTGGACCAGGGCAGCAAGCGGAAGCTGTTCTGATCGTTCTAAAAATTTCAAGTTTTGGCGGGAATAGCGCGGGCGTTCCCGCCAAAACTATCTGATAGGTTCGACCACTATCATTTGTGAAGAAGGGATACACCAACTATGGGCAAACGTATCGTTATCGCCTTGGGCGGCAACGCCCTGGGCAACAACCTGCCGGAGCAGATGGTCGCTGTGAAGCACACCGCCAAGGCCATCGTGGACCTGATTCAGGAGGGCCATCAGGTGGTGGTGGCCCACGGCAACGGCCCCCAGGTAGGCATGATCAACATCGCCATGACCACCCTCTCCCGGGAGGATCACAGCCATCCCATCGCCCCCATGTCCGTCTGCACTGCCATGAGCCAGGGGTATATCGGCTATGACCTGCAGAACTCCCTGCGGGAGGAACTGCTGAACCGCGGCATCCAAAAGCCCGTGGCCACCGTCCTCACCCAGGTGGAGGTAGACCCGGCGGATCCGGCTTTCCAGAATCCCTCCAAGCCCATCGGTACCTTTATGACTGAGGAGGAGGCGGAGGAGATGCGCCGCCGGGGCAACTGCGTCATGGAGGACGCAGGCCGGGGCTGGCGCCGCTGCGTGGCCTCTCCCAAGCCCAAAGCCATTGTGGAGATCGAGACCATCCGTACGCTGATGGAGGCGGGCCATGTAGTCATTGGCTGCGGCGGAGGCGGTATCCCCGTCTACCGGACGGAGGGCAACCACCTGAAGGGCGCAGGCGCCGTCATCGACAAGGATTTCGCCTCCGAGCTGCTGGCGGAGAGCCTGGACGCGGACGCTCTCATCATCCTCACCGCCGTGGAGAAGGTGGCCATCAACTTCGGCAAGCCGGATCAGAAGTGGCTGGATCACCTGACGCCGGAGGAGGCCCGGCAGTACGAGGCGGAAGGCCAGTTCGCCCCCGGCTCCATGCTGCCCAAGGTCCAGGCTGCCGTGAAGTTCGCCGCGTCCAAGCCCGGCCGCACGGCCCTCATCACCCTGCTGGAGAAGGCCAAGGACGGCATCGCCGGAAAAACCGGCACCGCCGTCTCCATGTAAGATCCAAAAAAGGTCAATCTGTCAATTTTCTACAAGGAGAGCGAAAAAAACGCTCTCCTTGTTTGTCTTTTTCGTCTTATTATTGTGCACACCGCCAAAGGTCGACCTATTTAGGTCGGTATTTTTTTGGTCTATCCGCCTAAAAAAAGTAAAAATCCGGTTGAATTTTTCCGTTTGACCCTGTATGATGGCAATAGAGAGGGGAAACACCCCGCTTTGTCCCTTGCAGTGACCCACCCAATTTTATTTTAAGGAGGAAAGTAGAATGAAGAAGTTCCTTGCACTGCTGCTGACGCTGGTCATGGCGCTCAGCCTGGCGGCCTGCGGCGGCTCCGACGAGGAGAGCACCGACAGCCCCGCCGAAGACCCCGCCGCCAATGAGGAATCCAGCGGCAGCGCCGCGGATGTCAAGATCGGTTTGATCTGCGTCCACGACATCAACTCCGGTTATGACGCGGCCCATATCGAGGGCCTGACTGCCGCCTGTGAAGAGTTAGGTATTGATGCCAATTCTCAGGTTATTTTCCGCTACAACATCGCGGAGGATGAAAACTGCTATGACGCCGCCGTGGATCTGGCGGAAGAGGGCTGCAATATCATCTTCTCTGACTCCTATGGCCACCAGAGCTACATGCTGGATGCCGCCGAGGATTATCCCGACGTTACCTTCGTCTCCTGCACCGGCAACATGGCCGCCACCTCCGGTCTGGACAACTACAAGAACCTGTTCCCCTATACATATGAGTCCCGCTACGTCTCCGGCGTGGTGGCCGGCATGAAGCTGAAAGAGCTGATGGACGCCGGCACCGTCACCGATCCCAAGGTGGGCTATGTGGGTGCCTATCCCTATGCCGAGGTGGTTTGTGGCTACACCGCTTTCCTGCTGGGCATCCAGACCCAGGTTCCCGAGGCCTACATGGAGGTCCAGTACACCAACTCCTGGTATGATCCCGTGGCTGAGGGCGAGGCCGCCAATGCCTTGATGGCCCGCGGCTGCGTCATCATCGGCCAGCACGCCGACTCCACCGGTGCCCCCTCCGCCGTCCAGGCGCAGAAGGATGCCGGCTCTGTGGTCTACTCTGTGGGCTACAACATTGATATGCTGGAAGTGGCGCCCACCGCCGCTCTGACCTCTTCCCAGAACAACTGGTCCGTCCTGTACCGGGACACCCTGGAGAAGTTCATCGCCGGCGAGGAAGTGCCCGTGGACTATGCCGTGGGCATCAGTGAGGACGCTGTGATGATCTCCAAGCTGGGGCCTGAGTGCGCCGAGGGCACCCAGGAGGCCGTGGACGCCGCTTGGTCCAGCATCAAGGACGGCAGCCTGAAGGTGTTCGACACCTCCAAGTTCACCTGCCAGCCCGCTGCCGACGGGTCCTATCAGGTGGACGCCGACGGTCATGTGACATCTGCGTTCGGTCTGGACAGCGACGGCGACTTTGTCAACGACACCGGCGAGGCCATCGTGGACGGCGCCTTCCAGGAGTCCGTGCTGCGCTCCGCTCCGTACTTCTCCCTGCGGATCGACGGCATCACTGAGCTGAACAACAACTAAATATCCAACGAAAGGGGCTGCCCTTTGGCAGCCCCTTTCTCTCAAATCGCTCCATCCCCTCCGCGGCATCGGCCGCCGGGGTCTTTTTTCCCTTTTCTTTTCCCTCCGGAGGCCCGCGCCGCAGGCATGTGCCTGCGGCCATGGCGCGGAACCGACACTAAAAGAAAGGATGATCTGTTTGGAACATACCACTGCCATTGAACTGCGGCACATCACAAAGCGGTTCGGCAAGGTGGTTGCCAACGACGATATCTCCCTGGAGATCAGGCGGGGCGAAATCCTCTCCCTGCTGGGGGAGAACGGCAGCGGCAAGACCACGCTGATGAATATGCTGGCCGGCATCTACTTCCCGGACGAAGGGAAGATCCTGGTGAACGGCGAGCCCACCACCATTGCCTCCCCCAAGGACGCCTTTGCCTGCGGCATCGGCATGATCCACCAGCACTTCAAGCTGGTGGACGTGTTCTCCGCAGCGGAAAACATCGTCCTGGGGCTGGACGGAGAGCGCAAGCTGGATCTGAAGGCCGCCTCCGCCAAAATCCTGGAGATCAGTGAGAAATATGGTTTTTCCATTGATCCCAACAAGAAGATCTACGACATGTCCGTGTCGGAGAAGCAGACGGTGGAGATCATCAAGGTCCTCTACCGGGGCGCAGACATCCTGATCCTGGATGAGCCCACCGCCGTGCTGACCCCCCAGGAGACGGACCGGCTCTTCGATGTCATGCGGAATATGAAGGCAGACGGCAAGGCCCTGGTCATCATCACCCACAAGCTCCACGAGGTCATGGACGTGTCCGACCGGGTGGCGGTGCTCCGCAAGGGCCGCTATATCGGGGACGTGGCCACCTGCGACACTTCTCCCCAGAAGCTGACGGACATGATGGTGGGCCATGCGGTAACGCTGAACATCGACCGTCCCCTGGTGGAGGACCGCAACCTGCGGCTGGAGGTGAAGGATCTGACGGTCCTGACTCCCGACAGCATCAAGGCTCTGGACCATGTCTCCTTCGACGCCTACGGCGGGGAGATTCTGGGCATTGCCGGCATCTCCGGCAGCGGCCAGAAGGAACTGCTGGAGGCCATCGCCGGCCTGCGGGTTACCCAGCCCGGGTCCCACGTCATCTATCATCCCCCCGCCCCCGACGAACCCATCGCCGGTCAGCATGTGCCGGTGGACAAGGGCGGTGAGGAGCTGCTGGGCAAGAATCCCCGGCAGATCCACGACATCGGCGTGTCCATGGCCTTTGTGCCGGAGGACCGGCTAGGCATGGGACTGGTGGGTTCCATGGGCATGGCGGACAACATGATGCTCAAGACCTACCGTTCCGGCCGGGGACCCCTGCTGGACCGCAAGCCGCCCCGCCAGCTGGCGGAGCGGGTGAAGGAGGAACTGGATGTGCTGACCCCCAGCATCAACACGCCGGTCCGCCGGCTCTCCGGCGGCAACGTGCAGAAGGTGCTGGTGGGACGTGAGATCGCCCAGAATCCCTCGGTGTTGATGACCGCCTACGCGGTGCGGGGCCTGGACATCAACACCTCCTACACCATCTACAACCTGCTGACGGCGCAGAAGCTGAAAGGCGTGGCCGTCATCTATGTGGGCGAGGACCTGGACGTGCTGCTGGAGCTGTGCGACCGGATCCTGGTGCTCTGCGGCGGCCAGGTCAGCGGTATTGTGGACGGCCGCACCACCACCAAAGAGGAAGTGGGCCTGCTGATGACCCGCTTTGTAAAGGAGGCGAAGGAGGCATGACACAGGGTAAGACCCACAGGGAGCCTCTGCTCCGCATCGCCAAGCGGGACGGCATCGCCCGCCCCAAGGCATGGGCCATCCGGATCATCGCGGTGCTGCTGTCCCTGGTCGTGAGCGGCATCTTCATCTTCGCCGTCACCAAGCTGAACCCCTTCCAGGTGTACGAGGGCATCTTTGACGGCGCCTTCGGCACCCCCCGGCGCAGCTGGGTTACTGTCCGGGACGCCATGATGCTGCTGTGCATCGGCGTGGGGCTGGCCCCCGCCTTCAAGATGCGCTTCTGGAACATCGGCGCCGAGGGACAGATCCTCATCGGCGGCATCGTCACCGCCGGGTTTATGCGGGCCTTCGGCGGCGATATCTCCACCCCCCTGCTGCTGGTCATCATGGCGGTGGTCAGCCTGCTGGCTGGTGCGGCGTGGGGCATGGTGCCCGCCACCTTCAAGGCTGTGTGGAACACCAATGAAACGCTGTTCACCCTGATGATGAACTACGTGGCCATCCAGCTCACCAGCTACTTTGTGGCCCTGTGGGAAAATCCCGTGGGCTCCAATACCGTGGGCGTCATCAACCAGCGGACCAAGGACGGCTGGTTCCCGGAGCTGTTCGGCCAGGAATACGGCCTGAATGTTGTCCTGGTGCTGCTGCTGACGGTGGGGATGTTCCTGTACCTGAAATATTCCAAGCAGGGATATGAGATCTCCGTGGTGGGCGACAGTGAGAACACCGCCCGGTACGCCGGCATCAACGTGAAGAAGGTCACCATCCGCACCATGGCTATCTCCGGCGCCATCTGCGGTCTGGCAGGCTTCATCGCCGTGGCCGGCGCCAGCCACACCATCTCCACCTCCACCGCCGGCGGACGTGGCTTCACCGCCATCATCGTGGCTTGGCTGGCTCAGTTCAACACCTTTGTGATGATCCTGATCTCCTTCCTGCTGGTGTTTCTGCAGAAGGGCGCCATTCAGATCGCCTCCCAGTTCAACCTGAATGACTACGCCTCCAATATCATTACGGGCATCATCCTGTTCTTCATTCTGGGCAGCGAATTTTTCATCAACTACCGCATCATCCTGCGGAGCGGAAAGGAGGGGGCCAAATGAGCGTCGACCAAATTGTTCAGCTGATTCAGTCTGCTATCCAGTTCGGCACCGTCATTCTGTTCGGCGCCATGGGCGAGATCCTGACAGAGAAATCCGGCAACCTGAACCTGGGCGTCCCCGGGATCATGTATCTGGGCGGTATTGCGGGACTGGCGGCCTCCTTCTTCTATGAGTTCAACAATCCCGATCCCTCCGGTTTCGTGTGTCTGGTGATCTCTCTGCTGGCGGCGTTCGCCGCCTCCGCCCTGGGCGGTCTGCTGTACAGTTTCCTGACCATCACCCTCCGGGCCAACCAGAACGTCACCGGTCTGACGCTGACCATCTTCGGCGGCGGTGTGGCCAACTTCTTCGGCGGCACCCTGAACTCCATGGCCGGCGGCGTGGGCCAGATCTCCGTAGCCGCCACCAGCGCCGTGTACCGGGCCACCATCCCCGGCCTGTCGGACCTGGGGCTTCCTGGGCGGCTGCTGTTCAGCTATGGCTTCATGGTATATCTGGCCATTGTGCTGGCCGTGGTGCTGCAGCTGTTCCTCAACCGCACCCGGCCGGGCCTGAACCTGCGGTCCGTGGGTGAGAATCCTGCCACGGCCGATGCGGCGGGCATCAACGTCTCCCGCAACAAGTACCTGGCCACCTGCGTGGGCGCCGGTGTCTCCGGTCTCGGCGGCCTGTACTACACCATGGACTACATCAAGGGCACCTGGGCCAACGACGGCACCATCGAGTCCCTGGGCTGGCTGGCCGTGGCGCTGGTGATCTTCGCCACCTGGCGGACAGTCAACGCTATCTGGGGCTCCTACCTGTTCGGCCTGCTGTTCTGGGTGTACCTCATCATCCCCGGCCTGGGCCGGCGGGACACGTACCTCTTCAACATGCTGCCGTATCTCGTGACCATCGCGGTGCTGATTTTTGTCTCCCTGCGGAACAAGAAGGAGAATCAGCCCCCCGCCAGCCTGGGTCTGGCGTATTTCCGGGAGGAACGGTAGCTTCTCCCCATACAAATCAAGAGCGCCGCGGCTTTTGGCCGCGGCGCTCTTTTCGTCTGTTCACTTCTCCGCCTGGTGGTTCCGGGCTGCGGTGAGGATATTGCGCATCAGCATGGCCCGGGTCATGGGCCCCACGCCGCCGGGCACCGGAGTGATGTAGGATGCCTTGGGTTCTACCGCGGCGAAGTCTACATCGCCGCAGAGCCTGCCCTCGCTGTTCCGGTTCATGGCCACGTCGATGACCACGGCCCCTTCCTTCACCATATCCGGTGTGACAAGACCCACCCGGCCCACAGCGGACACCAGGATGTCCGCCTCCCGGGTGATGGCCGCCAGTCCCGGCGTCTTGGAGTGGCAGACCGTCACGGTGCCGTCCTGCTGGAGCAGCAGCATGGCCATGGGCTTGCCCACGATATTGCTGCGGCCCAGCACCACGCACCGCCTGCCCCGGACGGGGATGCCGTATTCCCGCAGCATCTCCATGACGCCGGCAGGGGTGCATGGCAGAAACACCGGATCACCGATCATCAGGCGGCCCACGTTATAGGGGTGGAAGCAATCCACGTCCTTGTCCCGGGCGATGGCGTTCAGCACCGCCTCCTCGTCCAGATGCCCGGGCAAAGGAAGCTGGCACAGGATGCCGTCCACCTGCGGGTCGCGGTTGAGCTCCTGGATCAGGTCCAGCAGCGTCTCCTGTGTGGTGTCCTCCGGCAGGGCGTGCTCAAAGCTCAAAAAACCGCACTCGGCGCAGTCCTTTTCCTTCCCGGTCACATAGACCCGGGAGGCGGGGTCATTCCCCACCAGGATCACCGCAAGGCCCGGCCGCCGGTACAGGGACTTCGCTGCCTCTGCCGTCTGCGCCTTGACCTTGGCCGCCAGCGCCTTGCCGTCAATGCGTGTTGCCATCAGTCTCTCCCCCTTCCCCGTTTTGGGTCTCCGGCGGCTGGGGGAGCTCCGGCTCCTCCTGTCCGGCAGGGACACTCTCTCCCGCTTCCGCCGTGGAAATATCCGCCTCTGCCGTCCCCTCGGCGGCTTCCGCCGCCACCTGATTCACCAGCAACTCATCCCGCGAGTGCTTTTTGATCTTGATGTTGTAGAACAGCATCACCGCGGCGGTGACTGCCAGAAGCAGACTCAGCGCCTGAGACACCCGGATGGGCTGCCCCAGGAACGTCCAGTTAAAGAGATACAGGCTGTCCGTCCGCAGCCCCTCGATCCAGAACCGGCCCAGGCCGTACCACAGGAAGTAGAACCAGGTGTTCTCCCCATCGAACCGGCGGGCTTTGGAGACCACGAGCAGGATCAGCAGAAGCCCGATCAGATTCCACAGGCTCTCATAGAAAAACGTGGGATGGACCTCGATATACTCCGTGGCGCTGGTCCACAGGCGCATCCGCCAGGGCAGCGTGGTCTCGGCGCCGAAGGCCTCCCGATTGATGAAGTTGGCCCAGCGGCCGATGCACTGGCCCAGCAGCAGGCCCATCACCGCCAGGTCCGTCATGGCGCCCATCTTGATCTTCTTGTGCCGGGTGTAGAAAAATGCCACGATGGCCCCGGCAATCACCGCGCCGTAGATGGCTAGGCCGCCGTCCCAGACCGCCACCATCTCGCCCCAGTTTAAGCTGCCATCGGCGTTGCGGTAGAGGTCCAGATAGAAGATCACATAGTAAAGGCGGGCGCCGATGATGCAGCTGGGCACCGCCCACAGCACCATATCCAGCACATTGTCCTCTGTCAGGCCGTAGCGCTTGGCCTGCTTCATGCACAGCACCAGGCCCGCCAGCAGGCCGATGGCCAAAATGATGCCGTACCAGTAGATCCCATGGCCGATATGGACGGCGATAGGGTCGGGATTGAAGGACCAGTCCCCGAACAGGCCGGGAAAGCTGATGGGCATATCCTGTAATGCTCTCAAATGGGGTTCCCCCTCTTTCTCTGTCTTGGATTCAGTTCTCCCTAGGCACGATCTCGCTGAGCACAGCCCGCTCCGCGGTCAGATTGCGGCGCAGGAAGGCGGCCACGTCCTCTTTGGTGATGGAGTCGAACACCTGGGGGAAGCGGAAGGGATCATAGCCGTGGAAATACCCCTCCGTCAGGGTCACGGCGATGTTCTCAAAGGAGTTCAGCCCCCGGAGGTTGGAGCCGAAGGACGCCCGGCGCACCCGCTGGTAATAGTCCTCGTCGATGCCCTCCGCTGCCAGGCGCTCCGCCTCCCTCTGGATCTCAGCGGCGGCCCGGCGGGCGTCCTTGCTGTCGCCGCCGGCATAGAGGTATGCCACGCCCGGCATCATCTCAAAGGCGCCGCCGAAGCTGGTGTTGATGACCCCCTCCTCATAGAGCCGCTGGTACAGGTGGCTGGAATCCCCCAGCAGGATGTCGCAGGCCATGTCTCCCAGAACGGCGGTACGGAGGTAGTCCTCCCCGTCCGCCGCCGGGGCGCACTTGTAGGCCGTCAGGAACTGAGGGGCAGAGACCTCCATGGCCATGCGGGTCTCCTTTGCCGCCACCTGGGCGGGTTCCTGGCCGTAGTCCCGGGGGATCGCAGGCCCGCCCTCCCGGGGTAGGATCCGCCGGGCCAGGTCCGCCACATGGACCGGATCCACGTTGCCCACCACTGTCAAAATCATGTTGGAGGGGGTGTAGAATGCCTTGTGGCAGTCGTACAGCGTCTCCGCTGTGATGTGGGAGATACTCTCCACCGTCCCGGCGATAGAGGTGCGGGCAGTGCTCTTCTGGTACAGGGCCTGCATCATCCGGGTGTAGAGCTGCCAGTCGGGGTTGTCCTCGATCATGCGGATCTCCTGGCCGATGATGCCCTGCTCCTTGGCCACGCTCTCCTCCGTGAAATAGGGGATAGAGACGAAGGACAGCAGGATCTCCAGATTCTCCTCAAAGTGCTCCGTGGAGTCGAAGTAGTAGCCGGTCATGGCGTTGGAGGTGAAGGCATTGGGCTCCGCGCCGTTTTTCGCCAGCTCCTGGAGGGCGTTACCCTCCTTGGTGTCGAACATCTTGTGCTCCAGATAGTGGGCGATGCCCGCCGGTGTGTCCAGCCACTTACCGTCCAGACAGAAGCGGGTGTCCATCCCGCCGTACCGGGTGGCAAAGAAGGCGTACTTCTTGGCGTGCTCCGGCTTGGGGACCACGCAGACCTGCAATCCGTTGGGCAGCACCTCCCGGTAGACGGACTCGCCGATCCGCTCGTAAAACGTCTGCTTCATTCCGCAGTCTCCTTTCCCTTCAGGAAGTACACCGTATCCAGAGAGGCGGTCTGCATGGCGTCAAAGATGCGTTCCGCCGTCACGTGCCGCACCTGCTCCGCCAGCAGCTCCGGCGTGTCCTCCTGTCCGGTGGCCGCCTGGCCCAGGTAGAAGTTCTCCAGCTTCCCCTGGGAATCTCCCATGGAGGCGTAGGCATTCAGCAGCGTACTGCGGGCGCCCTCCAGCTCCCAGTCCTCCAGGCGGCCAGCCTGCACGGCGGCCAGCTGGGCCATGATCTCGTCATAGGCCTTCTGGTAGTTCTGGAACTCAATGCCGGAGGAGACGGTGATGAGCCGCTTCTGCCGGTGGTAGGCGGACGAGGCGTAGTAGCACAGGGACAGCTTCTCCCGCACGTTCAAAAACAGCTTGGAGTTGCTGCTGCCGCCAAACAGGGTATTGCCCATCAGCGCGGCGGCGTAGTCGTCGCTGCCGCAGGCAAAGCCCATACCCAGCTTGCCCTGAGTCACGTCCATGGCCTCCTCCACCCGCTTCACCTCGGTCCGGGCCGGATGGGGCGTGGACGGAGCGATGTCCCGGATCCCATCCCTGGGCAGCGTGGCGAAAGCTGCGGCCAACGCCTCCCGTACCCGCTCCAGGGATGCGCTGCCGCAGTAGAACAGCTCCAGCCTGGCGGTGGCAAGCAGCTCTCCGTACAGGGCGTGGAGCTTTGGCATCTGCAGCTTCTCCGCACCCGCCTCGTCGCCCAGGCGGCTGATGCCGTAGGGCTCCCCGTCGCACATCTCCCGCAGCAATCGGGCGTAGGCATACTCCCGCTTGTCATTCACCTGGCTGCGGATGGCGTCAATCAGGTTGGTCTTCTCCCCCTCAAAATAAGCGGTCACAAAGCGGCCCCGCTCGGTCACGGGATCGCACAGCAGCTCTCCCAACAGCTCCGCCACCGGCTCCAGCAGCTGTTCCCCACCGGGGATGTAGCTGTCGTCGATAAAGCTGGCCACGAAGCCTACGCACTGATTCTCGCCCTGCTTGCGGACGGTGTAGTCCACAGAGGCACCGTACAGCCGGTCCAGCCGGGCGGACAACGCCCCCAGGTCGGGATAGCGCACCGTGCCCCGGCGCAGGATGGCCGGCAGCAGCGCATAAGCGGAGGCAGTCTCCTGCTGCAGCGGGGTGACGAACTGGGCGGAGAGCAGGCTGGTCTTGAACTTTCTGGCCGGCAGATAGGTGAGATACACCCCGTCGGCCAGTTGGATTCTGGTTCTTTCCAAGGTCTCAACTCCTCTTCTGTGGAATACAACATGGGATTATTATAGTATATCTCTTCCCATAATTCAAATTCTTTCTTGCCGACTTATGCGGTATCTGGTAAAATCAGTCTCAACAAGAGGAAAAGGTGGGATCTTCATGACCACGCCCGGCTTTGGCGGCATGGGGCTTTTAGACTCCTTTATGTTCGGCGGCGGATTCGAAATTTTGTTCTTTCTGATCTTCGCCCTGGTGCTCTGTCTCTTCATTGTGATGATCGTCCGGGGTGTCAGCCAGTGGCACCGGAACAACAACTCCCCCCGGTTGACGGTGGAGGCCACTGTGGTGGCCAAGCGGATCGATGTCTCCCACCATCACCACGGAGGCGAGACCCATCACATGACCACCTCCACCCGGTACTATGTCACCTTTCAGGTGGAGAGCGGTGACCGGATGGAGTTCTCCGTCAGTGGCCGGGAGTATGGTCTCCTGGTGGAAGGGGACACGGGCCGCCTGACCTTTCAGGGCACCCGCTATCTAGGCTTCA
The DNA here is from genome assembly GCF_025567605.1 of Oscillibacter acetigenes. Lineage (NCBI taxonomy): Bacteria > Bacillati > Bacillota > Clostridia > Eubacteriales > Oscillospiraceae > Oscillibacter > Oscillibacter acetigenes. The sequence goes on along the minus strand of NZ_JAOQKG010000001.1, from coordinate 6,368 downwards.
CACAGCCGTGATGCAGAAAATCAGACAGCTGCTCCGATGGGGAGCAGCTGTCTTTCTCATTGCGGCGGCAGGTCTGGCCCCGCCAGAACCCGCAGAAAATTGCCCCGGGCGACCATTTCCAGCTCCTGCCGGTTCATCCCCAGCTTTTCCAGCCAGTAGAAGAGGTTCCGGATGTGGGCGGCGCTTTCCAGGCCCTCTGCCCCCTCGTTTCCAGGGCCCATAAACTCGCAGAAGTCGAAGCCGCAGCCCACATGCTCCACCCCCATGACCTCCGCCATGTGGACGGCGTGGAGGGCCAGGGTCCTGGCGGTCTGCTGCCGGGGCTCGGCGTGGACAAAGCCGTGGAAGGCGTTCAGCCCCACCACGCCGCCGGTGTCCCGGATGCGGCGCAGCTGGTCGTCGGACAGGTTCCGGCGCACATCGCACAGGGCACGGCAGTTGGAGTGGGATGCGATCACCGGCCCGGCGGCCAGGTCCATCACGTCCCAGAAGCCGCCGTCGTTCAGATGGGACACGTCCACCACCATCCCCAGTTCTCCCATCCGGCGCACCGCCCGGCGTCCCGCCTCCGTCAGCCCCGCCTGAGGATCGCCTCCGGCTCCGGCGGCCAGGGCATTGGTCTCGTTCCAGGTGAGCATCCCCAGCCGGGCGCCCTGGCCGTAGTACCAGTCCACGCCGGCGGGGTTCCCGCCGATGGCCGCCATGCCCTCCACCGCCAGGAAGGCGTAGATTTGGCCCGCTGCCCGGGCAGCCTCTGCCTCCGCTGCGGTGTGGACCGGGCGGATTTGCGGACATTCCGCCAGGTCTGCCCGGGCACAGGCAAATATCTGATGGGTGCGGCCCAAATTGGATGCAGGATCCTTCCAGGCGGTGTCCTTCCAGAACGTCTCTCGGGGACCGCTGGCCCAGACGGCCAGCACCAGCCCCTCCACGCCGCCCCGCCGCAGCCGGTCCAGATGGTGGTGCTCCAGCACCCGCCGCTCCCCCAGCAGGCGCCGCCGGGTCACATCGTACAGCAGATCCGAATGCGCGTCGAATACCATAAACTCCCTCCGTTCTGTTCAGTCCCTCTCAGTCTATGCCGCAAACGCGGATTTGGCAAGCCGTTCCGGTCTGCCGGAGGGGAATTTTTTCCGGATTTCTTTCGTTTTTCCCCTTGACTTTTCCGGCAAAATCCTGTAAACTATTTCTCGTTGTAAAGGAATACAGCTTTACAGAAATGAGGGAGTTCATGAAAAATCAGACATACCGCATGACCATGCTCTTCGATTTTTACGGCGAACTCCTCACCGAGCGGCAGAAGGAATTCTTTGACCTCTATTACAATGAGGACCTGTCTCTGGCTGAGATCGCGGAAAACGCCGGCATCTCCCGCCAGGGCGTCCGGGACGTGATCGTCCGGGCGGAGGGCGTCATGCAGGAGGTGGAGGACAAGACCGGCCTGATCCGGCGCTTCGAGCAGATGCGGGGCCATTTGCAGGCCATCGAGGATGCAGCCGCCGAGCTGAAGACCATCAACTACCGCCAGTATGAGGACCCCCGTCTGACTGAGCTGGCGGAATTGATTCACGCGGAAGCCACCGCTTTGAAGGAATGATCGCATGGCATTTGAAGGGCTCACCGAAAAACTGAACGCAACATTCAAGAAGCTGCGGGGCAAGGGCCGCCTGACAGAGAACGACGTCCGGGAGGCCATGCGGGAAGTCCGTCTGGCCCTGCTGGAGGCCGACGTAGGCTATAAGGTGGTCAAGGACTTCGTGGCTACCGTGACAGAGCGGGCTGTGGGGTCCGACGTGTTGGACAGCCTCACGCCCGCCCAGCAGGTCATCAAGATCGTCAACGAAGAGCTGACAAAGCTCATGGGCGGCGGCACCGCCCGGCTCTCCATGGCCAACAGCGGTCCCACCGTTGTGATGATGGTGGGCCTGCAGGGCGCCGGCAAGACCACCACCACCGCCAAGCTAGCGGGGCTGATGCGCCGCCAGCTTGGCAAGCGGCCCCTGCTGGCCGCCTGCGACGTGTACCGTCCCGCCGCCATCGAGCAATTGAAGGTGGTGGGTGGCCAGCTGGACCTGCCGGTATTCGAGCAGGGTCAGGGTGACCCGGTGCAGATTGCAGAGAATGCAATCCGCCATGCCCGGGACCACGGCAGTGATATGGTCTTCCTGGACACCGCCGGCCGGCTCCATGTGGATGAGTCCCTGATGGATGAGCTGAAGCGGATGAAGGCTGCCGTCCATCCCAATGAGATCCTGCTGGTGGTGGATGCCATGACCGGCCAGGATGCGGTGAACGCCGCCACTGCCTTTGACGAGGCGCTGGGCATCGACGGCGTGGTGCTGACCAAGCTGGACGGCGACGCCCGTGGCGGCGCTGCTCTCTCTATTCGGGCCTCCACCGGCAAGCCCATCAAGTTCGTGGGTACCGGCGAGAAGCTGGATATGATCGAGCCCTTCCATCCGGACCGGATGGCATCCCGCATTTTGGGTATGGGCGATATGCTGTCCTTCATCGAAAAGGCCCAGCAGACCTACGACGAAAATCAGGCCGCCAAGCTGGAGGAAAAGCTCCGGAAAAACCGCCTGACGCTGCAGGATTACTACGAACAACTCCAGCAGCTGCGGAATATGGGTGACCTGAGCCAGATCGCCAGCATGATGCCCGGTGCTCTGGGCCGCCAGATGGCCGGTGCCACCATCGATGACAAGGCCCTGGCCCACACGGAGGCCATCATCCTCTCCATGACCCCGCTGGAGCGGGAGAATCCCCAGATCCTGAACGCCAGCCGGAAAAAGCGCATCGCTGCCGGCTGCGGCCTGGAGGTGGTGGATGTGAACCGGCTGCTGAAGCAGTTCGATATGATGCAGCAGCTGACCAAGCAGATGACCCGGGGACGGCTTTCCAAAATGGGAGGCGGCGGCCTGGGCAGCCGGATGCACGGCTTCGGTCGCAAGAAGCGGCTGAAATAAAGTGGATATAAGTGCTATGCATTTATAGATAAAAAATTTCGAGTTTACTGTTGGAGGTAACAAATTATGGTGAAAATCAGACTGCGCCGCCTTGGCGCCAAGAAGGCTCCTTTCTACCGCGTTGTGGTAGCGGACTCCCGTTTCCCCCGGGACGGCCGCTTCATCGAGGAGATCGGCACTTACAACCCCTGCGTCTCCCCTGCTGAGATCAAGATCGACACGGAGCGCGCCCAGGCCTGGATCAAGTCCGGCGCCCAGCCCACCGACACCGTCAGAGCTCTGCTGAAAAAAGTAGAAGTCCTCTGATCCGGAGGATCGGGCATGAAAGAGTTGCTGCTCTACATCGCCAGAAACCTTGTGGATGATCCGGAGGCCGTCTCTGTCACTGAGGTGGAGGGTCCCCAGGAGCTGACGCTGGAGCTGCGCGTCGCCCCCGACGACATGGGAAAGGTCATCGGCCGGCAGGGCCGCATCGCCAAGGAGATCCGGACTGTCATCCGGTCCTATGCCCAGCGCACCGGCCAGAAGGTTTCCGTAGATATTGTAGATTGAACCGATCATCCGGCGGGCCGCTTCCGCCAGATCCGAAAGGAGGAGGCCAGGCCTCCTCCTTTTTCGATCATTTCGCTGCCGCTGTCCGGGCTGCGGCCCCGCCGCTTCGGCCAGCCCGTTCCACTGCTTACTTGTACTACACCGCAAGCGTCAGGTGACGCTGCCTGTGGGATTGGAGGCTTTTGGTGTCCACAGAAAAAAAGAAAAAATTCATCATTGATGTGACCTATCTAGCGCTGATTCTGGTGCTGAGTTATCTGTTGCTGCAGTATGCGCTGCCGCTACTGCTGCCGTTCGTCTTGGCGTTTCTGATCGCCTATGTTCTGCGCCGCCCCATCCGCTTCCTCTCCCGGGTGCTCCACGCGCCCAAGGGGTTGGTGGCGGTACTGCTGGTGGTCCTCACATACGGCACCATCGGCCTGCTGCTGGCGCTGGCGGGAATCCGGATCACGGCCACTATCACATCTGTGGTGCAGCAGATTCCCTCGCTCTATTCCGCCTATATTCTCCCGGAGCTCACTGACTTTTTCGCCTGGCTGGAGGAGCTGCTGGCCAAGCTGGACCCCTCCCTCATGTCCGCGTTGCAGGAGCTGCAGTCCCAGCTGCTCAATATGCTGTGGCAGTTGGTCTCCAGTCTCTCCGTCGTATTGGTGGGCGGTGTGTCCATGGCCACCTCTTTCGCCACCTCCCTGCCCGGCTTCCTGATCCGGCTGCTGCTGATGGTGATTTCCACATTCTTCATCGCCGTCGACTACCAGAAGATCGTGCGGTTTTGCCTGGGCTGCCTCCAGGGGAGCACCCGGAATCTGGTACTCCAGGTCAAGGCGTATGTGGTGGGAACGCTGTTCGTCTGCATCCGCTCCTACGCCCTCATCATGTCCATCACCTTTGTGGAACTATCCGTCGGTCTGACCCTCATCGGCGTGAACCGTGCGATTCTGGTGGCGCTGCTGATCGCTATTTTCGACATTCTCCCCGTTCTGGGCACCGGAGGTATCATGATCCCCTGGGTCATTCTCTCCGCGCTGGGCGGAGATCTTCCCCACGCCTTCGCACTGCTGGTTCTGTACGTCATCATCACCGTCATCCGCAACATCATCGAGCCCCGGATCGTGGGGGCACAGATCGGCCTGCATCCTGTGCTGACACTGATGAGCATGTTTGTGGGCAACCACCTGTTTGGCATCGTGGGCCTGTTCGGCCTGCCCATCCTGCTGTCCCTGCTGCGCTATCTCAACGACAACGGGACCATCTCTCTGTTCCCCGCCTCCGCCCTGGGAAGGGCGGACACAGAAACAAGCCAATAAACGTTGTCAGGCAGGAGGGTACGGGGCCCGCCTGCCTCCTGTCCGGGTCGGAGACGGCCCGGCGTGCCATCACTTCCCAAAGGAGCGCTCCTATGAGATTGGAAACCATCAAAATCGGCCGCATCGTCAACGCCCACGGCATCCGGGGCGAGGTGCGGGTACAGCCGGACGGCCAGGACCCTGCCTTCCTGACCCAGTTCCAGACGTTCTATTTGGACGGGGCCCCCGTCACCCCCACCGCCAACCACGTCCACAAGTCCCTGGTGCTGATGAAGTTCCCCGGCGTGGATGATATGAACGCGGCCCTGGCCCTGAAGGGTAAGAACCTGTATATCCGCCGGGCAGACGCCAAGCTGCCGGAGGGCGCCTGCTTTGATGCGGAGCTGCTGGGCATGACCGTCTGTGACGCCGCCACCGGCGAGACGCTGGGCGAGATCACCCGGGTGGACTCCTATCCCGCTCACAAGGTCTACACGGTCAGGGGAGCGCGGGAGTATCTGATCCCCGCCGTGCCGGATGTGTTTATCAAATCGGTGGACCTGGACGCCAACCGGATGGAGGTCCAGGTTTGGGAAGGGATGGCCACGGATGAGAATTGACATCATGACGCTGTTCCCAGACTCAGTGGACGCCATGCTGAACGTGAGCATCCTGGGCCGGGCCCAGCAGCGAGGCTATATCTCCATCCAGAGCCACCAGATCCGCCAATACACCACCAACAGGCAGATGCAGGTGGACGACTATCCCTACGGCGGCGGCCGGGGCGCTGTCATGCAGGCAGATCCCCTGTACCGCTGCTGGAGCCACATCGTGGAGACCTACGGCCCCGGACGGACGATCTTCCTCTCCCCCTGCGGCCGCACCTTCACCCAGGAAGTTGCCAAGGAGCTGAAAGCGCGATATGACCACTTGATCCTGGTCTGCGGCCACTATGAGGGTGTGGACCAGCGGTTCCTGGACGAGTGTGTGGACGAGGAGATCAGCATGGGGGACTTCGTCCTCACCGGTGGAGAGATCCCCGCCATGGCGGTGGCGGACGCGGTGTGCCGCATGGTGCCCGGCGTTCTGCCGGATGCGGAGTGCTTTGAGGAGGAATCCCACTGGAACGGGCTGCTGGAATATCCCCAATACTCCCGCCCGGCTGAATGGCACGGTCGAGCAGTGCCGGAGATCCTGCTCTCCGGTGACCACGGTAAGGTGGCTGCCTGGCGGAAAAAGCAGAGCTACAAGCGCACTATGGAACGGCGGCCGGACCTGTTCGCCAAATTCGATAAATCCCAACTCACCACCAAGGCAGACAAAAAGATCCTGGCGGAGGCTGAGGCGGAGTTTGTCGCAGAGCATCCGGATTGTGCCGCCGAGCGCGCAGAGTCCTGAACTGCCGGTATCCCCCATAGGTGTTCAAACAGAACAGAGCCGCACGGGCTTTGCCCGTGCGGCTCTTGGCTTTTATTCGCTTACTTCGCAGCCTTGGCGGCCTTGATGGCCTCGATCAGCATGGGGGTGACCTTGAACAGGTCGCCGCAGATGCCGTAGTCGG